>JBGAFW010000007.1:0-207740 GCA_044227045.1 Labilithrix sp.
CGGCTCGAGGTCCGCAAAGCGGGGCTCGTGTTCCCGAACCCGATCGGCGTCGCGGCGGGCCTCGACAAGAACGGCGAGAGGCCGTGCTCGCTCGCCGCGCTCGGCTTCGGCCACGTCGAGCTCGGGACCGTCACCGCGGAGCCGCAGGGACCGAACCCGCCGCCAAACATGTTCCGGCTCCCCGCCGACAAAGCGATCATCAACCGCCTCGGCTTTCCGAACGAAGGCGCACGCCGCGTCGCCTCGCGCGTCGCGCAGCGAAAGCCGAGCGTGCGGGTGCCGGTCGGGATCTCGATCGGAAAATCGCGATCGGTGCCGGTGGATGGAACGAAGGAGTCGCGCGAGAAGGTGCTCGCCGACTACGTCGAGAGCTTTCGCGCGGTGCGAGGCGTCGCCGACTTCATCGTCGTCAACGTCTCGTCGCCGAACACGAAGGACCTTCGCGCGATGCAAGCCGCCGACGCCGCGCGTGACCTCTTCAACGCGCTCATGATGGAGGGCGCGAGCGTGCCGCTCCTCGTCAAGATCGCGCCCGATCTGCCAGACGACGCGATCGACGCGATCTGCGATGAAGCGATGCGCGCAGGGCTCGCCGGGATCGTGGCGACGAACACGACCATCTCACGCGATGGGCTCGCGACGCCCGCCGCCGAGGTCGAGGGCATCGGCGCGGGCGGCCTCTCCGGGCATCCTCTCTTCCCGCGGTCGCTCTCCGTCGTGAAGCGCGTGCGTGCGCGGGTAGGGCCGGCGGCGCTCGTCATCGGGGTCGGCGGCATTCGCGACACCGAGACGGCGCTCGCGATGCTTCGCGCAGGCGCGGACGTCGTGCAGCTCTACACGAGCTTCGTCTACGAAGGGCCGTTTCTACCGCGCTCGATCAAGCGTGGGCTCTTGAAGGCGATGGACCGCGAAGGCGCGCATTCGCTGAGCGATCTCGTTCACTCGACCACGCCGCACACGCACGCACCGGCGGGCTCGTCGGACGAAAGCAAGGCAAACGGAAAGACGAACGGCGTTCCTCACGCGCGCGTCGTAAGCTGACGATCGCGCGCGGGCGCGGTCGTTCGATGGATAGCGAAGGGGACAGCGAGACAGCGAGCGAAGCCGGCGCATTCGAGCGCTCGCTCAAGATCGTCACGCGCACCGTCGCCCCGCGCACCTTCGCGCCTGACGACGAGGTCAAGAAGCGCTTCCGGACGATGCGCTTCGCGGCCTTGGCGATGTTCGGCGGGAGCCTCCTGCTCAATCTGCTGTTCACGCTGCCCGCGTTCATCGTCGGGACCGGCATCGCGCTGGCGATCGTGTTCGCGCGCGCCTCCTTCGAGCCGGTTCGGCGCGATCGCCGGATCCGAACGGTGGGGCACGAGACGTTCGTCCGCGTCACGAAGAAGGGGATCAAGGCGAAGGGGCGGCCATTTCTCCCTGCGGAGACGGTGGCGGCAGGGTTTTACCAGCCGCGGCACGGCGCTGGCGCGAGCGGCTCGGTGTGCTGCACCGACGGCAAGGGCGAGCTGCTGTTCGAGGCCGAGGTGGACAGCGAGGACGAGGCACGCGCGTTCCTTCACGCGCTCGGTCGCGACGTCGATCAACAGCGCATCTCGTTCGGGGTGTGGTCGCCGCTTCGCGCGACCCGCATGCGCGAGCTCGGCACGTTCGCCTTCGCACCAATCCTCTTCGCGCTTGGTCTCATGCTGACCGGCGCGCGAGGACCGCTCTCGATCTTCCTCTCTCTGCTCGCCCCGATGGTCGCGCTCGTCGTGGCTTGGCTGGACGCGCGGGTGGACGTCGGCACGGATGGCCTCTTGATGCGCTGGCTTGGCCGATCGACGTTTCTCCCCTACGACGAGATCCTCTCGGTCATGCCGCGCAACCAGCGCGAGATCCTCCTCGTGTGCGCCAAGCGGCGGCCCATCACGATCGCGCTGCCGATGGACGCGACGGGCCTCGACGAGCTTCAGCGCGACGCGCTCCTCGCGCGGATCGAGGAGGCGAGGGAAGCGTTTCGGTACGGCTCGAAGGACGACGACTTGGCGGCGCGCGTCGCCCGTCGATCACGTGACGTCGCGACGTGGCGCGCCGAGCTCGCGTCGTTTCGCGAGCAAGGAGGGACGAGCGGGTACCGGCGCGCGCCCACGCGCGAAGAAGACCTCTGGCGCCTCGTCGAAGATCCGAGCGCGAAGGAGGACGTGCGCGCGGGCGCCGCGCTTCTCCTTCGCGACCATCCGGAGGCAGCGCCGCGTCTTCGGGTCGCGGCGGATGCCGTCGCCTCGCCAAAGCTGCGGGTCGTCCTCTCGACCATCACGGAGAAGGACGCCGAGGACCAACGGATCGATCGTGCGCTCGAGGAGCTCGACACCGAGACCGCCGAGTCCACCGAGGCAGGTGCGTCCGAAGACGGGCGAGCTCGGCTTCGCGCCGACCGCGATGCCTGACCCTCAGGGAAGGACGCGCGCGAGGATCATCTCGACGACTTGCTTCTTTCGTTCGGCGAGGTGCTCGGGCCGGTGCCAATCGACGGGCCAGATCGCGGCGACGAACGGCTCCTCTTGGAAGGGAAACGCGATCATCGCGACGCACGAGAGCACGAGGTGACGTGCATCGACGTCTCTCCGCACCTCTCCGCGTGCGCGCATCTCATCGAGGCGCGCGACGACGGCGTCGAACACGGGCGCGACATGATCCGCCACGATCTTCGTCGCGGCGCCGCGGGAGTGATCGCGGCGCGCCTCGTGGCGCAGGATCGACAAGAACGACTCGTTCGTCGCGAAGAAGCCGAGGATGAGATCGACGAACGCCTCGGCGAGCGCACGGAGCTCGTTTGGCCCGCGTCGCTTCTTCCCTTTGCGATCGGCGATGGGCATGTCCATCTGCGCGAGGAGCTGCCAGGCAGCCTCGGTCATCGCGTCGAGGCCACCACGCACGACCTCCGCATGGAGCGTCTCTTTGTCGACGAAGTAGTGATGAATGAGCGCCTGCTGGACGTCGGCCGCGCGCGCGATCGTCCCGAGCCTCGCTCCGTCGAAGCCCTTCGCCGCGAACTCCGACGCTGCCGCCTCGAGGATGCGTCGCTTCGTCTCGGCGGCGTTGCGCTCCTTCTTCTTCGGAGCGGCCGCGCCGGCATGCGCTGCGCTCGCCGGAGATTCTCCGGAGGTCCTCGTCGACGATTCACGCATACGCATCGGCTCGGATGTCGACGTTACAGGAGCTGCCTTCCGCAGAACAGTAGACGGCGGCGGCCCCTCCGGACTCATTTTGGGGAGGTCGGCCCGCGCTTCGCGCGGAGCCGCATGAAGGTGCGGAGGCACGACGAGCGTTCGATTGGACGATGCGAGGCCTAGCTTCACGGCAGCGGACTGACCTTTCGAGCGATCGTAACAACGATCATCGGTAGGTCGAATGCTTCTCGATTTCTTCTTGGTCTCGATTCGATCGACGTCGAGGTAGAGCTAGGCGCTCGGCTCCCACGTCTCGTACTCGATGACGTCGAGCTCTTCGAAGCCCTTGCGCACGCGCGGCGTGAGGAGCCCGAGGCGCTTCACGTTCGGGACGATCTTGCTGAAGAGGAGCCGCCGGAACATCTGAAGCATCATAGACGACGCAGCAGCGGCCTCGCATTCGGCCTGCGGCAACCCGACCGTCGCCCACACCTCCTGCGCGAGGAACCGGTCGCGGAGCAGGCGCGAGCTCTCGATGACGAACTCCTCGCGATCGCGGAGCTCGCTCTCCTTCATGTCGGTGTAGAAGCCTTTGAGCGACATCACGCCGAAGGCGACGTGCCGCGCCTCGTCTTGCATGATGTTGTGCGTGATCTGCTTGATCAGCGGCTCTTGTGCGGTCTGGTGAATGAGCCCGAACGCGCCGAGCGCTACGCCCTCGATCAAGATCTGCATCCCGAGGAACTTGAAGTCCCAGCGTGAGTCGGTGAGCACCGTGTCGAGCAGCTGCTTCAGGTGCGGGCTCGGCGGGTAGATGAGCTCCACCTTCTCGCTCAGGTAACGGTTGTAGGCCTCGACGTGACGTGCCTCATCGAACACCTGCGCCGCCGCGTACATCTTTCCGTCGGTCGTCGGGCAGGTGGTGACGATCTGCGAGGTCGCGAGGAGCGCGCCCTGCTCGCCATGGAGGAAGTTCGAGAGCATGTAGCTCGTCAGGTGTCGGCGAAGCTTCGGCACCTCGGTCTTCGGATCGAGCTTCTTCCAGATGTCCGTGCCGAAGATCGGATTGAACGCGTCGCTGACGATCTCGCTCTCCGGGTCGACGTTCACCTTCCAGTCGAGATCCGTGCGCGCGTTCCAGTTGAGGTCCTTCGACTTCTCGTAGAGCGCGCGAAGCTCCGGTCGTGTGCTCGCATAGTCCCAGACGTACGTGACCGCCTCGCCGCTGCCGGTGAGCACGACTTGGCTCTCGGGCGCTGGGATCGCGTTCGCGGGCGACGGCGCGGTCGAGGTGGTGGACGGCGAGCTCGGGGTCGAGGCGACGGCGGACATGAGTTAACTTTTTAGTAAATTGTTAGCTCTGTCAAGCGAACGCCAAAATGCCGGCGTTTTGCGGGCTGGCGCCCTTGAGCGCGGCCTTGCCCGAACGATCCGGCGTGTGAAAACGCGCCGGCCGACGTCAGCGCTGGATCTTCACCGTCGGGGTCGCGCCGGTGAACTCGGCGCGGACGGTGATGCGGTCGCCGCCTTTGAGCGTGACCTTCTCGCCGCGGCTCTCGCCGGTGGGCTCGAACGTGAACTGGACGTCGTGTTGGCCCGGCGAGAGCTCGACGCGCGCAGGGCAAGGCCCTCGCGATGTCCCGTCGACCGACACGCGCGTGCCGGGGTCGCCGAGCAAGATCATCGCGGCCTTACCCGTCGCCACCGGCGCAGACACGGAGATCGACGGAAGCGGCGCCTGGATCGAGGAGCCTGGCGGCGCGACCAGATCGCGGACGCCGGCCGACTTCATCGCCGTCACCGGCGGCGCCGTGACGTTCGTCGCCGGTTGCGTCGGGCTCTCGGTTCCCGTCGTCGTCACGTTCGTGGGCGTGGTGCTCGTCGACGGTGGCCCTTTGCCGGTCGCGTCGTTCGAGGAGCCTGCACGCGCGCGCCATGCGGCGAACCCTCCGAGCGCAAGCACGACGAACGCCACGCCGACGTACAGCGTCCGCGAGCGCCGTTGCTTCTCGGCCGTCGGAAGCGACGCGCGATCGAACGCGCGGACTGGCGTCTCGAACGGGCGCGTCGCGATCGTCTCGACCGGCGGCGTGCTCTTGAACTTCGTTCGCCGCACGGTGGGGATGTCGACCTGCGCCTGCGGCTTCTTCCCGTTGTCGCCCTCTTTCTCGTTGCCTGCTTTGGCGAGCGGCGTGGGCGTGAACGACGAGGGCGTCAGGACGACGGGCGCGCTCGGCATCGCCTTCGGCGTCTTCCCGGCTTCTTCGCGGGCGCTTCCCTCGGCGCGCGCGCGATCGATGTCCTTGTGGATCTTCTGCAGCTCGTCGACCTCGACCATCAGCGGCGTCGGGATCGACATCGCAGGATCATTGGCGCGGCCACGACCCGGGCGCTTGTAGGGGATCTTTCCGGAGCTCTCGAGCCTTCGCGTGCTCGGCGCCATCGGATCGTCGAACGCGTCGTCGTCGTCCTTGTCCTCGCTCGCCTGTCGGCTCGCGTCGTCGGGATCGCTGTTGCGAGGAGGCGGATTCGACCACGTGCTCTCGTCACGCGCGGCGAAGGTCTTCGTCCCGAGATCGCCATGGCTCGCCGCCGAGGCACGCGGCGCCGTCGTGCGCGACGGCGGAGAGGGAGACTCCACCTCTTCACGCAGCTCGCGTACGCGGTCGCCGAGCGCGCGCGCGAGATCGCCGACATCCACGCCTTGCAAGAACGCGCGGAACACGCGGCCGAGATCGCTCGCGTCTTGCTGCCGCTTCTTCGGATCGACGTTCATCGCCGCGCTGATCGCGTCGTCGAGCGGCAAGAGGCGCGCGTCGAAGTCGCTCGGCTTGGGGTGAGGCTCACGAACGGCGGCGGCGCATTCCTCGGGCGTGGCACGCCGGAACGGCGCCGAGCCCGTCCAAGCCTCCATCAAGAGCACCGCGAGCGCGAAGATGTCGGTCGACGGACCGAGCTCCCCGCCGTCGACTTGCTCGGGCGCCATGTGTCCGGGCGAGCCGAGGATCTCATGACCGGCGACGAGGGCAGGCGCCGCGATCCCGAAGTCGATCAGCTTCACCTGACCTTCTTCGTCGATCATCACGTTGCGAGGCGTGATGTCGCGATGCACGACCTTCATGCGGCGGTGGGCGTAGTCGAGCGCGCGGCAAACCTCGACGCCGATGTACGCGCCCTCTTCGGGCGTGAGCACGCGCCGCGACCCGTCCGCGTTTCGCTCGCGAATGAGCTCGGCGACGCTGACTCCTTCGACGAGCTCCATCGCGAGGAAGTAGGTCCCTTGCTCGACGCCGAGCTCGTAGACCGGGACGATGTTCGGATGGCTCAACGCGACGGTCGTCTTCGCCTCTTCGACGAACCGGCGAACGAACTGCTGATCGAACGCCAGCTCGTCGCGGATCTGCTTCACGACGAGCTTCTTTTCGAAGCCGCCCGCTCCACGCAAGGTCGCAAGGATGACGCGAGCCATCCCCCCTCGAGACAGCTCGCGCTCGAGGACGTATTTGCCGAACACTTGCGGATACAAGCCAGCGAATCTTATCAGGACGCGCGCATCTCGTATCCAGATCGCGAATAAGATGCGTGAACCGAGACGGCATGAGACGGCGGTTGACCAGTCTCTCGGCTAGAAGGTACCGATCGCGAGCACGTACACTGTACGCTCATTCGAGAGGCCAGCGGATGCAGGGACGATGGCAGGAGCAAGGCGGAGCACGGGCAAATGACCCGCGCGCTCGCGCTCGCCATGCGACCCGGGGGTATGGGGAAGCCCCTATCGGATCGAGGCGATGGAGCTCCGTCGCGCTCCTCGCACTTCTCGGCACCCTTGCGCTCCTCCCGAGCTGCGAGAAATCACCGCGGATCGAGGAGCGATCCGTCTTCGTCTACTCGACCAAGAATTGCCCCGTCTCGAGCGAGGCCTACTCGGTCGTTTATGCAAGCGGCGACTTCGAGCCGTCCCTCGACCGGCCGCCCGCCTCGGCGGCGTTCCTTCGTGACGTCGGCTTCGTCATGGCCGAGCTGCCGGCCGAGACGCGCGCGCTCCTCGTCGATGTCTCGCAGCGGGACGTCGACGTCGACTGGCGCGGCTTCGCCGACATCCCTCGAAGCGGACCGATCAATGTCCTCGTCTGGCCAGGAGGCGCGTCGTGTCGCCTCACGCAAGACATCGAGCGTCGAGAGAAGATGGCGCTCGGCGTGTTCGGGCGGCACTTCATGGTCGCCGGTGGTCGCTCGCAGAGCGGCGAGCAGGTGCCGCACACGTACGTCGGAGACCTGACGACGGGCGCGATCGAGCGACTTCCGATCGGCCTCGGCGCGCGCCGTTCGTTTGCCTCGATCACGGCGTTCCGAATGCCCTCGGACGATCCGGACTCGGCGAGCCCTGCGCTCGTCGCGGGCGGTGAGGATCCCGACTCGGCGACGCCGCTCGCCACCGCCGAGATCTACATGCCGAAGCCCGGCGCTCCCGGCGACATCGGCGACTTCGATCGCGATCGGATCGATCTCGCCGAGGCACGCACGCGGCACGGGTCGACGACGCTCGTGACGGGCGAGACGTTGCTCGTCGGTGGCCGCGGTCCGGGCGGTCTCCTTCGCACGATGGAGATCATCGATCCCGTGACGCGTCGCGCGCGCAACGGCGGCGTGGCGCTGCTCACCGTGGCGCGCGAACGACCGACCGTGCTTCGTCTCTCGAGCGGAGAGATCCTCGTCTCGGGCGGCTTCGACTCGAAGAACCAGCCCATCCCGACGATCGAGTGGTTCGCGCCGGACGCGAGTCGCGCGACGAAGCGTCCCGTCGATCTCGTGACCGGGAAGGTCGTTCAGCAAGGCGACACGCTGATCGAAGAGCGCCAGCTCGTCCCGCTCGAGGCGGGCGGCGCGCTCGCCGTGATCATCCCCGCGAGCCCGACGGCGACGGACTTCAAGACCGTCTGGGTGATCTCGGCCGAAGGCGCGATCGAGCCTGGGCTGCCCGTCGATCCGACCTCGCTCGAGACCGTGCGCTTGTTTCGCGGAGCGGAGGGCGCGCCAGCGCTTTGGACGGGGCAGCGATGGATGCGCTGGCAGCCGTGGTTCGGGGCATTTCAAACGATCTCGGACGCGCCGAAGCCAAGCGATTGCGTGCTCACCACCACGCAGACGCCGAAGTGCTCCGCCGGGCCGAAGGTCGACTCGGCGATCACGTCGGGTGATTCGGGCCTCGCGCTCTGGCTCGACGATCGCGCCGAGGCAGGGATGAACATCACCGGCTATCGCTTCGCGACGCGAACGCGCTTCGCGGCGGTGCCGAAGCCGCTCCTCCTCGCCGGCCCCGATCAGCTCGCGCCCGATCGGCTCGCGGGATTTCCAGGGAGCTCGATCTCCTTCCAAAACGACGTCGGTCTTCAGCTCGGTCCGGGCGCGAGCGCGTTCCTCACGGACGTGACGTTCGCCGACTTCGAGCTCGAGGTCGACGTCACCGCCGCGGCGCCGTCGATCGTCCTCCGCCAGCCGAGCGGCGCGGAGCTCGATGTGGGCGGCGCGAGCTGCGCGTTCGCCCAAGCCGCGAAGGAGCACCTGCTGGTTCGCCGGCGCGGCAAGCGTGTGTCGGTGACGATCGACAAGGACAACGAGCGCGAATGTCCAAGCCAGATCGAAGACGGTTCGGCGCGCGTCGCGCTCGGTCTTCGCGGCGCCCAAGGGGTCGGGGTGAGCGGCGCGCGGAACCTCCGTGTTACGCGCCGGTAGCGTCGCCTCTTCTTCTCTTTCGACGGGTTGAGTGGTCGAGATCGATGGGTCGCGACCGATCCACCCGAGCCAGTCTGCGCGGAAGCACGCCCCGGAATCACACAGGATCCATGCCGTCCGGTCTTGGCACCCTCAGTGCAATTTTGCGCCTTGGGTGTACTAATGACGGGATACACGAAGACCGGGAGCTCGGTGGACAACGACGGATACGTCGACGAGCGCACACGCTCCCCCCGCGAGTCGTACCTCGAGCTGACGGCCTTCGCGCCGCTTCGAGAGTCTTCGTCCTCCCTCACGGCGGCGCGTCCTGGGCTCACGGTCGCCGGCGTCGATGTCGGCGGGCCTGCAGGTTACGACGATCAAGCGACGCGCTCCCCCAGGCAGTCGCGTATCGATCTTGCCGAGCTCTACGCCGAAGAGGTCTCGTACGACGACGAGGACAACGCCGAGACCCACGCGCTCGCCTCCCCTTCGCACGACCTCTCCCCGACGCGTTCGCCGCGCGAGTCGTACGTGGCGCTGAACGAGCTCCCGTCGCTTTCGCGCCCGCGCACCTCGCAAATCGCCGAAGACGAAGCGGCGACCGTCTCGCCGCCCTCCGCGCTGTCCGCGCGACGCTCCTACGTGGCCTCGGGAGAGATCCTCCGCGACTCGAGCGAGACGAACGCCTACCAGCCGAGCACCGAGAGCATCACGTCGTATGCCATCCCGCGCAAATCGCAGGCGCAGATCTCCGTCGCTCCAGTCAACGACTCCCGCTTCACGGGCGTCATCGAGAGCCATGAGATCGAAGAGGTCTCCTACGCGCACGCGTCGAACGACGGATACGCGCAGGCGTACGAAGAGCAGGCATACGAAGAGCACGCGCCGGACGAGCTTCGCACCGACGAGACCCACGCGGCGCAGCAAGAGTACATGCCGGGCGCGAGCGGTCCGCTCGACTACGAAGCGCTGAAGCGTTACCTCTTCGACGAGCCGGCGAGCGCACCGCCACCGCGCCGCTCGGCGCCGTCGTATCCGCAGCACGAGATGCCCGTCACGGACGGCACGCTCGACATCGGCACGTACGAGCGGAACGCTCAGGCGCGCTTCCAAACGCCCGCGCCGAAGCCCGTCGCGACGATCCGCGGCGGCTTCCTCGCGCAGCCGCAGCAGCAGCACGCTCCCGCCGCCTTCGCGCCGACCGACATCGATCTGAACGCGACGCCCGTGAAGCCGCTCCAGCCCTTCGCGAAGCGCCGGATGCCGAGCATGCCGCAGGCGATGCCCGAGCGCGCGCAGCTCGCGCGTGCGGTCGACGCGGTACGCGAGACGCTCGCGCAGTCGATCGCTGCCCGCGAGCAGCGTGATCTGCACGTGAGCACGCCGCCGATGCCGATGCGCGCGCCGTTCGGATCGCGTCCGGCGTTCCAGCCGCCTCCCGGCTACGACCCGTACGCGTCGTCACAGTCGATCCCGCCGTCGCCGTCGTCGGTCGACAGCCCGTGGATCATCCCGACGGGGCCGAGCTCGACGCGCCGTCGCTCGGGGGACGTGCCGACGCATCGCTCCTCCGCGAAGACGCTTCGCCTCACGCTCACGATGCTGGCTGCCGCGATCGTCACCTTGATGACCGCCGGCATCGTCATCGCCGCGGTGCTCATCGTCCGCGACGAGCCCAAGAAGGCGAACGCGGCATCGAACGCGCCGTCGATCCCCGTCCCGGTCGCGGTCGAGGAGAACGCGCCGCCTCCCGCGCCGACGACGATGGTGATCGCGCCGCCGCCCTCGATGGACTTGCCGCCGGTGACCGAAGCGGCGCCCGTGAAGGCGAAGACCGCGCCCGCAGCGCCCGCCGCCGCGACGCCCGCGAGCGAGCCGAAGGCCAAGAGCGCCCCCGTCGCGGCTGTGCCGTCGGCCAACCCAAGCCCGGCCGCCGCGACGAGCGGCGCGACCGCGAAGGGTGCGAAGCCTTCGACCGCGAACGGCAAGCCGAAGTCGGTCGAGCAGATCCTCGACGAGCTCGGCGAAGAGCAGCTGAAGCGTTAGTCGCCGAACTCGTATTCGGGGGCGTGCGGGAGGCTCGACACCCGCACGAGCTCGGGGTGCGTCGTCAGCGCACGCACGCAGCGATTGAAGCGGAGGATCGGCGCGGGATCGTCGGGCGAGCCGAGCTTGTCGGCCTGCTCGAAGCGCGTCATCGCCTCTTCGAATGCGTGAATCGCGTTCTCGGCGCGGCCGGCGACGAGCTGCGCCTTGGCGTAACGCTCCCAGGCGACGCCTGTATAATACATGCGTTCGTATTCGGACTTGAGCTTGTTGAAGACGCTGCACGCGTCGTCGAAGAGCGTCATCCACGAGAGCGGGAACTGATCGGTGAGCGAGAGGCCGAGCGTGCGGAGCGCGTCATCGTTGTCCGGCGCGACCGCGAGGATGTCGCGGCAGATGCTCTCGGCTTCCTCCGGCGCGTTGAGATCGCGATAGTGCTTGGCGAGCGCAACGGCCGCGGTCAAATTGCGCTCACGCAGAGGCTTCAGCTCGTATGTCCTCATGACCTCACCCCATTGACGATTCGCTCGGTCTCGACCGAATTCGAGTGACCGAGCAGGCGTATCAGCTTTAGCAGCCGCTGCCGAGAACACACTCGCCACGCAGCTCGTTCATGACCTTCTTGCAACACTGGTCGCTCGGACAGTCCGGCGTCGCGTAGCAAGGAATCTTCGCGGGAGGAGGCGTCATGCGCACGCATCGGTTACCAAGGCAGCCGCACTTCACCACGCTCGGGTCGCAGCTCGTAGGGCAGAGCAGCGGACACTTCGGCGGGGCCTTCGTGCAGACGATGAGGTCCACGTTGCACGCGCCGCAGCCGCAGTAGTCCGGGGCGCACGCCGTGCAGGCGAGGGGCCCGGCGTCTTCTTCGCCGCCGTCTCCCGCGTCCGTCACGCCGCCGTCGTCACCGGCGTCTTCGCGCGTCGCATCTCCGCCCGCCGCGCCATCGCTCGCGCTCGCGTCTTGGCCGCTCGATCCGTCCTGGGCCGACGCATCGACGGCGTCGATCGCTGCGGTCTCACCGCACGCGCTTGCGAGCATCGTGAAGACGAGGACAAGGGCACCTGGGAAGAGAAATCGGCGCAAGGTAGACATCGATCAAGCCCACTTTCTCGATGCCGTTATCGTAGCGTAAGGCACGCGCGCGAATGCTGTTTCCTCGAACGTCATGGTCGCTTTGGTCCTCGTCGCGGCTGCGTCTCGCCGTTCTGCATGTGGTTCTGGTTGCGGCATGTGGCCCGGCTCCATCCGCATCGTCATCGTCAGCGTCGTCGGGCGCCCCACCCCCGCGCGACACGTGCCGCTACGCGATCGCGCCGCGTACCGAGCCGCTCGTCGCGCCCACCGCGCCCCAGCCCGTCACGACACCTGCGCCCGACACACGCCCATCACGCGCGATCGCGCACGTCGAGATGAAGCTGTCGTCTTTCGCGAAGGAGCTCGAGACGAAGGTCGGCACCCGCGTCGCGCAAGAGCGCAACCAGGGCATCGGCGTCGCCGGCCATCTCAACTACACCGTCGATCGCGGTCCGTTCTCGTTCGCGATCGAAAATGACGCGCTGCTCGTGCGCACGGAGCTGCGTGCGCACGCGGAGGCCTGTCGCGGCGCGTCGTGTTACGCGTCGTGCGAGCCGCAAGGCCGCGCGACGGCGACCGTGCCGCTCCGGTTGACGCCGGATTACCGCTTCGCGCCGTCGAAGGTGACCTTCGCGTTCACGCGCGGCTGCGAGGTGAAGCTCGCGGGTGGCATCTTGCGTGTCGACGTCACGCCGACGATTCAAGCGCAGCTCGGTCCTGCGCTTCGCCGCGTCGAGCAGGAGATCGACGCCAAGCTCCCATCGATGAAGCCCCAGGCCGAACGCTTGTGGACGGAGCTCGGGAAGACGCGCGCGCTCCCGCTCGGCGGATGCGTCATCACGAACCCACGAGGCATCGTCCAAGGACCGGCGACGGGCACGCCCGACGCGCTGCGCGTTCGCTTCGGCCTCGTCGCCTATCCGGAGATTCGGACCGCGAGCGCGAAGGGATGCGAGAGCGGTCCTGCTACGAACGCCCGCGTCGAGCCGCCACGGCCGCTGCCGCCGCTCGCGCAGGATCCGCGGTTGCCTCCCGAGGACGATCTCGTCGTCGGCCTCGTCGCGTCGCTCGCGACGACGATCGCAGGCCTCGAGAGCAGCACCACCTTCGACACGGGCAGCCAGGTTCGCACGCGCGTCGCGCACATCAACGCTGCTGCTGCGCTCGACAAGAACACCGCGCAGATCGATCTCGGGCTCCGCGGCGATCTCTGCGGCGACGTCGGCATTCGAACGCCGATCACGTGGTCCGAAGACGGCAAGGCCCTCCGCTTGTCGGCCGCGACCTACGCGCTCCCGTCGGAGAGCGAACGCACGAGCCCGCACACGGATCCCGCGCTGTTTCTCCACATCTTCTCGATGAACGCACGGGTGCCGCCGCCGATGGATCCCGACGCGCTGAGCACGGCGCTGCCATCGGTCGCGTCGTCGATGTCGGATCCCTCGATGAGCGTGGCGGTGAAGGTGACGAGCGTGAAGCCGCTCGACGTGGCGCTGCGCAGCGAGGACGTCGTCGCCGCCGTCGTGATGCGTGGCAGCGTGGAGCTGAAGGAGCGCTGAGAGTCAGGCGTCGTCTTTGTAGACGAGATGCAGCGCCGCGGTGTTCGCGTGGATGCGATCGTTGCCGATCATCAGCGCCGCCGAGTGTGCGTCGCGGAGCTGGCGCGTGAGGCTCAGCTTGTGATCGTTGCGGTACGACGCGGTCCCGCAGATGCGCATGGCGCGCGTGACGATGTCGACGACCATTTGGGATGCGCTGAGCTTCAGGTCGTTCATCGCGATCGCGAAGCCCACCGAGGCGAGATCTTCACGGTCTTGACGCTCGAGCGCAACCCGCAGACGCCTTGCCGCGTCGTGCACGAGCGCCCGCATCATCTGGAGCTGCGACGAGACCTCCGAGAGGCGAAGCGCGGAGGGCGGCGTTTGCCCTGGCATCTGGCGTGCGACGCCACGCACGTAGCCGCGTGCGCGTGACACGGCGTCGTTCGCGATGCCGAGCCACAGCGATCCCCAGAGCACGTGCGCGAACGGAAGCATCGTCTGGCTCGAGATGTCCGCGAAAGGCCCCGGAACGATCTGCTCTTCGCCGAAGCGCGCGGTGATGACGTAGCCCGGGCTGCACGTACCGCGCATTCCGAACGTGTCCCACGTGCCGGTGAGGTCCATCACGCACTGCCCACGTCGCGCGAGCACGAGCGCTTGGTCGTTCGACGGAGCGTCCGGCCCGCGGCGAACCGTGATGAGCAGATCCTCGGCCTGCTCACCGTACGAGACGACCGTCCCGTCCTTGCGGAGCGTGCACGAGTCCCCCTCGCGAAGGATCGGGCTGATGCTCGTGCGCACCGAGCCGCCGACGCCCGCCTCCGAGGTCACCGACGCGATGAGCCGCTGATCGCGAACGAGCTCCTCTTGGTACGCGCGGAAGAAGCTCGAGGACGAGCCATGCTGCACGATGCACGCGACCTGAATCTGGTGCATCGCGAACACCATCGCGGAAGACGCGCACTCCTGACCGAGGATCTCGCACATGAGCGAGAGCTCTTCGACATTGGCCCCGAAGCCGCCGCGCTCCTTCGGCACGTAGGCCGAGAGCATGTGGGAGGCCTTCAGCGCGTCGATCGTCTCCTTCGGAAATCGTGCATCACGATCGACGAGAGGAGCAGCGTTGCGCGCGACGTTCTGAGCGATGCGACGGACTTCAGCGATGCGCGCTTCGGATGTGGATAGATCAGTCGAGGTGGCAGCGGCTGGCGTGGTCATGGAGCGACGCGCGGACGCACGTGACGTGCCGTGCTGGATTTGCAGCCACGTCCGCGCACGCCAGCGCGAAGATTTTGCAGAAGAGATGCAAAGGTCGCGCGACTCGGCGCGTCAGCGCGACGCTCGCAGGCGAGACTTACTTGCAGACTGCAGGGAGCGCCGTGAACATCGGGAGGAGCTCCGTGTAGCTCTCGATGCGCTTGCCGGTGAAGTCACCGTCGATTCGAAAGAAGATGCGGTGGTCGGCGGGCTCGATCGACGCCGACGCGTAGGCGTCCGAGTCGCTCGGCATGTTGCCGAAGCCGAAGCTCGGCACGAGGCCCTTCTGATCGGCGAGCGCGCGTAGCTCGTCGACCTTGAAGGCCGCGGCGCTCGCGCCAAAGCCTGCGCCGGTGATCGACGTCGACGTGTGGATGATGCCCGGCGGGAATCCGTGGAGCTCGAGGAACGCGCGCGTGCGCGGGACGAGCCACTCCGGTCGCGCGGTCACGTACATCGGTCGGTAGCCCTTCTCGGCCAGCGCGCGGAGCGCCTCCGGAGCGCCAGGATGCGTCTCCGGCAAGTCGCCGGTGAGGAGCTTGATGAACTCGACGTTCTCGGACGACGTCAGCGTGCCGTCGACGTCGCTGATGAAGATCGGCGTCTTCGGTGGAACGACGTCGAGGAAGAGATCGACCGACGACTGATCGCCCGCGACCACGAGACGAACGCGGTGCTTTCCAGGTCCGAGCTCGCGCTCCTTCGGGATCTGGAACATCACGCGACCGTCGCCGTCTTCGATCCCTTCGGCGGCAGGCATCGGAGGCCGCGAGCCACCGGTCGTCGCCGTCCCGAGCTTCTCCCAGCTCGAGCCACAATCACGCTGCACGAAGATGTCGACGTCTTCGTCTTCGAGATCTTTGTCGGCGACGCCATACGCGAGCTTCGCGATCACCCACTGCGGCTGCCCAGGGGTCACGAACAGATCGCGCCCACGATGGTTGGCGGCTCCCTGCATCGTCGCGAGCCGAGTCCGCGAATGTCGGAACGCGCGCGGGGCGGCTGTCGGTCCGCTCGGCGCCGCGCAGGCGAGCGAGGGAAGACATGCCTTGGTCTTCGCGTTCAGCTCCTCCGCGCCCGTGTCCTGGTTGGCCGAGGAGGAGTCGCCCTCGGTCGACCCTGCGAAGGAGGACGACGAGCAGCCAACGCCGGTCATGGAGGCGAGCAAGGTTGCGCAAATCACCGTATTCCGAGCAGGATTTCCGAGCATTCCCCTTGTCTTCGCAAGTCTAGGGCCAGGGGTAGGTGCATGTGGTTACGGTAACTTGCCGGCCCGCGATGGACACCCTGGATCCCTGGCGCCTCGGACAGCGACGATCGCACGCTCTTCGCGCTGTAAGCCGCGAGCTCCCGTTTCGTTGAGGAAGCTCGAGACCATGAACCGAGCCGACATCAACGTGACGACGCCGTGCGGAATGAGCTGGGACGCGATGAAGGCCGAAGGCCCGAAGGCGGTGAAGCGCTTCTGCGGCGAGTGCAAGAAGCACGTCCACGATCTCTCGAAGATGTCGAAGAGCGACGCACGCAAGCTGCTCGCGTCGGAGACGACCGAAGGGCTCTGCGTTCGCTATCTCTACGACGAGAGGGGTGACGTCGTCTTCGCAGGTGACGCGCGCCTCCTCGCGACGAACGCGCTCACACGCATGGCGCGCGCGAAGCGCTTCGTCGCCGCCACCGCCGCGCTGGCCCTCCCGATGTCGCTCAACGCATGCATGGGCGCCGCGATGCCTCGCGCCGAGGCCGTCCCCACCGTCTCACAGACCGCGATCGACCCGCAGCCCGACGCGAGCCCGAACGCGAACGCGAACGCGAACACGAACACGAGCGACGGTGGCGCCGCTCCGCTCCTCGACCCGTCTGCGCCCGTCGCGAAGTAAATCCCTCACGGCGCCGGCGGCTTTGGCGTCGGCGTGGCCCGCTCTGCGGCCTTGATCTTCTCTTCGACCTCTTCGACGTGCTCGGGGTCGAGCTTCACACGCATCTCGCCGAGGGCACGCCGCGCTTCGCGAAAGGTCATGGCGGTCTTGTCGAGCTCGATGCAGATGAGGCACATGACGAGATCTTAGAGCCTCGAGGTCCGGAGCGCGATGCGTCGCTCCTTCGTGTTCCGGAAATCGCATTTCTTCGGGAAAAGTGAGCGCTGGCGAGCCTCAGTGTTGGTCGTCGCCGTACATCGTCGCGTGCAGCTCGAGGAGCGCGCCGACGGCGTGCGCGAAGCCGCTCTGCTTCGACAAGGCCTGCGCGAAGCGCCGGAGATCCGCGGCGGAGGACAGCGCCTGAAGACCGAGCTCCTTCATCACCGAGCTCGCGAGCTCACGCCCGGCGCTCTCGCCGAGGATGCGCGTGAGCTTGGTGATCGCGACGCCTTGCCAGTCGGTTGGGCTCATCGTGTTCGAAGCTGCGCTTCGAGCTCCGCGATGCGCGCGTTGGCGCGCGCGTTCGTCTCTTGAAGGTGACTCAGCGCAGCGGCGCTCTCCTGGACCTGCGCGGCGACCTCATCGAGCAAAGCCTGAACGCGACGCTGCTGCTCACGCTGCTCGTCGATGTTCGTGTTCGTCCCGAACCAGCGAACGATCGCGCCGTCGACCCGTTGCGCCACCGCTCGCGCGAGATGCCACGCGTAGCGACCGTCGGCGAGCTTCAGCCGAAACTGCACCTCGTAGACCTCTCCGGTCGACAGCGATCGCGTCCATCGCTCGACCGCCAGCCCGAGATCTTCCGGGTGAACCACGTTCTGCCAGCCATCACGGAGGAGGTCCGACGCGGTGAGGCCGAAGCTTCGCGCGGTCTGCTCGGTCACGTAGTCGAGATGTCCGGTCGGCAACGCCGTCCAGATCTGCACCGGGATGTTCTCGGCGAGAAATCGGTAGCGCTCCTCGCTCTCACGCAGCGCTTGGTGGAGACTCGCGGCATCTTCCGTCATGCGCGCCACCTTACGTCACGGCTCGCGGCGCAACCATGAGCCCGTACGCCGCACGAGGTGCGTCGCGATCACTCTTCGGCGTCGGCCGATTCCTTCTTCTTCGCCTTCGGGCTCTCGCTGCGCGTCTTCGCGGAGGGCTTGTCACTCTGAACGACCGGGAGGCTCTTCTTCGTCTTCGGCGGGAAGACCTTGCTGAGGACCCAGCGGACCGGATCGTAGAAGTCGTCGGCGACGCGCTCTTTCATCGGGATGATGCCGTTGTCGGTGATCACGATGTGCTCGGGACACACCTCGGTGCAGCAGCGCGTGATGTTGCAGTAACCGATGCCGAGCTCCTCTTTCGCGAGCGGGCGGCGATCGATCGTGTCGAGCGGGTGCATGTCGAGCGTGGCGAGGTGGATCATGAAGCGCGGGCCTGCGAAGCCGGGCTCGTCCTTGCCGCCCTCTTTGCCCTTCTTGTCGTGATCACGAAGGACGTGACAGACGTCTTGGCAGAGGAAGCACTCGATGCACTTTCGGAACTCCTGGATGCGATCGATGTCTTCTTGCTGCATGCGCCAGTAACCGTCGGCGTCACGCGGGCGCGGCTTGAACTCCGGGATCTTCTTCGCGACGCGGTAGTTGTAGCTGACGTCGGTGACGAGATCCTTGATGAGCGGCCACGTCTTCATCGGCGTGACGGTGATCGGCTCGCCCGGCTCGAAGTGGCTCATGCGCGTCATGCAGAGGAGGCGCGGCTTGCCGTTCACCTCGGCGCTGCACGACCCGCAGCGGCCTGCCTTGCAGTTCCACCGCACCGCGAGATCGGGCGCTTGCTTCGCCTGCACGTCGTGAACGGCGTCGAGCACCACCATCCCGGGGTACGTCTCGACCTCGTACTCCTTGAACTCGCCGCTCCCCTCCACAGTTGCGTCGGCGCGCCAGATTCGCAGAGTCGCCTTGTCGCTCATTTTCGGTGTCGACTATTAGCCCAAACCGAGGCCGACGTCAGCCTCCGTCTAGCGTGAAGAGGAGGGGCGAATTTCGAAGCCTTTCGCGCGCTTTTGACGCGTCAGAATTTCGCGAATTCGGGCGCGGGGCCGTGGGCCGAGCGCTCGAGCCGCAGCATGATCGTGCCGATGACGACCGGGATCCAGAGCGCGGGGAAGATGTTCGCGAGATCGAACGTGCGGAACGCGTCGATGAAGGTCGACAGGTCGTAGCCTGCGCGGGCCGCCATCCAGGTCTTCTCGAGCGAGAGGATGCCGCCGATGGCCGCGGCGCAGCCGAGCCCGATCGCGAGGACGAGGCGCGGGCTCTTGATGAGATCGTGCGGGGAGGGCGCACGGAAGCGCAAGAAGGTCCACATCGAGAGCCCGAGCATGAGCGGGCAAGCGAACGCGACGATCCAGATCAACGTGGCGAGTCGCTCGGGCCCGAGGTGAAGCGCGCCCGCGACCGCGACGGTGGCGCCGCGCACGAAGCCGACGAGCTCTTGGCGGACGATCGCGATGAAGCTGCCGACCGCGAGCCAGAACATCGGCGCCTCGCGGCGACGGAACGTCTCGATGCGCGACGCGCGGGTCGCTTCTCGATCGGAGCTCGTGGCCGTGGACGAGGCGACGCCGATCGCGCGGCGGCGAAGCACGAGCACGAACAGCGCGAAGGCCGCCGGCGCGATGAAGGCGAGGAGCCAATTGCCATACGACCACGCGCGCTGCGCCTCGAAGTAGGCAGCATCGCCGCCGAACGCGCGATACTCGTGGCGATCGACGACCATGTGATGGAGGTGGCCGCCGAGCATGCTCACCGCGCCGACGCAGAGGAGCGCCACGCGAAACCACGGTCGCTGCAGCGGCTTGAACGGCTTGCCGATGCGCGAGGACGCCCACGCGAAGAAGACGCCGAAGATCACGGGCGGGCCTCCGAGGATCGCGCCGTAGACGAGCGCCTTGGTCGCCCACACGGGGAGGTGGAGCCAAAGCCCCAGATCCATCGCGCCGTGGATCGACAGCTCCCAAAGTGGCGAGCCGACGAGCGTGAGAAAGCACCCGGTGGCGAGCCAGAACAAGGCGGTTCGCCACACGAGCAGCGGGTTCACCTTCGCGAACTCGAGGCCGATCGCGGCGACGTCGCCGAGCTTCTCTGCCGCGATGTCGAACGCGCGTTGGCCGCGCAGGTCGACCTCTTCGAGCGCCTCGATCTCGTCGCGGAGGTGGCTCTCGAGCTCGTCGAGGTCGCCTTCGAAGAGGCTCCCGGTGCTCGCGAGTCGCCGCCGCCACTCCGCGATGGCGCGTTCTTTGTCAAACATGGGCGGGCTCCTTCGACATGAGCATCTTGGGCGATGCGTTGGTGGTCCGGGTGAACGAGGTGCCTCCGCGCGTTCCCCATGCGGCGGCGAGCGCTTCGGTGACGGCCTTCCATTGCGCGCGCTGGTTCGTCAGCGCGCGACGTCCTTCTTCGAGCAGCGAGTAGTATTTTCGACGGCGCCCTTCGGTCTCGCGCCAGGTGGACTCGATGTAGCGCTGCTCTTCGAGGCGCTTCAGGATGGGGTAGAGCATCCCGTCCGTCCATTCGAGCTTTCCGCCGGACAGCTCACGGACACGCTGAATGATCGCGTACCCGTAGCTGTCGCCGCGGAGGAGGATCGTGAGAATCAGCGGTGTCGCCGACGCGGCGACGAGGTCCTTCGAGATGTCCATGACGCGCTCCGATGCGTAAGGCCCGTGGCTTCGATACCTAGAGTCTCTATGTACCTAGGTCCTCTAGGTATGCGCTGTCAACAACGAGATGAGCCTGGCATTCCCTCGGACCAAGCGCTCAGCGCGATGACAAAATGGCATGCACCAACTGCGAGAGCTCGATCTTGGAGAACGGCTTCTGCAAGATCGTGAGCTTCTTCGGGGGCTCGCCCGCTTCCGCGGCCTGTCGAAGCAGCGCGTCTTCGGTGTAGCCGGTCATGAAGATGATCTTGGCGGTAGGGCACTGCGCCTCGAGACGCTCGGCCAGCTCGCGTCCGCTCATCTCGGGCATCGACATGTCGGTGAGGAGCACGTCGACGCGTTCGTGGTCGAGCAGCGCCAGCGCCTCCGCTCCGCTGCCGGCGTCGTGGACGCGGTACCCACATGCCACGAGCGCGCGGCAGACGAAGTCCCGCTGCACCTTCTCGTCTTCGACGACCAGGATCGTGAAGGGCGCCGAGGCGGGGACGAGCGCGACAGCCTCGCTCGATCGAGGAAAGTGCTCGACGGTCGGTGAGTGGCAAGGTCGAAGGAGTGGAGGGAGCGTCGGCAGCGTGCCGAGCGCGCCATCGCGACGTCGCGCCACCCGCACCTCGTCTTCGAGATCGACCGCGGCGGGGAAGAGCACGGTGAAACGCGAACCTTCGCCGCGTACGCTCTCTGCCCAGACGTGACCGCGTGCTTGCTCGGCGATGCTGTGGACGGTGGCGAGCCCGAGGCCAACGCCAACGCCGCCTGGCTTCGTCGTGAAGAACGGCTCGAAGATTCGGGGGAGGTCTTCGCTCGCGATCCCATCGCCCGTGTCGCTCACGCAGAGCTCCACGTACCTTCCGGTCGCCAGATGCGGCGCGGAGGGCAGCGGGCTCGCCGCGCTGTCGATGACGCGGTTACGCGTCGTGATGGTGATGCGGCCTCGCTCGGGCATCGCGTCTCGCGCATTCAGCACGAGGTTGAACAGCACTTGATCGACCTGCCCGGGATCGGCGCGAATTAGCGCCAGGCTCGACGCGAGCTTCGTCTCGATCACGACGAGCTCGCCGATCGTGCGTCGAAACATCCGCCCGAGGCGCTCGATCGCGACGTTCAGGTCGATGACGGCGGGCGCGAGGATCGTTCGGCGGCCGAAGGCGAGCAGCTGCGCCGTGAGCGATGCGGCGCGCTCGCCTGCGTCGAGGATCGTCGTGATCGTCTCGCGATGCGCGGAGCCTGTGGGGAGGTCTTCGCGGAGCTCGCTGCTCAGGCCGTTGATGATCGCGAGGAGGTTGTTGAAGTCGTGCGCGATGCCACCGGCGAGGCGTCCGATCGCCTCCATCTTCTGATTCTGCCTCAGCTGCTCCTCGAGGCGGCGTCGCTCGCTCAGGTCGCGCGCGATCGCGAGGCGCACGTCGTTGATGCCGCGAACGCGGATCTCGACCGGGAACTTGGTGCCGTCCTTACGGCGATGAAAGGCGTCGAACGTCAGCGTCTCTCCCGCGTCGAGGCGGCGGTTGAGATCATCGAGCAGCCTCGGCGTGACGTCGTCGTCGAACATCGTGGGCAGCTGCCCGATCAGCTCGGCGCGCGTGTAGCCGAGAGAGAGGCAAGCCTGGCGGTTGACGTCGACGAGGCGAGAGTCGCGACCATGGACGAAGAAGGCGTCGCCGGCGTGGTCGACGAACGCACGAAAGCGCGCCTCGCGCTCGATGAGCCGCGCGAGGGCTTCACGGATCTCGCTCGGTGTCGCGCTGCGGTCGAGGACGTCCTCCGCCGTCGATCCGATGGGGGACTCACCCTCGAACCCTGATCGCCACGGCTCTTTCGCTGAGACCACGGACACCCCCACGAGCGTTGAATGCCGAACGAACGCATCGTCAGGGGACTGCCACGCACGGTCAACCCTCGGCCGAGCGTCTAGCGGACGAAGATCATGCCCGGCTTGCCCGTGAGCGCGCCCGAGTACGTGCACTTCGACGGCTCCGTGTCGTACTCCGCGTTCGTGGCCCAGTCCTCTGCGAAGAGGCCGAAGCTCGGGTTGTCCGGATCGTCGTGGAATGCGTAGTGGTCATCGATGCTCGTGTGGCCGACGAGGCCGAGCATCGTCGGTCCGTTCCCCGTCGCCGGTCTGCACGTTCCGAGCACGGTGCTCGGGCTTGGCTCCGAGGTCGGAATGACGGCCTTGTTCTTGTAGGCGGAGAGGAAGTCGGGCGGGACGACGTGTTTGTAGACCGGAGTGCCCCATTGCTTCTTCTCACCGCGCGCGCCGAAGAGGATCTCGGTGAACGTGAGGCCGACGCGCGAGACGCCGAGAGAGAACGGCTCCTGCTCGTCGCCTAGCGAGCCGTGCGTGACCTCCCACCCGAACGGCGGAGGGTTCTTCGTGCCGGGCACCGAGCGCGCGACCAGCGTCCAACCCCCACCATCCGTGCTCATGTCGCAATAGACCTGCGTGCTCGGCAGCGGTCCTGCGCCATCCGCGTCGATCAAGTACACGCCGTCGGGAAAATCGGGACGTTCGGAGTGCAGTGCGTTGCAGCTCGGCGGCAACGCGGCGCCAGCGCCGCCGTCGCAGGTCGCGCAGGATGTGCCGCCGTCGCCCGTCGCCGTGCCGGTGCCCGCGTCCGAGGTCGCGGGTGCCGTACCGAACGCGCGGCACGCGGGTGCAGAGCAGAAGATGATGGCAACACCAGCCCACGCTCCGCAAAAGCGTGAGATGGGCGCGCGCCACGGCATCTTCCAAGTATCGCATGACGACGTGAGCGAATTTTCACCAGTTAACGGCTGCGAGCTCGTGTGCGAGCGGGTCATACCTCGCGATTTTCTCCCGGGGATTGAGCGGTTGCGACGTGCTCAGCCGTCTCGCGCGCGGCGCTGGTAACGTTGGAGGATGGTGCGTCACTTCGCCGCGAGCGGTGCTGCCCTCTTGCTGGCTGCCCTTCTCGTGGACGCAGCCTGCGTCGGCGTCTCGGGGCTCGCCGGCGGCGAGACATCACCCGTCGACGGAGGCTCGGACGATGGACGGGCGCTCGTCACCTTGGGCCTCTCGATCAAGCCGGCGGCGCTCGACTTCGGGCCGGCCGGATGCGGAACGCAAGTGCCCGCGCAGAGCGTCACGCTCGAAAACACCACCGAGGCCGCGATTCACTACGAGGCGAGCCTTCCCGAGGCGAGCGGCTTCGTCCTCGGAGGCCAGCACCTGACGACCGTGAGCGCGGACATCCCTGCTCACGGCGTGGCGGTCCTCACGATCGGCGTCGTCTCGTTTCACACGCTCGGGCCGCTGGCGACGAAGCTCTCCGTCCGCGTCGGCGAGCAGATCACGGACGTGCCGATCCGCGTGAGCGGGCTCGGCGCAAAGCTCGAGGTGGAGCCGAAGATCGTCGACTTCGGTGACGTCTACTACCAAGTCTCGTCGGTGGCCGAGGTCACGCTTCGGAACACGGGGACGGAGGCGCTGACGATCACCCAGCTCGCCAACCTCCGCGCCGACTTCGCGGTGCCCAACACGACGTTCCCGCTCCTCATCGGTCCAAATGAGAAGAAGACGATTTCCGTCAGCTTGGTCGCGGGAATGGCTGGTAGCCCGCTCACGAGCGACGCCGCGATCGCGATCGATCCGAGCACACCCGTGTGCGGTGATCCGTTGACGCTCTCGGTGCGCGCGCGCCGGGTCGACGCCGACCTGACGTTGAACCCGGGCACGCTGGACTTCGGGCCTCAGGGCTGTCTGACGAAGCCACCGTCGAAGCAGGTCACGCTGACGAACTATGCTCCCGTGCCGATCAACGTGGCGGCGGCCACCGTGACGGGCTCGCGATACACGATCGCGCCGTCGGGGCCGGCGACCGTGCCCGCGTCGAACGGCGCCGTCCCCGGCAAGGTCGTCTTCACGGTGACGCCGGCATCGCTCGCCGCGCCGCTCGGAGGCTCGGACGAGACATTTCAGATCGACTGCGGCGCGAAGGGAGTGAAGACCTCCACCCTCCACGTCGACGTCCGTGGCGTGATCCTCTCGATCAGCCCGCTCGCCGCGGCGTTCAACGTCGATCAGACGAAGTACTTCTCGGTGAAGAATCTTGGCAACGAGAACGCGCTCACGGTCTACAAACCGCCGAACTCCGCCTGGACGATCACGCCGAGCGACACGATCTTTCCGAACACGGCCTCGAACCTGAGCGTCACGTACACGAAGGCAGGCGCAGGCACCTACGACGGCGTCATCACGACCACGCTCTCGTCGGGCGGCCCGCTCTGCGCTCCGATCCCGACTGTGACCGTCGAGGAGAAGTAGGGCGCGGGCGTCCGCTCGCTACTTGTCGTCTTCGAGGATCTTCTTGATCTCGTCGGGGACGTCGGGGAGCGGTACAGCCTCGACCTCCATCCCGGTCGCGGTCGCGCGGCACACGTGGTTGACCTTCGCGAATGCCTTGTCCATCTCGGGAAAGTCGTCGCGCGCGTGACCGCCGCGTGACTCTTTGCGCGCGAGCGCCGAGCGCGCCATCGCCTCGGAGACGATGAGCATGTTGCGGAGGTCGATGCACTCGTGCCAGCCGGTGTTGTAGTGGCGGTTGCCGCTCACCTTCGTGCGCGACGTCGCCTCCTTCAGGCGATCGAGCTCGCGGAGACCCTTCGAGAGGTCCTCTTCGTTGCGCATGATGCCGACGTGCGCCTGCATGACGTTCATGAGGTCTTCGTGGATCGCGAACGGGTTCGTGCCCTCTTCGCGGTTGAAGGGCTCGAGTGCTTCACGGGCGTACTCGTCGATCTGCGCGTGGTCGATGCTCTTCGCGCCGGTGGCCTTCGCGAACTTCGCGGCGTGGAGGCCAGCGATGCGTCCGAAGACGAGGAGGTCGGAGAGCGAGTTGCCGCCGAGGCGGTTCGAGCCGTGCATGCCGCCGGCGCATTCGCCGGCCGCGAAGAGGCCCTTCACGCGGGTCTCTTGCGTGTCGGGATCCACCTTGATGCCGCCCATCGTGTAGTGCGCGGTCGGTCCGACCTCCATCGGCTCCTTCGTGATGTCGACGTCACCGAGCTCTTTGAACTGGTGGTACATCGCGGGGAGCTTCTTCTTGATGTCCTCCGCCGTGCGGCGGGTCGCGATGTCGAGGAACACGCCGCCGTGCGGTGAGCCGCGACCAGCCTTGACCTCGTTGTGAATCGCGCGCGCGACGATGTCGCGAGGGAGAAGATCGGGCGTACGGCGCGCCTTCGACGTGACACCGCTCGTCGACTCCTTGAGCCAGCGATCGGCCTCCTCCTCGGTGTCCGCGGTCTCGCTCGCGTACAGCGGGTGGATGTACTTGAACATGATGCGTTCGTTGTTCTTGTTGCGGAGCGTGCCGCCTTCACCACGAACGCCTTCGGTGATGAGCGTGCCACGCACGGACGGCGGCCACACCATGCCCGTCGGGTGAAACTGCATGAACTCGGAGTCCATCAGCTCGGCGCCGAGCAAGTACGCGAGGCCTTGGCCGTCACCGGTGCACTCCCACGAGTTCGAGTTGATCTTGAACGCGCGGCCGATGCCGCCGGTCGCGAGCACGACGGCCTTCGCCTCGAAGACGACGAACTTGCCGTTCTCGCGCCAGTAACCGAAGCATCCGTTGACGCGATCCTTGTCGCCGAGCAGGCGCGTGACCGTGCACTCCATGTACACGCTCATGCCGGTGTGGATGCCGTGCTGCTGGAGCGTGCGGATCATCTCGAGGCCGGTGCGATCGCCGACGTGCGCGAGACGCGGATACTTGTGGCCACCGAAGTTGCGCTGCAGGATGCGGCCGTCCTTCGTTCGATCGAAGAGCGCGCCCCACTCCTCGAGCTCGTTGACGCGATCGGGCGCCTCCATCGCGTGGAGCTGCGCCATGCGCCACTGATTGAGGTAGCGGCCGCCCTTCATCGTGTCGCGGAAGTGAACCTTCCAGTTGTCCTTCGGCTCGACGTTGCCGAGCGCCGCGGCGACGCCGCCTTCGGCCATGACGGTGTGGGCCTTGCCGAGGAGCGACTTGCAGATGAGGCCCACGGACAGGCCCATCGAGCTCGCCTCGATCGCCGCGCGGAGCCCCGCGCCGCCTGCACCAATGACGAGGACGTCGTGCTGGTGTGTTTCGAATTTCGTCTCAGCCATGGTGATTCGCTCGTTTCCTACAGAAGTCGAAGATCCGTGATCGCGCCGGTGGCGACCGAGCGGATGTAAACGTCGCAGAGGGACACGCCGAAGAGGCTGATCCAGGCGAACGCCATGTGATTGATGTTGAGGCTCGACACCCACTTCCAGATGCGATGGCGGAGCATTCCAAACGGCGACTCGGAGTAGCTGTTCACGCTGCCGCCGACGAGGTGGCGGAAGGAGTGACACGAGAACGTGTAGAGCGAGAGGAACGTGCAGTTGAGGAAGATGACGATCGACCCCACGCCGAGCCCGAATTTGCCGCCGAAATCGAGCGACTTGATGAAGTCGTGCCAGAGGAAGACGAGGAACAGGAGCGCGAAGTAGAGGGCGAACCGGTGGAGGTTCTGGAAGAGGAGGAGCTTTCGCTCGCCGTTGTAGCTGCCCGGGCTTCGCGCGCCGACGGCGCAACCTGGCGGCGTCATCGCGAAGGAGCGGTAGTACGCCTTGCGGTAGTAGTAGCAGGTGAAGCGGAACAGACCGGGGAAGGGCAGGATCAAGATCGCGGGCGTGAGCAGCGGAATGCCGAGGCCCTTCGTCTCGAAGTACGGCGACGCGAGCGGCGAGAGGTAAGGACCCCACGCGTAGTGATCGCCTTCGAGCGCTCGGAACGTCGCGTACACGACGAAGCTCGAGAGGATCACGAAGGTGACGAGCGGACCCGCCCACCAGTTGTCTTTGCGCAACGTCTGGCCGAGGCCATCGACCACGGGCAAGCGCACCACTTTATTCGCCATCCGCGTCTCCTTCTGGGCCGGAAAAGGCCCAGACACGCACGCTTCTAATCCCCGATCCGGGGGAGATGCAAGCGAAGGATTTTCTGCGGGTTTCGTCGCATCGCCGTCGTGTCTGGGCCGCGTTTTCAGGGGACGCCGCGGATCGAAACGTTGTCGAAATCCAGCTCGACGTTCGGGAGGGTGCCAAATCCATACGCCCCGACGCGCAGCGTGCAGCTGCGCGCGGTGAAGCTGCGAGGCACGCGATGCTCGACCCCGTCCTCGAACGTGACGCTGCTCTCGGCGTCCGTGATCTTGACGATCACGGGATGCCACCGCGCGTCCTTCGCGAAGCCCTGAAAATCGCCGTCGTTGTCGTCGAATTGAAAGCTGAGCCCGCGGCTGTCGAAGACGACGCCGAAGGCTCTCCCCGAACCGCACTCGAGCTTCACCGCCATCACGTACGACGTGGCGTCGAAGTTCTTGCCGTTGCCTGCGCGGATCTGGAAGCGAGCCTCGAAGGAGGGCGGGAGGTCGAGGTCCGCGTCCAGGTACTTGTCGAAGAGGGTTCCTGCGACGCCGCGAGCGCGGAGCACGTGGTTGCCCGCCGCCGCACCTTCCGCCGTCGGATCCAACACTCCATCGAGCTCACCGATCGAGCCTTGAGGCTGGAGCGTGGACGGCGGAAACGTCTTCCCCTCGAAGTCCTCGCAAAAGTAGACGCCCGCGTCGCCGAGGGTGGCGCACGTCTGCTTGTCGGGTGGCGAACCGTCACCCGCGTCGCCACCGTCGCTCCCCGTCGTGGTCGCGTCGGCGCCGGCACCGTCGAGCCCGGCCGAGCCATCCTCGACGGAGGGCGGCGTGGACGCGCTGAACGACGAGCAGTGCAACGTGGTGATCGCGAGAAGAGCTCCCGCCAATCCGCGCGATGAAATTGGGACCCACGCTTCTGCCCTGACTGGCGCGCCCGCGACGCCTCGTGCTACGTCGAGGCCGTCATGCCCGACTTCTTCGACATCGGCCGCCATTTCTCCGCAGAAGAGCGCGCGATCCAGAGCTCCGTCCGAGCCTTCGTGGACGCCCGCATTATCCCGATCATTGGGGAGCACTTCGAGAAGGGCACCTTCCCGATGGATCTCATCCCCGAGATCGCGAAGATGGGGCTACTTGGTTGCAATCTGCACGGATATGGATGTGCGGGCCTCTCGCAGGCCGGCTACGGCCTCGCGATGCAGGAGCTCGAGCGCGGTGACTCGGGCATTCGCAGCTTCGCGAGCGTGCAGGGAAGCCTCGTCATGTATCCGATCCATGCGTTCGGATCGGAGGCGCAGAAGGAGCGTTACCTCCCGAAGATGGCGAAGGGCGAGATCATCGGCTGCTTCGGCCTGACGGAGCCCGATCATGGATCGAACCCGGCCGGCATGCGCACGACGGCGATCGATGATGGTGACGCGTGGGTGCTGAACGGCACGAAGCGCTGGATCACGAACGGCAACCTCGCCGAGGTCGCGCTCGTCTGGGCGAAGGTCGGCGGCGTCAACGGCGAGGTGCACGGCTTCCTCGTCCCGACCGACAAGAAAGGCTTCGAGGCGCGGGTCATTCATCGCAAGGTGTCGCTCCGCGCGAGCGTCACGAGCGAGCTGATTCTCGAGGACGTGCGCATCCCGAAGGACGCGATCCTCCCGAACGTGAAGGGCATGAAGGGGCCGCTCTCGTGCCTCACCCAAGCGCGCTACGGCATCGCGTGGGGCGTCATCGGCGCCGCGATCGCGTGCTTCGACAGCGCGCTCGACTACGCGAAGCATCGCGTGCAGTTTGCAGGTAAGCCGATCGCGTCGCACCAGCTCGTGCAGGCGAAATTCGCCGAGATGCTCACGCAGATCACGAGCGCGCAGCTCATGGCGCTCGAGGTGTCGCGCCTGAAGGAGGACAACAAGCTTCGTCCTCAGCACGTCAGCATGATCAAGCGCAACAACGTGCGGATGGCCCTCGAGGTCTCGCGCGTGTGCCGCGACATCCTCGGCGGCAACGGCATCACGCTCGAGTATCCGGTCATGCGTCACATGTGCAACCTCGAGACGGTCTTCACCTACGAGGGCACGCACGACATCCACACGCTCATCCTCGGCCAAGACATCACCGGGATCCCCGCGTACGAGTGACGCGCTAGCCGGTGAACGTCTTCGCGAGCGCTCCGGATTGGCGGAGCGCCTCGAAGAGGGCGATGCCGACGGCGTTGGCGAGGTTCAGCGAGCGAACGGCGCCGAGGGTAGGGATGCCGACGAGCCGATCGGCGTACTTCGTCGTCAGCTCTTCGGAGAGGCCCACGCTCTCACGACCGAACACGAGCGCGTCGCCCGGCTGGAAGTCGGCGTCGAGGTAGCTCTTCGTCGCGAGCGCCGAGAAGAGATGGAGCTTGCCCGTGGCCGACTCCTTCTCGAACGCGTGGGCGAACTGCGCGAAGTCGACGTGTGTTCGAACGTCGACGAGGTGCCAGTAGTCGACGCCGGCGCGCCGCACGCTGTGCTCGTCGATGCGAAAGCCGAGGCGACCGACGAGGTGGAGCGGGGAGCCCGTGGCGGCGCCGAGGCGCGCGACATTGCCGGTGTTGGGAGGGATCTCCGGCTCGACGAGCACCAGATGAAAGGGCTTTTCCATGAGCGGCGCGCGAAGACGTGGTGACGGCGGCGCGGGCGGTGGCTTGGGCGGGGACGAAGAAGGCACGTGAACGAGGTTTCGGGTTTGGGAGCGGCCGGCCATCGGGAAGTCGGGGACTGGCGCGAAACAAGAGTCGCTCAAGATAGGTCGATCGCTCGAGACGCGCATCTCCGTCCTTGACGGGTCTTCCATAAAAACCGTAGCCTCGGCGACGTGCGGAACCGCCGCGCCACGTTTGCGTTTTTCTTCGCAGGATTCGCCGCGCTGAGCGTCGTCTTTGGGGCCTCACGACCGGCCTATGCGGGCGACATGGACCCGACGCCCGAGCGGCTCGTGAACCAGCCGAACGGGCTTCCGGCAGGTCAGACGTGCCAGTCGATCGCCGCGAACCCAGGCGCGCTCGTCTCGCAAGGCCTTCGCCCGCAAGACTTCCCGTGCCGCCCGAACAACGCGGCCTTCGCGAACATGATCGGCGAGCTTGGCTTCGCGATCGCGCCGAACGCGTTTTATCCAGCGCGCACGACGGGCGTTGGTGGCTTCCAGGTCTCGCTCGAGGCGAGCTACACGAACATCAACGCGGATCGCTCGGTGGAAGGATCGAACGGATCGTTCCTCCAGTACTGGCACCTCGGGACGCGCGGCACGCAAGATCAGAACACGAAGCAGTTCTCGATCGTGAACTCGTCGCCCGACAACGTGCTCCAGATCTATGCGATCAAGGCACGCAAGGGATTGCCGCTCGGCTTCGAGCTGGCGGGCAGCCTCGGCTACGTGTCGAACACGACGCTCTGGGTCGGCGGCGGCGACATTCGCTGGTCGATGCTCGAAGGCTTTCGCACCGGCGCGCTCGGCATTCTCCCCGATGTGTCGGTCGGCGCGGGTGTTCGCACGGTGACGGGGACATCACGGTTCTACCTCACCACCGTCGGCATCGACGTTCGCGTCTCGAAGCCGATCGCGCTGCAAGACTCCTCGCAGATCATTCCGTCGATCGGCTTCCAGCGCCTCCTCATCTTCGGCGACTCGAACGTCGTCGACTCCACGCCCAACACGGACGCGATCGCGCAGTGCGGGTTCGCTGGCCTCGACGCGACGACGGGCGCGCCCACGTGCAAGAACAAGCTCCCCGGCGGCGGCGACGCCAACGTCGACTTCGCGAACAACTTCACGTTCGACAAGGTCCGGCTTCACCGCAATCGAGGCATGGTCGCGCTGAATTACCGCTACGAGATCGTCTGGCTCGGATCGCAGATCGCGTTCGACATCAATCAGCCCGGCGACGAAAACCCGCAGCTCGTAGGCAAGAGGCAGTGGACGCTCTCGTTCGAAGGCGGCGTGCACTTCTGATCAGCGCGGCTTCGGCTGCGCTCATTGGAGCGACGCCGTGGCTCGTCGCGTCTTGTGCAGGCGCTCGGGATGGCCGCGAGGTGGGCGTCAGCCATCGCTCGCTCGGCGGATCGGGCCCGCGCGACGGCGGCGGCGACGCGCCGTTCGTCGATGGCGCCGGCTCGCTCCCTGGCGCATACCGGACGACCTTCGCGAAGGTGAACAAGTCGCGCTTCGTCTCGCAAGGGCATGCGTCGGGTCGCTGGGAGGTCGACGTCTGGGCAAACGAAGCGGCGCAGAAGGCGCTCGCCTCGCGCTCACGTGAGGTGCCCGCGGGCGCGGTGGTCGTCGAGGAGCACTTCGAGCGCACCGAAGGCAAGCCGCCCGGACCAATCATGGTGATGGAGAAGAAGAGCGCCGGCTTCTCGAAGGAGCACGGCGACTGGCGATGGGCTGTCGTCGGCTCGCAAGGTCAGCTCGTCAAAGACGGCGTGATCGAGCCGTGCGCGGGATGCCACGACGACGCGCCGATGGACGGGCTCTTTCCGATCGTCGAATAGATCAGATGAGGACGAGCGCCGTCACCGCGACGAGCACGATGAACGCGAAGAGGATCGTCGCGACCGTCGCGCCGACATACGACACGCCGAGCGCGCGACGTGCGCGCTCTCCATCGAGGCGATAGCAGCCGCGCAGGAAGGCGTTCGTCGCGCGCGTAGGCAGCCCCGAGAGCGAGCTCGCGAGGTTGAACGCCGGGCCGACGCCTTCTTTGATCGCGACGACGATCGCGCCGATCGGTCCCATCACGAGATCCCAACCGCACGAGTAGAGACCGAAGCGCAGCGCGCGTGACCTCGCGCTCCTCGCGCCCGATCGCGCGGCGCCGATGTTGATCGACAGACCGTGCGCGACGTGCGCGACGACGAGCAACCCCGCGAACGCCGGGAGGCCGAGCAGGATCACGCGCAGCGCGATCGATCGTGAGCTCGGATCGAGCGCGATGTGCTTCAGCCACTCGGGCGCGACGACCGCCGCGATCGCGAAGAAGCCGACGAGGAACGCGCTCGACGCGAGGAGCTCGCAGATCGCCGCGAAGCGAAACGCGGGCATGAGCGGCCCATCGGGCATGAGCTCGAAGAAGCCTTCGGCGTCACGCGTGGTCCCGCGTGCGGTCTGCCAGAGGCGTGAGAGCGCAGGCATCGCAGGACGCTCCCACGCGATGATCGAGACGATGCCCGAGCGCGAGAGATCGTTCTCGCAACCAGGGCAGTCTGCGTCTCCGCAGAACGCGCAGACGACCGCAGCAGGGACATCGAGATCGGGAGACGTGTCGCGATCGGGGTCGCGTTCCGCGTTGTCGTTGCTCGGTCCGGACGGACGTCGGTCGATGGACGCACGATCAATGCGCTCCTCAAGCGAAAGCTCGCGAGTGGGACGACGGGCAGCAGCCATGGCAACCAGTGCATGGAGCATGGCTCCATCCGCCTGGATGCGCCAATTACAGCTGGGCTCGCGTGCGTCTCATCGCGGGCGTCTGGCGTGTCGACAAAAGAAGGCAGGCGCCCCACGCGTCAGCTTGCGTGGGCGAATGCGCTCAATGAAGAAGCTGGCCTTTGGAAGAGCCGCGCTTCACTTCGATCTCACGCACCGATCCGCCGAGCCAGAAGATCGAGAGGAGGACGGCGACGATCGACACGCCGAGCGTCGCGTAGATCGGCCAATCCCACGTGTATTTCACGGGAATGATGCCGCCGTGCGGAGGCTTCGCGAGGAGGATGCCAATCGCAGTGCCTGGGATCGCGCTCAAGAAAGCCGCGGCCACCCGCGCCCCGCGCATCTGCACGATCGAGCGCCGGCTTAGGACGGTGGGGATGAGGACGACCCACGCAGCGCAGCACGCCCACAGCCATCCGATTCGCTCGTGCGAGAGATCGAAGCCCGACTTGGAGGCGATGTAGGGCATCGTCAGGTTGACCCAAGGCAGGAAAAAGAACGCGAGACCGGCAAGCCCGAGGACCGCGAGCGGACCTTTGCCGCGACCCAGATATGTAAGTGGCATCGGCTCGACCTCGGGCGCCGTCGGGACACCCGCTTCGTCGTGGAGGGCGTCGATCGAGGGTGGGAGCTTGTGAAGCTTCGCGAGGTCCATGCCGCACACCGGGCACGTCTTCGCCTCGCCTTCTTCGAACATCTCGCGGCAGAACGGACATGCGAGAAGGCCCACGGAGCGAGAATAGCCAACCTTGGTCTTCTTGGTCTTCTTGGCCTTCTTGGCTGGCTCGCTGTGGGGATCGAGATCGAACGAGGAAAACGGACGCTCTGGCTTCACATCGAGAGCGACATCACGGCGAACGCCGATGTTCCCGTGTCACCCGAACGGACGAGCTTTCAGGAAAATCCCAAAAACTTCATCGGGTCTTGCTAACAAGAATGCATGGCACGCCCCACGCGGCTCGAGGCGCCCGTCGTCGATGCATGGCTCAGCTCGCACCTCGGGTGGGCACGCGAAGCCGACGCCAGCGGTCGCGACGCGCTCGTGCGCACGTTCAAGACGGCCGACTTCGGCGCGTCGCTCGCGTTCGCCGTGCGCATCGGCGTCTTGGCCGAGAAGCGCGATCACCATCCCGACATCCTCGTGAGCTGGGGGAAGGCGCGCGTCGTCTGGACGACGCACGACGCGGGCGGGATCACCGAGCTCGACCTCGATCTCGCCGAGGCATGTGACGAGTTTGCGCGAACGCTTTGATGTAGATTGCATGAACCAAGAGGACCGGTGACCGCCCGCGAAGAGGAGCAAGAAGCGGCTCGCGCACGCCTGAAGGCGCGCATCGTGTCGATCTTGGGGGCGGACGCAGGTGACGCCAGCGCAGAGATCCCTCGCTTCGCCGAGGCGCTCACACATCCGAGCTACGCGAACGAGTCGAGCGAGCCCGACAACCAACGGCTCGAGTTTCTCGGCGACGCCGTCTTGGGGCTCTGCGTGAGCGAGCTCCTCGTGCGCGAGAAGCCCGAGGCCGACGAAGGCACGCTCACACGCATGCGAAGCGCGCTCGTCAACGCGGAGGCGCTCGCGATGTGGGGCCGCGCCGAAGGAATCGGTGAGGCGATCGCGCTCGGCAAAGGCGCCCGCGCGGGATCGGAGCGCGAGCAGACGAACGTGCTCGCCGACGCGGTCGAGGCGCTCGTCGCGTGCGTGTACGAATCGCATGGGCTCGTCGGCGCGCGAAAGCTCGTCGAGCACGTCATTCGCGAGCCGATGCTCCAGGAGGCCACCCGCCTCGGCAACCGCGATCCGAAGAGCCATCTCCAAGAGCAGGTGCAGGCGCGCGGGATGCCGGCGCCCACCTACCGCGTGCGCGGCATGCGCGGGCCGCAGCACGACCCGACGTTCGAGGTGGAGGTCATCGTCGGAGACGCGGTCCTCGGCGTCGGCGAAGGTCGATCGAAGCGCGTCGCCGAGCGCGCCGCAGCGACGGCTGCGCTCCGCATGCCGCTCCCCGAAGCACCTCCGCCAAAGGACACGTCGGTCCCACCGCCGAAGCCCCCCTCGAACGCGCCGCCCGCGTAGTCTTCGAGCGACTCGGCCGTTTCCGCGCGCGGGAAACGAGAAAGCGAGAAAGCTACTTCTTCGGCACGGACGACGGGATCGAGCGCGGAAGGCCGAGCCCTGCGTCGACCGGAGGCAGCTCGACGATCTTGAGGAGATCGGCGTTCACGTCGCGCACCTTCGCCGCGCGGAGGTCGTCGATGAGCTTCTTCTCGGCGGCCTCGGTGCGCTCGCGAAACAGCGTCGTTCGAATCTGGGCGGCCGCCTCGTCGACCGAGCGACGCGTCGCCGGCACCGTCGTACGGCGCCAGATCACCGCATAGGCGGCGCCCTCGGGCGCGGGCTGCGGGACGAGCTCGCCGTCCTTCACCGCGGCGGCCGACTTCACGAGGTTCGGATCCACCTTCACGCCCGCCTCGTTGCTCGTCCCGTCGGGCGCGATGAAGCCGAGGTTTCCGCCACGAAAGGCGGTGGCTTTGTCGATGCTGTGATCGCGCGCCAGATCGTTGAACTTCGCGATCGTGAGGTCACGCTTCGCGGTCGTGAGGACGGTGTCTGCCTCCTCGCGCGTCTTGCAGAGGATGCGCCACAGGTTGACCCGCTCGGGCGAGTCGAACCGTGATCGGTTCTCCTCGTAGTACTTCGTGATCTCCTCCATCGGAATGGCGGCGGGCGAACGGAACGGCGCGCGCGTCGCGCGGAGCGTCGCGGTGCTGAGCGCGCGCTGGAGCTGGTGCTTCGTCGGGAGCGTCTCGTCGAGCTTTCGCTGCTCGGCGCCTTCGCCGAGGAGAAGCTCGCGGACGACGACCTGATCGACGTACGCCTTCACGATCTCGTCGCGCGTCGCGCCGAACGTGGCCGCTTGAAACGGCGGGATCTCGGCCAGGCGATCCTCGAGCTCGCCCACCGTCATGCTGCGCTTGCCGACCTTGACCGCGATCTTCGCGCGCCGCGCGGCGTCGTCGTCGGCGAACGCATGCGAGGGAGCCGCCGCGGCGGCCGCGAGCGTGAGGAGAAGGAGAAGAGGGAGACGGAGCGCCACGCGGATTTCCGCAGACTACGCGCGCGGGGCGCGCTTGGCAGCTCTCTTTGCAGCCTCGGCGAGGACGCCCGCGTCGCGGAGCACCTCTTCGCCGATGCCCACGAAGCGGTAGACCTCGGGGCGGAAGTTGTAGGCCTGATGAAGGCGCTCGACGACGTCGACGATCGCGTCGTCCGACACCGCGTTCTTCTTGACCTTCGTGACCTTGCGGATCGAGCTGAGCGGCTCGCCGAGATCCATCAGCTCTTGCACGCGCTGAAGAATGTCGAGCGGCTTGAGCTCCTTCGCGCCGCGCGCCTTTCCGGCCTCGAGCTCGCGGAGGAGGCGCTGCCGTCGCTTCTCGGTGCGGCCGTCGAGCTTGGCGGAAGACGATCCGCGGCCGCCGAGGATGTCGTTGAAGACGCGCGCGACGCGCCGCTTCTCGATCGCCTCGGGGCTCCCGCGACGATTCGGCGCGCGACGAGAGCCGGTCTCGTCGCTCTTCGGGCGGCCTGCGCTCCGCGCCGCGCTGGCGCTCGACGAAGAAGCGGGGGCATTGGCGAGGTTTCCGCCGCCAAGCTCGCCCTTCTCGTCTCGCTTGCCGATCTTCGCGCGAAGCTTTACCGCCGCCATATGCAACGAACGCTACGGCGATCAAACGACTATGTCAATTCGACATTCTCGGCGATCACACGTCGATTTTCACCGATCAATAAGCATTCATTCGCAGGTCAATGCCGCATGCATCGCGCACGATCATCCGCGATTGTGGCGCTGGCGATCGTGACGTCGTCCACGCGCCTGCGCGCTCAGTCCGCGGCGCCGGCGCAGCGGCCTTCGGCGAGCGCGATCGCGAGCACCGCCGCAGCGATCGCCACGAGCGGCCAGGCGCGCCGGAAGAAGTCCGGGATGCTGTGACCAAACCCGACCAGCGTGCGTCGCGTCGCCTCGCGCTGGCCGACGACGCGCACCACCTCGCGATCGATCTCCGCGTGCTCTGCCTCATCCATCGGGTCATCGCCGCGGAGAAAGTAGATGTGGTGCTCGAGCTCGTGCTCGATCGTCTCGCGGAGCTCGTCCTCCCAATCGAAGCGTCCCTCGGTGCGCTCGACCATCTCGAACGTGCGGTAGTAGACGGTCACGCGCGGCGGGCGCATCGGGACGGGCGCGTCTTCGGGCGGCGGCGGATCGTACGCGCCAAGCAGCGGCTCGCCGCCGTCGTCGACTGCGGGCGTCCCATCTTCGACGACGAGCTCGACCCGTCGCCCAGGGATGTCGCGAAGCAGCGGCTCGGCGATCGCATGCGCGAGCTCGACGAACACCTCGAGCTTCGGGAGCGCGGTGAAGTCGCCTTCTCGCCGTGGCGCCGGCGCGTCCTCGTCGTCTTCCTCGTCTTCTGGCGGCGCAGACGAGACGTCGAGCTCGCGCACCTGCGGCAGCTCGATCGTGTTGCGCGCCTTGCATTCGGGACAAAACACGTCGCACGCGAGGCGCAGCGGGTAATGCACCGCGAAGAACGCGTGCGCGACGGCGTCGAGCTCGGCGTCTCCGCACTCGCGAAGGATCGCCGCGATGCGTGCCGGGTCGCGAATCAGCGCCGCCTCGCTGCCAGCCCGTGGCCCGAGCGCGCGGAGGCCCATCCCGGTGACGAAGCGCTCGTCGACCGCGATTGGATCACGCGAAACGGCCTGAAATAAGGGCATGGCGTCGCGTACCGAGCGCGCCTCGAACGTCACCGTGTGCGCCCTCCGAACGCGGCCGATCGCGATCGGCGCGGCGAGATCGAGCGGCTCGTCCACCGGCGCGAGCGCGTCGAGCTCCTCGTCGTTCGCCTCGTCGTCTTCCCACGGCCCGGTCTCGAGGCGCGCGCTCGGCGCGTCGACGACGATGCGCGCGCCGCAGTTGTGGCAATCGAGCTCGCCTTTCTCTTCTTCGAGCAGGCCTGCCTTCGTCAGGACGGCGCGGAGGACATGAAAGTCCGCGAGCGAGAGATCGAGCACGTCGACCGCGCCGCTTCGCGGAAGCTTGGCGCCCTTCTTCCCCGTTGTGTTGGGTGTATCGCCGCCCCGCGCCTTTCGCGGCTGCGCCTCGAGCGTCACCTCGCCGCGCGCGAAGAGCCCGAGCACGTCGTCGAAGATCGTCGCGCTTGCTTTGGCGGGCTTCGCTCGCGACGGGCCCGCGGAGTCGACGCGCACGCGGAGGCCGCTCGGCAGCGTCAGCGTGCGGGGGAGGTCGTAACGCGGTGGGGAGGGCATGGAAGGCTCGTGGCGTAGGGCGAGCGGCGACGAGGGGAGCTCCTCAGGAGTTCGGCGGGTCGTGCTTCTTCTCGTCGTGGCGCGCCTTGCGGACGAGCGCCTCGTGCGTCTCCGGCTCGATCTTGAGCACGCGCACGACGAGCTCGTGGATCGCGTAGACGACCGGCGTGAGGAGGATGGCGACGACGAGCTTGATGCCGTATTCGCGCGCGATCTTCGCGAACACCCACGACCAGCGGTCGCTCGTGCTCATGCGCCCGAGGAACGACGTCGGATCGGCCGACGCCGTCCAGGCCCAAAAGATGACGTTGATGACGACAGTGTCCACGATCTGACTGAGCAGGGTGGAGCCGGTCGCGCGGAGCCAGAGATGCTTCGACTGAGTGAGCGCTTTCCAGAACTGGAAGACCTGGATATCGAGGAACTGACCGAGCAGATACGCGATCATCGACGCGACGAAGAGCTGCGCGCTTCCGCCAAAGATCTTGGCGAACTCCGCCTGTGAAAAATAGGTCGATTCGTGCACGGGCAGGGCCGTGCCGATCTGAAGGATCACGTACGCGAGGATCGCCATCGCGAAGCCGAGCAGCGTCAAGAAGCGCGCGCCGCGGCGTCCGTAGAAGTCGTTGACGACGTCGGTGAGCAAGAACGTCACCGGAAACGGAATGATGCCGACGGAGATCGGACCGAGCGGCGTCGGGATCGTCTTGCCGCCGATCACGTCGCCGAGCAAGAGGCACGAGACGAAGACAGCGGCGAGGCACACGAAGAGCTTGTGCGTGGCCGTCATCCTCGAGAAGGGGGCCCGGTCTTCCTCGCTCCCCAACGCGGCGCTAGGAGTGGTCATTCGTGGAGCGGACTACCACGCTCTTCGATCACGGTCACTCGTGGGCGTCGCCGGACGAAGGAGGCGGCGGCGTCTCGCTCGCCGGCGGAGGCCCCTCGACCGGGAGGACGAGCCGGAAAACGGCGCCTCGTCCGTTCGCGCTCGGGCCCACGTACGACAGCTCACCGTTGTGCTCGTAGGCGATGCGCTGGGCGATCGCGAGGCCGAGGCCCGTGCCGGTCGACTTCGTCGTCGCGTAGGGCTCGAAGAGGCGTCCGGCGAACTCGGGCGCGATGCCGGAGCCGTTGTCGGCGACCGCGAAGGAGACGTAGTGGCCGTCGGTGTCGGTCGTGAGCGTGACCGCGCCGTTCGGCACGTTCTTCACCGCGTCGAGCGCGTTCTGGACGAGGTTCGTCAGCACCTGAATGACCTGATCGCGATCGGCGCGGATCGCTGGCGCACGCCGCTGCGTGACGTGCGCGAGATGCGTCTCGCCCGCGGCGGCTTTGTGCATCTGGATGATGTGACGCGCGACGTCCTCGACATCCATGTCGACCGGGCGTGGCTGCGGCAGCCGCGCGAACCTCGTGAACTCGGTGACGATGTTCGAGATGCGATGCACCTCGTCGAGCACCGTGCGCGTGGCCTCGTCGAAATATTCGTCGAAGCGAGGATCTTCGCGCGCACGAAGTCGGCGCAGCGTCTCCACCGCCGCGCGGATCGGCGCGAGCGGGTTCTTCACTTCGTGCGCGACCCTGCGGGCGACCTCCCGCCATGCGGCGACACGGCTCGCGGCGGCGAGGCGTCTTCGGGTGACGGCGAGGTCTTTGATCATGCGATCGAACGCGAGGCCGAGATCGCGTACCTCCCCAGAGCCCCGGACCACGATCGGCTGCGCGTCTCCGGCGGCGACCTTGCCTGCCTCCTGCGCGAGATCCGACAGCGGCCGGCCGATGCTGCGAGCGAGGAGCACGGCGACGAAGAACGCGACGACCGCTGCGACGACCGCGAGGATCCCGATCGCGCGGTCGACCTCTTCGAGGTTGGCTTCGAGCTTGCGCGTGGACTTGATGAGCTCGAACGGCAGCGAGGCGCCGCGACCATCTTCGAGCCTACACGTCGCGCGCTCGGCGCCGCCCGCGACGCTTCGCGACGGGCGCGCGGCCGACGAAGACGGCTCGGCCGGCGCGCGCGGTCCGCTGCTGATCGCCGCGGATTTCGCGCTCGGCGAGGTCGACGGCGCAGCGCCGGTCTTCCCGCGCTTGCGATCTTTTGGGGAGACATGAGGCTTTGGGGTGGGCGAAGGCGACGGCGCGGGCGTGGCCTCGTCGTCGTCGGCCGTCGCGGTGCTTGGCGTCCACGAAGGCACGACGGTGACGTCGAGCGTTCGCGCGATGCGCTCGACCATCGGATCGACGTGCCGCGCGGCGACCATGCCGACGATGCGGCCGTTCGGCGAAGGCTTCGTGCAGCGTGTGATGATCGCGGGGACGGGACCGGTTCGGAGCACGAAGCCGGAGGCGTCGGCGCGAATGAGGGCGTCGACCTCTTGCGGCGGCATGCCGATGAGCGTGGTCGGGTTCGCGCCGACGATGTCCCCGCGATCGACGCCGACGAGCAGCTCGTCCATGCCAAAGGCGCGTCGTTCGGTGCGAACGATCGACGAGAACGAGAGGCGTCGCTCGTCGATCTCACCGTTGTCGATCGCGATGCCGACGCGCTCGACGAGCTCGCCACCCTCGCATGCGCCGGTGATCAGCGTGCGATCTGCGTCTGCTTGGCGGCGAACCTCGCCCTTGATGCTCTCGCAGATCCCCTCGACCTCTTCACGAAAGCGCTCCGTCTCCGTCGCGACGAGCCTGTAGCGAACCGCGACACCGACGAGCACGCTCGACGCCGCCGCGAGGAGGCCGAACGTGAGCGCGAGTCGAAGGGCGAGACGCATGTGGTCGTGAGAGCGAGGCTACAGCTTCGTAGCCTAGACGGGAAAACGCACGGTGAATCGGATCGCGTCCCGCGCAGCACGGCTGAGTCGCCGAAAAGAGCACGGACGCGTGACGAAGAACCGTTTTGCCCTCGGCTGCGAGCTGGCCTAGCGTCGTCGCCATGCGAAAAGCCGCCGTCTTCGCCGTATCCGGGCTCGTCGTCGCCTCCTCTCTTCTCTCGCTGCTCACCGCCGGTTGCGGCGATGACGACACCACCCCCGCGGTCATTCCTGGAGCAGACAGCGGCTCGGAGGCCGGAAAAGACGGAGGCTCCGACACGGGCGCGAGCAGCAGCAGCGGCGACACAGGCGCCCCAGACACCGGCCCGATCCCGATCACGTGCACCGACGCGGAGCTCGCCGCGAACGACCTCAGCAAGTCGGACGCCGGCGCTGACGCGGGCGGCCTCGAGGTGACGTTCCCCACCACCGAGACACCTGCACAATACACGAATCGTTGCGCCACGATCAAAGTCGGCACGACGGTGACGTTCACTGGCGCCTTCGACAAGCACCCGCTCGAGCCCGCGGGCGGCGATTCGCCCAACCCGATCCCGCTCACCGAGGCGACGCCTGCCGGCGGCAAGCTCGTCATCACGTTCACGAAGGCGGGCGTCTTCGGCTACCGCTGCGAGTTTCACCCTACCGTGATGTTCGGCGCGATCAAGGTCGTCCCCTGAGCGTGCGGGCGGCGTCTTCGTTCAGACGCCGTGCTTCTTGATCAGACGATAGAGGTACGTGCGCTCGAGGCCGGCCTCGCGTGAGGCGGTGGAGCTCGAGCGGTTCGTGCGGAGCATCAAACGGCGCAGGTATTCGCGCTCCCCGAGGTCGATCCACTTCTCGCGAAACTCTTTGAAGCCGATCAAGAACCACGGCTCGAGCGCGATCGGGAGCATGCGGCCGATGTCGGCGGCGGCGGGCTCGTTGCCGAGGATCGTCTGGAGCGTCGGCGCCTCCATCGTGCCGAGCTCGCCCTCTTGCCGCCGGACGCGCCGGAAGTCGTCCGAGTCGGCGGCGTCGAGATGCGCCGTCGCGATCGTGCGCACGAGGTCGCCGGTGCGCAGGCGCTCGGCATAGTTGCGAAGCTCGCGCACGTTGCCCATCCAGGGCAGTCGCTCGAGATCGGCGAGGAGCTGTGGGGTGGCGAGCTCGGCCTGCTCTCCGAGGAAGCGCTCGAGGAGAGGGACGAGATCGCCCGGGCGTTCGCGAAGCGGAGGGATGTGGACGGTCGCGCCGGCGATGCGAAAGTAGAGGCTCTCGCGGAAGGCGCCCTGATTCACCAAACGTCGCAAATCACGCTGCGTGGTGACGATGACGCGGAAGGCCTTTGCGTCGAACGGAGGCGTGAGCTCGCGCTGGACGGCGATCGGAAGCTCGGCGGGCGCGTCGAGGACGAGCGTGCCTCCCTCCGCGCTACCGAGCGCCTCTTCGAGCGCGTCGGCGATCTGCGATTGATCGGGTAGGCCTGCGCACTCGACGACGACGAACGGGCTGCCCGCGCGCGAGGACGCGTCGTGGATCGCGCGCGCGAGCGCCTTCTTGCCGGTGCCGGTCTCGCCTTCGATGATGATCGAGGTCTCGGTCTTCGCGAGCGCGGAGAGCGTCGCGAACACTTGGCGCATCGGCGGCGAATAGCCGAGGAGCCCGCCGAACGACGTCGCGACCGGACCCGGATCCGTCGGCAGCTCCGGGTTGCCATACGCGACGGTCATGTCCGTCGTCCCGATGCGGATCACGGAGCCGGCCGGGACGCGCGCCTCGGTGATCTTCACGCCGTTGACGTACGTGCCGTTGCGGCTCCCGAGATCGCGCACCCAGAGGCCGTCGGGCATCGGGTCGAGCTCGAAATGCAGGCGTGAGACCGCCTTGTCGGCGACGACGAGCTCGCAGTGAATCGCCGAGCCGGCCGTACGCGTCTCGGTCAGCTCGAGGGCATGACTTCCCGCGCCGTCCGTCCACGTGATCTGTGGACGACTACGAGGCGTAGGCGGATCGAGCTCTCGCCCAGGTGCGTTCGTCGTCGTCGTCGTCAATTCACCCCGGGATCCTTCGGCGGAACGAGGAACAACACGGAGCGGTTATCGAGATGAATGTTGCCCTGGACGCCAATGACGTCGACGAAGGCGTTGTAGAACTGCGGCTCATTCTCGGGTGCCACGGTGGTGTTCTTGGCCGGGATCACCTCGAAGCATACCTTCGTTCCGACGATGACGTTGAGGAACGTGTCCTTGACGCCGTCCCCGTCCGAGTCCTTGGCAGGGTTGGCCGGACAGCCCGTCGCGGCGTTACCCTCGTCCATCGCGCGAAGTGCCTGAATGAACTTCGTTGCGTCGACGCCCTTCGCGTTCTTCGGGTCGTTCGAGGCCACCGCTTTTACGTCGTACGAGGCGCCGACGCTGATGGCCTTGATCGCCGAGACGACGCCGGTGCTGACCCCGTTGCCGTCGTTGTGACGGAAGTTGAGGCGGCACGAGCCGGCCGGTCCGCCCGGGTTCTGGGCCACGCCGTTGACGCCCGTGCAACACTTGCCCGCGCCGCATGTCCCGCCGAAGGCGGCCGGAGGGAGGTTCGAGCTCGTCGCGTCGGAGAGCTCGTTCGCCTGCGCCTCGTCGCCCGACGTGATGTTGACGAAGAACGCGCTCTTCGCGGTGAAGGCGGTCTTCAACGTGTCCATCGTGGGCGTCGGGAAGTTGTACGGCGTGTGTCCTGCGCCGTGCCAATCGATGTCGGTGATGTTGACGACGACCGGCACCGAGCCCGGACGGAAGTCGACGCCGCCCCATGCGCCGGCCGCGTTCGTCGCGGCGGGGATGCTGCCGCCCGACCACGAGAGCGCCTCGCCCGTGAGGATGTGCTGCATCGCCGGGATGTCGGCCTCGGGGTTGTCTCCGCCGCCGCCTGCCGAGTACTTGCCGACGGCGTTGACCGCGTCGGCGAGCGTCGTCGTGATCTTCTGATGGACCTTCACCGGCCAATCGGCGGGCGTGCTGGGGATGATCGGCGGGAGACCGGACGTGGCCTTCGAGCCGTACGGATCGACCGGGTAGTCACGGAAGTCGACGATCGCGAGGCCGACGTTCGGGATCGCCGCCTGGAGCTGCGTGAGCAGGTTGCCGCTGGCCCCGCTGCCGCTGAGCGCGCTCTTCAGGTTGTTGATCGAGCCCGTCATCGATCCGGTCGTGTCCATCGAGAACGCGACGTCGACCTGCTTGATGCTCGTGCCGAACTCGAGCGTGTCGCTCTTCGGCGACGGCGCGCCCATGTACGGCTCGACGAAGAAGAAGTCGCGCTGCGGCCCCGTCTTGCGAAGCTTCACGATCGTGAGGCGCGCGAGGCCGACGCCGTCGTTGAGCGTCGCCTTCACCATCGTCGAGACGCCGAGCACGTCGCCGGGGAGGCTGCCGGCGGTGGTGAGCTTCGCGCCGGCGAACGATCCGAGCGCGGGCTTCTCGAGCTCGAGCTTCGCGTTGCCGCTGACGTCCGCGCCCTTCGCCGTCACCTTGTAGACGAGCTCTGCGGGCGTCGCCGGGTTCGTCGCGCTGTCGATGATGATCGTCGTGTTCTTCGGATCGACCTCGATGTCGCCCGACGGCGTGCCGCCGAACCCGCCGCTCGCGTTGTCACCGCCGCTGCTGCCGTTCCCACCTACGCCTGGCGTGGATGGATCGGTGTTCTGCTCGTTGTCTCCAAAGCCCGAGCGATCGCTCGAGCCGCAACCGATCGCGATCGTGAGCGCGACGAGCGAAAGTGAACGAAGCGTGTGCAGCCGCATGATGAGTCCTCCCGATTCCCCTTGGGGACCCCGAACGATTTCCGTTGGGGCGCGGAATCATGGCCGTGCGTGGCATGGGTGAACCATTTCAATTGCGTTTCAATTCGATCGTGCGGGCGACGTGAGCGCATGTGCGCCCCGGCTCGCTGAAACTCATCATCCCTCGGTTAAACCAGGAGATCGTCATCCGCCGCCGAGACCGCCGACGTGGTAGAGGAGTAGGGAAATGGCTGCCGAAATCGACACCACCCAGCCGGAAGGCGGAATCGACAAAGCGCTCGCGGACCTGCGTGAAGGCTTGCGTCCACGCTTCGAAGGTGCCGCGACGGAGCAGGCGCTCCGCGACGAGAACGCGAAGATCGTCGGCAAGAAAGGCGAGCTCACCGCGATCTTGGCGCTCCTCGGCAAAGCGCCGCCGGACAAGAAGAAGGCGATCGGCCAAGCGGTCAACGCGCTCAAGCAAGAGGTGGAGACCGCGTTCAACACGCGGCTCGCCGCGCTGAAAAGGCAAGAGCGCGACGCGGAGCTGAACGCGCCGCCGTTCGATCTCACGTTGCCTGCGCGCTTCCCCGTCGCTGATGGCGGTCATCGCCATCCGATCTCGCTCGTGCGCGAAGACGTCGTGAACGTGTTTCGCCAGCTTGGCTTCGCCGTGTTCGACGGCCCCGAGGTGGAGCACGAAGAGAACAACTTCGGCCTGCTCGGCTATCCGCCCGATCACCCGGCGACGGACATGCAGGACACGTTCTGGACCGACAACGAGCGTCGCCTCCTCCTTCGATCGCACACGAGCAACATCCAGATCCGCGCGATGAAGTCGGTGAAGCCGCCGATGGCCTTCATCGCGCCCGGCACCGTGTACCGCCGTGACGACGACGCCACCCACTCACCGATGTTCCACCAGATCGAGGCGTTCCTCGTGGACCGCAACGTCACGCTCGCGCACCTGAAGGGCGTGCTCGCGGAGTTCGCGGAGCGCATCTATGGGCCGAACACGCCCGTCCGCCTGCGCCCGAGCTACTTCCCGTTCGTCGAGCCCGGCGCCGAGGTCGACATCGGATGTGTATTCTGCAAGCAACCGGACGGCACGCGCGCCGGCTGCAGCCTGTGCAAGCACACCGGCTTCATCGAGATCCTCGGCTGCGGGATGATCCATCCCGTCGTCTTCGAGAACTGCGGGATCGATCCCAACGAATGGTCGGGCTTTGCGCTCGGCATGGGCCTCGAGCGCATCGCCCTCCTTCGGTACGGCATCCCGAACATCAAGCTGCTGTTCGAGAACGATCCGCGCTTCCTCGCGCAGTTCTGATCTAGTTGAGCTGGATCGTGACGGTGGCCTTCGTGCCGCCCGCGGGGTACGGCACGTTCGTGAGCGTGGCCTTGAAGCCGTCGCTCACGGCCTTGTCGGCCCACGTCGCGCATGCGGTCGACGGGAGCGTGTCCGAGCCGATGAGCTGAACGCCGACCTGCGTCGAGTTGAGCACGAACGTCGGCGTCGCCTTGCAGTCACCGAGCGCCGGCGAGTCGACGCTGACCGAGATGCCTTTGTCGGCGACGTTGGGGAGCTGCGATGGCTGCGAGGGGTTGAAGCTCGGCTTCGGCGCGACGCTGAAGCTCGTCGCGATCGTGTCGCCTTGCTTGACGTGCGTGGCCTTGTAGTCCGACGGGATCGTCCCGGTGACGGTGAGCGCGGTGGGGAGCGATCCGCTCGATCCCGACGATCCGCTCGATCCCGACGACCCGCTCGATCCGGATGACCCTGACGATCCGCTCGATCCGCCGCTCGGGCAAAGGCCCGTGATCGAATCGGCCGCCGCGAGCTTCTCGCACGTGGTGCCTTCGAGGCAGCTCACTTGCGACTCGGTGAGCCCGCCGCTGCACGTCTGCGAGCAGCCTTGCGCGCTCTGCTCTTTCGGAGCGCCGCAGGAGTCGAGCTTGGCCTGGCAGCGGCTCGTGCACTCCGACGACGAGATCGGCGTCTGCGTCGCGCCGCCCGAAGATGACGACGAGGTGGACGACGACGAGCTCGTCGCGGTGCCCGTGTCATCCGACGAGCACGCGAGGATCAAGGCAGCGGAAGAAAGCGCAAAGACGAAGGCAAAACGCAGCATCAAGAAGTCCTTTCTATGAGAGGAGGAAAGGCGGCTTACCGTCGGATCCCGGGTGGCGCAACCGAGATGTAAGTAAATTGTCTACCTGATGCCCAATGGCGCGAAATCTTGCGCGATTCAGGCAAGTGAGCGCACAACTTCAGCGCTTCGAGTGCGCATCCATGAACTGCCAGATCGCGTTCACCGCGTCGTCGGTGAACGTGAAGATGTGGCCCGCGTCCGTGACGGGCCAGAGCTCCGCTGCGCCGTTGTCGCGACAGCCATCGTGACGAAGCGTCGCGGTGTCGGTGCCCGACTTGGTGTCGGCGTTGACGCGAAGGTTCGCGCCGGTGGGCGTGAGCGCCGCGCCGCAGCCGTTCTTCTCGGCCCAGATCGCGACCGTGCCCGCGGCGCCGGGGTACGCGACGTTCGCGTTGATCGTGCTCGATGCGCCGGCCTTGTCGAACGGCACCGAGCCGTCCTTCGTGCCGTGGATTTGCAGGTAACCGATCGGCGCGCTCGGCGTGCATCGCGCCGGGTCGCTCCAGTTCGCGCCTGCCCAGCTCACCGCCGCTGCGAACAGATCGGCGTGCTCGCACGCGAGGCGATTGGCCATGTAGCCGCCGTTCGAATGACCGAGCACGTAGATGCGCTTGGGATCGATCGCGTACACGCCTTGGATCTCACGAACGAGCGACGTGAGGTAGCCGACGTCGTCGACGTTCGTGTGATCGAAATCGCAGCAGCCGTCCGTCGCGTTCCAGAAATTCTTTCCGGAGGAGTCGCGGGTGCCGTCGGGCGAGACGTAGAAGAAGCCCTTCGCGTCCATGATCGTCGTCATGCGCATGTAGATGTCGTTGAAGACGCCTCCGGCCGAGTAGCCATGAAGCACGAGCAGCAGCGGCGCAGGACGGGCAGGGTCGTAGCCCGACGGGACGCGGATCTCGACGGGCCGCGCTCCGCCGAACGTCGTCTGCTGCGCCGTCGTCGTTGGGGTCGACGTCGCGTCGCCCGAAGACGAGCACGCGGCCACGAGGAGCGACGCCGCGAGAGGCAGCCGGGTCATGCGGAACGCGAGCGAACGAAACATCTTGCGGGGAGGCTTAGCGCGTTTTCGAACACTCTGCAGCGTGGTAAGGAAAGCGCCCAAGAGTCATGAAGGCCTCGCTGCGTTGGTTGAAAGAGCTTCTCCCTGCGATGGATGCATCGCTGACCGCGAAAGACGTCGCGGCGCGCTTCACGCATGCAGGCCTCGAAGTCGAGGGGATGTCCGAGTACGGCAGAGGGGCCGAGTCGTGCCTCATCGCCTGTGTCACCGGCATCCGGCCGCACCCGACGAAGAGCGGCCTTCGCCTGGTCACGGTCGACCGCGGAGGAGCGACCCAAGAGCTCGTCTGCGGCGCCCCCAACGTTCCGGAGCCCGGCGGGCTCGTCGTCCTCGCCCCGCTCGGCGCGCATCTCCCCGCGAAGAACCTCACGATCGCGCCACGTGCGATTGGCGGCGTCACGAGCGAAGGAATGCTCTGCAGCGAATCGGAGCTCGGCCTCTCCGACGAGCATGGTGGGATCATCGTCCTTCCGCCGGGCACCGCGAAGCCCGGCACGAAATTCACCGACGCCTTCCCGAACGCACGCGACACGATCCTCGAGGTGGGCCTCACGCCGAATCGCCCCGACGGTCTCGGCCACATCGGCCTCGCGCGCGAGCTCGCCGCGCTCCTCGGGATCGCGTTCGAGTGGCCGGAGGCGGGCACGGTCGCGAAGACCGCCGGCGTCGACGCCGCGAGCCTCTGCGCGATCCGCGTCGAGGATCCCGAGCGCTGCCCGCATTACGGCGCCGCCGGTGTGATCGACGTCACGATCCACCCGTCGCCGCTCTGGCTGAAATACCGGCTTCAGGCGCTCGGGGTCCGCTCGATCTCGAACGTCGTCGACATCACGAACCTCGTGATGCTCGAGTACGGCCACCCGATGCATGCGTTCGATCTCGATCGCGTTCGTCCGAAGGCAGCGCCTGCGATCGTCGTGCGTCGCGCGACCGAGGGCGAAGTGCTGAAGACGCTCGATGGCGTCGATCGCAAGCTCACCGCCGACGATCTGCTCATCTGCGACGGCGAGGGGCCCGTCGCGCTCGCCGGCGTGATGGGCGGCGCCGACAGCGAGATCAAAGACGACACGAAGCGCGTCCTCTACGAGTGCGCGTGGTTCGATCCACGCGGCGTTCGTCGCACCGCGCGCCGCCACGGGATGCACACCGAGTCGAGCCACCGCTTCGAGCGCGGCGTCGATCCGGGCGACGTCGCTCGCGTGCTCGATCGCGCGGTCGCCCTGACCACCACGCTCGCGGGTGGGGCAGCGGCGAAGGGACGTGTGCACGTGCAGGGGTCGCGCGCCGAGGGCGAGCCTTCTCCGATGGCGCGCCGCTCGATCGCCTTCCACGCGTCGCGCGTCAAGGCGGTGACCGGCGTGGATGTCCCGTTCGCCGAGTCCGCCGCCATCTTGAAGCGCCTCGGCTGCGAGATGACGAACGCCACGGCCGATTCGGCCGACGTCCTCGTCCCGACGCATCGCCCCGACATCGGCCGGGAGATCGATCTCGTCGAAGAGGTCATCCGCGTTCATGGCATCGATGAGGTGCCGGTGGAGCTGCCCGCGATTCGTGCGTCGCGCGACGTGGGCGGCCTCGAGGAGCTCACCCGCCGCGCGAAGGAGATTTGCGCGTCGCTCGGCTTGTCCGAGGCGATCACGTTCAGCGTCACGACGAAGAAGGTGCTCTCCGCGCTCTCTGCGCCCGAGCCGGCCGTGCTGCTCGAGAACCCGATGGTCTCCGAGAACGCGGCGCTTCGAACGACGCTGCTCGTCGGGCTGCTCGAGGCGGTGAAGAACGCGCGCCGCCACGGCGAGCGTGACGTCCGCGAGTTCACCGTGGGCCCTGTCTTTCTCCCGCCCACGAAGGAGTCGGCGCCGCTGCCGAACGAACAGATCCGCGTCGCCTTCGTGCTCGCGGGCGATCGTCCGGCGTGGCTCGAGAAGCCCAAGGCGTTCGATGTTTGGGACGCGAAGGGATACGCGCTCGAGATCGCGCGTCGCCTCACGAATCGTCCGGTGGAGGTCGTGCCGGCGCACGGCACCGGCGCCACGCCGAAGCACCTTCACCCGCGCGGCGCCGCCTTCGTCGATGTCGACGGAGCGCGCGTCGGCTCGTTCGGGCCGCTGCATCCCGATGTCGTCGACGCCCTCGAGCTCGACGGCGACGTGCTCGTCTTCGAGATGGATCTCACGCCGTTCGCGGCGGGCGCGAAGACGCCGGCGTTTCAGCCCATCCCGCGCTTTCCAGCGAGCACCCGTGACGTCGCGCTCGTCGTCAAAGACGGAATCGCCGCCGGCGAGGTCGAGGCCGCCGTGCGCGCCGCGGCAGGCCCGCTCGCCGAGGCCGTTCGCCTGTTCGATCGCTTCGTCGGCGGACAGGTCCCGGCGGGGCACTCGAGCCTCGCGTTTCGCGTCGTCTATCGCGCCTCGGACCGCACCCTCACGGACGCGGAGGTCGATGCGGCACACGCGAACGTCGTCAGCACGGCGACCTCGCGCTTCGGGGCGACGCTTCGCGCCTAAATGAAGTAGGATCCTCGCGGAGATGACGACGACCGCAGCAGCGCCCCCGGCGAAGCAGAACGAGCTCGTCGGCGCGATCCTTTCGCGGAAGTATCCGCTCAAACGCGCGATCGGCTCGGGCGGGATGGGTCTCGTCTTCGAGTCGTTGAGCCCGGACGACGGGCGCGCCGTCGCGGTGAAGATCCTCAGCACCGACTATTTGCATGATGCAGACGTGAAGGCGCGCTTCCTCGAGGAAGGCCGCACCTGCCAGCGCCTCATTCATCCGAACATCGTGCGCGTGTTCGACGTGGCCGAGGCCGAGGACGGCACGCCGTACATCGTGATGGAGCTGCTCGAGGGCGTCCCCCTCAGCGCGTACACGCGTTCGGGGGTTCGTGTCCCGATCGCGCAAGCCGCGACGATCCTGCAAGGCATCCTCGCGGGGCTCGGCGCCGCGCATGCGCAAGGGATCGTGCACCGTGATCTGAAGCCCGAGAACGTCGTGCTCGCGCGCGAGCAGACGGGCAGCTTCACCGCGAAGATCCTCGACTTCGGCATCGCGAAGGTCATGGACGCAGCCGGTGGGATGGGATCGAAGACGCGCACGGGCGTCCTCCTCGGCACGCCCGCGTACATGAGCCCGGAGCAGATCAAGAACGCCAAGGACGTCGACGCCCGCGCCGACCTCTGGAGCGCCGGCGTCATGCTCTACGAGATGCTCACCGGTCGCGTCGCGTTCCCGGCGCCCACCGAGTACGCGCGCCTGAACGCGGTGCTGAGCTCGACGCCGCCCGCGCTCGAGACGATCGATCCGCAGCTCGGGCGCCTCTCGGCGTTCGTGCAGCTCGCGATGCAAAAGGATCGCAACCAGCGCTACCAGAGCGCGCTCGAGATGGCGCGCGCTCTCTCCGGCGCGATGGGATCGGACGCGAACGCTGCGGGCGCGGTCCCGATCAGCCGGCTCCCCGACGTGCCGAGCGTGTGGATGCCCATGCAGATGGCCACGCCGGCGACGACGGTCGCGCAGCCGCACGCCGCGCCGGCCACGATGGCGACGCATCAACCGGCGCCCGCTCCGATCGACAATTCGAAGGGGCCAGGAGGCACGCTCGCGAGCGGCCATCGCTCCGGCACCGGCATCACCGAGCGGCCTGCCCCCCCGGTCGTCATCAGCACGCAAGGCACGCTGCCGTCGGAGAATCTTCCGATGTTCAGTGCTGTCGGCACCACCCGTGGCCGCGGCCGGGGTGTCGCCGTCTGGGCCGTCGTGGTCCTCGTCGTAGGCGCGCTTTTGGCGGGTTTTCTGCTGGGTCTCGCGACTTCGCGCCTCCGCTGACGAGGCGCGCTCCGCCGCGGGTCGAGCTCGAATCAGCACCCGTGACGCCCAGCGAGATGGGTCTCTAGGGGTTTTACGATTCGCGGTCTTCCGCTAGCCTCGCCGGTCACTCGTCATGACAAACGATCCGGCCGCTCTCGCAAAGTTCCTCGATGTGTTCCCCGATTGGCTTCGCACGCTCGGCGAAGATGCGGGTGCGCTCGGCACCGCGGTGAGCGAGGTCAAAGACGAGAACGACGAGGTCTCGCGCTACGTCGCCTCCGGCCTCAACTACATCTTCAAGTCGCTCGACCTCATCCCCGACGGGATCGACGATCTCGGCTTCTGCGATGACGCGTTCGTCATTCGCGTCGCCGCCGCGCTCGCGTGTGAGGCCAACGGCGCCGCGAAGGACGGCGTGCTCGGCCGTCTCGCCGACGAGGCGAAGCAGGTCCAGGAGTTCCTCGACGAGGACTACGACCGCCTCGTCACCTACGTGAAGGGTCTTCGCAAAGGCGCGGCGCGCGGCCGTACGGTCGACGACATCATGACCGACGCCTCGGTCCGCTCGGCGTTCGTGCACGAAGTCGCCGCGTGGGCCAAGGAGTACCAAGTGCCCACGTTCACGCGCGACGTGAAGACGCTCATCAAGCTCAAGGCGTTCTTGAACGCCAAGCTCTCGTAGCCGTCTATTGGGTGACCGACGTGGTCGTCGTGTTCGTCGCGGCGTGCCACGTGATCGAGCCGTGCTCGAAGTCGCTCTGGCGACCTTCGGGCACGTCGTGCTCGTCGGAGATCGGGTAGCCCAGCGAGCCGGCCTCCCAGCCTGCGTCACGCCACGCATCGCGAATGCGCCCGTGCACTTCGGCTGCGCCGGTCTCTGCCGTCCAATAGATCGAGCCATTGTCGAATACCGAATAGCGGCCGCGGTTGTCGGGTGTACCGCGCTCGTTCGTGATCGGCTTGCCCAACAGCGATTGGCATCCACCCATCGCGACGTACTTGGCGTTGATGAGGCCGACGACCTTACCGGATCCGCCCGCGCACTCCGTGCCAGGAAGCCTGGCGGCAGCGTAGCCCTTCGGCGGGATCAAGCTCGCGAGCTGCTGGAAGGAGAGCCAATAGTGCGTGTTGCCAGAGAAGCTCGCCGGGTCGGCGATGTAGACCTTCGAGGCGCTGAGGTCGTAACCGATGACGGTCAGGTAATGGTAAATCGTTCGGTTGGGGTAGCCGGGCGGATGGTTGCTCGGCGGCGCGACGATGTTCGCGACCACCGGATAGCCTGCGTCGATGCTCTGCACGATGTCGTCGAGGAGCGCGGACTTTTGCGCGGCGCTTGGCGGATCGTTTGGCATCTCGTGCGTCGCGTAGATGCTCGACCCGAGGCGCGCGTTGAGCGTGCTCGTGACCTGCCCGATCCAATCGGTGCCGTTCGTCGTCGTCCCGAGCTGCTGCGCCAACGTCCCTTGGCTCGGCGGCGGCATGCGCGCAGAGAGGGCGATGCGCGCCGACGCCGGGCCGCACCAGTAACCGGTTTGCTGCGCCTCGTACTGTACGTTCACGATCTTCGATCGCGCTGACGTCTGCTCGCCGAGCGAGCTCGCGGTCGCCGCCGAGTCCTCCTCTTCGACGGCGTTCTCGCATCCGAGCGAGGAGGCCACGACGACGAAGGCGAGGGGAAGGATCGTGAAGAAGGGGGCGGTTCGTGCGCGCATCGAAGAAGCTCCTTGGACGGGTTGAGGACGCCTGTGTCCAAAGGTCGTACCGCCGCTCTTTCGCGCAATTGCTCGGGAATTCCTGCGGGTCGGACGCCTCGCTGGATGAGCACGGTGGTCACGACCGTGTACCGAGCCGTCGCTACACGACGCTGACCATCGGCTTTGCCCAAAGCGTCCATCCCATCGCCGAGCGAAGACCGTAATCCTCGAAAATTCCGTGCTGTCGCTCCTGGCACTCGCGTTGCTCATGAAGCAACCGGGAGAGTCAGCCACCATGAAGACTGCCAAATCGCTCGGATGGATCCTTCTGCTCGCGTCCTCCACGTTCCTCGGCTGCGCGGAGACCTCCGGCGATAGCCGGTCGCTTCGCCGCAACAACCCCCTCGACGACGTGACCACGCCGTCCGGCAGCGCATCGCACGAAGACGAAGCGAAGAACACGACGACGAAGATCCGCGGAAGGCTCTCGTCCGAAGGAAGCGGCACGACCGCGCAAGGCCTCGCCGGTCACGATCTCCTCGCGGTCGCGAACACGGTCGAGATCGCCGCGCTCGCCAACGGCGGCACGCTCATCCCCGTGACCGAGGTGAACGTGCAGCCGGGCGGCGCCTTCGAGGCGCAGGTCCCGACCGCGACGTCGCCGACCGGCATCTTCATCATGAAGGTCAAAGACGTCGTCGGCGCCGTCGTCGGCTCGGGCGTCGTCAACGGTCTGCCTGCGTTCGTGCAAGCCTTCTTCATCGACGCGACGGTGGACACCGTCACGTCCTTCAAGGCAAACATCCTGGTCACGCTCGCCAAAAAGGGCATCCCTGGCGTTCAAAACTACTTGAACGTCATCAACGCCTTCGTCGACGCCGAGCTCGCGAACTCGATCGCGCTCGTGGGCGTGGTCGCGACCGATCTGAATTCGCTCATCAAGGCGACATCGGAGGCGGTCATCGCCGCCGAGAACGTCGTCCTCGATGCGCTCGCGAAGGCCGGGCTCCCGATCGACGCGAGCGCGTTCCTCGCGGCACAAGCCAGCGTGGCGAGCGGCGCGCAGAACCTCGTCACCACGACGGCCGCGACGCTCATCTCGTCGAGCAAGAGCCTCATCGCGAGCCTCGAGGCCGCGACGAAGGCGGCGGCGGCGCCGATCGATCTCGCCATCTTCAACGCGGTCGTGAACGGCACGGTGGCCTTCGACGCGATCTTCAAGCAGTCGCTCCAAGGCACGGCGTTCGCGGGCCACCAGCAGCTCGGGTTCGCGAGCTCGAAGTCGCTGTTCGAGCTCACGTCCACGCTCGCCGCGGAGGCGACCGAGAAGCTCTTCGAGCATGCCACCCCGGAGGTGCTCGCGGCGGTGAAGCAGGCGGCGGACACCTTCAAGGCGAAGGTGCACAACGCCGGCTCGGCGAAGGACCTCGAGGTGGCGAAGGCGGCCTTCCAAGCGGCCCTCCTCGGATCGAACGGCGACAACAACCCGCAAAACCTGCTTCAAATGCTGTCGAAGGCCGTCGCGAACCTCATCGCGATCGCCAACGACGTGAAGGCGAAGCTCGACCCGCTCGCGCAGTCGCTCCAGCAAGCGCTCGTGGGGAACGCAAACCCCGATCTCGACCAGATCGCCGACGCGCTCTCGAAGTTCGATACGCAGGCCGCAGCGCTCGCAACGCAGCTGCAGAAGGCGCTCGAGGCTGGCGACGCAAAGGCGCTCGCCGACGCGCTCAACGCGTCCAGCAAGGTCGTCGTCCTCTAAGCCGCTCGCGAGCAAAGAGAACCATGAGCCCATGGCAACGTATCGCCACCGGCATCGCCGGTGGTGTGGTGGCAACCTTCGTCCTCCTCCTCGCGTCGGGCGAGCGTTCCTCCCGCGCCGACTCGCCCGATCCGCGCTCGTTCAACGAACGCTGCGCCACGCGGCTCTCGATCGCGTTCCTCGGAGCTGCGCCGTCCGCCGACCTGCTCGCGTCGAATGACCCAAAGCGAGAGGTCGACGCCTTCATGAAGCGGCCCGAATTCCAGGAGCGATTCGCGCGATTCATCAATACGCAATTCAACGACGCGCCCGGAGCGTCGGCGCTCGAGGACGCGCCCTACTACATCGTCAAGCGCGTGCTCACCGATGGGCGTCCGTGGTCGGACGTCTTCATGGGCAAATTCAGGCTCGCGCCGATCGCGAGCAACGTCGCCGTCTTCGAAGACGCCGAGGGCCTCGGATACTTTCGTAGCGAAGATTGGTATCGCCGTTATGAAGGTAACGAAGAGAAGGGCGTCAAGCTCGCGACGGCCTATCGGATCATGAACAACGTGGTAGGCCTTCGCGTGTCGGCGTCGACCGGAACACCCACCACCGATCAGACGGCGACCGGACGCGAGGCCGCAGGCTGCCGTCATTGCCACTACGACAGCTGGTTTGCCCTCGACAAGGTCGCTTCGATCTTGCCGGTCAAAGGCGCCTCGTTCGACTCGTACAAAGGCGGCGCCCGCGAGATGCTCGGCGGAAAGCAGATCGCGAACGACGAAGAGCTCGTGCGCACGCTCGTCGAGTCGGAGAACTTCTCCGTCAACGCTTGCCGGCTCGCCTTTCGCTTCCTCTACGCCCGCGACGACAACCGCTGCGAGGGGACGATCCTCGACCGCTGCGTCGACACCTTCAAGGCGGACAAATCGATTCAGTCCGCGCTGAAGTCGATCGCCCAAGAGCCCACGTTCTGCGAGTGATGAGGAGAAGGCGGCGATGCACAAGATGGGAATGCTGGGTGCAGGTCTCTTCCTCTTCGCGATCGCCGCGAGCGGGGCGGCATGCGTGCCGATCGTCGACTGCCTCGAAGGGAAGGCGTGCGGCGGCAACGGCGGCGGCGGGGGGCCGGACACGCAAGCCGACGGCGGCGCAGGAAATGGCGACTTGCCGCCCGTCCCGCAGTGCACGAGCGTCGGCAAGCCTCACCTCGGCTTGGGCGGCGAAGATCTCGCGGCCAAGGGCGACGGCTCGTTCAGCGATCACGCGCGCGTGAAGCCGTTCTCCTCGCTCGCGGCCGAGTACGCGCGTGCGCTGCCGGGGACGAAGACGCCTTCGCGCCTTCCGAACATCGCCGGCACGTTCGGCCTGGCCGGCGATCGCTGGTATGTCGAGCCACTCGCCTCCGCCGCTCTCCTCAGCGCTGCGTTCGACGTCGCCTTCGAGGCATGCACGAGCTTCACGACTAGCGCTCGCCCAGGCGCGGCGGACGTCACCGCCGACTTCGACGTCGCCCCGACGCAGGAATCGGCCTCTGAGCAATGCAAGGTATGGCTAAGGCGCTTTTGGAGCCGCGATCCGAGCCCCGCCGAGACAGGGGCGTGCGCCGAGGTCGCCCTCGAGTCGACGTCGGAGATCTACGGCGGCGGCGCGGCGCCCGTCACCCAGCGCGCGGCCGACGCGAACCGTCGATGGGCGTATGCCTGCGCGACGGCCCTGACGGCGACCGGGTTTCTCACCTACTGAACGAGTCACAAGGAACAAGGATCGAATCATGAGCACCACGATGTCGCGCCGTCGCTGTCTTCAGGGCCTTGGCGTCCTCATGGGAGGCGCGCTTGGGACCCGTGCGCTCGGTGGGTTGCCGCTTGCACGTGCGAGCTCGCTCGGCAAGGCCGCGGTTGTTTCGATCTTCTTCGAAGGCGGCTTCAACGCGCTCTTTTCGAGCGCGGACTCGTTCATGACCAACAATACGTTTGGCGTTACTGCACTAAACGTCAAGAACGTCGGTAATGGCCTGTTCGTCGACAACAGTACGATTGGCTCACTCGGCAGTTGGGCGCTCTCGCACATGGCCGCGATTGGCAATCGTCACGGCGCGATTGATCACGGCTCTGCGCAGAAGAACAACTTCCTCGATGACAAGTCGCAGAGCTTCGTCGTTCAGCTCGCCGCGGCGATGGGCGGCACGGCCGCGTTCAAGGCCGTGGCGCTTGGTAACCTCCCGCCCGGCCCACCGTCGTCGCCGATCAACGGGGTATCCATTCAGCTCCTCCGCAACATGGGAGACGTCGCGTCGGCCGTCGGCGCGGGTCCTGTCGACTTCAATCGACCAGCGCGCAACGTCGCCGCGAGCGCGGTCGCCAAGGCGAAGGCGATGAGCCAGCGGTCGATCGACCGAAACACGGTGTCGCTTGCGTCCGCGAAGGACGGCTACGACACGCTGGCGGATTCGCTCGGCAAGCCCGTCCTCCCGATCGACATCGACGCGACCGCGAAGGCCTACAACGCGCGCGCCGGCAACCTCGACTCGGTCGCGTCCAAGCTCGCCGCCGCCGAGGTGATGATCCGAGCCGGCACGAACGTGATCACGCTCGGTGACACAGGCTGGGACACGCATGGAGATCGCACGGGCACCACCGTCCGCCAGCGCATGTCGAGCGACGTCATTCCTCCGCTGAAGACGTTCCTCGCGCGCCTTCGAAGCGATCCGGTCCTGAGCGCGATGAACGTCACGGTCCTCTTGCACGGTGACTTCGCGCGCAGCCTCCCAGGCTCCGATCACGCGCCTGCGCTGAGCGCGCTCGCGATCGGACCCAACGTGAAGGTGGGCACGACGGGACGCGTCTCGGCCAACGTCACGTTGCCCGAGACGGTCGGGGCTTCGCGGCAGATGTGGGCGTACCTCGCCGCGCTGTCGAAGACCCCGCAGAACCCGTTCGGTCCCAATCCGCACGCACTCGTGCTCGAATAGAGAGGCGGATGAAGTCGGCTTCGCACGTGCGCGCTCTTTTCGTCGTCCTTGTCGCGACCGCATCATGCGCGCGCGTCGTCGGGATCGAGCACCTCGACGTCGATCCGCTCCTGCCCGACGCCAGCTCCGAAACATCGGTCGCCGACGAGGACGTGAAGACACCGATCGACTCGGGCGCGCCGGACACGACGCTCACCGACGTCGCCACCGAAGATGGTCCACCTCCACCGAAGCGCGTCTTCGTCACGTCCGATACGTCGAACGGCGTCCTCAAGGACCTCATCACCGCCGACAACCGATGCGAGATGGCGGCGGCGCGCGCGAAGCTCGGCGGCAAGAAATGGATCGCTTGGCTGAGCGACTCGAACACGAACGCGATCGATCGCCTGATGTTCGATGGACCGTACGTCCGAATGGACGGCAAGGAGGTGGCCTTCAACAAGGCGCAGCTCGCCAGCGGCGCGCTCACCCATCCGATTACGTTGATGGAGACATCCGATCCGGCGACCAACGTGCTCCTCGTGTGGACGGGCACGCTCAGCACCGGTCTCAAGTCCGTGACGTGCAACGACTGGACGACCGCGAACGTCGTCGTCTTTGGCGCGATTGGGACGCTCGATAATCCGAAGAATGGAATCTGGACGGACAACCTCGGTCCAGGTGGCGGATTTCGCAATTGGGGATGCCAGACGACCGCGCGGCTTTATTGCTTCGAGCAGTAATCCGCAAAACGCCGATTGACGGTTAGCGGTCGCGAAGTCGCTACTCCTCAATCGAGATCGAACGTCGTCATCAACATAGCGCCCTGCTGGCCGCGTTGTGCGATATCGACGCGCCAGCTCGGCGAGGTCTTCTTTGCGGCCTTGGGCGCCGGCTCGCTCTCGTGGGATGGGCTCGTGAACGCGATCACGAGGCCTGCGCCGAGGATCAAGACGCCGGCGCCGCTCGAGATCGTGCTGATCGTGGCGTAGGTCTCGGCGGTGCTCACGTCCGATTCCTTCGCGCTTCGTGTGGCCTCGTTCGGACAGCTCGCGTTGGGGCAGGCGTCGGTGACGCTCGACCATTTGCCGATGGCCAATCCACCAAACACGAGCCCGCCGGCGAGCGCGGCGGCGCCGCCAATCGCCAGGCCAAACCCGATCGTTCGCTGGGAGCTCTTCTTCTTCGAGTCGAGCGCAGGGACGAGGATCGTCGTGTTGTCGCCGTCGACGATCGCGGTCGTGGTCTGCCAAGACTGATAGCCAGACGCGCTGACGACGACGACGTGGGTGCCCGCGTCGACCGGGACGGGGGCGTTGAAGAGGGGAGGATCCACGCGCTCACCGTCCCTCGAGATCGACAGATCGGGCAGCGAGCTGATGGTGGGGCTCACGTGGATGGTGAGATGAGCGAGCTGAGGCTCGAGCCGCGCCACGTTCTCGGAGGCCAGTCGAAAGACCTCGGGCGCGCGTGGGTCGACCCGCTTCGTCGCGAGCGCCATCGCGCGGCGATACGCGCCCCACGCGCTCGCGAGGCGATGGGTGTGCTCGTAGCACTCGCCCAGATTGAGCGAGTTTCCGGCGCCCGGAAGGAGCTTGTCGCTGCGCAAGAACCGGTCGATCGCCTCCTCGAAGCGACCCTCCTTCATCAGCTGGCGGCCTTCGTCGAAGAGGGCGTCGGCGGCGAGGACCTGCTGCTGCGTCTGCGCATGCGCCTCGCGGGCGTCGGTCAATACGCCGAGCGCACACACGCCGAGCGCGAGGAAGAGCGCCGAAGAAGGGAGGCGGAGACGCATGGCTCGCTCGATCAATCCGTCCATCCCGTCGTCGCGTCAATCAATCGCGCGTGACGCGTGGATCCCATGCGGGCGGTGTGACCGCGGGAGCGGAGGGCGACGGAGCAGGCGCTGAGCGGCGCTTGCCCGGTGTCTTTCGCGTCCGCGTCTTGCCGTCTGCCGAGGGTTTGGTCGCCGGCGCCGGGCTCGAGACGGCGGCGGTCGGGGCCGCGGCCGCTTCGTCCTCGGGCTCACGCGGGGCCGGCGGTGCGGGCGGCGGCGCTCCCGTGTCGACCGGAGAGCTCGAGGGGACGGCGGTCGCAGCCTTCTTCGCCTCTGCCTTCGCGGCCATGGAGTCGCGCACGGTGCGCACGCCAAATACCGTCACGCCGGTGCCGAGGATGACGAGCGCCGTGATGACCGGGACGAGCCAGGAGATGCGGCCGCGCGGCGGGCGGCTACTTTGAAGGACGATGATCGGCGCAGCGGAGTCGGCCATGTCCGCCGTCTCGTGCCGGGAAGGCCGGCTCGCGCTCCGTGGCGTTGGCGTGATCGATGGCCTCGACGAGCTCGCGAGATCGCGAAGGATGTCCTCCGACGAGATCTCCGCTTCGCGCGTCGACGAGAGCAGCTTCTGCCGGTGCTCGAGCGTGCGCGCCGCCAGCGTGCGCACCGACGCGCCGACCTCGGCATCGGTCGCGATGGGATCGTCGATCTGCTCGAGGTCGCGCAACATCTCCGCCGCTTCGAGATAACGATCGCCGAGATCGCGCGCCGTCGAGCGGGCGATGACCTCGTCGAAGGCCTTGGGAAGGTCGCCGTCGACCTGGCTCGGTGGCGGGACCTCGCCGCGAAGGACCGCCGCCGCGATCGCCCGCGAGTCCTCGCCCCAGAACAGACGCTTGCCCGTGAGCAGCTCCCAGAGCACGACGCCCGTCGCGTAGACGTCGGCTTGCCTCGTCACGGGCTTGTTCAAGAGCTGCTCGGGAGACATGTACGCGAACTTTCCGCGTATCTCTCCGGGCCGCGTGCTCATCAATCGACCCGTAGCCTTCGCGATTCCAAAGTCGATGAGACGAGGAATGCCGTCGGTGCCGACGAGGATGTTTTGCGGCGACACATCGCGGTGCACGAGGCCAAGCGGCGCCCCGTCGTTCGATCGCGCCTCGTGCGCCGCATGGAGGCCACGCAGCACGCCACGGACGATCGTGAGCCCGATCGGTCGCGGGATCGGGACGTTCTGCTGCCGCGCCTGACGAATGAGCGCGCTCAGCGACTCGCCTTCGACGTACTCGAGCACGAGGCTGAACGCACCTTCGCTCGCCACGAGGTCGAGCGTGTCGATGACGTTCGGATGACGCACCTGGCCGGCCAGCCGCGCCTCGTCGACGAGCATCATCACGAAGTCGTGATCGGTCGCGAGCTCGGGATGAAGCCGCTTGATCGCAACGAGCCGCGTGAACCCGGCGCTGCCCTGCATCTGCCCGAGGTAGACGGTGGCCATCCCGCCTTTGGCGAGCTCGCCGAGGACCGTGTAGTTACCGGCCATCGCCGCACCCCGATCCTGCTATCGTCTCGACGTCGTCATGTCCGAAGCGAGTACGCGCACGATCGTGCGCCCGCGCGCGAAGCCATCGTCGGTGCGGGTGTCCGTCATCGCCGGGCCGTCGGCTGGCAAGAGCGCGGTCGGACGGAAGATCACGGTGGGTCGCTCGCGAACAGCCGACCTCACGATGACGGACTTCACCGTCTCCGAGTTTCATCTCGAGCTCGTTGGCAGCGAAGATGGCATCGACGTACACGATCTCGATAGCTGGAATGGTACCTACTTCGAGGGAGCACGGATAATCCGCGCTGCGGTTCCGTCCGGAGCGAATCTCACCTTGGGCGAGTCGGTCATACGTGTCGATCTCGCCTCGGATCGAGCGTCGATCCACCCCGCCGCAGACTCGTATTTCTCGCTCTTGGGCCGAAGCGAGGTCATGCGCGAGCTCTTCGGGCTGCTCGAACGGCTGGCGCCCACTGACCTCGCGGCCTTCGTCGAAGGGCCGACGGGAAGCGGAAAAGAGCTGGTAGCTCGAGCGCTTCATGAAGGAAGCCCGCGCGCCAGAAACCCGTTCGTGGTGCTCGATTGCGCGACGTTGCCCCCCACGTTGGCCGAGTCGGTGCTCTTTGGTCACACAGCGGGAGCGTTCACGGGTGCCATCGAAGCACGCATGGGCATCTTCGAGGCGGCCGACGGCGGGACGTTGTTCCTCGACGAGGTCGGCGAGCTGCCGCTCGACCTTCAGCCGAAGCTCCTTCGTGTGCTCGAGCAGCGACAGGTCACGCGCGTCGGGGAGAATCGACCGCGTCCGGTCTCGGTGAGGCTCATCTCGGCGACGCTCCGCGACCTCCGTCGCATGGTCAACCAAGGGCTCTTTCGCGACGACCTCTACTACCGCATCGCGCAGACGAGGATCGTCATCCCCTCGCTCGACGAACGACGAGAAGACATCCCGCTCCTCGCGACGGAGCTCTTGCGCCGTCTTCCTCGCGACGCGGCGGCGGCGCGATCGATCTCGCGCGAGGCGCTCTCCGAGCTCAGCGCTCGAAGCTACCCAGGCAACGTGCGCGAGCTGAAGAACACGCTCGAGCGCGCCGCGTACATGTGCGACGGCCCGGTGATTCGCCCGCAAGACCTCGCCTTCGAGCGGCTCCTCGAGCGCGCACGCGAAGGCGAGCTGCCGGTCGATCGAAGCGACTCGATGATGCCTCCTGCGCCGCTCGGCAGCGGAGTGGAGGTGCCCGACTTCAAGGGCGCGAAGCGCACAGCAGTCGATGACTTCGAGCGCGAGTACTTGCAGCGCTTGATGGCCAAGACGAACGGCAACATCGCCGTCGCCTCCGGCTTGGCAAAGATCGAGCGTCACTATCTGCGCGCCCTGCTCAAGAAGCACGGACTTCACGCGTCCTCCTAACAACAACTTCGTCGTGTCCGCACGCACGACCGTCCGCCTCGGTGCGCGTGCGAGCGCCTCTCTATCATCGAACGTCCCTTTGACAAGGACGATTGCGCGGTAGCGATCGCTACACGACCGTGACCATCGCGATGATCCACGCGAGGCTTCGATCACGCACGCCGCGCATCACGCACGGATGGAGGTCACGACCGTGACCGGCAGATGTCGTCGCCCATTCACCGAAACAGGGCGGAAAATACGGGCATTTCGCGAGGATTTTGCCTGGCGTGCAACGTGCTCGAGAGCACGACATGGAAGCGACGGGTGACGATACGGCGGTGACGACGCTCGTGAGAGCGCATGCGGCACGTGAGGGCTCCGGTGAGACGGCAGGAGGAGACCAAGAGCCGACGCGGCTCTCTCCGAGCTTGATGCTCGATGGCTATGCGCTCCTCTGTCCGATCGAGCGCGGCGGAATGGGCGAGATCTGGGTCGCCGAGCGAATCGGGCGCTTTGGGTTTCGTACGCTCGTCGCGGTGAAGGCGGCGCTCCCGAATCTCCTTCGCGATCCCACCGCGCGGTCGCTCTTCGTGGACGAGGCGTACCTCGCCTCGCGCGTTCATCACGTGAACGTGGTCGAGGCGCTCGACCTCGTCAACGTCGGCGACACGATGCTCCTCGCGATGTCGTACGTCGACGGCATCTCTCTTCATCGATGGCTCGCGACGAAGCAAGACGCCGCCACTCGTCTCCCTCATGCTGTGGCCCTCCGCCTCGTGAAGGACATCCTCGCCGGGCTCGGCGCCGCCCATGAGGCGACCGACGGCCACGGCGAGCGGCTCGGGATCCTCCATCGCGACGTGTCGCCTCATAACGTGATTGTCGGCGTCGACGGCATCGCGCGGCTCTCCGACTTTGGTATCTCCGTCGCGCGATCCTGGACTGCGGAGCGGAGCGCGCATCAATACGCGGTTAGCGGCAAACGGCGTTACTTGGCGCCGGAGATCCTCGATCATCCCGCGGGCACGTCCGTCGCGAGCGATGTGTATTCCGCGGGCGTGATCCTGTGGGAGCTACTCCACAATAGGCAGTTCGACGGTGCGGTCACGCCGCGGCTCGTGAACAGCGCGACCGCGAACGTCTCGCGACCGCTCGCGGCGCTGACGAGGAAGGCATTGGCGGCGCGTCCCGAGGACCGCTTTGGCTCGGCCTTGGAGATGCGTGCCGCGATCGAGGATCTTACGCGTAGGAAGCGCCGTCTCGACGCCTCTTACGGCGATGTCGCCTCGGCGCTCGACAGCGACCTCGGCTTGTCGATCCAGCATCGACGTGAGGTGATCCAGTCGCTTCGTCGCCAGGAGCACCGCCCACAGAGAGGCGACCTCCGCGTGGCGTCCCATCACGCGCGCGAGCGCACGAGCCAGCCGCTGCTCGCGGCGGTTCGCTGAACCATTCCAGCCACCGTCCCCGACGGAAGACAGACAAAGGCAAACCTTGCTCACGAACCTCGATCCTCGCTCGCGCCGCAAACGAGCTCCACGCTTTGGCGGCGTCCTCTTTGGTCTCTTGGTCCTGAGCGTGACCGCGACGAGCGCATGCAGCGCGCCTCCCGAAGAGGAAGACGTTCGTATGACCGAGAGCCATCTCGATGTCAGCTCGCGCATGGCTCGCTATGCGCGAATTCGCTCGGCGGCGGCGCAACGCGGTTTGAAATCGGGTTATCTCCTCGCGGGGATCGCGTTCGACGAGACCGGTATCGCGCAATGCTGGTCGGAGGCGACGTGGGCGTGCCAAGGGCCGAGCTCGCCCGACTGCAATGGCGGACCTGTCATCGCCGGCGCAGCCGACGGCCCATGCAGTCATCATCAAGGCGGCCTCGGCATGTTCCAGTTCGACGCTGGCAACTTCGATGACACGCTACGTGTCTATGGCCATGACGTCCTCACGATCGACGGGCAGGTGCGCCACGCCGTGGACTACGTCGTGCGGATGGTTCGAGACTCCGTCTACACCACGAACGCGGAGACGAACGAGAAGGCGCTCGTGTGGCTGAATGAATTCGACGTGAACAACGCGACATTACGTGACCAATGGATCCGTACCGTCGTCCGCTATTACAACGGTTGCGGCCCGGGATGCTCCGTTTGGAATGCGCGTTATGCGACCTACAGCGATGGCTTGAATCAAGTGCTCGCCGACACGCATGGGCGCGCGTTTTGGGATGCAGGCACGAGCTGTCCCAATAGCTCCTACGTCGTGATCGGCGCCATCGACGCGAAGTATCGCGCGCTTGGCGGATGCACGTCGCTCTTGGGTCATCCCATCACGAACGAGCTCACGACGCCCGACGGTGTCGGTCGCTATTCGGTATTCGAGCATGGCTCGATCTATTGGAGCCCGTCGCCTTTGGCGGGCACGGCGGGTGTCGCGATTGGCGCGCATGAGGTGCATGGCAAGATCCGCGACACCTACCGAGACCGCGGCTGGGAAGCAGGCCCGCTCGGCTATCCCATCTCCGATGAGCTCGAGGTGACGGGAGGTCGCGAGAGCCATTTCGAGCACGGCACCATCCACTTCGACGCGGCGACGGGCGAGACGACGGTGACGCTCGGCCCCTGAGCACGACGAGCTGCGTGAATCGTGCTTTATTCTCTTTATCCTGCGACGACACGTGCAAGCCGTCAGACGCCGGGTGTTGCTCCTCGCAGCGGCGATCGCTGCGATGTCGTGCGGCATTCAGCTCGTCGGCACGGCGGGGACAGGCACGGAGTCCGCGCCCGATGGCGGCTCGCCTGACGCGCCTCTCGGCGTGAGCGAAGGCGGCGCGGCCGCGCTACAGGATGGCGGCGTTTCCGTCACCGACGCAGAGGCTGACGCGCCGGCGTGCAGCTTCGTTCACATCGTCGATCCGCTCACGTCGCTCGACGCGGGCGACGGCGGATGGGTGGTCGCGCGCGACACGTCGAACGGCGATCACCCGAAGATCGATCCGAGCGCGGAGGGGCCGGCCGTGTCGCTCATCTCCCTCAATGCGATCGCGTCGGTCGGCGGGATCTGGCGAAGCCCGATGGACGTCCGCGCCTTCGACATGAGCTTCCGCTACATCATCACGTGCGGCTCCCTCGCGACATGCGCCGATGGCATCGCCGCGATGTGGGTGCAGAGCAGGGACGGCGGGCCGCCCGAGCTCTTTCCGTCTCTCTCCGGCTCGACGTTCGGCATGCCTGGCCCGGGCGTTCGCGGCGGCGCCGTCGCGATCGATGTCCACAAAGACCTCGGCACGAACGATCCGAGTACACCCTGCATTTCGATCTTGTCGATCGACCCAACGAAGTCGCCCGGCACCTACGACTGGCACGTCGCCAGCACTCCACAAGACGCGGGCTCGTCTCCGCGCACGACGTCGCCATCCGTGTTCGAAAGAACGTCGTGTCCGTCTCGCTCGACGGCGCGCCGCTTCTCTCCTCCGCGATCGCGACGACGGGGTTCGTCGGTTGGGTAGGCATCGGCGCGTCGACGGGGGCGAACGTGGGGACGTTCGTCATCCGCAACTTCGACGCGAAATTCTACGTGTGCGACGAACCTTAGAGGTTCGGGCCGCGGCTCTCGGGGCCGATCTGATTCTTCGCGTTCGGCGTGGCTTGATGGATGTTCGTCATCAGCTCTTGCAGCAAATCCCGGGCTTCCGGCTTCTGCTTGAGATGGTTCAAGAGGAGCGTCGTGACGTCGCTGAACGACTTTTCGAAGTTCAATCCTTCGCGTGTACGTGAGGCGACCTTCTCGCGACCCGCGGCGAGATCTTCTTCGAGCGCTTCGGCGTAGCGGGCGAGCTGAGCGCGAAGCTCGTCGATCTGACGGCGTAGATCGCGTGCTTGCTGATCCTTCACCTGCGCCTTCTGCTCGCGCTCGGTGAGGGCCTCACGACGTGCCTCGAGCAACGCGGCCGCAGCGCCCGAGCGCTCGTAGATCGCGCGGAGCGTGGCCGGCGTCCCGCCTTGTTGCGACGCCTGGTCGGCTTGCGCCTTCGCCGTCGCGCCGGCGCGCTCGGCGACTTGCACGAGCTCGCGAAGCTTGGCCGCTTCGTGTTGCTCGGCGGCCGCCTCGCGAAGCGCGCGCGACTCTTCGTGCGCGAGCTCTTCGACCTTACGACCGATCTCCGCGCGGAGCGCACGACCACGACGCTCGAGCGACTCGAGCTTGCGTGTGTGGCTCGCGACCTCGCCTTCGAGACGTGTCGCGCGCGAGGCGAGATCCCAAGCCTGCACGAGGCCCGTCTGCACCTCGGGAGGCGTGTTCCCGGTCGGGTAGACGCGGCTCACCATGCGCGAGAAGAGCGCGGCGCGGTTGGCCCACTCGATGACGCCCGGTGACTGCGGCGGAGGAGGCGGAGGTGGCGCGGCGTTCGCGGGATCGGCTTGAACCTCCCACGGCGTGGAGGGCAGCGAGCGCTGGAGCGCCTTGAGCTCCTCGTGGAGATGGTGGGCATCTTGGTAACGCTTGCGGCGCTCCTTCTCGAGGAGCTTCAGCACGATGAGCTCCGACTGCGGGAGCACGTCGGGCTTGATCGCGCTCGGCTTCGGCGGCGGCGCGCTTCGCTGCATCTCGAGGAGCGTGTCGCGATCGTTCGAGCGGAACGGGAGCTGACCCGTCAGCATTTCGTAGAAGAGAACACCGAGCGCGTAGAGATCGCTCGGCGGCCCGGCTTCTTCGCCGCGTGCTTGCTCCGGGGACATGTACTCGGGCGTGCCGAACACAGCGCCCTTCGGCGCGAGGCGCGGGTCCATCGCGAGGTGCGCGAGACCGAAGTCGAGGATCTTCACGAAGTCCTTTCGACCGCCGCGGGTCGAGAGGAGGATGTTGTCGCTCTTCAGATCGCGGTGGACGACGCCGAGGTCGTGAGCACGCGCGAGCGCGGCGCACATCTGCTCGAGGATGTCGACGGCGCGCGAGAGCTGCATCGGGCCCTTCGCCAGCTCGCTCGAGAGCGATGTACCGACGAGGTATTCCATGACGAGGTAGAGCTCGCCCTCTTCCGTCTCGCCGATGTCGTGGATGTCGATGATGTGTGCATGATCCACGCGATTGGCGGCGCGTGCTTCGCGGAGCATCCACGCGCGGAGGTGCGTCTCGCCGCGGAGGTCTGGGCGAATGAGCTTGAGCGCGACGACGCGGTCGATGAGCACGTGACGCGCTCGGTAGACGACGCCCATGCCGCCTTCGCCGGCACGCGCCTCGAGCCTGTAGCGCCCGGCGACCACTCGCCCGAGCATGGGATCCTGCGGCTTGGTAGCACTGCGCGAGGTGTTCATTCTTCTCGAATCGAAGTCGACACGCGAGAGCGCGTCGGAGACAACGTAAAATAACGGCTCTGCCCCTCAGGTTACAGCGCTCCGATGCGGAAAGGAACACTGTGTATCGCGAGATAGTGCGATGGCTGTGGCCTGGAAACAGGGCCTTTTCTGCCGTGAACGAGGACGAAGAACGCCGCGAGGCGCTCTCTCGTCATCGTCGCGCAGCGATTCGACTCCGCGTGAGCCACGCGAAGGGAGGTGCGTACGTGCGTCGCGATCAGAACGTGACGCGGACGACCGGGAAGCGGAGCTCGCTGCCCTTGTTCTCGACGCCCATGCGCGAGCGCTCGACGGTGCCAAGGACGGGACGCACTTCGGGGACGGGCACGCCGACGCGGAACGCGCCTTCGTTCACCATGAAGAGCGAGCCCGCGGGAGCTTGCGAGACATGCGGCGCTTGCGTGCCGCCGCCTCCGCCGCCGTTGGGCGCAGGCGCGGGCGTGGGCGCCGGCGCGGGCGAAGGAGCGGGCGTGGTTCCACCGCCGCTCGGCGCCGGAGAGGGCGTCACCGGACCAGGCTCGGCGCCGACGACGCTGCTTCCGCCGGGCTTTCCGGGATCGGACGGCGGCGCGTTCGTGACGGGCTTGTCTTCGCGGGCGCCTTCGGTCGGCATGTAGCGCGTCGCATCGAGCGTGACGACGATCGCGGGGATCAAGAGCGCGAGCCCGCCCGCGAGCATGTACGCCGGGATGCGGCCGTCATCGACGGCTTGCTCGATGAAATAGCCACCGACACCACCGCCCGCGGCGCCGACGCCAGCGCCGACGAGGTACGCGACCGTGGAGCGGACACCGAAGATCGCCTCACCAAAGACGACGAGCTCACCACCCAAGAACGCACCACCCACGATGCCCTTCGCCGTCGGCGTGACGGGCTCGGCATGCGCCGTATCGGGGATCGCGACGACGGCACCCGCCGTAAGCGCTGCAAATGCAAAGGCTCGGAGCTTTTTCGAGGTGTCGCTCATGGTCTTGGTTCTTTTTGGGGGTGAGAGAACCCCAGGTAAGTGCGGTGCCCGAAGCTACCACGACGTTCAACCCGACCGAAAGGTGAAGCTCCGCCGCCGTCTTTTGCCGCAGAATCGTTCGACATCTGTGTAGATTCCCGGCTTCGCGAGGATGGGATCGACGGACGAACAGGAGGGGACGCCAGAGCCGGCTGCCGCGCCGCCGGCGCCGAAGTCGCCCTTCTCGCATCACCTTCACCATCTGAAGCACGATCCGCTCGCGCCGCCCGCAGCCTCGGCGGCGATCCTCGCGACGTCGCTCATCCTCCTCGCCGCCACGATCGGCGCGACGATCCGCCTTCTTCCTTGGGTCCTCGACCCATCGATCTCGTGGAGCACACTCGCGCCGTTCGCAAAGAGCCTCCTCGCCGTCGCGTTCGAGGCCGCGCTGATGACGGGGTGGCCGGTGGGCTGGGCGCTCGCGACGCAACGTCTCGTCGAGCGCGGTGAGGCGCGTGTGCTCGCCTCGCTCGGGGAGTCGGAGACGCGCACGATCGCGCGTCTTCTTCCTCAGGCGGCTGCGTTCGGCGTCGTGCTCGTCCTCTCGTCGGTCGTCCTTGGTCGTGAAGCCGTCGCGCCTGGCCGCGTCGTCAACGCGCTGCTCGCCGAAGGTCGCGCGTCGTGCGTGCCGAACGCGACGCACGGAATCCCGTTCGTGTCGGCGACATGGCTTTGCCCGCGCGACAAGACCGTCTCACCGCCGCGGCTGATCGGCCGCGCGCCGATCGGCAACGTCGTGTTCACCGCGTCCGATGCCCACGTGAGCGACGACCTCCGGCGGATCGATCTGAAGGACGCGCGCCTTGCCCTGCCAGGTCCCGACGCGAGCACGAAGGTGCGTGTTCATGTCGAGGAGCTCGATCTTCGCGGGCTCGCGCCGTGGGCACGCGCGTCGTCGCTCCCCCCGATTCTGCGCGCGACCGTCGTCGTCGCCTCGTCGCTCTTCGCCGGCTGTGCTGCTGGAGCGATGATCCTTCGGGCTCGCCGGAGACGCGTTTCTGGCGTCGCAGCCGCGGCGATTGGCGCGGCAGGCCCCCTTGCTGCGCTCGCGACCCTTCGATCGCTCGAGCTTCGTGTGCCCGAATACGACCCCGGACTTTGGCTCATTCTCTTCGCGATCGTGCCGATTGCCGCTCTTCTTGGCGTGATCGTCATGGGAGCGGTCGTGACGGCCTTGCCCGAGCGACGTGCGGCTGATACGAAATAGAGAGTAAGGGATCTGCTCACACCTTCTTCGAGGGGGTGGGCTGCTTCTCGGAGAGGACTGGCCGTCATGTTGGGTGGACTTGGAGCACCGGAGCTCATCGTCATCGCGCTGATCGCGCTGCTCCTCTTCGGTGCAGGTCGCATCGCGGACATCGGCAAAGGCCTCGGGCAGGGCATCAAGAACTTCAAACAAGGTTTGAAGGAAGCCGGCTCGGACGACGACGCAGACGACGACAAGGTCGCCAAGGTCGAGAAGAAGGCCGACAAGTCCGAGAAGGCCAAGAAGAAGGAAAAGGAAGAGGCCGCCGAGGAGGCCTGAGGGCTCTCCACGAAGCGGCCTCAACCAGGCTCTGCGACAACCGCTACCCGAGGATCGATGCATCATGCATCGATCCTCGTTTCGGTTTTGTGTCGCTCGCGACGGGGTTCGTTCGAGCGAGGTCAGACGCCGTTCTTCTTCATCCACTCGAGCATCTTCTTCCAGCCGTCCTCGGCGTCGGCCTTCGAGTAGCTCGGGCGGTAGTCGGCGTTGAAGCCGTGCTGTGCGTTCGGGTAGACGATGATCTCGCTCGCGCCCTTCGCCTCGGCGATCGCCTTCTTCATCAAGTCGAGGTGAGAGAGCGGGATGCCCGAGTCTTGGCCTGCGTAGAGACCGAGCACCGGCGCCTTCAGCTTCGAGGCGACGTCGAGCACCGTCTTCGTCTGGTTCATGTTCACGGGGTTCGAGATGCGGCCGTACCAGGCGACGCCCGCCTTGATGCTCGCGCGCGCTGCATAGAGCCACACGATGCGTCCACCCCAGCAAAAGCCGGTGATGCCGACGCGTGCGCCGTCGACCTTGCCTTGCTTCTTCGCCCACGCCACCGCAAGGTCGAGATCGGAGAGCACTTGCTCGTCGGGCACCTTGGAGACGATCTTGAGGATGTCCTCGAAGCTCGTGAGCTTCGACACGTCGCCCTGGCGCGCGAAGAGCTCCGGCGCGACCGCCATGTAGCCCGCCTTCGCGAGGCGTCGCGTCAGGTCTTTGATGTGCTCGTGCACGCCAAAGATCTCTTGAACGACGAGGATGAGCGGGAAGGGACCTTTGCCCTCGGGCATCGCGCGGTAGGCCGGCATCTCGCCGATCTTCACCTCACCGGCGACGAGACCATTCGCGTCGGTGGTGATGGTGTCCGCAGACGCAGGGCTCACGGCGAGAGCGAACCCGCTGGCGAGAGAGGTGACGACGAACGCGCGACGAGACAGATCAGAGGAATGGGTAGTCATGGTGATTGGTGATCGCGCACGATACGCCATTACGGGCGAAAACGGATCGCAGGCCGTCTTCGCACCGCGCGTAGATTCGCGCTGCATCGTGAAGAGCGCGCGTGGGTCCTCGTTCCATGGCCGGCGCGGCGTGAGCGTCGCTCGAAGCTAGGAAGCGGCGCGCGCGATCCTCGAAAGCACGCTCGGCAGACGCAGTGCTCACCGGCGAGCGCCCAGCGCTGGCGGGGATCGAGCTGCGCGGCCGTCTCGATCGGGATCGCCTTCGTGGCGACGCGCGCGTCGTCGGAGATCGCCGCGGCCGCCAGAGCAGAGCGTGAGGGTCGCGGGTCAGCCATTCGAAGAAGCGCGCGTCCATTCCTTCGGCGCGAAGTCGCTTCACGTCGGCGCGGAGTGGCGCGTAGGCAGCGTCGAGCGATCCTGCGCCGAGCGCCACGCGCTTGATGCCCTTGGCGTGAAGCGCCGAAGCGCTCGGGTGTGCCTCGGGGCCAGCGAGGAGCACGAGGCCACGAAAGCGCGCCGCGTCGGTCTTCACGAGATCGAGCGTGACGTAGCTGCCTTGCGAGAACCCGACCGCGACGCCGGGCTCGTTCGACGCGCCGTTCGCCTGCGCCGTTTTGATCGCGCTGTTCACGATCGCGCTCTGCTTCTGCACGTCACCACCCCAGGACCAGAGCGTCCCGAACGAGCTCGAACCATCGCGCTCGCTTGCCTCCGGGCACACGAGCCAACCGACTTCGCTCGCGCCTTCACGAAGGTAAGGACAGCCGCGGTCCGCCCGTCCGTGAATGCCATGGAGGTAGACGACGGTGAGCGGAGCGCCCGCCGTCGCGACAGCGCTCGGAGGGAAAGCGAGCAGCTCGCGATGCGGCTCGAACCCACCCGCGACGTGTGCATTCTGCAAGGTGATCGGCGACGACGAATACATCGAGCGCGTGCTCTCGGCGAGGAAGGTCTTCTCGTTCGAGACCGTATGCGGCGCCTTGCTCTTCGACGGCTGCGCGTCGACGGACGCGGCGTCTGCCACGGTCGACGCCGCGGCGTGGCTCGCGAACGCGGTCACGAGCGAAGAGGCGGTCACGACACAAACGACTGCCGTACGTGCAAACGCACGGCTCCACGAGATCGACATGTTTCGAAAGGCTCCGGGTTAGCTGGACAAACCGAGGCGCGCGATCACGGGCGCGGCACACGCTCTTCTGCGTGAGACCTTCGCGTTCGTGACCGACCAACGACTCTGAGGAAGGTGGCGTTGTCTCGGTTTGCAGCCCGATTCCCGCCGAAGCTCTGACGACTAGAAGCAGCGCGTGTGCCTATTCCCGCGGCGTGTGCGCTGACCGAGTTGTTTCGAGCTTGCAGGTACTTCGGCGAGCCAAGCATTTCTGTGACGTCGAAATGTGGAGTGAGGATCGACACACGCCGCGTGTCCCGGAACACGCCTCGCGAAGCACGCTTCTTGGCGGCCGACCGGCCTTCCCTCGAAACAATGGCGAATTTGGCAAGACCGGAGCAGCCGTCCGCTCTGCCGAAGTCGTCGCGGACTTCGGCAGAGGGCGTCATTTCGCTCTGCCGACGTCGTCGCGGACTTCGGCAGAGGGCGTCATTTCGCTCTGCCGAAGTCGTCGCGGACTTCGGCAGAGGCTGGCGACGTCACCCGATCGGGTGACGCTCGCCTCGGTGCGTCATTCTCGCTAGATTGCTCTCCTCATTAACAGCGTCTTGGAGAGGACCCACCGTGCCGAACAACCTTGCCCGCCGACTTGAAGCCGTAAAGCCCAGTGTGACGCTCGCGATGAACGCGCGCGCCGCGGAGCTCCGCGCGAAGGGAACGGACGTCTATGCGTTCGGCGTCGGGGAGCCCGATTTCGAGCCGCCGCCCTTCGTGCTCGACGCCGCGCGCGCCGCGATGGAGAAAGGCGTCTCGAAGTACACCGCCGTCACCGGCATCGCGCCGCTGAAGCAAGCCATCTGCGCGCGCACCGCGGAGGTCCGAGGTTGGTCGCCGAAGCCGTCGCAGGTCACCGTCAGCGTCGGCGCAAAGCATGCGCTCTTCAACTTGGCGCTCGCTCTCTACGAGCCGGGCGACGAGGTCGTCATCCCCGCGCCGTACTGGGTCAGCTACCCCGAGCAAGTGAAGCTGTGCGGAGCCACGCCGGTCTTCGTCGAGTCGACGGAGGAGGCAGGCTTCAAGATGAGCCCGCAAGCGTTCGAGAAGGCGCTCTCTCCGCGCACGAAAGCGATCATCCTATGCACGCCGTCGAACCCGACGGGATCGGCCTACTCGGAAGACGAGCTGCGCGCGCTCGTCGACGTGTGGAAGAAGAAGACGGACGCGTGGCTGATCGTCGACGAGATCTACGCCGACCTCGTCTACGACGGCTTCAAGAACGTCAGCGCAGCGAAGCTCGCCGACGGCGCGCTGGACCGCCTCGTCATCATCGACGGCGTGTCGAAGACGTACGCGATGACGGGCTGGCGCATCGGCTGGAGCGTCGCGCCCGAGCCACTCTCGAAGGCGCTCGACACCGTTCAGGGACAAAGCACGACGAACGCCACGGCGATCGCGCAGTACGCCGCGCTCGCCGCGATCTCGGGACCGCAGGGCGAAGTCGAAAAGATGCGCGCGCAGTTCGAGAAGCGCCGCAACGTGATGGTCGAGGAGCTCCGCTCGATCCCGGGCGTGAAGTGCCGCGTCCCCGAAGGTGCGTTCTACGCGTTCGCCGACTGCCGGTCGCTCTACGGCATCCCCTACAAGGGCAAGCCGATCGCGAGCGACGAGGATGTCGCGTTCTTCCTCCTCGATGAAGCACACGTTGCCGCAGTGCCGGGCGGTGCGTTCGGCGCGCCGGGCTACGTGCGTTTCAGCTACGCGACGAACGAAGAGCGCATTCGCGGCGGCATCGCGTCGATCAAAGCGGCCGTCGCGCGGGCGCAGAAGTAGCGCAGAAGCGGAGAGGCAGGCGCACGCGGTGATGGGCCTGATGCTCGCTCTCTTCGCTTCGCCCCAGCGCACCACCCAACCGGTCCAAATCCCGGATGAAACTGCTGAGTGGAGACGTCTCCGTGATCACGGACGCGCGTCCAGTTAACGTCCACGCGGACGTGCATGCGCGCACGTTGCGCGACGCGCACTTCGTTAACGCCAAACGATCGGGATCGCTCCGTTGGCCATGACAAGGGTGTCATGCCTCGCGGGGCGAACTGTTGCTGACTCGCCACAGCGTTCGATCATACGCAGTGTCATGCGTTCATCGCGGCTCGGTTTTCATGCAACGAGCTTCTTTATCGCAACCGTTTTCGTGTAGGCTCCGCCTCGGCCCCGGTTCTGCCTGGGCGGAGAACGCATAAAAGAGGAGGACGACGTCGACATTCGAACAATCTCAACTTCGGTTGGATTCTTCAGCGTCGAGGTCCGTCAATCGTCAGTCGGGGCGTCGTACGGGATTTAGAATGCCCGGGAGGAATGACGTCCTTCGTCACAGAAGGAGAGCTTCGCATGTTGTCAAAACGCTTTTACGGCGCTGCGCTTATGGGCGCGATCGTCGTCACGTCGGGTCTCGAGGGATGTAGCTCCGATAGCCCGCTCTGTTGCAACGAGTTCAAGGTCGGTGCGCAGATCCAGGCGAACATCGGCGGTGGTGCAGAGAGCCAAGTCGCGGTGCAAGCCGTCGCGGACTTCGCAGGTATTGCGTCGGCCTCGATCGACGATCTGAGCACGGCGTGCCGCGCGATGGCGCAGGACCTCGATGCGAAGAAGGAAGACGTCGACGCCGCGGAAGCGAAGACGGACAAGACCGAGAAGATGCAGGCGCTCTGTGCAGTCGCCGTCGCGTCGCTCAAGGCCTCGGTCACGGCCGCCGGCTCGCTCAAGATCGTCGCGAAGGCACCGCAGTGCCAAGCGTCCGTCTCGGCGAAGGCAAACTGCCAAGCCAAGTGCTCGGGCAGCGCATCGTGTGACCTCAAGGCCAACCCGCCGAAGTGCACGGGCGGCAAGCTCGAAGTCGCATGCAAGGGCGAGTGCACGGCGGAAGCCGGCGCGAAGCTCACGTGCGAAGGCAGCTGCACTGGTACCTGCAAGGGTTCCTGCACGGCCAAGGGCGGCGTCGCGGTCAAGTGCAACGGCAAGTGCGACGGCACCTGTGCGGCGGACGCGCAGGGCGGCACGGGCAGCGGCATCCAGGCGGACGGCTCCTGCAAGGGAACCTGCCAGGGCACGTGCACGGCGAGCGCCGAGGCACCCGCGCTCGACTGCAGCGGCTCCTGCAACGGCGAGTGCAGCGCGACCTGCAAGGCCGAGGCGAACGCCCAGGTCAAGTGTGACGGCAAGTGCAACGTCGACGCCGAGCCCCTCAAGTGCGAGGGCGGCAAGCTCGAAGGCGGCTGCAAGGCCGAGGCGAAGTGCGACGCGAACTGCGACGCGAGCGTCCAGGCGAAGGCCGAGTGCACGCCTCCGTCGATCGACATTCAATTCAGCGCAGTCGCGGACGCGAACGTCGCGGCGAAGCTCGAGGCCACGCTGAAGGCGAACCTCGGCGTCGTCCTCGCGTTCAAGGGCCGTCTTGACGCCATGGTCAAGGTCGGCGGCACGCTCTCCGGCAACGTCTCGGCGCTCGCGGACATCAAGGCCGCGTGCATCCCGGCCGTCGCAGGCGCAGCGGCCGACGCGGTCGGCCAGGTCAAGGCCAGCTTCGACGCCACGGTGTCGATCGCGGGTGCAGTCGGCACCTCGTAATGCCTACGTAGACACTTCACGTGTCTGAAGACGCGGCGTGCATCGCAAGGTGCACGCCGTTTCTGTTTCCATCGCCGGACGAGGCCTCTGCCGAAGCGGGACTTCGGCAGAGGGGAGCGACGAGGCCTCTGCCGAAGTGGTCGCGGACTTCGGCGGGCGACGAGGCCTCTGCCGAAGTAGTCGCGGACTTCGGCAGAGCGGGCGCCGTGGCCTCTGCCGAAAGTGGCGTGGGACTTCGGCAGAGCGGGCGACATGGCCTCTGCCGAAGTAGTCGCGGACTTCGGCAGAGCGGGCGACGAGGCCTCTGCCGAAGTAGTCGCGGACTTCGGCAGAGCGGGCGACATGGCCTCTGCCGAAGTAGTCGCGGACTTCGGCAGAGCGGGTGACGTGGCCTCTGCCGAAGTAGTCGCGACTTCGGCAGAGCGGAGCTCGATGTGCGCCTACCGACGAGCCGGTTGCTGTTGCTGAGATCATTGTGGTGAACGACTTGCTTCGTGTGAGGTCGAAGCGAATTCGAGATCGATCTTCTTCTCGTCTGCCATTCAAGAGCAGAGGGAAGAGAGGGAAGAGCTGCGCCTGCTCTCCCAACAAGTCGGCTCGGGCTTGCTTCGCTTATCGAGAAGGAGCTTCACGCATGGTTCGCATTTCCAAACGTGTCTACGGTGCACTGCTCATGTCGGGCGTCGCCGCGATTCCAGCCTTCACGGCGTGCACCAGCGATCCCGCCGGAGCGCTCTGCTGCACCGAGTTCAAGGTCGGTGCGCAGATCTCCGCGGACATCGGCGGTGGGGCGGAGAGTCAGGTCGCGGTGCAGGCCGTCGCGGACTTCGCCGGCATCGCGTCGGCGTCGATCGACGATTTGACGACCGCTTGCCGCGCGATGGCACAGGACCTCGACGCGAAGAAGGAGGACATCGACGCCGCCGAGGCGAAGGCGGACAAGACCGAGCGCATGACCGCGATGTGCGCCGTCGCGGTCACCTCGATCAAAGCCTCCGTGACAGCAGCAGGATCGCTCAAGATCGTCGCCAAAGCGCCGCAATGCCAGGCGTCCGTCTCGGCGAAGGCGAACTGCCAAGCGAAGTGCTCGGGAAGCGCATCCTGTGATCTCAAAGCCAATCCACCCAAATGCACCGGGGGCAAGCTCGAGGTCGCGTGCAAAGGTGAGTGCACGGCCGAAGGCGGCGCGACGCTCCACTGCGAGGGTTCATGCACAACCCAGTGCAAGGGATCGTGCACCGCGAAGGGCGGCGTCGCAGTGAAGTGCGACGGCAAATGCGATGGCACTTGCGCAGCAGACGCGAGCGGAACGGGCAATGGCATCCAGGCCGATGGTTCGTGCAAAGGCACCTGCCAAGGAACCTGCACCGCGCGGGCGGACGCTCCTGCTGTCGAGTGCAGCGGCTCGTGCAACGGCGAGTGCACCGGGACATGCAAGGCGGAGGCAAACGCGCAAGTGAAGTGCGACGGCAAGTGCAACGTCGACGCCGAGCCCCTGAAATGTGAGGGTGGCAAGCTCGAAGGTGGCTGCAAAGCGGAAGCGAAGTGCGACGCGAACTGCGACGCGAGCGTTCAAGCCAAAGCCGAGTGCACGCCGCCATCGATCGACGTTCAATTCAGCGCGGTCGCCGACGCCAATGTCGCCGCGAAGCTCGAGGCCACGCTCAAAGCCAACCTCGGCACCGTCCTCGCGTTCAAATCGCGCCTCGACGCGATGGTGAAAGTTGGCGGAACACTCACCGGCAACGTCCAGGCTCTGACCGACATCAAGGCCGCGTGCATCCCCGCCGTCGGCGGCGCCGCGCTCGACGCCGCGGGTCAGGTGAAGGCAAGCTTCGACGCCACGGTCTCCATCGCTGGCGCCGTCGGCGCGACCTGAAGCACGCGCGCGAGCTGCTCTGCCGAAGTCGTACGCTTCGGCAGACAACGCTCAGCTCAGAGCACGCTCAGCGAACGATCCTCGGTCGCTCGTTGAAGCGGAGTGGACCACCCGCGCGTTGCCATCCGACGCGCGCGAGCCATGTCGTCGCCGCCGCGAGCGGCGACTCACCAATCTCCGCGCGCTTGCGAGTCACCTCGTCTTGAGGTGGCCGTGCTTCGGGATCCCAACCTTCGAACCACATCGCGCTCGACGCCTCGTCGATCCAATCGATCGCGTCTTCGTTGTAGAGCAGTGACGTGTCATGCTTCCGGCTGTTGAAGAGGATGTAAACGAGCGCGCGTCGCACCTCGCTCGGCGTCTTCAAGACATGCCGGTGGTGCCGATCACGAAACACGCTCCCTTTGCGCTCGAGCTGCTCGTTCAATGCCACCGCCATCTGCGAGAAGAGACCCTGCATGCCTCGCGCAAGCTTCACCTCGTCTGCGGCCTCCACCATCAAATGCAGGTGGTCATCTTGAATCGTGTAGTGGAGCACCCCGATCCCGCGCTTCACCGACTGCCGAATCGACCGCACGATCACTTCGTTGAGGCCCTCGCTGCGAAGGCTCGGCAGGTCGTCCGCGCACCGTATCGTCACGTGGACGGGGTGCCGGCTGTTGTGCTCCGGCCGCGTCTTGTGAGGCACGAACCCCGCGCGCTCCGGCCGTGGCGGTCGCCCAAGCTTCACCCGCCGGCGACGCTTCTTCTTTGGTTTGTGTTCGGGAAAGGGCAGCCCCTCTTGCGCGCTCTTACGAGCTCGGGTTCGTGTGCGTTTGCGTGGTGTGCGTTCTGTCATCACCCGGTATCTCGGCCGGTCCGGCGTTTCGTTGCGCGCTTTCTTCCGCACAGCGTCCCCCTCCTCTGCCGAATGGCTCGCGGACTTCGGCAGAGGCCGAGCTCTCCGCTCTGCCGAATGGCTCGCGGACTTCGGCAGAGGCCGAGCTCTCCGCTCTGCCGAATGGCTCGCGGACTTCGGCAGAGGCCAAGCGCTCCGCTCTGCCGAATGGCTCGCGGACTTCGGCAGAGGCGGCTCGCGCCCTACGTCACTTGCACTTCGGCGTGCAGGTCTCCGCGACGCAGCCGTCGCGGGCGGCGGTTGCCTCTTTGCACTTCGCGTCGTTGGCGTAGCACGCGTCGATGCAGGCGCAGTCGGTGCGGTCGCACTTGAAGACGCAGTCGGCGTCGAGGTTCTCCGGGCACGCGGCTCGACGGGCGTTGCCTTGGTCGAGGCAAGCGGCCGAGACGTCGACGAGGGCGCTGCACTCGCAGCGAGGGGAGACCGCCGCGTTCTCGCAAAGCGTGCAGTCGTTGTTGGCGCGCACCCATGTCGTGCGGATGTCGCACGCTTTTCGGACGTCGTTGACGCCGTTTCCGTTCTTTGGCGGGTCGCTGCTGCACGCTACGAACGCCGCGAGGCCGATGACGATCGTGACCACATACCCCGAAGCTCTGCTGGTGAAGAAAGCATGAAGCGACATCACGAACACATTAAGCAGCGATCGTGCCCAGAGTCACGCGATCACCGACGAAAGGATGGCGGCGACCTCTTCGCGGGTGAGCTTGGGCGCGCCTCGGTCGAGCGCGTCGAGCGTTGCGACGGCAAGACGGACGGGCAGGTCGCAGAAGGCGACGATCCCCTGCGCTGCCTTTGCGCTTCTCAGCGTCGTGACGTAGCGCTCCGCACACGTGAGGTCGGCGCGGGCGAGCGTGAAGACCTCGGCGCGGGCGACATGGCGTGGAAGATACATGCGACCTTCGCGTGCGTCCGACGTTGCGTCCTTGAGGATGTTCACCAGCTGAAGGCCTTCGCCGAAGGGACGTGCATCGGCCGCGAGCGCGTCCTTCGCGCGTGAGGCGTTGACGTCGGCCAAGACGAACAGCTCCGTTAGAAGCTCGCCGACGATGCCTGCGACGACGTAGCAATACGAGCGAAGGTCCTCCACCGTCGCGAGCGTGAGGGCTCCGTGATCGTCTTGGCGAGCGACGAAGTCGCGCATCCCTGCCGCCGTGCGCTTCACATGCGCGAGGATCGCGGCGCTCGCTTGCGGCGGCAGCGCGTGGGTGGCGGCGAGCACGTCATCAGCACGCGTGAGGAGCTCGAGGCATCCGGCGTTGGTCGTCGGCGGATGGTCACGCGCCGCGAGCGCCGCCGCGTGACCGTCGAGCCATCCAAGGAAAGCGTCGAGCGCCGTCGCTCGCGCGTCGCGGTTCCAGAGCGGCGCGTCTTCGAGCTCGTCGGCGATGCGGAAGAGCAGGTACGCGAGGCCCACCTGGCGTGCGAGCGGCGGCTCGAGCAGCGGGATCGCCAGCGCGAACGTGCGCGACGTGCTCACGAGCAGACGATGGACCTCGTCGTCCGTGAGGACCGTGCTGTTGGGTAGCGCGTTGGATCGCATCGCTTCGTCCCGAAAACCCCTCGAAAGATGCTTCGTAGTCATCCCCTCAGCGCGCGACAAGCGGCGTTTCGGACGCCCGGATCCAGGGCTATGCTGCGAGGGCCATGACGGACAATCCCGCTCAGCCGCCGCCGTCGAAGCCGGATCGCTCGACGCTCGAAATGCCGACGACGCTGCGCGAGCCAAAGCCGCCGAGCACCGACAAAGACATCTACGACCCGGCGTCGGCTGTCGACGTCACGATCGCGGGCGGGGTCACGAGCATCTCGCCGTCGCCCATCGTCGAGGTCAACGCAGAAGCTCCGCATCCGAATCCTCATACCGCGGTGACGCTCGAGCAGCGCGCGGTCGCGACCGCGGTCATCGCGCCTCTTCTCCCGAACGCGCCGGCAGCGCCCACGTCCGTCGCGGTCGGTCCGCCGCCGTCCGGCTTTACAGGGCAGACCGTGATGCCGTCGGCGATGGAGCCCGAGTCCGTCCAGTTCCCCGATGGCGCGCTGCACGTCGCCGGGTCGCGGATCGAAGACGGCGACGTGGCGTGGGTGCACGACCCGTGGAGCGGTGAGCGACTTGCGCCGGTGGTGCTCGCGCACGAAGCGCAGGCGCACAAGGCCGCGCAGGCAGCGGACGACGCCTTCGAAGCGACGCGTCGCATGGCGGCGTTCGCGCGTCGCCGCCTGCTCAAGGAGATCACCAGGCGCATCACCGTCGCCCGCGAGGAGCTCGCGACCCTGATTACGCGTGAGTCCGGCAAGCCAAAGACGCTCGCGCGCTTCGAGGTCGACCGCGCCATCGTCACGTTCGGGCTCGGCGCCGAAGAGTCCGTCCGCATCGGCGGCGAGGTGATCCCGCTCGACGTCACCGAGTCGACGCAGGCCTACCGCGGTCAATGGCAGCGTGTCCCTCGCGGACCCGTGCTCGCGATCACTCCGTTCAACTTCCCGCTCAACCTCGTCGCCCACAAAGTGGCCCCGGCGATCGCCTGTGGATGTCCCGTCGTCCTCAAGCCTGCACCACAGACGCCGCTCACAGCGCTTCGCCTCGCGGAGATCGTCCGCGAGTCCGGCGCGCCGCCCGACACGTTGCAGGTCGTCCCGTGCACGAACGACGTGGCCGAGTCCCTCGTGCGGCATCCCGCGTTCGCGGTCGTCTCGTTCACCGGGAGCGACAAGGTCGGCTGGCACATCAAGTCGATCGCAGGACGCAAGCACGTGCTCCTCGAGCTCGGCGGCAACGCCGCGTGCATCATCCACGAAGACGCCGCCAACATCGCGGCGATCGCGCCTGTCCTCTGCGCCAGCGCGTTCAACTACGCCGGCCAAGTCTGCATCAAGACACAACGTCTCTACGTCCACCGCGCGGTCGCCGAGCGTCTGCTCTCGGAGCTCGTCCCGCGCGCATGTTCCTACGAGCCGCAGGACCCGAAGAGCACGACCTCGGCGATCGGCCCGATGATCGACGAGCGCGCCGCGACCCGCGTCGAACAATGGGTCGAGGAGGCCCGCGCCGCCGGCGCACATCCTCTCGCGATCGGAAAGCGAAGCGGCAACCGCTTCCCCGCGACCGTCCTTCGCTTCGACGACGAAGGCCGCGGCCTGAGCATCGTCGAGGAAGAGGCGTTCGGCCCCGTCCTCACCGTTCACGTGTATGATACATGGAGCGACGCGCTCCGCATGGCCGGCGCCACCCGCTACGGCCTCCAAGCAGGCATCTACACCGACTCGATGACGCGCATCAAAGAGGCCTACGACCGCCTCGACGTCGGCGCTCTCATCGTCAACGACGTCCCAAGCGTCCGCGTCGACGCGATGCCCTACGGCGGCCGCCGTGACTCAGGCATCGGCCGCGAAGGCGTCCGCTACGCGATCGAAGAGATGACCGATCGCAAGATGATGGTCATCCGCTCCTGACGGGGCCCGAGCCACAAGCGCGATCAGAAGACGTTCTTTTTTCTACGATACGCGGTTCAGCGCCTCGGGCCCACGCCTCGACTCGCCGCGCGCTCCGCACAAACGCCCGCTGCCCGACCCGCCTCTGCCGAAGTCCGCGGCGACTTCGGCAGAGCGAGAGCGGCGGCCTCTGCCGAAGTCCACGAGGAGCAGAGGTGGAGATGGCCTCTGCCGAAGTCCACGTCGCTTCGGCAGAGGGGAAATTTCCGGCTCTGCCGAAGTCCACGCCGACTTCGGCAGAGGGGAGATTTCCGGCTCTGCCGAAGTCCACGCTGACTTCGGCAGAGGGGAGATTTCCGGCTCTGCCGAAGTCCACGTCGAGCTTCGGCAGAGGGGAGATTCCGGCTCTGCCGAAGTCCACGCTGACTTCGGCAGAGGGGAGATTTCCGGCTCTGCCGAAGTCCACGCCGACTTCGGCAGAGGGGAGATTTTCGGCTCTGCCGAAGTCCACGCCGACTTCGGCAGAGGGGAGATTTCCGGCTCTGCCGAAGTCCGCGCCGACTAGGCTTCGAGCGCCGTGGTGCTCGTGGGCGCCATGAGGTGCGGTGGGACGAACGGGGGCTCGAGCTCGGGCGCGCGGGCGGGGCCGAGTAGGCGATCGGCGAGGTCGACGAGGTGGGGCATGCCTCGCGCGTGGAGCCACGCGTCGAGGCGGCGGAGAGGACGGAGGAGCTCGACCTCTTCGAACGGGAAGAGCGCGACGCTCTCGGGGTTCAGGCCCAGACGTGACAGGACGCTCTGCGCGGCGAGGCGGCCGGCTTCGTTGGCGCTCTCCATGCTGGCGAGGTCCATCGATGTGCGGACGTAGTCGGAGGCCAGCTGCAGGTTCTCGAGCTCGCAGCGGGCGTTTGGGCGATGCGCACGCGAGCCGGGTGGGTGAACGAGGAGCCTGCCGGCGTTGCGGACGCCCTGGTCGTCGACGCTGATCTCGTCGTCGAGCTTGGCGGCGTAGACGGCGTCTTCGAGGCGGCGCGCGGTGCGGTCGTCGAGGCCCTCCATGACTTGCGCGAGGACACGTCGCAGGATGCCTTCACGTGACGTCTCGTCGACCAGGCGGACGCCGTCTGCGTCGGGGACGAAGCAGCTCGAGATGTCGATCGACAAGATCCCGCGCAGGCGGCCGTCGCCGTAGCGATGCATGTGGCGGCGGCCGCGGTTCCAGAACTGCGCCTGCGAGATCGCGGTCAAGGACCACGGGGACGCGGGGAAGAAGAGATGTCCTTCGCAGAGCGGAAGGTCCGTGCGAAGGAAGTACTGCGCGCCCGTCATCCAGTTCGTGCTGCGCTCGACGTCGCAGCTCGCGATCTTCGCGAGCTCGGGGTCTGCGTCGGCGAGCTCGCGCGATACGAGGCGGTGCGCGGTCTCGAGCGGGACGGCGAGCACGAAGGCGTCCGCTTCGACCTCGACGCGACGTTGGTCGGGCATCGTCACCCACGCGCGGGCGACGCGGCGGCCGGAGCGATCGAGCTCGAGTGACTCGAGGCGGGAGCCAAGCTCGAACCTCACGCCCCAGCTCTCGAGGAGGGCGCGCCACGGGTCGAGCCAGCACTCGCTCGTCGGGCCCATCATCGTGCGGTCGACGGGGCCGCCGCGGAACGCGTCGCGGAGCAAGAGCGAAGAGGCGTGGCCGAGCGTGCGGCTCGAGCCATGCTCGGCGTCCATCGCGACCATCGTTCGCGTGCAAGCGAGGAGGACCTGGCGGAACTCCTCCTGGTAGAGGCCAGGCGCGTCGGCCTTGATGAAGGTCGCCCATGCGGTCGCCTCGATCTCTCCGTCGCGGCGGGCGTTGCACGCGCTCATGTATTTGAGATGCGCGGCGAGATAGCGGGCGAGATCGCGCGGGCTTCCGCCCGTTCGCGCGAGGCCGTCGAGCGTTCGCTTCAGATCGGAGAAGGACGTCGCGCGACGTGGCGACACGATGACGCCTTGGCCAGGCATCGCGACGCCGGCCTCGGGCGCGGAGACGAGGTTGCCCGAGACTCTGCCGGTGGGGCTTTCGGCATCGGGGATCTCGTCCATCGTCTGCACGACATGACGATAGAACGCGGGGTAGAACCGAAACCCGTGCTCGCCGGGGAGATCGCGCCGGCCTTCCGTGCCCGTGCCTTCGAGGTAATGCGATCGCGCCTTGCCTCCGAGCGCAGAGCCGCCTTCGAAGACCGTGACGTCGAGCCCTTCACGCGCGAGCTCGTGCGCGGCCGCGAGGCCGCCCATGCCGCCACCAAAAATGACAACGGTAGGTGTCCGCTTTCTCTGCGAGAGCATGCGGCCTCTCTACTGGAGAACGCGACGCACCGCCGTGAGCATCCAGACGACAAGGCGCGTCTCGTCGAATCTTTGTAAGCTCGTGAAACGAGCGCGTGAGCGAACGCTCTCCAAGCTCCCCGAGCTGTCGCTCATGCCCAAGATTCTTCGAAGGTCGAGATCGACGCAGATGAAGCAGGTCCGTCCGTGGATCGAGTATCGAGGACGCGTGATCAAGGTCACGACGGAGGTCGTCGTCGGTGCGTCGAGCGCATGTGACGTGCAGCTGCCGAGCGACCCGTACATGGGCGGCCTCGTCCGTCCTCGGCATGGGCGCTTCTTCCTCGAGGATGGCGAGCTGTGGGTCGAGGATCTCGCGTCCGAGACCGGAACGTTCGTGAATGGGGAGCGCGTGGTCGATCGATGCCGTCTTCGTCACGGCGATCGCGTCTTGATCGGGCTCAGCATCGTGACTGTGCACGATCGCCGCTGATTCGGTCGCGGCGTAAAGGATGAGTCTTCGAGGCCGCAGGCGTTGTGGATGGGGATTCACAGCGCTGCAAACAAGATTGGCAGCTTTGGCCTGACCTCGCCGCGAGCGTGAATACCGCGGCCCATCGTGCACCTTTGTCGCGGGGAGCACGGGTGCATCGCTTCAGGGAGAAGCATGGCCATGCTACGTAATCTTGGAGGTCAACACGCCCATGCCCACGCTGCGCGGACGTCCCTTTCTTTCTCTGCTTTCTGTCGCGTCACTCTCGTTCGCGGCGGTCGCCGCATGCGGTGACGACGGCTGGTATCGCTACTACGACGACAACGAGATCCTCTTCGGCATCTCGCAACGGATCGATCCGGCCACCGGCAACAAGCAGGTGAGCGCCGGTTACGAGTTCCTCGGCCTCGCGCGGCGCGGTGGATGGAGCGTGTCGGCGTTCCGCGACGGAGATGGTGAAGGCACCTGCTACTTCGAGCGCTACGACAACCGGCTCGGTCAGCCGCACGTCGAGAGCGGCGTCGCGACGTTCTCGGGTGGATCGTTGCCGGCGGGTGGCCTGCAGATCCTCGCGAACCAAGGTGACGTGACGCTCGACAACGCCGGTTGGGCGACCGATGACATCCTCACGTTCGACGCGTCGGGCTTCGCGATGCCTCCCCTTCGTGGCGGCACGATGAACGCGCCGGCCGCGGAGCTCACGATCACGAGCATCACTCCGCAGCCGTCGTCGAACGACGCGAACGGATCGTTCGACCTCACGACCACGACCGACATCGACGTGACGTGGACGGCGGTCTCCGAGAAGGTGCCGACCCGCGTGATGGTGTCGCTCGTCACCGAAGAGCCAGCGTCCGCGAGCGCGGGCGCGAGCACGCCCGATGCAGCGGTCGACACGGGGGCGAGCGCGGACACCGGCTCGCCGGCGCCCGCCGACGCGGGAGCGGATCCCGACGCGGCGGTCGCCACGGACGCGGGCGACGCTTCTTCGCCGCCGAGCGACGCGTCGACATCGACGCCTGCCACGCCGAACACGACGACGCCTCCGCCCGCCGCGCCCGTCGTGAACGACATCCCGAGCGGCAACGTGCGCTGCTTCAGCGCAGCGAAGGATGGTCACGCGATCATCCCGCACGCCTGGATCGCGCGGCTCTTCTCCGCCGTCGACCCCTCCCATCCCGTGCGCGGACACCTCGAGATCGCGACGCACCGCCAGCTCACGATTTACGCCCGCTCGAGCTGGACGGTGTACGTCGTGGCGAGCACGCAGCACCGCTCGATCGCCTTCAAGGGCTCGCGATAGCCCTGTTTTTCAGGGGTAGAGTTGACGTCGTCGGCAGGCCGGCCTACGTGGTGATCGAACCACCATGGCCGTAGCCGAAGACAAGAAAGTCCCGACGACATCCTCGAAGAGCCGCGCGGCAGGGCCGGACGATCCGTGCCCCGGCGTCACGCACGTCGTGCTCGTGATGAGCGGCAAAGGCGGCGTCGGCAAGAGCACGACGGCGACGAACCTCGCGCTCGCCCTGCAGCGCTCGGGGTATCGCACGGGGCTGCTCGACGCGGACATCTACGGTCCGTCGATCCCCACGATGCTCGGCGTGTCGGGGCGTCCGGTGTCGACGGACGGCAAGACGATCGAGCCGCTCGAGCGCTTCGGCTTGAAGATGATGAGCATCGGGTTCCTCCTCGAGGATCCGAAGGCCGCCGTCATCTGGCGAGGGCCGATGCTTCACGGCGCGCTCCAGCAGTTCTTGAAGGACGTCGCGTGGGGTGACCTCGATTTCCTCGTGCTCGACCTTCCGCCTGGCACCGGTGACGTCGCGCTCACGCTCTCGCAGCGGCTCGCCGTGTCGGGCGCCGTCATGGTGACGACGCCGCAGCCCGTCGCGACCGACGACGTCTACAAGGCCGTGTCGATGTGCAGGAAGGTGAACATCCCGATCCTCGGCGTCGTCGAGAACATGAGCTGGTTCATCGACAGCGCCGGCATGAAGCACGAGCTGTTCGGCAAAGGCGGCGGCCAGGCGGTGGCAGACTTCTCCGAGGCGCCTCTCCTCGCGCAGATCCCGATCGATCAGAGCGTGCGCGAGTGGGGCGACAAAGGTACGCCCGTCGTTCAAGCGGCTCCCGAGAGCAGCATCGGCAAGGCGTTCCTCGATCTCGCGGGCAAGCTCGTCGAGGTCGTCAGCGCGAAGGCTGACGAGATGGGACCCGGCGGCGAGGCAGGGCCCGTCATCGATCGCAGCGGCGGCGCAGGCGGACGGCGTCGCCTGCCGGTCACGAAGTAGGTCGACCGCGCGACGGCGAGCCGTCTCTGAACGCAGTGAGCGCACGCGCACGCACGCGTGCTAGCCGAGGCCCGACTCCCACTCGCAGAGGAGCTCGCAGTGACGGTCGCCGCGGACGGCGCACTTCAGGCGCGTCACCTTGGCGCCCTGCGCGCCGACGATCTGCAGGAAGCGTTCGATGTATCCGCCGAGACGGATGCACGTCGCCTCGGATCGCGAAGCCCATCCGGTGAGCTTCGCGCGGACGACGTGCGGCGCCTCACGTTCGATCTGCCAGCGGCCGGTGTCTTGGTAGCGCTTCCAGAACTCGCCGTACTTCGTGAGCAGAAACTCCACCGTCGCCATGCGCGCGAAGAGGCGGTGCACCGTCGTCAAATCGCGGTCGGCGGAGAAGTGACCGCTGTCGATCATCACCGCGAAGTCACCGCCGCCGAGCTCGGCCACCATCGCGTCGTGCACGTGGTCGTAGACGCCGACCTCGTACCAGCCGACGTGAACCGCAGAGTCCATGACATCGCGATCATGGGGTGAGAGCGTGTCTCGAACGCGTTCCCATCCCTGTTTGCCGAAGCGCTCGACGCAGAAGGTCTGTGCATTCAGGAGCACCAGACCCTTTACTTTCCCTGCAGTCTGCACGGTCTCTCGATCGTAGCTCCGGAAGCCCCACCCTGATGTCGCGATTGACCACGGCCCAAAAAATGCGCGCAAACAAGTGGTCCAACCTTCGACCACATGCGGCCTACGCACATCGATAAGCGTTTTTCAGAGCCTCTCGTGCTTGGTCGAGCGCGGTGTTGTCGAGGCTCTGCAAGGCGCCTATCGGCGAGGTTCGCGAAGACCGATGCGGCCACGACAAGACTGGTGGATCGGTTGCCGTCCATCTGACGTGTCACTTGTCGTGTGCTTTACTCGTGAAAGAGTGCCCCTCTTGGTGTCTCTCGTGCGACGCGCGAGGGTTGGTGGTGGGGCGCGATGGTTGGTTGTTTCTTCAACTTCTAATCTCGGTGGGACGACGCATGACCCTCTCCTCACGAAACATTCTGATCTCGATCCTCGCGCTTGGCTCGGTCGCTGCGGTGATCGTCGCGTGCGGATCGGACGGCAGCAAATTCGATGACGGAACGACGCCCATCGGCACGTTCGGGGATGGCGGCTTCGGCGATGGAAGCTCCAGCAACGATCCCGATCTCTACAAGAACGATCCGCCGCCGCCTTGGTGCGGTCCCGACTCCGGCACGCCCGCTCCGCCGATCAAAGGAACGGAGGACTGCCCCGAGGACAAGAACAAGCCAGGCTGCGGCTGCGACAAGCCGGGCGAAGAGGCGCCGTGTTGGACGGGCCTCCGCAAGAATCGAAACCTCGGCATCTGTCACGACGGCAAGGCGAAGTGCATCGTCAAGAACGAGACGCTCAACGTGTGGGGTGCATGCGAAGGCCAGCAGCTCCCCGTGCTCAACGCGCAAGGCAAGGAAGCGTGCGCGTGCTTCTCCGTCGGAGAGTGGAACATCGCGAACACCGCGCCGTGCCTTCACACGCCCGACGGCACGAACTACCAGGCGTACTCGACCGTCTACAAAGATGGTCAGGCGACGAACTGCAACCTCGGCGATCCCGTCCCCGCTCCGGGCGCGGGGCCGACCGAGAACTGGTCACCCGACACGTTGAAGGTCGACTGCGCGGGTGAGTACAAGCTCTGCTTCCGCATCCGCGCGGGCGACTTCAACAACCCGAGCCCCAACGACTGCATCCTCGGCGAGTCGTGCATCAAGGCGGTGTACGAGAAGGAGAACGTCGTTCAACAGCTGGATCCGCTCCCCGCGTGGGGTGGTACGGACGCGGCGTGCGCGAAGAAGTGGGAGAAGGACACGCCGGTCAACGTGAGCCCGGGCTATGGCGAGATGATCGTCAAGGGCTCGACCGTTCGCTGCGACGAGGTCGGTGGACAGGACTTCGTCTTCCACCGCGTCCAGTTCTGCGCGCGCTCGTGCCGCGACGCCGCGAACGCGAACAACCCCGAGTGCAAGGCGTGTCAGCTCGCCGGCACGGGCGAGTTCCACTGACGAGCTCGCTGACGTCGGAGAATCAGTTCTTCCAGCTGCCCGAGCGCTTCGCTTGTTGAAGCGTCTCGAGGTCTTGCTCTTTCTTCAGCAAGACGCCGAGAAAGGGTAGCTCGCGGATGAACCGCTCGGCGCCGACGTTGGCGTTGCGAAGGACGGCGATCCAGTCGATGAGCTCGCTCGTGGATGGCCGCTTGCGGATCTTCGGCAGCTCGCGGAGCCGGTAGAACGTGACCACGGCTTGGTCGACGAGCTCGCGATCGATCGTCGGGTGATGCACCGCGATGATCCGGCGCATCAGCTCTTGCTCCGGGAAGTCGATGAAGTGGAACACGCAGCGACGGAGAAACGCGTCGGGGAGCTCCTTCTCGTTGTTCGACGTGATGACGACGATCGGCCGCTCTTTCGCGACGATCTCGTCGCCCGTCTCGGTGATGACGAAGCGCATCCGATCGAGCTCATGGAGAAGATCGTTCGGGAACTCGAGATCGGCCTTGTCGACCTCGTCGATCAAGAGGACGACGCGCCTCTCCGAGGCAAACGCCCGGCCGAGCGGACCCATCTTGATGTAGTGGCGGATGTCTTTGACGTCGCCGTCACCAAAGCGTGAGTCGTAGAGACGCTGCACGGTGTCGTAGACGTAGAGACCGTCTTGGGCGCGCGTGGTCGATTTGACGGGCCAGTGGATCAGCTCGGTGCCGAGCGCCTGGGTGATCGCCTCCGCGAGCAGCGTCTTGCCGGTGCCCGGCTCACCTCGAACGAGGAGCGGCTTCTCGAGCGCGAGCGAGGCGTTCACGGCGGCCTCGAGCGCGTCATTCGTGAGGTAGGTGGGCGTCCCCTTGAAGCGGAAGAATTCGGTCACTCCCGTTCGATAGAGCAGCCGACGAGGTTCCGCAAGTCATCCTCGAGCGGTTCATCGAGAGGCACGCTCGTGCGCGTCGTCTCGACCCATGCCTGCCGCGCCTGGTTTTTGGGGGTGTCGGCGCGCCCGAGCCTCGCCTTAATCGCCTCGCGGATCGCGCCTGCGCGCTCGGGTGGCTGGCGCCGGATCGCACGGACGAAGAGGGCGGTCGTGAGCGTGTCGTGCGCGTTGTCGTAGGCGGCGGCCACGCTCGGCGGCGAGCCACGGCTCGTGATCGCGGAGACCACGGTACGAAGCTGGTCGAGCGTCACGACGTCGAGCGCCTCTTCGTCGCGGTCGAGATCCGCGAACGAGAGCGCGACCTCTTCGAGGAGCCCTTCGATCGGGGTGTGGGGGTGAAGCCCCCATCGGATCGACAGGCCGCGCGCGAGCGCTTCACGCTCGGCCGCCCAGATGCGCGCGGCCCAGTCGCCGCTCGTGGAAGCGCCGCCGATCCCCAACGCGCCAGCGATCTGCTTGGCGAGGAGCCCTCGGATGACCTCGTCGTCTCCGTCGGCGTTCTGCGCGGACGCGCCATGCCACACCTCGACCATCTCGGCCGGCGAGAGGCTCGTCTGCGCGAGCTTGCCCGACTCGAAGACGCGGCGTGCCGTGACGATGTCGCCGCCGACGATCGTGCGGGCGAGCACGCGCCGCCAGTCGATCACGTCCGTGAGCGTGCAGCCGAGCACGACGGATCGCGCCGCGTCACGCTCGGCGCTGGTCGAGGAGTCTGCGAGGAGAACGCGGCGTGCGCGATCGATGTAGAGTGCATCCGAATGCGGCATCGCCGACGCGACGAACGCAGGAACGCGCGACGCCTTCGAAGCGATCGTGCGATCGGCCGCGACCTGCGCCGCGATCGAGACCGCGGTGTGCCGGCACGACGCCATGTTTTCGTGGCGCGTCGCGAGCTTTGGCTCGTCCTTTGGCGCGGCCTTCTTCGATGTCTTGGGCCGATCGTCCTCGATCCGGCCATGGGCATCGACACGCTCGACGTCACCGAGCAACGCAAGGAGCTCGAGCGCGCGGGTGGCGCGATACGGCCGGCGCGCCGCGTGCACGAACAGCGCCTCGTGCAGCGCGACGCGATCGGGCTCGTCCTTCGCACGTCGCCGCCGCCACGCGAGCTCCCACGGACCTGGATCCCACTCGTCGACCCGCTTGGCGCACGCGACGAGGCGGTCGGCGCCGAAGAGATGCTCGAGCCCGTCCATGCGCACGAGATCGCGCAGCGCCTCGAACGTCGGACCGAGCTGCGAGGGCTTCGGGAGGTGACGGCGCGCGAAGTCCGCGGTGACGCATGGATCGCCGGCGGCGAAGGCCGTCTGCCGGAGGACCGCGGCGATGCCATCGGGGGATGAGGCGAGGCGCGGCCGGAGCGCGCGTAGACGAACGAGCGCGCGGTCCCCATCCGGGAGCACGTGGCGCGCGGCGATGTGAAGCGCGACGCACTGCGCGGTGGCGGAGCGATGCTTGTTCATCAACGTCGCGACGACGACGTCGGGATCGGGCGCGCTCTCGTAGAGTCGCAGCGCGACGTAGGTCGCCTCCGCCACCGCGGACTTCGCGCACGCCTCGCAGCGTGGATGCTGCTTGGTCACGTGACTCCAGACCGGCTCGATCGTGTCGAGCAGATCGAACGCGCCGGCGACGTCCGAGAGCATCGGCGGCAGCTCGTTCATCGTGAGGTGCGCCAAGCCGTGATCGTTCGAGCGCCCGAACCGCTTCACGGCCCGAATGCCCATGTCGCAAATGCCGGCGGCGAGCTTCGGCGACGGCGGAAACCGCGCGAGCAGCGACGACAACCGATGCTGCGACGCGCTCTCTGGCAGGCGAGGCGCGAGGTCGAGCACACGTAGCATGCCTTGCTCGGCGCTGCGTGCGCGCGCGTGCGGATCGGCTTGCGAAGGGCGCGATGGCCCGGACGTCTCCGGCTCCATGCGTCCTCCTGCGAGCGCGTCGGCGAGCGCGACGAAGATGCTGCTGTCGTTCGCGGCGCGCGCCGCCGCTCCACGAACGCCGAGGCGATCGACGACCCATTCGCCGAGCGCGCGATTGGCTGGCCCGTGCTCCCACACCGAGAGGACGGAGATCGCGGCCTCGAGGTCGTTCGTCTCGCACGCACGAAAGCCGTGCGCCTCACGACCGAGGTCTTCGAACCACTTGGGTGGTGGCGGGAGGCCGAGCGAGCGGCAATAGGCAGCGACGTCGACGTCTTCGTCGAACGGAACGGTGCCGTCGTCGTACCAAAAGCCAGCGTGGATTTGCTCTGGCTGACCGGTGGGCGCCAAGGTCGTCCGGGCCGCCGACGCGAGCGCGCGACACTCGGCGAGCACGTGCTCTCGAATCGCAATCTCGGCAGGACCTGCGATCGAGACATAGAGGTTGTAGCCGATGATCTGATGGCTCTTCGACAGCGCGACCAGCTTTCGCGCGACCACGGCGCCTCTCGTCTTCGACGAGGAGGAAGAGGCGAGCCGCACGTAGAGCACGCGCTTGTTCGCGTCGATCGCGTTCATGACGGTGGACGACGCGTTGCATCCGCTCCCGAGCGCGAGGCACGTGCCGAACGGAATGCCCATCCGAAGCACCTCGAGCGGATCCTCTTCGACCTCGAGCACGAACCGCTGATCGCCGGCGCTGAATTCTCGGCGGCGCGGCGCGAGCCAGGCGTCGACGTCGAGGTGATCCTTCGCACGAGCGATCCATGCCGCGTTCTTCTCGAACGTGAGCTTGACGTCGCGTCCGGGCGCACGGGCAGCTTTGCGCAGCAGCTCGAGCAGCAGCGTTCGGTTGCCGTCGGCCGTGAGGAGGAAGCGTACGGCGTCACGCCACGCGGGCGTGAGCGACGGCACCGCGATGCCCCACGCCTCTTCGAGGATCTCGCGAAAGCAGCCGTCGAGCTCGTTGCGGTAGGCGATCGGCAAGAGGCGATCGATGCGCTCCTGCAAGCGACGGAGCGTGCGGCCTCGTGGCGACGCGTGGACCGTGACCGAGCCCCGGCGGATCGCGTCGAGGCGACCTTGCTGCGGCGCTGATCGTGCGGAGAGCTGCTCGAGGTACGCGCGCTCGCGCTTCGCCCGATCGGCGTGCTCGAAGTCTTCACGGATCGCCGCCGAGAGCGCGGGCTCCTCACGCGCAAGCCGCGCGAGATGAACGCAGCGATCGACGAGCGCGCTCCCATCGTCACCGAGCCATGCCGTGAGCGCAGGATAGAGCCGGCGACCTTCGCCTGCCTTCGCGCTGCGGAGGACATCGAGGACATGCTTCGCCTTGTCGGGAAGCCGCTGGAAGAGCGCGAGCGTCGCGTCGAGGATCGCGATCGGATCGCCTTTCGGCGGCGCGCTCGCGCCCGAGGCCGCGGGCGATGGGCTCATCTGCTCCATCAGGCACATCGCGAGGACGCCGAGGTCTTCGTTCTTGGGGAGATGCGCGAAGAGGTCGGGTGAGAGCGTGAAGCGAATGCCTCGCGCCTTGTAGTGGTCTGCGAGCCGAGACACCCACGTGGCATACGCACGCGCGGAGCGCATGTCGCTGAGCTGCGCGAGCTCGTCGCCGTGGCCATGCTTCGCCGCGAGCGCGACGAGCTCGACGTCGAGGCCTTCGGCGACCCACCGCGCGACCACCCGGCGCGTCGTTTGTTTGATCGGGACCGCCGCGAGCGCGAGCGCCTGCGGGAGCGTGATGCCGGGCGTGGCGAGCTCGAAGAGGGAAGGCAGCTTCTCGAGCCGAGCGCGCGTCTCTTCGTCCGGCAAAGGTGGCACGTGGTCCTCGCCGATCGAGAGACGAAGCGCGAGATGCGCGAGCAAGAGGAGGGATCTCTGCTGCACGGCCGGGTCACGAACGATCGGCAGCGACGAGGCCATCGCATGGCCCGTCTGGCGCACCATCGCGACGAAGTCTTCTTGCGTGGAGATCAACGAAGCCGGCGCGTCGGGAAAGCCCGTGACCCCGCGGAGCACCTCGAGGATGCGTCGTCGTCGTGCGCGCGCGGGAAAGCCTCGCGCAGCCTCGAGCCGCGCGATCGCGTGCGTGAGCGCTGGCGCGATCACGCCTGTCTCGAGCGCTTCGCAGACCGCGTCGACGCGCCTCCACGCTTCTTCCCGTCGCTCGCGTGGAAGTGCCTGAATGCTGGCCGCTGCCGCCGCGAGACGCGCCGCTTCTTCACGCCCGCGGGTCGCGCGCACGATCTCGACGATGCCGTCGAACCATTGGGTTGCTGGACGATCGACCATCGCCACGTTCGCCTCGGCGAGCCGCGTCATCTCGGCGAGGCGCGCACGTCGTGCGTCGATCCAGGCGCGATCGATGACGCCATGCCGCGCGAGGGCGCGTCGATTCTCGCGTGCGAGGTCGAGCGCGACGGGATGCTCGAGGACGCGCAGATCATGATGGGCCGACGCGAGGAGCTGGGCGCTCACCGGACGAAGCGGGGACGCGAGCTCCGTCGCGGCCTCGAACGTTCGCTTCGGCACCGTCCCTGTCGTTCGCAGCCAGTGGACGATGTCCTTCGTCTCGCGAACGGCGCGGACGTCCGCCAGAAAGAGCCCTTCGCGAAGCCAGATGACCTCGCACGTGTCGAGCCAACCCAGCTGCGCGACGCGGCGCTTCAAGGCATCGAACGCGCGAGGACGAGACGCGCGAGAACGAGAACGCGTCTGCGCTTGCATGACTCCGCGCTCGACCATAACCACTCGTTTTCGGTCGGACAGGGCCGTCGCGAAATTCAGCGGCGGTAGAAGACGATGTCGTCGAAGCGCACCTCGACGCCCTGGGCATAGAGCAGCCCGACGAGCAGGGTGGGGTCGCCGAGGAAGGTGCAGATCGAGATGGGATGCGGGGTGATCGCGTTCATGCCGTCCTTCTCGAAGCTCACGGTGGGCGGAGTCGTTCGCTTGACGATCAAGCGATACGAGGCCCACTGTCCCGGGATGGGTCTCCGTTGAAGGGGGACGCGATCGTTTTGCGAGATGCCGTCGCTGATGTCGATCGAGCCGTTGTCGGACAAGAGGAGGGAGATGAGGCAGCCGGGGGTCGAGAGGCGAATCGGCGTGGCCGAGGTCCCTGCGAGAGGTGCATCACCGCTGGCGTTACCGAGCCGCATCTTGAAGAGCAGCTCGTAGCTGTCGGGCGACGAGGAGAACTTGTGCCCGATCGCAGGAGACGCCGCAGCGCCGACGAAGCGCGCGGAGTTGGGCGAGGAGGCGAAGAACTGCGTGTCGATCGTGCCGCCATCCCCTTCGATGGTCTCGAAGCCATCTTCGGGTGGCTGCCCGTCGTCGAAATCCGTGCAGAATGCAAACGTCGAATCGGCGAGGGTCTCGCAGAACTTCGGGGTCGCGGCGTCGCCGCTGTCTGCCCCTGGCATGGTGCTGTCGGTGACGGGCACGGCCGTATCGCTCGTCGAACCGCCACCGTCACTGGGCGCGGCGTCTTGATCGGGAGGCGCGCTCTCCGTGAACGAGGAGCACGCTCCGATCGCGCCGGCGACGAAGATCGCGCCCATCCCGACTGTGAGGATGGTCAAGGCGGACGAAGCAAGACGTCGCACGTAGAGCGAGAATAGCGAAAGCGCGCGACGGCGGGGCTCCTTAGAGCTCGATGTTCATGCCGAACCCGACGACACCGGAGAACTGGAGGATCGACGCGCCGCCTCCGAGGTTCGAGGTGCCCGTCTCCTCGGTGCGCCGGCCGCCGAGCGTGAGCCCGAGCTCCGGACCTGCGCGCATGAAGAACGTCTCGCCGAAGCGGTAGACGAGGGAGAGGTCGATGTCGAGCAGCATGGCGCGGAAGGTCTCGCGCACCGGCGCGCTTCCGCTCGTGAAGGACACCGACTCCGTGCTGCTCCAGCCCACACCCGCGCGCGGCCAGATCCCGATGCGATCGGTGAAGGGCACATAGAAGCCCACACGCGGGAGGAACGTCATCGCCGTCGCGCCCGGGAGCTCGAGGCGCTGGCCGCCGCCCTCCACCGCGCCCCATGTGTGATGGATCTCGATGAGGCCACCGACCGAGACGTGATCGGTCACGAAGATGTCCGCCGATGGCGCGAGCCACAGGCTCGTCGTGCTCGTCTCGCTGGGCGCGCCACCGGGGTCCAGAGCGTCGGACTTCGTCGACCGAAACGCAATCCCGACCGGGCCAGCATAGGCGAAGCCGTTCGCGGGCTGGATCCGAAGCCCCGAGAGCTGGTCGAGCACGAGATGTCCTCCCTCGTGAAAGGGGACGATGAGCTCACGCTCCGCGGCCGCGTCGCTTGACCAGAGGGCGATGACAAAGACGAGGGCGTGGAGGAGGACGAGCTTGGCGCGCATGCGAGCTCATCGACCTTTCTGCAAAGCTGTTGCGTGGAAAGCGCAGCGCCGCACGCGATCGGGGTCAGCCCCATCGGATCGCGGTTTGGCCGTGAATTTCCGTCGAACCGCGCGCCGTCGAGGCGCCTGGCCTGCTACAAATAGCCATGCTCATCGCTCCGCCGGAGGTACGTATCCCACCTCGCGATGCCGTCGAGAAGGCGGTCCGGGAGCTCGATCGGCGGCTTGGCCCGTCGCGCGTCGACACGACCGACAACGCGCGAAGCACCTACGCGCGTGATGACAGCGAGGCGATGGGTCGCCTGCCCGACGCGGTGGTCATGGCGTCGAGCCGTGACGATGTGAAGACGACGCTCGAGATTTGCGAGACGCATGGCGTGCCCGTCACTCCGCGTGCGGCGGGCACGGGACGCACCGGCGGCGCGGTGCCGGTCGCAGGAGGGATCGTCCTCGCGACGCACGGCATGTCGAGCATCCTCGACATCGACAAGAGCGATCTCCTCGCGGTCGTGCAGCCCGGCGTCATCACGGCCGACATCCACGCGGCGGTGGAGGCCGAAGGTCTCTTCTATCCGCCCGATCCGAACTCGCTGAAGACATGCATGATTGGAGGCAACGTCGCCGAGAACGCCGGCGGGCCACGCGCGTTCAAGTACGGCGTCACGCGCGAGTACGTGCTTGGCCTCGAAGCATGCCTCATGGGTGGCCGTGTCGTGCGGACCGGCCGGCGCACGATCAAGGGCGTCACCGGGTACGACGTGACGGCGCTCCTCGTCGGCAGCGAAGGGACGCTCGGCGTCTTCACCGAGATCACGCTGAAGCTCGTTCATGCGCCGAGCGAGGTCGCGACCGTGCTCGCGCTGTTTCATCACGTGCGCGCGGCGGCGGCGGCGGTAGAGCGGGTGATCGCGAACGGAATCGTGCCGCGCTGCCTCGAGCTCCTCGACGCGTCGACGCTCGAGGCGGTTCGCAAGCAAGGCGTGTCGATCGACGCGCGCGCCAACGCGATGCTGCTCATCGAGGTGGATGGTCGTCACGCTCCGCTCGACGGCGTGCTCGAAGCGCTCGGCGAGACGCTCTCTGAAGGTGGCGAGGCGATCGACGTGGTCGCGGCGCAAGACGCGGCGCAACGCGGGCGCCTCTGGGAGGCCAGGCGAATGCTCTCGACCGCCACCCGAAAGCTTGCAAAGTACAAACTCTCCGAAGACGTCGTCGTCCCGCGATCACGCCTCGTCGCGCTCCTCGATGAAGCGGCGCGCATCTGCGAAAAAGAGAGCGTGCGTCACCTCACGTACGGTCACGCGGGGGACGGCAACATGCACGTCAACTTCCTTTGGGATGACGAATCGCAGAGGCCTGCGGTCGATCGCGCGATCGACGGCCTGATGAGGGCGACGATCGCCCTCGGCGGCACGCTCTCGGGCGAGCACGGCATCGGCGTCTCGAAGGCGGCGTACCTGCCGATCGAGCAAGGCCCAGAGCTCGTGACGCTCCAGCAAGACATCAAGCGCGTGTTCGATCCGCGAGGGCTCTTGAACCCCGGCAAGATCTTCCCGACGGGCCACACCTCCTGCTGAGAGATTGGTGATTCGAGGCTGAGCGAAACGTGAGCTAGAGGCTGGCGCGGATCGAGCGCTCTTCTTCGCCGAGCTTCTTGATCTCTTCGAGCGCGCGCTCGGAGATCTTGCGGTGCAGGCGAGGGCTCGGCGGCTGATCGAGCATGCCACCGAAGTCGATCGGCGCGCCGAAGTTCACGATGATCGGGTTGCCCTTCTTCGTGAAGTTGCCGGCGATCTGCTTCGGCAGATCGTTGCCGAGGCCGTTGATGAAGACGGGGAGCACGTCGACGCGCGCGCCCTGGATGACGCGGCCGACTCCGCCTTGCGCCGGAAGGAGATCGTACGGGTCGTCACCCTTGTTGCGCGTGCCCTCGGGGCGAAGAAGCTCATCACGCCGTTGACGAAGAGACCGAGCGGCTTGTCGTAGAAGAACTGCGACCGCACCGGGAAGAGAAGCCGGTGAGGCATGTCGCGGTTCACGAGGTAACCGGTGATGACGTAGAGGTCGAAGAAGCTCCGGTGGTTCGAGACCACGAGGTAGCTCTTCTTCGGATCGAACGGCATCGGAAGACGATCGAGGCCGTGGACGTGCCGAATGTGCTTCGTGCACTCTTCGATCCAGTTCGACCCGATGTAACGCTGCGCGAGGCGCACGGCGCGATCGAGCGCGCCGGGCTCGAAGCTCTTTCGCACGAACGCGATCTGCTTCTGCTCGACTGGGGAGAGCAGCTCTTTGAAGTCGAGGAGCTCGCGCACGCGTTCCTTTTTGGTCGCAGAGGGACCGTGCTTGGGATTCGCCTGCGCTTCCGGCGTCGTGTCCGTGGACGTCGAGGGGTCACCGCTCATCGCGGGCCTCACCGAGTCCACGTGGCTGCCGTTGGTCACATTCGTGTCATGCACGGCGCGGATATTGTCGCGAAACGGTCAGGACGCAAGCGCTGCCCGAATGACTCGACGCGTCATTCTATCCGGTTTGGCGTGCCGGCGAAGCGAGCTAAGAATTCCGAATGGTCTTCACGCACTCTCGTTCCGATGGGGGCTTCACCCCCAAACTCCGATCGCTCGTGCTCGTCGCTCTCGTGGCTCTTGTGGCGTGCAACAAGGAGCCGCCGGCCGGCCAAGCGGCGGGGACGCAGACGAGCGGCGCGACGGCGAACGCGAACACGAACGCGAACACGAACGCTGCGCCGGCGATGGCCGAAGGCGCGCCGAAGGCCGAGGTCGGCAAGGCGGCGCCCGACTTCACGCTGAAGGACCTCGACGGCAAAGAGATGAAGCTCTCTTCGTACAAAGGGAAAGTCGTCGTCCTCGAGTGGTTCAACCCCGGTTGTCCGTTCGTGAAGAACGCGCACACGAAGGGCTCGCTCAAGGAAGCCGCGAAGAAGCACACGAAGAACGGTGTCGTGTGGCTCGCGATCAACTCGGGCGCGGCGGGCAAGCAGGGTGCTGGCGTCGAGGCGAACAAAGAAGGCGCGAAGACGTTCAGCCTCGAGCACCCGATCCTCCTCGACGAGACCGGTGAGGTGGGCAAGCACTACGGCGCGACGAACACACCACACATGTTCGTCATCGACGACAAAGGCACGCTCGTCTACCGAGGCGCGATCGACAACTCACCCGACGGCGAAGGCGAGAGCCCGACCGGCGGCAAGCTCGTCTCGTACGTCGACGAAGCGCTCGCGGCGATCGCGGCGGGAAAGACCCCGCAGGTCACCGAGACGCGCGCCTACGGATGCGGTGTGAAATACGGCCACTGAGGCTAGTCGTGCTCGAGGACCACGTCGTCGAACGAGGCCTCGAACGCGTCGGCGGGGCCATAGACATAGACCGCACCAACGCGAATCGTCGGATCGCTCGACGGAGCAGACGTGATCGACGCGCCGTCGAGCGCGCTCTGCGATCCGAAGAGCACGCTCGCCTTCGACGCCGCCAGATCGATCGCGATCGTCACGACGATCCACTGGCTCGAGGGTAGAGGCTTCGACAAGACGTGGCGCGTCGTCACCGCGCCCGCGACCTCTTCGAGCGTCACCGCGGGTGCGTCGGGATCGCGATCGCGGAGAAACAACGTGAAGAAGTGGTTCTGCGAGACATCGAGCGTCGCGATCGCGATCGCGCCGCTCGCGAACGTGGCCGTCGGGACGAAGACCGCGAACGACAGCTTCACGAACGAGGCGGGGCTGCCCTTCGACGTCACGCGAAGATGAACGTGCGCGCTCTCGCCGAGGTCGACCGGCGCCGTGCTCGCCCGGAACGAGGCAGGCTTGCTCGACGCGATCGACGTGTCGAGCTCCGGGATGCCGTTGAGCACCGTCTGAACGTCCCAGTGGGTCTTCGGCTCGGTTCGGCCGACGTCGTCGAAGTCGTCGCAAAAGCGGACGTTCGGGCCTGCCTTGACGAGCTGGCAGAAGCCCGACGCAGGCGCGGCGTCGCCGTCGGGTAGAGGCTTGGCGTCGGCGACGCCCGAATCCTCGGGAAAAATCGGGTGATCCTCGCCCGCGTCAGGACCCGAAACCACTGGCGAAGGGTCGGCCGGCGGGTCGTCCGAGCAGGCGGCGAGGGCGATCGGCATCGCCCAAACCACGAGGAAGAGGGTGAGGACGGCATCGCCAGGCGAAAAGATCGCAGCCTTTTTCGCGAGGGAGTGCGCCGCCACCATGTTCCACGATATGGTAGCGACCATGAGCAAGGAAGCTCTCGTCAACGCCGTAAAGCAGATCATGGCGATGTCGCGCGGTGGCGACGTCGAAGGGTCGTACGATGGTTACGGCAAGCTCTATGGCAGCCCCGAGTTCGCCGCGAACAAGCCCGAGGACCAGCGGCAAGCGCTGAAGCTCCTCATCCTGGCGAAGCGTCAAGGGCAGCCTACCGCGCGTCTCATCGAGGCCCATCGCGCCGCGATCCCTGCGCTCACCGAGCTCGTCTCCACGCTGAACGAGCCGGAGGACTACGAGATGCTCGGCATCTGCCACCTCCTCATCGGCAACGAGCAGGCGGCGTCCAACATGTTTCGACAAGGCCTCACGCTCGAGCGTGCGCGCAACCCGGCGTCCGATTTGTGCGGGCGACTCATGACGCGCGTCGCCGCGATCTGAGCACGACGACGATCCGTGAAGCGGAAGACTCAGCTGAAGCGAGTCGGGCTCATCGCGCTCGTCCTCGCGTGCGCACCTCTGGCGCTCGTCGCCTGCGGACCTGACGCCCACGAGAAGCCGCGCACGCCGCCGTGCCCGCCGCCACCCGAGCCGGCGCACCAGTCGGTCGTCGTCGGGACGATCGGCAAGCTGCACATGGTCGAGAACAGGTACGGGCTCTCTCGGCTCGGCGAGGTGTTCGCAGCGTTCAAGCCCGATCTCGTCCTGATCGGCGTGCGCGTGGATCCCTTCCGTGAGGATCGCCTCGAAGACGCTCCGTTCGAGATGACGTACGTGCGCGAGCTCGCCAAGACGCGCAACGTGCCGGTCGAGCCGATCGATTGGTTTCGCGAAGTCGATCTCGCCGCGCCGCCCGCGCCGCTCGATCCGTTCGACGTCGCCGAGATCGAGAAGCGCGAGACGGAGGTGCTTCGTGCGCCGCGCCTGTACACGTTCGAGCGCGCGAACAGCGACGAGCTCGCGTCGAGCGTGCTCTCGGCGACGAGCGCGATGGCGCGATACCGTGGCGGCGATCCGCTTGGCGCGCGCCGTCGTGGATGGATCGAGCATCTCACCGCCGACGCCGTCACGAGGCACAGCAAGCCAAAGCGCGTGCTCGCGTTCGTCGATGTGCTCGACCGACCCACCGTCGATCTCACGCTTCGTGGAGTCGGCTACGACGGGCGGTCACCCGCCGAGGTCGTGGCGAAATCGAAAGAGGTCCTCGCGAGCAGCGGCGACGTCCCGGCCGACGTGATGACGGCGTGGCGCGCGCAGCTCGGACGCGCGAAGGAGTCGGCGAGCAAGGCCACGGCGCCGCCAGAGAAGGCATTCTGGAACGATCGGGCGCACGTGCTCGACGTGGTCGTCGAGAAGAAGGCGCAATGCTGCGTGACGCAAGCCATGCTCAGCGGCGCGAGCGACAAGCCTTAGAACGTGAAGCCGTTCGCCAGGAAGCGCTGGTAGCCGGTCCACTTCACGCCGTTGCCGTTACCCTTCGGTGACGACGACGACATATCCGTCACGACCAAGACGACCGCCGCGCCGATCGCGAGGACACCCACGCCAGCGAGGATGTCACCGACGAGACGTTGCGTCTTGATGTCGTCGGCTTGGCCCGTCTCGCAGCGCGGCGCGCAGCTGCTCTCGAGATCGCTCCGCTGCGACTCCGACTTCAACCAGAAGAACGCGCCGCCTGCAGCGAGCGCGACCCCGAGCCCGCCGATCACGTACGGCAGCACCGACTTCTGCTTCGGCCCGCTATCGGCTTTGTCGCCGGGCTTGCCGATCGCGACCTTCTCGTCCTTCTTGTCGGACGTCGCCGCGGCAGGTTGCGCCCAGCTCACTTCGATGAGCTTGTTCTTCTGCCCTTGGCGAAGCACGACCTCTTTCTCGATCGGCGCGCTGCCTTCGCGTTCGAAGCGAAGGATGAACGTCCCGGGATCGATCTCGATCGCTTTGACGTCGAGCTTCGTCGTGAGCACCTCGGGCGTGGGCGGCGTGGGCGTCGACGCGGCGCTCGGGGTGAGGAGGGAGACCTTCACGTCGAGGGTCTCCTTGCCGTCCGGACCCTTCGCTTCGATCACGATCGAGGGAAGGCTCGCGTTGACCTCGTCGAGCCAACCGACGCAGTCCTTTCGGATCGCGGCGAGGCACACGTCGCGCGAGCAGACGCCGAGCTGCTCGCGGGCGGTGCGAAGGTTCGTCGCGCGCATCGACTTCTGCGCGCCGGAGTACGCTGCGGCGCATTCCTTCTTGTCGGTGGCTTTGTCGGCTTCGGCGCGGGTCGACATCGACAACGCGAGGCCGCCCACGAGAGCCGTTACGAGAAGCGTGCGCTTTACATGCATTCCGGACGCACCTGCTTGATGCCGTCGCTGTCCACGTAGAACGGTGACGTCTCGCAGCTCTTCTTCGTGCCGTTGCCGCCGCCAAGCTTCTTTCCCGGCTTCGCCGACGCCGACGTGGAAGGGGCAGCCGCGGCCGAGGTGATGGTGGTCGCGGTCGCTGTCGCGGTTGCTGTCGCGACCGGCGGCTGTGTCGCGATCGCGGTCGCGATGGGCGGTGGTGGCGGTTGGGGCGTGACGGTCGTGGCGACCGGAGGAGGCGTGTCGTTCGCGACGGCGTTGCCGCCGTAACGCCAGTAGAGCGTGCCGCCGAACGTGACGGCGAACACGAGCGCGGCGACGCCGACCAGCGTCGCCATCGAGCGTCGCGGCTCGGCCTGCGCGCCTGCGCTCACGTAGATGCCGGGCGTCGTCATCGGTACGTGGTACGGCGGCGGAGGCGTCTGCGAGGAGAACCCTTGCGGTGGCCCGAGCTGCGTCGGCGCGAGCATCACCTGGGGATGCGCGCCGGTGGGGGGATAGTGATGAACCGCGTACGAGTCGTTCGGATGGCTGACGATCTCCGCGACGCCTTCGTTCATCGAGACGCGAACGTCGCTCGCGCTCTCCATCTCGCGGATGCGCTGCGAGCGGACGGCGATCGTCTCGGCGGCGAGCGACTTGACCCACTCGCCCACCTCGTAAGGCGACACGGTCCCGAACACCTGCTCGACCGCGACGGCCATCTCCCGTGCGGTCTGGAAGCGGTGCTCGGGATGACGTGCGAGGCCACGCATGACGACGTCGTCCATCTGCGGCGTGATGTTCGGCGCGAACGCGCTTGGTGGATAATGCGCGCCCTGGAGCACGTTGTTGAGGAGCTCGGCTTCGCTTCGTCCTTCGATGAGGCGCCGGCCCGCGAGCCCTCCCCAGAGCAGCGCGGCGGCGGCATAGATGTCGGTTCGCCGATCGATCGGCGCGCCGCTCACTTGCTCCGGGGCCATGTACGCGAACTTCCCCTTGAGCTGACCTTCTTGCGTCGACTGGAGGCGATCGTTGGCCTTCGCGACGCCGAAGTCGAGCACGCGCGCGACACCGTCGACGCCCACGAGCACGTTCTGCGGAGACACGTCACGATGGACGATCCCGAGCGGATGGCCGATCTCGTCGGTGGCTTCGTGCGCGGCGTGGAGGCCGTGGAGCACGTTGACGATGATCGAGCCGATGACGCTCGGCGGAACGTACACGCCACGCTGCGCCGCGGCGGCGAGGAGGTGCCAGAGCGACTCGCCGTGGATGTAATCCATGACGAGGAACAGCTCGCCGTTCGTCGCCACGCAGTCGACCATCGCGACCACGTTCGGGTGCTGGATGCGCGCCGCGACGCGAGCCTCGTCGACGATCATGCGCGCGAGCTCGGGGTTCTTCGCGAGGTGCGGGTGCGGCCGCTTGATCGCCACCGTCTTCGTGAAGCCCGCCTGCCCCGACATGCGGCCGAGATACACCGTCGCCATGCCGCCCGACGCCAGCTCGCCAAAGAACGTGTACCGGCCGATTCGCATCGGCGGCGCGCTCATGGGGGGTCGGCTGTTGGGCATCATGAAGGTGTGTTCAGGTCGGTGTTCGGATCAGCGAAGCTCGTTGGTCCACATGCAGCGGTAGGGGCGGGGCTCGAACGACCATCCCCACGTCATGCGGGAGTTGTTCGTGTTGTCCCAGAGATCGTCGAACGTCGGCTGCGTCCCTGTCCATTGAACGACGCCGGTGAGCATGTTCACGCCGAAGCCGCCGCACGAGGCGGGGTTCGTCGCGCAGCCCGTGCACGCGTTCGGGTTGTTGGCGCAGTTGCCGATCAGGATGTCGCTCGTGAGGATGAAGAGCGCGGCGTCCGGCGGCTTGCCGGCGCCGTTCGGGAGACCTGCGCGGATGCCTTCGATGAGGTCGCGCTCGGACGGGAGATGTCCGCCGATCTTGCGGCACGAGTCGATCGCCGCCGTGAGCGTCGCAGCGGGTCGCTCTTGGTTGTCGAACCACATCTTGCCGCCGATGTTTCCCGGCATCGGGATCGTGGTGCATCCGCCGGCGCAGCTCGCTTGGGGTGGCCCCGCGTACGTCGCGTCGATCGGGTAGTAGAGGCAGCGGAACGGACGACTCGCGTCCTTGTACGACCACGTCATGTTCGAGTCGCTGCCTTGCACGATCGGAAGGACCTGCGCGTAGGCGTGCGCGGGCTCGGCGTCCTTCCACTTGCCCACCATCACGGTGAAGTTGTTCGTGTCGTAGCCCGACTCGTCCGACGTCCAGAGCCACGTCCCCGAGCCGCCGGGCAGCCCTTGCAGGATCAGCTCGTTCAGCTCCGCGAGGTTGGGCAAATGCCCACCCTTCTTGAAGCAGGCGTCGACCGCCTGGATGTGCGTCGCCGCGGCCAAATCCGTCCCCTCCATTTTACGGCGGGTGCCGCTGGCCCATTCCCCTGGGATCGCGGGTAGGGCAGGAGGGGCGAAGTTCTCGCCAATACAGCGAAATGCGGCGGGGTTGATCGGCTGCGTCCACGTCGCTGAGCTTGGTCCGCCCGCGGTGTATTGGAGGAGGAAAGACTTGCCGTCGCCCTGCCACTTCACGAGCGCGCCGAGGTCGTAGCGGACCTCGTTGCCAACGTGGAGCCACGCGTCGGAGCCCGTGCCGAGGTTCTGCTGCTGGATCGCTTCGACGAGCGAGGTCACCGGCGGCAGATGCGCGTTGTTGAAGGAGCACTCCCAGACGGCGGCTGACTTCGGCAGCGGCGGGCGATCCTTCGTGTCGAGGTTGTGGCGCTTGCCTTCGTCGTTCAGCGTCGCGCACCCGTTCGCGTTCGGCGCGCCGTAGCAGTTCGCGCCGACGAAGACCTTCGGGAGGACCGGCGGGCACGCGCATCGATAGTGCGCGGCCGCGGCGTCCGTGCCGTTGACCGGACCGCCGTCACTCAGCCGAAGCTGCACGTGAAAGCCAGGGCTCACCGGCGCGAGCGTCCAGAGCGGGTTCGTGTGGATCGACTGGCCGACCGTCGCCGACTGCACCGCGCTCACGCGATAGAGCTCGCTCGCGGTGGGAAGGCGACCACGGAACGCGCTGCATGCGGCCTTGGCGTCATCGAACGTCGACGGTGCGCGCTCGAGGCCATCCCAGACCCAACCCCACGGATCGGTGATGGGTTGGTTGAGCTGCGTCTTGCACGCGATGACGCACTTGCCCTCGCTGCATTCCTCGTTCACTCCGCATGCCGTGCCGCAGACGCCGCAGTGCTTCGCGTCGGTCTGGAGGTCGGCGCAGGAGCCGTCGCAGTTCGTCTGACCAGCAGGACATGTCGAGCCGCAGTGTGCGTCGCCGCAGACCTCACCGGGCTTGCACTGCGTCGTGCAATCGCCGCAGTGCTTCGGATCGTTCGAGGTCGCGAAGCAGAGCCCGTCGCACGCGATCTGACCGCCCGGACACGAGACCTGGCACTTGCCGCCGATGCAGGCCTCGCCCTGCTTGCAGGCGTTGCCACACGCGCCGCAGGAGGTGGCGTTCGAGGTGATGTCGACGCAGACGCCGCCGCACGGCTGGCCGTTGGCGGGGCAGGTGCCGTTGCCGCTCGTGAGCGGATCGACCGACGCGCCGAGCACGGAGCACGACGGCGCAGCGCAGACGAGCACCGCGAGCACGGCGATGCCCACCAAGATCCCGCGCACAGCCATGAGCCACCCACTCTTGCTACGCGTGGGGGCGCTTGCCTTGTTCGTTCGCGTCGACACGTCCATCAAAGAGAGGCCAGCCGAGCGCTGACCAACCCTTCCATTCCTCTCCACTCGAAAGCGTAGCAAGCCTTGAGGTCAAAGGCCGGGAAGAGGGCGATGTAGGTAGTACATGCACCCCCTCCGACGCCCATCGTGGCGAAGCGACACGCTCGGATTCGTTTTTAGGCCCCGGCGGAGCGGATTTCCGGGAAGTCTCGGAGCGTGCGTTCGTACATCGTCCGCGTCACTTTTTCCTCGAGCGCCGCCGGCATCATCGCGAGCATCGCGAGGAGCGCGCGGTTTCGCTTCGGGAGGACGATCACGTTCTCGTTTCGTGCGATCGCGTCGATCGCGTCCTTCGTGAACGGCGCGAGCTCCGTGATCGGGCCGATGCGCTTCCACCATTCGAGCTTTCGCTCTTCGGTGAGCCCAGGGTAAATCGCGCCGCCTTGCTCGCCGCCCGTCAGGATCGGCGTGCGGATCGCGCTCGGGCAAAGCGCGCTGACGCGCACGCCATGGCGCGCGGCCTCGATGCGCATCGACTTCGAGAGGCCGACGACAGCATGCTTCGTCATCGCATACGTCGCGAGGAACGGCACCGCGACGAGGCCTGCCATCGACGCGGTGTTCACGAGATGACCGAAGCCTTGCTTCACGAGGCGCGGATAGGCGGCGCGGACCGTGTTGATGACGCCGTGGAGGTTCACGTCGACGACGATGTCCCAGTGCTTCTTCTCGAGGAGATGGACCTCACCGAACACGCCCGTGCCGGCGTTCGCGAACACGTAGTCGAGGCGTCCTTTCTCCTTCACGACGTCGTCGACGATGCGCTCGGTCGCGTCGACGTCACGCACGTCGTGCTTGATCGCGCTGGCCTTGCCGCCGCGCCGCACGATCCCTTCTGCCGCCTCTCGTGCGAGCGCTTCGTTGATGTCGGTGAGCACCACGTCGGCGCCGCGTCGCGCGAGCTCCTCTCCGAATGCCTTGCCGATCCCCGATGCACCACCGGTGATGAATGCGACTGCGCCTTGGAACGTGCGGATGGGCATCGGTCTCTCCTTCTCTCGTCGGTCTCTATTTCGCGGGTGACATCACTTGGGCTTCCAGCACGTCGAGCGGAAGCGGTCCGGAGCGCAGCACGGCATCGTGGAAGGCCTTCAAGTCGAACTTCGCGCCGAGCGCGGCCTCTTGCTTCTTGCGAAGCTCTTTGATCTTCAGCTCGCCCATCTTGTAGGCGAGCGCCTGGCCCGGCCACGCGATGTAGCGGTCGACCTCGTTGACGACATCGAGCTCCGACTTCGCGGCGTTCTCCATGAAGAAATCGATCGCGCGCTGCCGATCCCACTTGAGGTGGTGGATGCCCGTGTCGACGACGAGCCGAACCGCGCGCCACATCTCGTACGTGAGCTGGCCGAGCTTCGCGTACGGATCCTCGTAGACGCCCATCTCCTCACCGAGGCTCTCCGCGTAGAGCGCCCAGCCTTCGACGAAGGCGGTGTAGTCGCCGTGCCTGCGAAACTGCGGCAAGCTCTCTTGCTCCATCGCGAGCGCGATCTGCAGGTGATGACCGGGCACGGACTCGTGAAGCGTGAGCGCCGTCATCTCCCACTTCGGACGCGCCTCTGGCTTGTAGAGGTTCACGAAGTAGGTCCCCGCGCGTGACCCATCCGCCGCAGGCTCACGGTAGTACGCGGTCGTCGTGTCGGGCGCGACGTGATCGGGGATCGCCGCGACGCCATATGGCGTGCGAGGAAGCTTGCGAAACACCTTCACGAGCAGCGGATCGATGCGCTTCGACAGGTCGCGATAGGCATGAAGGAGCTCTTGGCCGTCCTTGAAGTAGAAGCGCGCGTCGGTGCGGAGAAACTCGAAGAGCTCCTTCAGCGATCCTTTGAAGCCCGCCTTGGCCTTCATCGCTTCCATCTCGCCACGGATGCGCGCGACCTCGCGGAGGCCGATCGCGTGCACGTCGTCAGGCGAGAGGTTCGTCGTCGTGTGGAGCCGCACGAGGTAGGCGTAGGCGGCGCGTCCGTTGGGCCTTTGCCAGGCTCCGACCTCGTCTTTGCACGCCGGCAAGTAGGTCGTCGCCCAGAAGGTCTTCAGCTTCTTGAAAGCGGGGATGACCGCCTCGCGGATCGCGCGCTTCGCGTCGCTCGCGAGTCGATCTCGCACCGCCGGCGGCACCGGTGAGGGATCCTGCACCTTCTGGTACGGCGCGAAGAACGGGCTCTTCGTCTCGTCGTCGACGATCTGCTTGTCGATCTGCTGCGTCACGCGCTGCATGACGATCTTCGGGTGCGTGAGCCCTTCGCGCGCGCCTTGCGCCAGGAGGTCGATCGTCTGATCCATGTACTTCGGAAAGCTCGCGAGCCGGGCGTTCCAGTCTTCGTAGTGCTTCACCGTCGCGAACGGCAACGCGTCGGACAGATCGTCGATCGTCTGAATGCCGCCACGCTGGTTGATCGGCAGCAGATGGAGGTGGAACGGCTGCCCGAGGACCGCGTCTTCGTACTTGTGAAGAAAGAGGTCGTAGCTCGTCGCGTCTTCCGCCGAGAGCTCGCTCCTCGCGATGCGCTTGACCTTCGCGAGCACGTCCTTGTCGTGGGCGTCGCGCTTCGCTTGGTTGGCGAGGCTCACGTCATCCCAACGATCGGCGCCGCGCATGTCGCCGAGCTCGGACGCCCAGACCGGGTACTCGCGCATGTCGTGGTCCCACTCTTCGTCGAAGAGCGCGTGAAGCTGTCGCGACGCCTCGCTGGCGGATGCCTTTGCGCCGCTCACCGCTGCGGCGCCGCCCGATGACGCTCCGCATCCTGAAATGGCGAGCGCGCACGCGATCCCGACGATCGCGAGGGAAGGCCGAAGACGTCTTGATTTGGCCGTGTTTTTCGGCATGTGCGGCCGAGAGAATGCCTCGGAAGCGTGCTGGCCGAAAGGGCAGAAAATGCTAGAGAAGCACCCCTATTTCGAGGGGGGAAACGCGCCGCGGCCAAACGCTTCGGCCGCGAGCGCCTCCCGATGTAGACCGCAGAAGAAAGAACAAAGGCATCACCCCGCATGAACACCCGCGCATCTTCTCCTCCGCCTGCGAGCACCACGACGAACCCGCGCTTTCTCGTGATGGGCTGCGGCGCGATCGGTGGAATTCTCACGGCGGCGCTCGCCGAGAGCGGGCAAGACGTCACCGCCGTCACCACGAACGAGGCGATCCATGCAGCATGCACGGAACGCGGCCTCAAGATCGTCGGTGAAGGCGCGCCTCGTCAGGTGCGTGCCAACGTCTCGCTCGGCGTTCCGCCCGTGACGGACGCCGCGCGCAAGTTCGACTACGTCTTGCTCGCTACCCAGCCTCCGCACGTCGAAGAGGCCGCGCGGTCGGCGCTGCCCGTCCTCGCCGAAGACGGCGTCATGGTGTGCCTGCAGAACGGCCTCTGCGAGCGGCGCGTCGCGAAGATCGTCCACGACGAGCCGAATCAGAACCGCGTGATCGGAGCCGTCGTCGGCTGGGGCGCGACGATGCCGGAGCCTGGCCTCTACGAGAAGACGGCGTCGGGCGGCTTCACCCTCGGATACCCATCAGGCGATCCGCTCGGCGCGCATGAAGACCACCTCGCGCGCGCGCTCGAGGCGGTGGGCCCGGTCGAGACCACGCAAAACCTCCGCGGCAAGCGATGGAGCAAGCTCGCGATCAACTGCGCGATCTCGTCGCTCGGCACGATCGGCGGCGATCGCCTCGGCACGCTCATGCCACATCGCTTCGTGCGTCGCCTCGCCCTCGAGATCATGACCGAGGTCGTGTTGGTCGCTCGTAAAGAAGGCGTTCGCCTCGAGAAGGTCAGCGGCACGATCGATCTGCCGTGGATCGCGCTCACCGAAGAAGAGAAGCACGCCGCCGGATCGCCTGGGCTCGTCGCCAAGCACGGCCTGCTCCTCGCCGTCGGCCTTCGCTACCGCCGCATGAAGAGCTCGATGCTCTCCGCGATCGAGCGCGGGCGCACCCCCGCCGTCGACTTCTTGAACGGCGAGATCATCGATCACGCGCGCGAGCACGGCGTCGACGTCCCCGTGAACCGGGTCATTCGCGACACGGTGTGGGCGATCGCCGAAGGAAAGAAGAAGCCTGGTCTCGATCTCCTCCGCGAGGTGTACGAGGCCACCGGCCCGCACGGCGCTTGAGTCGATGGCGCTCTAGTTCGACGACGCTGCGGGAGGAGCGGCCGCGTAGCTGACGCGCCAGATGCAGCTTCCTCCGTCGTCGGTGACGAAGAGGACGCCGTTCGAGCCTTCGGCGACGGCGACGGGGCGTCCCCACACCTCGCCCTCGGGTGTGACGAAGCCCGTCATGAAGTCGACGTACTCGCCAGCGGCGCGGCCGTCCTTCACCGGGACGTGAATCACTTTGTATCCGGTGCGGCGCGCCCGGTTCCACGAGCCATGCTCGGCCGCGAAGATCGATCCCCTGTATTTCTCGGGGAACGAGGAGCCGCGGTAGAACGTCAAGCCGAGCGACGCCGAGTGCGATTGGAGGAGCACGTCGGGGACGACGACCTTGTCCTTGAGCTCGGGATGCTTCCCTTCGTGACGCGGATCTTGATGCGGGCCGATGTAAAACCACGGCCATCCGTAGAAGCCGCCCTCGCGCACGCTCGTGACGTAGTCGGGCACGAGGTGGTCGCCGAGCTCGTCGCGCTCGTTGACGGACGTCCAAAGCGTGCCGGTCTTCGGATCGATCGCGAGCCCCACCGGGTTGCGAATGCCCGTCGCGTAGTCACGCTCCGCTTTGCCGGTGGGCGTGAATTCGAGGATGCGCGCCCGCCGCGACTCGCGCTCGTCGTCCGAGACGTTCGACATCGATCCGACCGAGACGAACATCTTCGCGCCGTCCTTCGAGAAGACGAGGTCGCGTGTCCAATGGCCTCCGCCGCGCAGCCGTCCGCCGCCCGAGACGCCGCCGGGCTCGACCACGTTCTCTGCGGGGCCGCGCGCCTTCACGTCGCCTGATTGATACGGAAAGCGGACGACCGAGTCGGTGTTTGCGACATACACGTATTGGGGATTCGCCGGTGGCCAGAAGTCGATCCCAAACGGCTGCTTGAGGCCTTCGGCGTAGATCACGATCGCCTCGGGCTTGCCGTCTCCGTTCGCGTCGCGGAGGACGCGCACGCGGTTGGCTTCCGACTCGACGACGAAGAGATCGCCGTTCGGCGCGACGCGCGCCATCCGTGGGTTGGTGAGCCCGGTCGCGAAGAGCTCGACGCGAAAGCCGTCCGGCACGCGCGGCTGCGCGTTCGGTGGGCGAGGAACGACGCGTGCGCTGTTCTCCGCGGACTTCGTCGCGTAGGGAGGAGGGAGATCCGCGACCGTGATTTGCCGGCGTACGCCCGGCGCGTCGGTCGTGAAGTCACCGAGCGCGTCTTGTCCGGTGAGCAGCTCGCCCACGCGGATCGGCCGCGCAGGCTGATCGGGGATGGGGGCGACCGACGTCGTGCCCGCGGACGACGTCGACGGCTGCGCTCGGTCATTCCGGCACGCCGCGCCCGTGCCGACCGAGAGGACAGCGACCACTACGAGGTATCGTGACGACGTCATCGAATGCATTCCCTTGCCGCTTTCTTCGCTCGGGGCGAGGGAGACGTCAAACCTCGCGAGCCCAACTTGAAGGATGCGACCCCTGAGCGACGGGGCTCCGTCTTCGCGGAGCGCAAGTCGGTCGCACGCGCGGGGTGCGGGCCGGAGCTCTGCCGAAGTCGCCGTGGACTGCGGCACGAGGTGCTCTGCCGAAGTCGTCGCGGACTTCGGCAGAGAGGGCGGTGAGGTGCTCTGCCGAAGTCGTCGCGGACTTCGGCAGAGGGCGGTGAGGTGCTCTGCCGAAGTCGTCGCGGACTTCGGCAGAGGGCGGTGAGGTGCTCTGCCGAAGTCGTCGCGGACTTCGGCAGAGGCCGGTTCTTGAGCCGTCCAAAGCGTCATCGTCTTGACGCTCCATGTGCCTCTGCGCCGGCACGCCACTTGATCGGATCGAGGTGTGAGCGTCTGGATTTTGGCGGCGGCCACGGTGTTGTTCGTTCTGTTGCGGTACTTGGTGGGCCGGCGGGCCGTGGACGCGACGGGGTTTCTGTACCTCCTCGCGCCGGCGCACGCGGCGACGTTCGCGCTTCGGAGATGGTTGGCGTGGTCGGCGGGGCCGGTGCGACATCCGAACGAAGCGAAGGACGATCTCTTCGCTCACGCGAGCCCGGCGCGCGCCAGGCGGCTCGAGAAGCGCGAGCGCGTGCTCCGCCGGCGTTACCGGCTCGAGCGCTTTCACGACGCTTCGTCCTGCGCGGATTACCGCGAGAACCTCTACGTGCTCGACCTGCTCGATCGCCACGTCGCCGATGACATCTCGCTCGCGTGCTTGGAAGGGAAGACCTCGGTCCGCGCGATCGACGTCGGGAGCAAAGACTTTCGCTACGCGCATGCGCTCGCCCGCTGGCTTGGGAAGGCCGCGATCGAATCGGAGCGTGGGAAGTCGCGCCGACGGGTCTCGCTCACCGGGATCGAGCTCGATGGCCATCGCGTCTACGACGACCTCTCGTCACGAAAGGACCATGGCGAGACCTACGCGCGCGAGGTGGACAGCCAAGGCGCGGACGACAAGGTGACCTACGAGGTGCGTGACTTCTTGCAGCACGCCGAGCGGAACGTCGACGTCGTCTTCCTCTTCTTCCCGTTCGTGCTCGAATACGCGCTCGTGCGTTGGGGCTTGCCGCGATCCTGCTTTCTTCCCGCGAAGATGTTCGACCACGTCTTCGAGACGCTTCGGCCCGGTGGTCTCGCCGTCGTGATGAACCACACCGCGGACGAGCGTCGCCGTCAGATCGAGCTCCTGCGCGACTCGGGCTTCGAGATCCTGAAGAGCGTGGACGCTCGCAGCGAGCTCGTCGACTACGCGCGTGACGTGCCGGAGCGCTCGATGACGATCGCTAGGCGACCAGGAGAAGCTGGCGTGCGAGCTCGCCGGGACGAAGGCACCACGCTGGCTTCCGGTCTTTGACCACCGAGACCTGCCCTGGGATCGCGGGCGGAAACGTGGGTCGGCCGACGAGGAAGGCGCCGATGCTCGCGAGCAAGGGCTCGTTCGCGCAGACGAGCACCGTCGCGAATTCTTTCAGCGGCGACTTCGTCTCGAGGATCTTCGCGGCGATCACCGCGGGTGGCGTGTTCGGATCGGCGAGGAGCGGCAGCGCTTCGATGACGCCGATGTAGTCGTTGCGGTCGGCGAAGAGCTCTGCGCTCTGCACCGACGCCACCTCGGGGCTGACGAGGAAGCGATCGAAATTCGGCTCTTCGGTGAGGTGGATCTTGTTGCCGATGGCGCGAATGACCTGCCGCCCTTCGAGCGAGAGGTGGGGGTTCGCTACCTCCGAGGATGACGCTGAAAATGAGCCGGGGCGAAGCAGATAGATTTCCAAGGCGAAGAGACTTTCGCCGAAGTAGAGCCTCTTCGCTACACTTCGATGGCTTGCACGTGCGGTTTCCCTTTGGCACGGTCTTCTCGGGCGCTGGCTTGCGGGTCGCTTCGCTCATGGCGATCGGTGCGCTCGGGGCGTGCTCGCTCGTCACCGATCTCCACGGGTTCGATGACGGTGCTCGCACCGACGGCGACGGTGGCAGCGGCGGAGGCGACGGAGGCGGCGGCGGTGGCGAAAGCGATGGCGCGTCCCCGACGGACGGCGGCGGCAAGGACGGGAACGCCGAGACCGATGCTCCGCCGGCAGGCCGCTTCTGCGATGGCCCGAAGGGCAAGGCGGCCGCGTTTTGCGCCGACTTTGACGACGGCGTGCTCGAGAGTGGGTGGGACAAGCGCTACACCGATCCCAACGGCGCGCTCGACCTCTCCACCGCGTTCGCCACGTCGTCGCCGCGCTCCCTCCACGCGACCCTCGCGCGCAGCGAGCCGTCGGCGGATGTCACGGTCGCGATCCTCGAGAAACATCTCCCCGGTGCATGGCGACGCACGGTCGTCGAGCTCGACCTCGAGGTCGATGCCGTCACCTGGAAAGACGGCGACGTGAACCGTGGCTTTCTCGAGATCGGCTTCGAGAACGGACCGCAAACGAAGTCGATGACGTTGATCGCAGGCCAGGGATACTTCCAGGTCTATATGGACGCCGTGGCGAACGGGCACGGCGTGCTGACCTACGACACGCCGATTCACGTCCGGATCGATGTCGAGCCGGCGCTGAACAAGGTCACGTCGACGATCACCATCAACGGCAATCCCGATTCCCAAGTGGGAAATACGCCCTTCGTCGGGACGGGAGCGTCGACGTACATCCTCGTCGGCATCCTCGGCTACAACCGACCCGCGCCCGACATCTCGGCGTACTACGACAACGTCACGGTCACGTTTCCGTAGTCACCGAAAAGGTAGTCACCGAAAAAGGCGAAGGATGGATCACGCGCGAAGCGTGATCGCCTTCGAGACGCACTCGATCTCGAGGGGAAGCCCGCCCATCGGCTCGCCGTCGACGTCGAGCAGATACTTCGACTGCGCGTCGGCGTTGACGAGCTCGAGCTTCACCTTCTTGCCGCGGAGATGCATCGTGGTGGGCTGCTTGATGTGCGAGCCCGAGTAGATGCTGTTCGAGGTCAGCGCGAAGCCGAGCTTCGTCGTCGCGCCGAGCGCCACGACCTCGAAGAGCCCATCGTCGAGCTCCGCCATCGGCGCGACCTTCATGCCGCCGCCGAAGAAGCGCCCGTTGCACACGGCGATCATGTACGAGCGAACGAGGTGCTCGGCCTCTTTGCCTTCGGCGTCGGTGACGGTGACCTTGACGTTGCCGAGGCGCGCGTTGATGAGCGCCTTGAGCGACGCGCCGAAGTAAGCGGCCTTGCCGCCGAGCAGCCGTGACGAATCGGCGACGTAGCGATCGACGAGGCCGCCCATCCCCGCCGAGAGGATGTTGACGAAGTAGTAGTTGGTCTTGCCGCCGCCGGTGAACTTGCCGACGTCGATCGCGCGCTCACGTCCGCTCGCGAGCGCGTCGACGTAGCGATCGAGGCGATGCTCGATGTCGGCGGTCTTTCGAAAATCGCCGCCGGTGCCTTGCCCGATGATCCCGAGCTGCGTGCCGTCGGCCTTCGTGCCGTACCCGCCGCCCTTGGCTTGCATGAGGCCGTTGACGACCTCGTGGATCGTGCCGTCTCCGCCGACCGCGACGACGAGCGGATGTCCGGCGAGCGCGCCTTCGCGCGCGAGGTCGATGCCGTGGCCGCTGCGCTCGGTCATCGCGACCTCGACCTTGCCGAGGACGCGCTCGATCGTGCTTCGCATCGCCGCGAACGTGCGTCCCGTCGCGCCACCGCCAGACTTCGGATTGACCACGAGCAGTGGCTTCATCGAGAGCGCCTTCCTCGTCAGCGAGCGCGGCGCTCGACGTGATCCTGCACGGTGCTTACGGTTCGGCGAATCGTCGAGAGGAAGGAGCCTCCTGCCTCGGGCCACACGACCCCGCGCTCCTCGAGATCGCGGACGGTGTCGACGAGCGTCTCGATCGGATCGCGAGGCGTCCACCCGAGCTCCGTCTCCGCGAGCGACGCGTCGAGGTACCAGTAGAAGTGAGCCATATCGAGGCTGATCGGATCGACCGCGACCGGGATGCCGAGCCGCGTCGAGAGACGCTCGAGCATCTCCGCGCCCGTGCGCGCGATCTCGCGAGCTTGCTTGGCCTGCGGCATCGGGAGGATCGGGCCGCGGACGCCCGACACGCGCTCGAGGCGCGCGAAGAGCTCTTTGATCGTGATGTTGCATGCGCCGACGAGGTAGCGCCGGCCGCCGATGCCGCGCTCCATCGCGAGCGTCATCGCGAGCGCCGCGTCGCGCGCGTCGACGTACGACAGACCGCCCGGCGGGATCGCGGGGATCTTGCGCTCGAGGAACAGCCGAATGTCCTCCGTCGACGATCCGTTCACGTCGCCCGGGCCAAGGAGCAACGTGGGGTTGACGCACACGACCTCGAGCGTGCCGACGCTCCCATCGGGCATCGTCACGGCCGCGCCATGCCGCTCGAGCGCGGCGTTCTCGGCGAAGAGCTTCGAGCGGTAGTACGGCCAGCGATTCAAGAGGCCGATCGGCGCGTGGTCTTCCTCGGTCGCGACCTTGTCCGGATCGTCGCTGACGGCGATCGTGCCGCTCGTGGACGCGACGACGACGCGGCGGACGCCCCGCTTGGTGCATGCCGCGAGGACGTTCTTCGTCCCATCGACGTGGAGCTTGTAGAGGGACTCGGCGTCCTCGGGCTTGCGCGAGACGCGGCCGGCGGCGTGGAAGACGCCGTCGCAACCGACGCTGCCGCCGGGTGAGCCCATGTCACCGAGCGCGCGTTCGACGCTCGCCTCGTCGAGGACGTCGCCGATGTGCTGGGTGACCTCGGGCGGCAGATCGGTGGCCTTTTTGCGGACGAGCGCGTCCACGCGATGCCCCTGGTCGAGCAGGGCTCGCACGAGATGGCGGCCGAGGAAACCCGTGGCTCCGGTGACGAGATAGCGACGACTGCTCACGCCTGGATTCGTAGTCGCAGGGCCGAGCGCCATCAAGAAGAAGACCGCCCTATCCATCGAAAGAAGCGCGTGTTAAGGTCGATTTTCGTGTCGGACTCGACAAAAGAGCCGCCTCGTCCTCGCCGCCGGACGGGCGACACGGCCGAGACCTCCCCGCCGGCGCGCGAAGCCACAGGCGACCCTCAGCGCTTCGCGTATTACAACCGCCTGAGCGCCAAACAGAAGGCGACGTACCGCAAGAGCGACGACGCGCCTTCGATCGAGATTCCAGACCCCGCTGCGCTCGCGCCGCTCGTCGCTCGCATGGACGCCGCGCTCGCGTCGGGCAAGCGCGCCTCGGTCGCGCAGGCGACGGCCGCGCTCTGCGACGCCATCCTCGATCAGCTCGCGGTCCCTCACGTGAAGATCCACGTTCGCATCGTCCGGCCGCAGATGAGCGACGGCGAACTGCACGGCCTCTACACGTTCGCGGCGGACGGCAAGCCGCCGAAGCTCGAAGTGTGGATGCGGACGGCGGCGAACGAGAACGTGGTCCGCTTTCGAACGTTCTTCCGGACGGTGATGCACGAGCTCGCGCATCACCTCGACGTCACCTTGCTCGCCCTCGAGGACAGCTTCCACACCGCGGGCTTCTTCCGCCGCGAGTCGAGCCTCGTGCGCCAGCTCCTCGGTCGCGCGCCCGCGAAGAAGGCGCCCGCGAAGACGAAGGACGCGACGAGCGACGACGCGAAGCCGAAGCGGCCGGTCGTGAAGGTCAAGCGCGTGAAGGCGAAGCCCGCGAAGGAGTCGCGCCAGCTCTCGATGTTCGCAAACTTCGATCCGCGCCAGCTCACGCTGTTCTGAGCGCGCCGCTTCGTCACCGGGTCGACCCGCGCTCCACGAGCGACAGAAACGAAGAGACCAAAAACGAAAACGCCCTGACTCTTTCGAGCCAGGGCGTTTGCGCGTTGACGGGTTAGGTCAGGAGCGGGCGATCAGTCGTCGCCGCCACCGCCACCGCCGCCGCCGAGCGGGCCGCCGCCGAAGATGTTGCCCACCTGGCGCATCGCATCGAGGAACCCGATGTAGCGACGGAGAGCGGCTTGCGCCTTAACACCATCGGCCGTGTTGATCGCCGTGGGCACGCCGTTCGTGAGGATCGGCTCGTACTCACCGAACGCGTTCGGCGTGGGCTTCACTTGGAAGGCGCGGCGAACGAGGTCGTTGGCGTGGTCGATCATGCGGGACGCGATGCCGGTCTCGACCGCGCGGCCGTTGATGGTCTCGGTGCCGAAGCGCGACGCGAGGTAGCGCTGGCCAGAGACCGGATCCGTGAAGGCTGCCTTGCGATCATCGGGGATGGTCGCGCCGGCGTCGCCCTCGAGGCGGACGCGCATCTTGTTGGCCATGACCATGTCCGTGCTGAAGCGCGAGAAGATCATGGCGTAGATGCCGGAGCCGAGCTCGTTCTGGTAGCCCGCGTTCGGGAAGAGGATGCCCTTCGAGCCGGCCGGGCGGACGAGCTTGGCGGGATCCTTCTCGACGATCGGGAAGGTGATGGCTTGGTTGCCGTCCGCGCTCATCGACGGTCCGAGCATCTCCCAGTCCTCGGACATGAGGGCGCCGAGGAGGCGGTCGGTCGCGTGCGGAACGTCGGTGCGGAAGCTGATGTACGGGTCGCGGCCATCGAGTGCGTTGTCACGCGAGATGGTCGAGAGGGTGGGGCGAGAGTCGACGAGCTCACGGAGCGCGAGGACCTTCTCCTCATCGAAGCCGGTGTGCTTGGGGAACCAGAAGTAGTCCCAGCTACCGCCCTTGTCGTTGTCGAAGTCGACTTGCACGTAGCGGCTGTCGATGATGCCGAGCGCGCCGATCGGGGAGGTCGTGGTGCCGCCCGCTTCGGAGTCCGTCTGGACGTCGAAGATCGTGGGGCCACCAGGACGCGTGCGGGAGACGGTCGCCTGGCCCGGGCCGTAGCTTCCGGGCTCGGGCGTCAACATGACGCGCTGGAGGAAGTTGAACATCTCGGCGGAGGCGACGACGCTCGGACGATCCTTGTCGTCATCCTTGAGGTCGGCGTCCGACGCGCGGCCGATGTTGACCGTCGTGTTCCAGTGGTAGCTGCGCATACGGGCGAAGGTGTTGTTCGCGGCCGTGTTCGGGAGTGACCACCACGCGAACTCCTTGTTCTGGCGGCGGAAGTAGCTCCAGGGGTAGGTCACGTCGTAGCGACGGATGACGTTCATCGTGATTTCGTACACATCCGCGCCGCTGTCGAACGGCTTCGCGTGCATGTAGCCACCACGGCTGTAGTCCTCACCGTAACGGTACGACCAGCGGATGCGGTCCTTGCCGTTCTCGTCCTTGCCGCGCCAGCGGACGCCGTTGACGCCGATCTTGGCGACCTGGCCGCTGACCTTGAAGCTGATCTCGCTCGACTCCATGTCCTGGTAGGCGAGGTGATCCTTCGGGGGAACTTGGCAAACCTTGCCGTGAACGATGCGCCACTTGGCCGACTCTTTCTCCTCGTCGGTCGCGTCGCGGCAGTCGCGCTTCGGATCGAAGATGCCGCCCTTGAGAGCCGCCTTCGTGTAGTGAACGCCATAACCCTTCGCCTGATCGTAGATCAGGTCGTCGGGGATACCTTGCGAGAGGGTGAGGAGCGCGAAGTACTGCTGGTCATCGGGCTTCACCGCGGCGTTGTCGATCGTTTGGAGCGAGCGACCGTAGAGGGTCTCCATCGCGTGGAGGTCGTAGGAGCCGGCGCCCGAGGTCTCACCGAAACGCTCGATCTGGTACTCCATCGTCGAGGTGTTCGAGAAGTACTCGATGCCGGGGCGGGACTCGCTGCCGAGACCTTCCTCATCCTCGGTCGTCGGGTCGAGGTAGCGCGGACCCATGCAGCTGTCGGCGCCGCCCGTCTGACGGGGACCGGTGCACTCGGCGACCGATTGACCCTCGTTCGTGCGGAGCTGCCAGTACTGCGGCGGGTAGTTGAGCGCGTCCCAGCTCGAGGCGAAGTTGTGGCGGAGGCCGAGCGAGTGACCGATCTCGTGGAACGCGATGCCCTTGAGCGACTCGCGGAGGAGATCCTTGTAGATCTTCTCGCCCTTGGTCTTCACATCGAGACCGCCGTAGAGCTTCTTGAAGTAGTTGGCGAGCTGCGGCTGGTAGATCGAGCCGGCGGCTGCGTTCTGGAAGCCGTCCGCGAAGCAGATGCCCTTGTTGCCAAGGTACGACGCGTACGAGTCCATGATGTTCTGGATCTGGCCCGGATCGAGATCCGAGAAGGCCTTGATCGCTTGGTAGACGCCCGTGTTCTTGTTCTGCGACTCGGCGACGAGGCGGAGGAGACCACGGTTCGCAACGGCCGACTTGAGCTCGGTGCCGTTGAGCTTCGACATCTGCGCTTGGTAGTCCTGCTCGGCCTTCGCGATCGAGAGGGTGCTGTTCGACATGCTCTTCTTGAGCATGGCGTTCTCGAACGAGCGCTGCGCTACCGGCTTGGCGTTCTGAACCTGCTTGCTGACGCCGAGCGTGGCCGCGACGTTGGCGTGGTCGATGTTGTCGATCGCCGACTGGAGCTGCTCGGGCGTCTTCGCCTTGCTGAAGCTGCCGTTGCCGGTGTCGATGAGCTTGCCGTCCTTGACGAGGTCCGCGTAGCGGCTCGGCTGGACGCCTTCGATGAGGTCCTCGAGCTTGATGTCGCCCATCGCGAGCTGGAGGATGTCGCGCTGCTGAGCGGCCGCGTACGACGCGGAGCGCATCATGATCGTCGCCGTGACGCCGAGCATTTCGCCCGTGAGCGGGTCGCCGCCGATCGTCGCTACGCCGCCGTAGGGAGCGCGTGACGCGTAGGGCCAGTAGATCGCGTAGTTCTTACGCATGTCGCCGAGGCGGATGATCTCGCCCTTCTTGCCGCACATCGACGGGTCGTACTCACGAACCGGGTTGTGGCAGGTGACGACCGCTTCTTGAGCGACCTTCTTGCCGTCGATGTCCTTCTTGTCGACTTCCTGCTCCTTCGTCTTCTGGATGGCCCAGCCACCGAACGCGACCATCTGGGTCGTGTCCGGGCCCGTGCCTTCGAAGTAGAGAGCGTGGCACTCATCGCGGCTGCCTTCGTGCGTGCGGCGGCACTCGACCTCGCGGCGCGTGGCGGCGGCGGTCTTGATGAGCTGGTTCCAGGTGACCGTCATCTCCTCGATCGGGCCGGTCTTCACGACGGTCTTGCCGTCGGCGGAGACTTCGTCCGTGAGGTCTTGCGGCGCGTCGATGTTGAGCCAGTAGCCCATCGTCTTGATGGGGCGGTCACGAACCGGGATCGTGCACTTGCCGATGATCGTGTCGCACTGCGAGCCGGTCGCGCCCTTGTACTTCGTGACGTCGTTCGAGCAGGCGTCGGCCGTGCCGTCCTTGTCCTCGTCCGTGTTGTTGTTGCAGGCGACCTGCTGGTGGCTCTTCTCCCAGATGTTGTGAATCGAGTAGAAGGTCTTCGTCTGCGCGTCGGTGAAGCCGTACTGGGGATCCCAGGACGTGCGCGGCGGTCCACCGTACTCACGGTTGAACGTGTTGCCGGCGTTGCCCCAGTTACCGACGATATCGCGCGGCGCGTTCGACTCCTCGAACGGCTCGAAGTCTTCGTTGCCGGTGAGGCGAACGTACGACGTGCGGGCCTTCACTTCCGTCGGCGTGCAGTCGAACGTCGTGCCGCCGTTGAAGAAGCCGAGGATGACGCACTCGGGAACGCCCCAGCCGGGCATCGCCTCAGGCTTGAGCTGGTACTTGTTCGTGATGTCGAAGTAGCCGTTCTCGAGCTCGAAGTGGGGGCGGTCTTCTTCCTTCTCCGACTCGTTGCTCGACGAGTACTGGACGGCGGTGACGCTCGAGCCTTCGCCGAAGACCCAGCTGATGTCGCCGCTCGTGCTCTCGGCCTCGTTCTTCGACCAGTCGATGCGCATGTACTCGCGCTTGTTCCACGGACGGTCGCTCGTGTTCTCTTCGATCACGTTCGACTCTTCGCCGGTCTGCGAGTTGTAGGCGCGGCGAATATCGAAGTGGCTTTCGATCTTGTAGGCCGCGATGATCGTTCCGTCAGCCTTTGACGGGAACTCCCACTTACCGGGCGAGACTTCCTTGCGAGGAAGGCCGTGTGCATCCGCACCCGGCGACTCTTGGTAGGAACGACGCCCGAGCAAATAGTTCTCCGTAACCTCCCAACGCACGCGTTCGATCGCGGACGCGCCGCCGATCGTTCCCGAAAAGCTCTCCGTGTTAGCGGGGCTATCGATGTTGTAAGACTTTGTCCTGAACTCGGGATCGTCCTTGTAATCTTCGAGATCGGGACCGAGGAAGAAGGACTTGGCGACAACGCCAGCCTGAACGCGATTGATAGGATCGCGCTCCCCGACACACCCGACCATCGCACCGGAGCTACCCGAGACGCCCACCACGAGGGACCCGAAAAGGATCCTGCCCAGCCACTTGGAATGCATGCGCGCCCTCATAGCAACTCTTGGTCCGCGCACAAGGCCCCAAGAATCCTTATGTCGTCACTTTGTTCGTTAGTTTGTTTGCACCCGCCTTCGGGGGTCCCGGAATAGAAAAGCTAACGCTCGTTTTCCGCCCGAGACGGATCCGGATAGCTCCACAACCCTAACGCGAGCACGGAGTCGATTAAAGTCACGAAGACTCTTTCCCCACCAAACGGCGCGGTGAGGCGGGCTGCTTCTTCCATAAGAAGGAGAGGTGCATTTAGCGTGATCGATGATGGGGGGAGGGTCGCTCGAGATCGCGGGACGGTTTGGGAACCAGGTTCCCAACACGATCGCGCGGCGGGGACTGTGGCTCTCCACAGCTCTCCTCTTCTTCTTCTTCCTCTTCCCTCTCGCATGCACGTCGCCGGACGAGAGCACGAGCGGCGAGAGCAGCGACATCACTGTCGTCAAAAAAGAAGTCCTGACGCCGATCGGCCCCGAGGGCGGCGGCTTTCGGAGCGCGGACGGCGTCCTCTCCTTGATCCTTCCGCCGCAGGCTGTGGACGAGCCCGTCACGATTCGCATCGTCCCGATCGCCGGTCGGACGGGCGCACGTGAGACGCCTCTCTACCGCGTCGACCTCCTTCGCCAAGACGGCAGCCCGGCCACGCTCGCTCGGCCCGCGACGCTCATCATGGACTTCGCCGGGACGGCGTTCGAGACGGCGGTCGCGCCAGGCGCTCCGTTGCACATCGCCCGAGCGCCGACGTCGTCTTCTCCACAGGCCGCGCTTCGCGTCCACGGACGCGTCTCGAACGATCCGAAGCTCGCGTCGTCGTTGCAGCTCGTCGGGGTCGCGTTCGATGTCGCGGGCGAGGTGGGGCTCGTCGAGGGAGCGGACCTCGGGCGAGCCGGCGGACCGCTGCCTGCCTGCGTCGAGAAATGCTTCGAGGGTGACGAGGCGATCCGCGCGCTCGCAGGAGGAGGATGCGGCGTCGACGTCGTGGGGCCAAAGGCGCAGGCTTGCCTCCAATCGTGCGACGTCACGAGCCTCAGCGCCTGCGTCCCCGCGCGCGCGATCGACTGCGGCGGGACGAGCTGCACGTCGTGCTGCCTTCAGCACGGAAAGCTCACGTGCGACCCGGCATGCACGACGGGCACGCTCGAAGGCAAGGTCACGGTGGACTGCCTGATCGACGGCGACTGCGGCGCGGGCCTCTCCTGCTGCGTGCCGGAGACCGTGCGCGGCGGCGGGACGCTCATCGTCAAAGATGCACGCATCACGTGCCGCGCGTCGTGCAAAGGCGAGCAGCTTCACCTCTGCAACGTCGACGACCCGAACCGTTGCTCCGGCTGCGAGGCCGCGCGAAAGAGCTGTAGCCGCGGCTTCTGCGGTCCCGACACGACCGCCGCGGCCGTCGTCTGCCCGCTCTGAGCGGGTCCTGAGCGATCGCGCCGTCAGTCGCTCTTCGGCGGGGCTTCGTCGAGCTCCGTCACCGAGACGAGGCGTGTGTGCACGATGCGTCGCGGCTTCGCGCCGATGTCCGAGAGATCGAACGTCGCGAGCGTGACCGGCGCGGACTCGCCCGAAGGAGCCATCAGGTTCTCCTTCGGCTTCGGATGAAGGACGTCTTTGCCGTTGAGCCGGAGGGTGGGCTGGACGGGGAAGTCCTTCGGCCGGTTGCCGCTCGGGAGGAGCCAATCCGAAGAGACATCGATGCGAAGCTCTGCGCCGTTCGATCCGCGAAGCGTGAGCTTCTTGCCCGCGAGCGCCTTCTTCGCCTGCTCGCGCGCGTCGTCCCAGCCGCTCTCGGCGTCCTTCGTCTTCGGATGGGTGTTCAGGAGCTTGATGTCGACGACGAAGCCGTTGGCGTCCACGGTCGCGAGGAACGTCGCGCTGCCGATGACCGGCGCGAGCCCACCGTACGTCGCGTCTTGAAACGCGGTGAGCACGGGGCCTTCGGGGCCGAGGCCGATCGACGCGCGGTGGGCCACGCTCTCGCGCATCGTCTGCTTCACACCGCGGTTCGATTCGTAGCTCGAAGGCGGCGCCGGTCGCGCGGTGCCGGTCGTCGCCGCAGGGCGCGGGGCCTCCTCGGTCGCGCCCGAGCCGCGCGCGAGAAACGGATTCACGCCGGCGCCGACGCCGCTGAGCCCGATCGTGCTTGGCGAGGGAACGAACAGCATCACGGTGCCTTGCTCGGACGGCGGGGCCGGCTCGAGGTGGCTCTCGGGGCTTGGCGTGTCCTCGGTCGTGGCCGAGGAAGAGGATGTCTGGCGAGAGGCGACAGCGCCCCGTCCCAACGTCGCCACCCCTTCCTCTTCCAGGTCTCTCGACGAAGCGACGTCTCCGTTCTCCCTCTCGTCGAGGACGACGAGATCAAGCTCCAGATCGTCCTGGCTCTGCGCGGCCGGCGCGATGACGTGCGGCGGCGGCAAGCGGCGCACGGCGAGAAAGAGCCCAACGTGAATCGCGACGGCGACGAGCGTCGTGATGCGTTGCTTGCTCCAGCGCGAGGAAGACACGGTCGTTCGATGCGCCGGCCGCGCCAGCATTCACGTCGATGCTTCGGTACGAGACGGGCTCTGCTACGTTCTGGCGACGGATCGAACCATGCCCCTCGTCGACAACGCCAAGGACCCGCTCACGAAGGAGCAGCGCGAGAGCGAGCTTGCGCGGGCGCGGCCGCGACGCGACTTGCCGATCGCGCCCGAGGCGGCGCCTGGCCGCCGTCATCTTCCGCTTCACGATCTCGCGCGTCCACAGGACAAGGTGCGCCCGATCTACGCGGTCTGGGAGATCACGCTCGCGTGCGATCTGGCGTGCCGTCATTGCGGCTCGCGAGCCGGCCGCGCGCGACCCGACGAGCTGACGACCGAAGAGGCGCTCGACCTCTGCGATCAGCTCGCGGAGCTCGAGGTGAAGGAGGTCACGCTCATCGGCGGCGAAGCCTATCTCCGCGATGACTTCTTCGATCTCGTTCGACGCCTTCGCGGTCATGGCATCGACGTGACGATGACCTCCGGCGGCCGCGGGCTCACCGAAGAGCTGATCGCGCGCGCCGCGGAGGCCGGCCTCCAGGGCGCGAGCATCTCGCTCGACGGCGATGAGCCCACCCACGATCGCTTGCGCGGCGTGTCGGGATCGTATCGCGCCGCGGTGAACGCGATGCGCATCATGCGCGAGCGAAAGATGCGTGTATCCTGCAATACGCAGATCAACCGCCTCTCCATCCCGCACATGCCTGGCATCCTCGAGACGATCGCGGAGAACGGCATTCACGCGTGGCAGATCCAGCTCACCGTCCCGATGGGGCGCGCCGCCGACGAGCCCGACGTCCTCGTTCAGCCTTACGATCTGATCGACGTCTTTCCGATGCTCGCGGCGCTGAAGAAGCGATGCGACGAGCTCAAGGTTCGCCTGTGGCCGGGCAACAACATCGGGTATTTCGGCCCGTACGAGTCCGTCTTGCGCGGCTACCACGTACGTGGTCACGGCGGCTCCTGCGGCGCAGGCCGCGCGACGCTCGGCATCGAGGCCAACGGCGCGATCAAGGGCTGCCCGTCGCTCCCGACCGAAGCATGGACCGGCGGCAACATCCGCGACGCACGCCTCGTCGACATCTGGGAGCGCGCCGAGTTGCTTCGCTACACGCGCGATCGAACGCCCGAGTCGGCGCTGTGGGGCTTCTGCAAGAGCTGCTACTACGCCGAAGAGTGCATGAGCGGCTGCACGTGGACGAGCTTCGTCGCCTTCGGCAAGGCTGGCAACAACCCGTTCTGCCATCACCGCGCGCTCGAGATGAAGAAGCGCGGTCTCCGCGAGCGCATTCAGCGCGTCCACGAGGCCCCCGGACAACCGTTCGATCACGGCATCTTCGAGATCGTGGAGGAGCCCTTCGAGCCGAAAAGCGAGCCCAAAGGCGAGGCGGCGAAGTGAGCGAGACGAAGAAGAAGAGAATGACTTCGGAGCGGGATTCGAGCGACAATCGAGGAGGAGAACGTTCATCATGAAGGCCCATCTCGTCCTCTGCCCCTCGTGTGCTCGTCACGTGCGTGTGAGCGAGGTCGCGTGTCCTTTCTGCGAGGCGCAGCTTCCTTCCGAGCTTCGCGCGAGCGCGCCTCCGAAGCGAACGGCCGGTCGGCTGTCTCGCGCAGCGCTCTTCGCGCTCGGGACCACGACGGCCACGGCGGCCGCGTCGACCGGTCTCCTTGCGTGCGACGACGAGACGACGCCCACCCCGACGGGCGTGGACTCGGGCGGCGACGGGCAATCGAACGCCGTCTACGGCGCGCCCGCCGACGCGGGGCCGCTCGTCGACGCTGCGTATGGTGGTCCCCCGATCGACTCGGGCGCGCCGCTCCTCGACGCGGCTTATGGCGGCCCGCCGCAAGACGCGAGCGATCAATAGACGCAAGCAGACCGATTGGGTGGAAGCCCGAACGGAAACGCGCTGTCATTCAATTGCCGATGGTCTCCTGACCAGAGGACGAGCATGCAGAGGCCATGCGTCGATCTCTTTGGGACGTCCGTCGATCCCTTCGCACCTTGCTCGTCATCGCGACGGCCTCCTGCACGGTCGTGGAGTCCGAGCCCGATCCCACGGCCGAGACATCGAGCGCCATCCGATGCCTCAACCCTGATGGCGATTGCCCGCAACCAAACATGTGCACGCGGGCGACGGGCACGCTGACGGTCACGCCCAACGCGATTCGACAAGGCCAGAGCGCGACCCTCTCCTGGTCGGCCTCGGTGCCCGAGACGTGCGGCGAGCAGCTCCTCCTGAACGGCCTCGTCGTTCCACCCTCCGGCTCGATGACCGTGACGCCGCTCGCGTCCGTCACCTACGCCCTGCGCATCGGTCCGCGGCTCCTCGCGCGCGCGCCGATCTCCGTCGAGATCCCAAAGACGGTCTACATCGACGGCAGCACCGGGGAATGGATCACCTTGTTCGTTCAAGCGGTCGGCACGCCGAACACACGCGTCGTGCTCGGCGCGAACGTCGACATGGATCTGACGTTCCTCGAGAACATCATCGTGCGCGATGGCGTCACGGTCACGAGCGAGGCGCCGGCTCCGAAAGGTAGCCAGGTCCTCGGAAAGATCCCGCACGACCAGAAGTCGCCGCGATTTCCGCAGCCGCCGCTTCGCGACGGGCGTCACCTCGGGCCGCGTGTGTTCACGAAGACGCGTCCGAAGCCGCTCTTCTCGATGAGCTGCCCGAACCCCGACGCGACGACGACGAGCAACGACATTCGCTTCTTGGGCTTCCGGATCGAAGGCCCCGACTTCGACTCGATGGACGGCGACGACAAGCTCGAACGCGCCATCCAGGTCGACTCCTGTCGCAACGTGGAGATCGCCGACATGGAGATCTCGGGATGGAGCGGCGCGGCGATCTACGTCGCCGACTCATCGCTTCGGTTGTTCGAGCCGAGCACCGTTCGCATTCATGACAACTTCATCCACCACAACCAGCACGTCGGCGGGAACGGCTACGGCGTCGACTTCTCCGAGGGAGCGTACGGAGCGGTCGAGCGAAACGTCTTCGATCACAACCGTCACGCGGTGACGGCGAGCGGCAAGCCCGGCACGGGCTACCTTGCCGATCGGAACCTGATCCTCAAAGGCGGCGGCCGGCACGACAAGTTCTACAACGAGTGGACCCACCTGATGGACGTCCACGGGGACGCCAACTGCCCCGACGTCCCCGGCAACCAGCACTCCTGGCTGTGCGGCAACGCCGGCGATCAGTTCTGGATGACGAACAACGCGTTTCAGTACACACACGACTACGACATCAAGATCCGCGGGACCCCGATCGTCGCGGCCAACATCAACGGCAACGTCTTTCCGCAGAGCCGCGAGGACGCGATCGACGCCACGATGGGGTACTTGAACATCAACGTCGGCGCGAACACCTACGGCGTCGACACGTTCGGCGAGTACGGCGTGTGTGACTTCGACGGCGACGGCAAGGACGACCTCTTCCTCGCGACCGGGGCTTCGTGGTGGACGATGAGCTCCGCGAAGATGCACTGGGTCTTCCTCGCTCCGTACACCGAGCGCCTCAAGGACGTTCGGCTCGGCGATTTCAACGGCGACAAGCGCTGCGACGTGATCGCCAAGAACACCAACACCAACTTGCTCGAGATGGCGAGCGGCGGCAGCGGTGCGTGGACGACGGTGCCTGGAGATCTCAACGATCCGCTCGAGAAGATCCGCGTCGGTGATTTCAACGGCGACGGGATCAGCGACTTGTTCTTCCGCGGCGATGACGGTCAATGGTGGGCGATCTCGCCGGGCCACTACGGCTGGACGGCCCTCCAGAGCTCGTCGACCGGGCTCGATGACTTGAAGCTCGGCGACTTCAACGGCGACGGCATCACCGACGTCCTTGGAAAGAACGGCGGCACCTGGGCCATCTCGTGGTCTGCGCGAAGCTCGTGGCAGCCGGCGTCGGGATTGTCGGACGATCTCAGCAACCTCTTCATCGCGAACGTCGACGGTCTCCCTGGTGACGACGTCGTTCGCTACACCGCGACGAGCTACACGAATGGACGCTGGGATGTCTCGTCGGGCGCGCGCACCGGATGGAGCACGCTCGCCTCGGTCAGCTTCCCTGCGACTGCGGACACCGTCGATGTTTGCAGGCGTGCGCCGGCCTACTGCGCGACGACGTACTTTGGGCGTTTCGACGACTTCTCGGGCGCCGATATCCTCACGCTCGATCGCAACACCCGCACGAGCCGAATCTTCAGCAAGGGCCACACGAGCTTCGGCGACCACGGGCTCTACACGTACTGATCGCGAGACATCGACGACATATTGCCATAGGCAATTGGACGACTCTTGGCGAGGCTTGACCGGAGCTACCCGCGTTCGGATATTCAGAAGGCGTGAAGCAGCTCGATTTCATCGAAGCGATCGAGCGCGCCTACGACCGCTCCTCTACCGATGAGATGGTTTGGCTCGAGGGGATCGTCAAGGCGGTTCACCCTGCGTTCAACGTCGGGATGGCGCCGACGTCGTCGTGGTTCTTCGATGTCGAGGACCCTCAGCGGCACCTGAACCAGGTCGTCAGCGTCGGCGAGGTCCAATACACGAGGGAGCAATACGACCGGATGCGCAAGGCCGCGAACGCAGGTCCGGAGCGCATCGTCTACGAGTGCGATCCGTTCACGCGTCTCTCGCGTGTCGTCGGGCGAGAGGTGGTCGAGCGCACCGTTCGTGCCGCCGAGATGACCGGCGGAGACTCGCTCGGGCTGCGCGCCAACCTCACGCCTACGAACGGAGTCATCTTCACGACGCTCGTCCCTTGGAGCTACCGGATCCGGCAGCGTGATCTCTGGATGCGCTTCGCCGCGCACGTCGGTGCGGCGCTTCGCATGCGCCGGCTCCAGGAGACGCCGTCACCCGACTCGGCGGTCGCCGTCCTGACACCACGCGGGAAGCTCGAACACGCGACGAACGAGACCGCGCAGGCGCGCGAGGAGCTCGCCGGCGCGGCCAAAGACATGGATCGCGCGCGCGGCAAGATGCGCCGCCTCGATCCCAACGCCGCTTCGCAGCTCTGGCGCACGATGGTGCGCGGCGAGTGGTCGCTCGTCGACTGGTTCGATCACGACGGCAAACGCTTCCTCCTCGCGCAAGAGAACCGCGTCCCTGTCGCCACGACGGCGACGACGAAGAGCCTCTCGGAGCGCGAGCGACAGGTCGTCGCCTGCGCGGCGATGGGCCACTCGAACAAGCTCATCGCCTACGACCTCGGGCTATCGACGGGCACCGTCTCGGTGCTCCTCGCGCGCGCAGCAAAGAAGCTCGGCGTGACCGATCGCGTCGCGCTCATTCGCGTCTTTCGCGAGAGCCTCGCGAAAGAAGAAGCTGCGCCCGCGAGCGGCGGATGAAACGACCACTCCCGAGCGAGCCGCCGCAGACGCTCATTGCCTTCGAGCTCCCGTCCGGGCAGGTGCTCTTCGTTCACGACCTCCCGTCCGTCCCGCGCATCGAGGAGCTGACGACCGCGGAGCAAGAGGTGCTCGTCCTCTTGCTCAACGGCTACAGCACGACCGCCATCGCCGAGATGCGCACGACCTCACCCCGCACGACCGCCAACCAAGTCGCGAGCATCTTCAAAAAGATCGGCGTCGGCTCCCGAGCCGAGCTCGCGAGCAAAATGCTGAAGCGCTAAGGCCCTGGCGGCGCGGGTTTCTGGCAATACACGGCGCCAGGATCGGCGAGGTCTCCGCGGCAGACCATCGAAGGCGGGCAGGTCACGACGCTGCAACCCGAGCCTTCGAAGCAGCGGAACCCGACGTTGGGGAAATAGATGCAGTTCTCGGTCGCTTTGCAGGTCTCAGAGGTCTTGCACGCTTTGCCAAGCTTCGAGACATCCACTTCGCCATAGATCACGACGGAGCCATCGCTGAAGTCAGGCAGCGGATCGCCGATCGTGTACGCATCGGACCGCGCGTCCGCGATCCCGCTGTCGGATGTAGGTGGAGATGGCGTCGTCGACTCGTGGCAAGAAGCCAGAGCCATCGCGACGATCCCCATCCATCTCGTGCCGCGCATCGGATCCCCCCGATGAACCTTAGCGCAGACACGACTCGTGGCCAGGCGGCGTCAGGCGAGCGCGAAGACCTTTTGGAAGGTCATGAGGAGGCCGACGTCGTTCGATTTGATCGCGCCCGAGAGGAACTCGCTTGGGCCTGGGGTGTAGGCGTCGCGGACGATCTTCGTGAAGATCTCTGCGCTCGTCTTGAGGACGCAGTCGGCGGTGCCGCCGGCGGGCTTGCCGAGCTTGACCTCGCACGCCTCCTTCGAGACCACGACGGTCCACTTCGCCTTCTCGTCGCTCCCGAGCGTGAAGTAGAAGGAGACGGGCTTGTCGACGGCGTCCTTTTGGAACTTGCCCTCGAGCTCCGCGAAGAGCGTGACCAACGGATGCTCCTTCGGGCCGCCTTCTTCCTCGAGCGTCGCGAGGCGTGACACGTCGAGGATCGTGCCGGTCTTCAGCGCGAGGACGGCGCGATGCGCGAGCTTGGCGACCTCGCGGGAGGCGTCGCCCGCGGAGAGGCCCTTCGTGAGCCTTCGCATGTCGGTGACCGTGATCGGCGGGCCGATGCGCGCTTCGATCTCGCGGCTCATCGGGATCTTGCCGCCCTTCGGCATCGCTTCGCGGGTGCCTGCGAGGTAGAGCGGGAGGATGTCGACGCTGTAGGTGAGGGCGAGGTGTCCGAGCAGCGGCTTGAACTCGTGGAGCTCTCCGTCCGTCGAGCGCGTGCCCTCGGGGAAGATGAGCATCGTCTTGCCGCGGGTGAGGATCTCGCCCGCCTGGCGCTCGCTTGCGCGTAGACCGCCGCGGCGATCGACCGCCTTGAGGTTCGTGAGGTTCTCGAAGAAGGCTCGCTGGAGCGTGTTCTTCTCGAAGAAGTAGTCTTGCGCGGCGAGCGTGGTGATGTCCTCGCCGTACTTGCCGAGCGCGTGACGCACGAAGCCCATGTCGAGGTGGCTCACGTGGTTGGCGACGACGATCGTGTTGCGGTTGTGCGGGATGAACGCGCGACCGACGACGTTCGAGCGCATCACGTTGTCGTAGAAGAGGTCCTGCAGCTTGCCGATCAGCTTCTTGCCCTGATCCTGCACGGGCGAGGGGAGGACGATCGGCTTCTTCGAGCCTGCCGGCTGCTCTTCTTCACGGCCTTCGATCGCATAACGCGACTTGGTCATCGCCTGCGGCCTGAGCGATGCGCGCTCGGTGCCGACGAGGTTCTCGACGTCGGCGACGGTGCGGCATGCTTGGAGCGCCTTCGGCTCGATCGTGCCGTACTTCGCCTCGAGCGCGACGAGCAGCTCGGTGAGCGCGAGCGAGTCGAAGCCGAGGTCGTCGCCGATCGTCATGTCGCCATGAATCTCGGAGGCCTTCTTGCCCTTCACCGCAGCGAGCGCGACGCGCACGGGTGACGTGGGCGCTTCGCCGCCATCGTGACGTGCCGTCGCGTGCATCAAGCGCTCGAGGAGCGCGCGTGCCTCGTTGCGCTTCACCTTGCGCGTGGCCGTCTTCGGTAAAGGTGCATCATACAAGTGAATGATCGTGGGCTGCCGGCCATAGGGGAGCTTGCCGATCGCGCCGCGAAGCGCGTTCTGCGCGCGCTCGTTGCGTGCGGCGCGATCGAGGCTCTCGTCCTCTTCGGGCACGGCGATGCAGCCGACACGCTCACCGCCGCTGCGGCCGGTGACGCCGACGATCGCGAGCTCGCTGATGTGCGGGATCTTGCCGAGCATGCGCTCGATGTCGTCGGGGTAGACGTTCTCGCCGGTCGACGTGACGATGACGTCCTTCACGCGGCCGACGAGCACGAGACGTCCGTCGCGATCGAGCTTGCCGAGGTCGCCGGTGTGGAGCCAACCGTCCTCGCTCTTGACCGCCTTCGTCGCCTCCGGATCGGTGTAGCCCGCCATGACGTTGGGACCACGCGCGAGGACCTCGCCGACGCCGTTGTCGTCCGGAGAGTCGATCTTGATCGTGACGCCGGGGATCGGCTTTCCGACTTGGCCTGCGGGCGAGCCGGGCTTCGCGACGGTGAGCACCGGCGCCGCCTCCGTGAGGCCGTAGCCTTCGGTGAGCTTGAAGCCGAGACCGGCGAAGAGCTTCTGCGTGTCCTTCGGGAGCGCGGCGCCGCCCGAGATGAGGTAGCGGATGTTCCCGCCGAGCCCCTCGTGAACGGGTCCGAAGAGGATCTTGCCGAGGTCGATGCCGGTGCCCTTCGAGAGCTGGCGATTGAGGTCGGCGGCGATCTCGAAGGCCTTCTCGACGATCGGGCCTTTCGCCTGCACCTGCGAGAGGATGCGTCGCTCGAGGAGCTGCCACACGGCGGGGACGCCGACCATCGCCGTGACGCGCGCTTCCTTGAGCGCGGTGGAGACGCGATCGCCTTTGAGCTCGTCGAGGTACACGACGCGCGAGCCGCGCGAGAACGGAAGGAGCATTCCGCACGTGAACTCGAACGTGTGGTGGAGCGGGAGCACGCTGAGGACGCGATCGCCCGTCCCGAGCGGGAAGAGCGGCGCGAGCGCGGCGACGAGCGACGTGAAGTTCGCATGCGTGAGCATGACGCCCTTCGGTTTGCCCGTGGTGCCGCTCGTGTAGATGAGCGACGCGACGTCATCGTCGAGGGCGACCACGTCGGGCTTCGCGAGCGAAGGATCGGCCGCGGTGATGTCGGCGAGGTGGTGCTTCGAGAGCGACGCGTCGAGCGAGCCGCCGCATGTCTCTTCGACCTTCGGATCCCAGAGGACGATCTTCGCTTCGCTCTCGTGGACGACGTTCGCGAACTGCGCCGCGTCGAGCGCCGGATCGATCGGCACCGCGGTTCCACCTGCGCGGACGATGCCGAAGAACGCGATCGGCCAGTCGGGGTGGTTGTGCCCGGAGAGGACGACGCGATCACCCTTCTTCACGCCGAGCGCCGCGAGCCGCGCCGCCGTCGCGTTCGAGCGTGCTTGGACGTCGAGGAAGGTCTGGCGCGCGATGCCGTCTTCTTCCATGCGACCGAAGGCGAGCGCGTGCTCGTGCCGCTCGGCCATTTGATCGACGAGCGTCGCGAGCGTGTCGTGCGCCTTGAGCGGCTTGAGCTCCTTCTTGTAGCGCTCCTCCATCCAAGGAATGACGCGCTTCTCCATCGCGGGCATGTGCTGGTTCATCCAGTAGTCTGCCCAGTCGATCTGCGCCGGCGTCCAATCGAGCTTCTCGCGATCCTCGGGGGACACACGCGCGTAGGCCGCGTGCACGTTCGCGCACGAGAAGGGGCCCTTCTGGTCCCACGTGAACGGCTGGAAGAGACGGATGATGTGATCGATCTTCTCTTCTTGGCGCGCCATGCTCTCGAGCGTGCTCGCGACGGGCTTGCCGATCGGACCGGGCGCCTTCTTGAACATCTTCGCGGCAGTGCGAGCGGCGCGGGCCATCGCGCCGGGGCCGATCGCGTCGAAGCGCTCCTGCGAGACGATCGCGGGCTCCATGTGCTGCTGGAGGAAGTTCAGGAAGGGATTTCCCTTGCCGCGTCGCTGGAAGTACTTGCGCTTGTAGAGCGCGATGAGCTCGCCGAAGCGCTCGCTCGTACCCGGGTTCACGTCGCTCGCGCCGTATTGATAGACGGGCTTGGCGGTGCCCTCGAGGAGCTCGGCGAGCGTGAGGATCATGCCGGCGCAGACGACGTCGGCGGGGATGAAGTCGAGGATGACGTCGCGGCCGACGATCTGGTGGTGGCCCTTCATCGAGAGGAAGATGATCGGCGCCGACGTGCCGATGCCTTCGTTCCATCCGGGGAAGGGAAAGCGAATCGTGCTCTCGCAGCATGCGGGGCGCGCGATCGTGTACGGGATGCCCGAGCGCGCGATGATCTGCTCGCCGATGCTCTTCGTGTACGTGTAGATGTTGGGCCAGCCCCAGTGCGTCGCGCGCTCGAGGCCAGCTTCGACCAAGCGATCCGAGACGTACTTGCGCTTGACGCTGCGGAGCTCCTCTTCGAGCGGCTCACCGATCGTGGGCTCGCCGCGACGCTTCAAGTTCTTCGTCGCGCGCTCGAGGAAATCACTCTGGCGGAACGCGTCTTCGCAGCGGCTCTTCGCTTGGGCGATGAGGTCGAGGCAGTCGGCGATCTCACGCTCTGGATTCCAGAGGTCGCGACCGAGCTCGTCGGCGCGAGGGAAGGGATAACGCTCGCCCGGCTTCTCTTCGAGGATGAGGCCTTCGCGGTTGCCGACGACGTAGCACGTGGACGTGTGCATCAGCGGCGCGTCGCCGAGCGCGCGTGCGAGCGCGACGAGGTTCTGCGCCCCGAACGCGTTCGTGTCGAGCGCCTCGTCGAGCGGCGGGTTGAAGTCGACGACGCCTGCGACGTTGATCACCGCGTCGATCGTTCCCTTGAGCTCTTTGGTCTCGATCCCGCAGTGCGGAAGCCCGACGTCGCCGTCGATCGGGACGATCTTCTCCTTCAAGAACGCGTTCAGGCCGTCGCCGAGCTTCTTGCGAAGCGGATCCATCGCCTCGCTCGTCGCGACATCGCGCCAGAAACGCTCTTCGCTCGTGTGCTTGGCGCTCTTCCTTACGAGGAGGAAGATCTTGCCGATCTGCGGGTAGCGATCGAGCAAGAGGACCCAGAAGATCTTCCCGAGGAAACCGGTGCCGCCGAGCACGAGAAGACGCGCGCCTTCGAGCTGCGCGCCGACGTCGAGCGTGGGAATCGCGGTCGCCGGAGCAACGCTGCCATTCCTTTTGGAAACGGGGGCTTGGCCATTTGCGCCATCTTGATGCTGCATAGGGGGCGGGCGTCCTTACCGCACGACCCGCCACGCGGCAACCGGCCCGGTAGAGCCCCCCATCTACTCGGAATTTCAGCGTTGTTTTGGTCCGGCGGAGCCGCTGGAGCTACTTGCAGATGAACGACGCCGTCCCGGTGCTGCTGCCGCCGAAGCCGCACTTGCCGTTCGTGCACGACCGGCCGTCGCACTCTTCGTTCTTCGTGCAGGGCTGCCCGTCGGCGATCGAGGGCTTGCACGTCTTCGAGGTCGAGTCGCAATAGTGCTTGTCGACGCACTGGTTGCTCGCGAACTGCACGCACGTCTCGCCCGCCTTCTTCCGCTCGACGCACTTCTTCGCGGTCGTGTCGCAGAAGGCCTCCTTCACGCAGGCGTGCTCGCTCGAGCTCTGGCAGGTGCCGCCGATCGGCTGCGTCTTGGCGCATTTCTGCGTCGACGTGCTGCCGGAGAAGGTCGTCTCGCAGAAGAGGCCGTCGGCGATGAAGCAGAGGGCGACCTTCTGCGGAGGTCCGTCCGAGCTGCCCGACGAGATGACCGTCGTGCTGCTGTTGTCGGTGTCCTTCTCGCCCGCGCACGCTTCGCCTTCCTTGCCGCGCGTTTGGATCTGGCAGGCCCGAATCGTTTGGTCCTTCGCGAAGGACGAGGCGCAGTTGCCCTCGCCCTCGGCGGTGCTCGAGCATTCGCTGTCGTCTTCGCAGGTCTCGCCCGGCTTCTTCGTGCCGTTCGGCGCGTTCTTCTTGAAGACGTTGTTGCACTTCTTGTCGGCGTCGTCGGACAGCCCGGTGTCGCAGAACGCCGGGCCGTTCGCCTCGGCGCGCGCGGCGTCGAGACATGTTTGACCTGCGCCCGGATCGTACGTCGAGTCGCCGAGGAACGCGGCGAAGACGAGCTTGCACTTCGCCTGGTCGTCCTTCGGGCAGCACGGCGCGTAGAGATCGCAATACTGCGAGACGAACGAATCGGACGAGGCACTGCCTCCGCCGCCCTCCGTGCCGCCGCCACCTCCACCGCAGGCCACGACCAGGGTGGTGATGACGACGAGGGAGGTGACGTAACGAGCGACGTTCATTCGTAGGAGCTCCTCTTCTCATGATGAAAGGAGAGATATGGTGATGCGCAAGTTTGCTTTGGCTTTCCAGGCACCATTCAAGCCGTCAGAGGCTCTTGAGGTAGGCAAGTGCGAAGAGCCAGGTGCGCACAGTGTAAGCCGAATGAAACGATGAAATAGGCGTTGCCGAGTAATTCGTGTCTTGTACTTTAAAGGATGTTCAATCGCCGAATCGTTGTTGTTGGCGCGAGTCTTTGGGGTTCAACTGTCTTTGGCTGTTCGGCGGACCCACCAACAGTCGGTGATCCAACGGCGACCATACGTTCGACGTTCTCCGCGAACATTGTGGGTGAGACGCCCGTACAAGATGAAAAGGGCCATCTTTGGATTGGACATCCGATCACAGACTTTGCAAGTGGCAAGGCTTTCGCGATGCCAGCCAACGAAACACCGTCAATCACAAAGGCCGATCTCGACGCGTTGAGTGACGAGGTCTATGCCCGTGATTTCTGGGCACCGGTGAAGCTTGTCGGAGATGAACTTGGCCATGCTGCCGAATATCGGCTCGCTGAGATCGATGCCGCAACGGTGCAAGCGGTGCATGAAGCTCGCGAAAAGGAACGAAGAGGGGTTAACATGATCTCCTTTGGCCCAAAAAGAATCGTTGAATTCACTGGCGACAATCCACCGAGTTTGCCGCCAGACTCAATCGAAGAAAATCTCACTCCTCTTGTGTTCTCTGGGCAAGAGCACTGGCTCACAATCAAAAGTAATTCATTCCAACCGTTCAAAGAACTTGAGCGCTCGACCCTAGCGCTCGGTAGGCAGTATTCACAATTCGTCGCGAGCCCTGACAATCGTGAATATCTTCCACATTCCACTTGGACAACCTATCCGTGGCCACATATCTCAAGTCTCCTTATCAAGGCGAGTAGTGGGGGAGGAGGTAGTGCGACGTCGATAGGACAGTACACAGCGATCAGTGCCGCGCATTGCTTCTTCAAACAGTTCGCTGACACTTTTGGCCCCGCTGGTTGGTACACCTTCGCTCACTCGTGGAATATCGGGCGAATCCACACCGTGGCTTTCGACCCGATCACATTCACCGGAACTGATACGATCAGCGGCTCACCAACGTATTCGCAATGTTACTCAGTCACAATTCCAAGTTCGTATGCAAACGGTGTTATCGGCGTGGATGACTTTGCGATTCTCGATTTCGCGAGTTGTGCGGTTCATCCTGGAGCTGCAGCTGGATGGGTGAATCCTGGTTACAGCAGCTCACTCCAGGCATACAACGCGACTCAAATGATGATGACGGCTTACGACCATGACTACGCCGCGCCTGAATTGCCTAACCAAGGCGCGGGCACTTATGCGTCGCCTCGGTACGTGAGAGATACAATGATCTACCGAGCGGTCCCTTCAGGTTCGAGTTGGGCGGGGCCTAACATCTATCAACTGAATAGCATCATGAGTGTCGAGCACGGCGCGAGTGGTGGAGGTGCACTCGGATACCTCTATGGTCAGCTTCTCTGGTTGGGAGATCTGACGGAGGCATGGGGAGGCTACAACACTTGGCGCACACTAACCGGTGGCTCATGGGGTTTCATCCGGCAATGGTCCAACGAGTTCTAGCGTCTGTCGTCGTCGAGCTCGCCCTCGTTTCCTGTGGCGGCGCTGCAAAATCGGAAATTGCGGATGGAGGTCAAGACGCGGGAGAGGTTGATGCGGACGCGTGTCATCGCGATTCCTCCACGGTTCCCTATTGCAAGAATCCAGACGGCACGTATCCGCCGGCGCGGGGTGAGGCGGACGAATCGAAGCTTGGAAAGGCGTGCAGGCAGACACGGGACTGTGTGCTCGGGGAGATTTGCGTCAGCTACGAAGTGGCCGTGCCAACGATCATTGGGGGACGCTGCATGGACAAGATGTCCACGTGCGACGTGCTTCGTTGTCCGAGCGGGTCCATGTGCATCCGGGAACTTTCCGGTCCTCCCGAGCCTGTACTCTGCACAACACCGCCCCTCGACCCCTGCTGCCCCTGACCGCCAGTATGGGGTCGGAGAGCTGCATGTAGTGACGTGCGGGCTGGTGTACGGGATCTCGGTAAATATGCCTTGGGCTTCCCCATGTTCGCCACACCTTTGGCTTGCCAGTTTGCCACATATCACCGTTATGTCCGGGAGGCGTGGGGGGTGTAAGCGCTTCGCCGAACGCCCGTTCGTCACGCATGGTCCCTTCGAGCCCTCGCTCACGCACCGCCGCCCTCACCTCTCTCCTCGGCATGATCGCGATCGGCTGCGGCAGCGGCGGCGGCTACTACAACAGCGCGGCGAAGGCGCCGCCCGGGCACGCTTACCCGGCGAGCAACTACCCCGCGCAGTATCCGGCGGCGGTGGCGACGGTGGCGGCTCCGGGCGAGGCGCAGCCTGCTCCCGAGCCGCAGGGCACCGAGCACTTCAACGACTATGGCGTCAATCCATTCATCGAGACGAAGAAGGATCGCCTCTCGACCTTCTCGATTGATGTCGACACGGCGTCGTACTCCTTTGCTCGGCGCAAGATCGTTCGCGAGGGCTCGCTGCCGCCGCTTGCGTCGGTACGCGCCGAAGAGTTCCTCAACTCGTTCGACTACGAGTACGTGACGCCCGGCGCGCAAGACCGCGTACCGTTCAAGGTGCACTTCGCGGCGTCGCCGTCGCCGTTCACGCAAGGTCATCACCTCGTGCGCATCGGCGTTCAGGCGAAGCGCATCTCACCGCAAGAGCGGCAGCCGGTGCACTTGGTGTATCTCGTCGACGTGTCGGGCTCGATGTCGGCGCCCGATCGCCTTCCGCTCGCGAAGCGGAGCCTCGCGCTCCTCACCGAGACGCTGAAGCCTGGCGACACCGTCGCGCTCTGCACGTATGCGGGGAGCACGCGCGTCGTGCTCGAGCCGACCGGGATCGAGCAGAAGGCGAAGATCCTCGCCGGCATCGAAGGCCTGAGCTCCGGCGGCGGCACGGCGATGTCGAGCGGCGTGCAGATGGCGTACGACCTCGCGAGCAAGACGCTCGTGAAGGGTCACCTCAACCGCGTCGTCGTCCTCTCCGACGGAGACGCGAACATCGGCAACAGCTCGCACGAGCAAATCCTCCGCACCGTCTCGCAGTACAAGGACAAGGGCATCACGCTCAGCACCGTCGGCTTCGGCTCGGGCAATTACAAAGACGTGATGATGGAGCAGCTCGCCGACAAGGGCGACGGCAACTACACATACATCGACGGCGAGGACGAGGCGCGCAAGGTGTTCGGCGAGCAGGTCGACGGGCTCCTGCAGATCGTCGCGCGCGACGTGAAGATCCAGGTCGAGCTCGACCCCACGATCATCAAACGCTATCGCCTGATCGGCTACGAGAACCGTGACATCGCCGACAAGGACTTCCGCAACGACAAGGTCGACGCGGGCGAAGTCGGCGCCGGCCACTCGGTCACCGCGCTCTACGACGTCGAGCTCGTCGACCCCTCGGCGCAGAAGCAGCTCAAGACCTCGCCGATCACGCTTCGCCTGCGCCACAAGCCGGCGAAGAACACGCTGCACGGCGGATCGGACGAGGCGACCGAGTCGACCTTCCCGATGCCCCCGAACGCCATCTCGGCGTCGTTCGAAGAGGCTCCCGACAACTTCCGCTTCGCGGTCGCGGTGGCCGCCTTCGCGGAGGTGCTCCGAAAGAGCCCGCACGCAGCGGAGTGGAAGCTCGAAGACATCGAGCGTCACGCGACAGCGGCTGCGATGGGCAAGAAGGATCGAACCGAGCTCGTCGCCGTGATTCAGAAAGCCGAGAAGCTCGCCGGCACGAAGAACATGGCGATCGCCAAGTGACGCGGACTTCGGCAGAGCGCCGCGCCGGCCTCTGCCGAAGTCGTCGCGTCCTTCGGCAGAGCGCCCCGCCGCCGAAGTCGACGCGTCATTCGGCAGAGCGCTCCGGCGGCCTCTGCCGAAGTCGGCGTCATTCGGCAGAGCACCCGCCACCGACCTCTGCCGAAGTCGTCGCGCCCTTCAGCAGAGCGCCCCCCGCCGGCCTCTGCCGAAGTCGACGCGTCTTTCGGCAGAGCGCGGCGCGGCCGAATTCGCGGAAATCGGCCTGAACGGATGCCTCCTGGCGAAAGTTAGCTGTAAGTTGCATGCATCTGAGAGGCGAGTGAGACATGTGGGCGCGGTCTGGGAGGGGCACGCCGTTTTCGCTCACGAATCTGGCGTCATCCGGCGTCGCCCGTTTCGGTGACGGCCTGAAATCACGACGCGTCGTCCCATCGGGCGACTGGCTCGTGACGTGATCCCGGGTCATCTTGGGGCCACCACGATGCAGCCTTCCTCGTCACCTTCCTCTCTCAACCTCCCTTCGGGGTCGGTTGCGGCGATGGTGCGGGCGCTGCCGAACAACCATCCTTCCGCGTCGTTTCGCGACGCCGCGATCGCGATCCTTCGCCTGAGCCGGACGCGTGGTCGCGAGGAGTGCGATGGATTGGGTCACCTCTTCGAGGCCGAAGACACGTGCGATGAGCGCCGTATCCTCCTCCTCGATCTGCTCGGGAGCGCGGGGACGCCCGAGGCGCAGGTCGTCATGCGTCGCCTCCTCTCCCTCGCGGTCGCGCGGCGAGAGAGCCGCATGTTCGCGACGTTCGTCTCGCGGCTCGGCTTCGTCGAGCGTCCGGACGTCCCGACGCTCCGGTTCCTCATGAACGTCTACGCCGAGAGCCGTCACGAGCAGCACGAGGTCTACGCCGCTTGCGCGTACACGCTCGGCGCCGCGACCGGACGCGCGCAGGTGTGGGGTCTCGTCGAGCCCGCGACGCGCGCCGCGGAGGTGCTTCGCCAAGACCTCCTGATGACGACGAATCCGCACGAGAAGGGGGCGCTCGTCACCGCGCTCGGGAATGCAGGTCTCGACCACGACATCGCGATCATCATTCGCTTCGTCACGGACGAGGACGCGAGCGTTCGCAACGCGGCGGTGCTCGCGCTTCGCAAGATGCACACCGTCGAGGCTCGTGCGGTCCTCTTGGCGATCGTCGGCGGCTCGGATCTCGACCTCGCAGAGAGCGCGCTCTCGGCGCTCTTCGGTCAATCGCTCACCGAGCAGGAGATTGGACGGCTCGCGCATCTCGTCCTCTCGGGGCGAACCTCGCTCGCGCTCGACAGCCGCATCCTCCGCCTCATCGTCACGCAGAAGCTCACCGTTCCCTCGCTGTCTGCGCCCAATAACACGGGCTTTGGTCCGACCGAGATCGAGGACGCGATCCATCTCCTCCTCTCGCGCGTCGAAGAGCAGGCCGCGCGTGCATCCGCTCCTCCGCCGATGCGTGAGGAATACATCTACGAAGAACAGGTGGACGAGAGCGGAACGTACGTGAAGATGGAGCCTGGCGCGGTCGACGCTGCCATCGCCGCTGCCGCACGACGAAGCGAGACGCCGGTGCCGAGCATGCGTCCGTCGATCGCTCCAAGCTCGCTCTTCCCGGCGTCCTCGTCCTCTGCGCCTTCGAGCGTGGCTCCTCGCGAGGCGACGTCGCATGGTCGCTCGGCGAGCGAAGCGCTCCGCCTCTGCATCGCGCGTCAACGGAGCTCGCGCCCCCCGGCTCCCGCAGCGCCGGCCACGCCGAGCGACAGCCCGCGCGAATCGCAAGCGCCCGGGCCGAAGCGAGCGGCGTCGGCCTACGCGATCGCGCAGCCGATCATCCCGCTCCTGCGCATCGGATAGCGCTCTACTTCATGTGCGCGAGGATCAGGTCGAAGACCTCCTGCGCGTGGGGCGTGCCGAGCCCTTCTTCGTAGAGGAGGTCGGCGTGATGGCCGCCGGTCACGCGCACGAGCTTCGCGTTCGGGATCGCGCGGGCGACGCGCTCGCCCATCTCGAATGGGATCACCTCGTCGACGTCGCCATGGACCACGATCGTGGGCATGTGGATCGACGCCGCCTTCGACAGCGTGTCGAAGCGATGCGACATCAGGAGCGAGACCGGCAGGAACGGCAGCATCCGTTTGCCGATCTCGACGACCGACGTGAAGGGCGAGAGGAGGACGAGCCGCGAGCCGTGACCTCGTCGCGCCATCTCCGCCGCGACGCCGCTGCCGAGCGACCATCCCCAGAGCACGACGCGATCCGCACCGATGTGCTCTTCGCGATCGAGGTGCGCGAGCACCGCCTCGCCGTCTTCGTAGAGCATCGCCTCGCTCGGCGCGGCGCCGGACCCGTACGTGAGGCCATACCCGCGGTACTCGACGATCGCGACGCCGTATCCATGCGCGCGAAGGACGCGCGCATGATCGATCTCTCCGTACATCGTCTGGCCGTTGCCATGAAACATCACGACGACACGGCGCGGGCTCGCCTCGGGTGGCGGAGGAAAGTAGAGGGCCGCGGTGTGCGACCCGTCCGTCTGCGGTAGCTCGAGGAGCCGGCCTGCCTCTTCGAGCGGAGGCGGCGCCGCGAGGCTCGGCGCGGGGAAGAGGAGTTTCGTGTACGTGAGCCGCGCGACGAGGCACAGCGCGAGGTACGCGATGAGGAGCACACGAAGGACCGCGATGGCGCGCCGCCTCCACGGCGTCTTGTCGTGATCGCGGTCTTCGGTGCTCGTGCTCCCTGTCATGCTCTACTTGCAGCTGTCGTCGCGGCCCGCGTTGACACTGCATCCGCGCGCGCAGACCCTGATCACCGTGCCGCTGCCGTCGGCGTTGCAACGATAGAGCGTGTTCGCGTTGCCGGCGAGCTTGTCACCACCGCAGTAGCTCCCGCCGGTGACGCATCCGCCGGCGTGGCCTCCTTGCGCGCGCCTCACGGCGTCCTTCTCGCTTTGCGTGATCGGGCAATGGCTCTCGATGAGGTTGCTCGCGAGGCCGTTTCGTCCCTGGAGGAACGAAGCCACCTGGCGCTGCAGCGACGACTTGATCCCCGGCGCGGGATACACCGCGTGGATGTGGAGGTTGCCGGGGAACTCGGGCGCCGTGCGAAACCACGCGGCGAACCCCTGCGCGCGGAGGCGACGCGTTCGACCGCATGGATCGGAGCTCTGCTGGATGTCCGTCGCGGCCGAGTACGACTTGTTCGGCTCGGGACAGTGCGTCCCCACCGACGCGGGCGCATCGCCGAACGTCTGGATCAACGCCGAGTCAGGGACGCCCGCCGCGTGCATCGCGGTGAGGGCCTTCGAATACATGAAGCTCGTGCTGCTCGAGTGCCCACACGCAAACGAGCCGCTGCAGTAGCATTTTCGTCCGAGGGCATCGCTCGTCGTCTCGATGGCTTCTTCCTTCGCCTCGTCGTCGACCTCGGGATCCGCGCCTTCGGGCTCGAGGTCCGCCGCGCACGCCGCGATCGGCACGAGCAGAAACGCCAACGCAGCGAGTCGCTGCGCCGGTTTCGATGGCGCTGTCTTTTTCGTCGTCGTCACGCTTGCTGCCGTCATGTTGCTCCTTGGCGTTGTAGTTCGCGGATCTCACATCAGCGAGGTGACTACCTACGACATGGATCGCGTGTTCGCGCGATGATTCGCGAGTCGTCGCGGCACTTCGCTGTCGTTCGCGCAGCGTACGGACCGCGACGGATGACACTGATCATGCGCAAGTGCGCTTGATGACGCTCATGACGCGCTTGACGCTGCTCGTCTCGCGCAGCGGCACACGACCTGCCTCTGCAAACGGACATGCGAACGAGAACGCGAACGGCGACGATGACATTGAGGCTTCGCGCCCTCTTGTCGATGTCGCGAAGGCATCCGATCGCGAGCCTCGGTCTTGGCGTGATGACGGGCGCCCTCGTCGCGATCGCGGTTCATGCGAGAGCGCCCTCTCCGCGCACGGCGTCCTCGCTCACACATGCGCCGAGCGCGTTGCCGGCGCCGGTGCCGAGCACGTCGCTCGCGGCGCGGGCAAGCGTGACATCGCTCGACCGACCGCCCAGCGCGGCGCGAGCAAGGGCGGAGCACAAGCCGTCTTCCGATCACGACGAGCTCGTTCGCGCGTTCGCGTCCGACGATGACGCCAAGAAGATCGACGCCGTCGAAGACGCGGTGCGCGATGGACAGCTCGCGGCGCTGCCCGCGCTCGCGGAGATCGACCTACGCCGTGAGCCCGAGGCCGCGCCGACGATCATCCACGGCGTCGCGAATCTCGGCGTTCAAGGCGACAAAGACGACCGCCGCCTCGCGACCCGTACGCTCTCTCGATGGCTTCGCGATGAGTCGCAGCGCGCGTTTGCGGCCACGACGTCCGGATCAGACGAGGCTCGGGATGCGGTAGGAAATGTTCCAAACCTCATCGATGCGCTCGGTGAGGTTGGCGGCCATGAGGCTGTCGACACCCTCATCGACGCGCTCGACAGCGGACGACTCGACCTCTCCGTCGAGACCCTCACTGTCCAAAAGCTCGGTGACCTTCAGGACCGCCGCGCTACCGCCGCGATCGAGCGCTTCGGTGAACGTGTCCGCATAGCTCGTCCGACAGCACGCGACGACTTCGAGCGGCAGCTTCATGACGAAGCGTCCACCGAAGTGAAGACCGCGCTCGAACGGATCGCGCTCGGTCGCTGACATGCTCCTGGCCTCACTCGCTCAGACCCCCGCATGAAATCCCATCCCCCTCGTGCGCGCACATCACAGCAGCGGAGACGTCGCGCAGCAAATGAATTTGTCGTGATTTCCCCTCGAAAACCCAAGAAGAACGCATTGGAGACGCGCCATGACGATGAAACTTTCCAGCCGTACGATCTTTGCGAAGGGCTCGCTCACGGCCCTCGTCCCCGTCTTCCTGATGGTCGGTTGTGCGTCGACGACGGATGAGCCCGAGGAAGAGACAGCGTCCACCTCGCAAGATCTCTCCGCGCCGTCGTGTGCCCCGTCGATCGCCAACGGCGCAGTCCCCGGCAAGCATCGCGCGATGCTGAACACGATCGCGTACACCGAAGGGACCGCCGGTTCGTGCGGCCAAGACGGGTACAACACGGGCTTTGCGTATCACTGCTTCTCGAGCTGCGCGAAGCACCCGAACATCGTCTGGTCGTCGGGCGGCTACCACTCGAGCGCCGCTGGGCGCTATCAGTTCCTAAACTCGACGTGGGGCGGCCTCGGTCTTCCGAGCTTCAGCCCGAAGAACCAGGACATCGGAGCGATGAAGCTCATCTCACGGCGCGGCGTCGTGCTCCCTACCAACCGAGCGCTCAACGCCACCGAGTTCTCGAACACGATGAAGAAGATCTCGAAGGAGTGGGCGTCGCTGCCGTTCTCTCCGTACGGTCAGCCCACCAAGTCGCTCGCGCAGACACGTGCAAAATACTGCTCGTTTGCTGGGTGCTACGTCCCGTAGGCGGCGAGGAAGAAGAGCGCGAACGTGAACGTCACGACCCACGCTCGTGGATGGGACAGCGGGTGCACGAGCGGCTCGACCACTTTGTCGAGCACGATGAGCGGGCGCGTGATCACGTCCCACGTGTTCAGCCGGACGAAGCGACCGAGGTAAATGCCAAAGCCGGTCAAGAAGCCCGAGGTCGCGACGAACGCCGTCGCGGTCCATGGACCACGGCTGCGCGCACGAACCACCTCGGAGCAAATGCGGAGGGACGCGACGCCGAGGCCGACGCCGGCCCACGCAAACGCCGCGAGCATGATCGCGTCGTACCAGAGCGGCGCCGACGTCCCGTCGCGGTAGCGAAGATGGATGAAGTCCGTCACGAGGTACGGCGCGTTGGGCAAGAAGGCGAGCCAGAGCAGGAAGAAGGGCGCGATCCGCCACAGCGGCGCTTTCGTTCCGTGATCCCGATCATGAACGGCGCGAAGAAGGGCCGCCCACACCCAAGGCACCCACGCGAGGAACAAGTTCCAGGCGAGGAAGGTGTAGTCGAGATCGCGTGACCAGAACACGCGCGCGCCAAGCAACACGATCGCGAGGGCGGACGATTGAACGAACGGCGTCGCCCCGATCCGAAGGGCGAGCTTCACCGGCGGAGAGGCGAGGAACGTGGAGGACGCCATCTCTTGCTCGGCGTCCGTCATGGACTCCGGGGTCGCTGGCCGTTCGGAACGAGAGGGAGGTGAGCTCACGTCCTCAAGCTACGCACGAAGCCACGGTCGTGTTCCAAGCCATGGCGCCGAACGGTCGCCATCCGGAGCGAACGGTCTCGTTTCGAGGTCATCCGCAGCGTCAGGTTCCTGCTGAGCTTCGGGTGGGCCTCGCCGCCAGGATCGACTGCACACGCTCCACCATCGACGTCCGCGAATAGGGCTTGGCGAGGAAGCTCACTCCGTCGAGACCTTGCGCCAGGATGTCATCGTGGTAGCCCGACGTGAGGAGCGTCAACACGTCCGGGCGGTCTTCGAGGATGCGTGTCAGAAGCTCCCGCCCGTTCATGCCGGGCATCATGACGTCGCTCACGACGAGATCGAGCGCGCCGTCGTAGCTCGACAAGAGCTCGAGGGCCGCCTCGCCGCTCTCGGCCTCGAGGACCTCGTAGCCGGCTCCGCGTAGGATCTTCGCGAGCATGCGCCGCACGCCGTCCTCATCGTCGACCACGAGGATCGTCGCGGTCGTGACCGGACCGGGCGCTGGCGCTTCCACGACGCGCGGCAGACAGACGGTAAACGTCGTGCCGCGACCCATCGCGGACTCCACCACGATCACGCCGCCGCTCTGCCGCACGACTCCGTAGGCCGTGGCGAGGCCAAGCCCCGTGCTCGTTCGCGAGCCTTTGGTCGTGAAGAACGGGTCGAAGATGCGCCGGCGGGTCGGCGCATCCATGCCGATCCCCGTGTCGGTGACTTGGAGGAGGACGACCGGCCGGTTCGAGAGATCGTGCTCGCCGTCGGATCGCGCGAGGATGTCGGTGGGGGCGACATCGGCGGCCTTGATCGCGATCCTGAGCGTTCCACCGTTCGGCATCGCGTCGTCGGCGTTGGCGACGAGCGACAAGACGAGCTGCTCGAGCTGCGCGCGGTCGATGTGAGCCCGGCAAGGCTCCGGGGCGAGATCGATCTCGACGTGGACGGCGTCGCGGACCATCCGACGCACCGTTCCTCGGAGATCCTCGACGAGCTTTCCGACGTCGAGCGTCGTCGGCACGAGCACCTGCTTGCGGCTGTAGGAGAGGAGCTGGCTCGTCAAGCGCGCCGCGCGCTCTCCCGCCTTCTGCACCTCGACCATGTCCTGCCGCAACGACTCTGGGAGATCGGGCTGATGGAGCGCGCTCGACGTCGCGGTGCTGATGATCGTGAGGAGGTTGTTGAAATTGTGGGCGATGCCCCCGGCGAGCCGCGCCAAGCTCTGCGTCTTCTGCGCATCCAGCAGGCGCTCTTGGAGCTGCATGCGCTCGGTGAGGTCGACGAAGGTGGTGGTGATGACCTCGATCTCGCCAGCCGAAGAGAGCTCTGGCTCGGCGTTCACGAGGAGCCACACGCGATCGCCACGCGTCGGTCGAAACACGCCCATGATGACGCCGGTCACCGGCTCTCCGGTCGCAAGCGCGCGAGACACCGGCCGCGTCTCGAGGAGGAACGGCGAGCCGTCTTCGCGGATCACATCCCATTTGGGATCGAAGGACGTCTGGCCGATGACTTGATCTTCGGCGAGGTCGAGCAGGTCGAGCGCCGCGCGGTTGCACAGCAAGACTTCGCCTTTGCTGTTCTGGACGGTCATGCCCACGCCGATCTTCGACATCAGCTTCTTCAGTCGCTCGACGTTCGCGTGCTCCGCTTCGATCTGACGTGTGTGCTCGTCGGCTTCGCGCAGTCGATGGAGGCGCTCCTTCAGGCCCGTCACATCGGTGACGTGCGCGACGAACCCTCGCACGACGCCGTCCACGATGTCGGGCGTGTATGTGGCGAGCGACTCGCGGAAGCCGCCGTCCGGTAGAGGGATGCGCCGCTCGAACTCCTGCGGTTTCCCTTGGAGCGCCTGCGTGATGTACGGTTTGTTGAGCTCGTAGAGCCGCCCGAGCAGGTCGCGCATCCGAATCCCGCGCATCTCCTCGGCTGTGCGGCCGAACCACGCGAGGTACGACTCGTTGGCGTACTGGCACCGCTCGTCGGCGTCCCAATATGCCAGCATCGCGGGCATCTGAAAGGCCACCCTCGTCGCGAGGGTGGACGGCAACAGCCACGCACCCGACTGCGGCAACGAGGGCTTCTTGATCGGTCCTTGTTCACCCATCGTCGACCTTCAGCCTACCGGTAGCTCCAACCCATGCCACGTCGAAATAATGAAAACTATACGCAAAAACACATCCGCAAAAACAAACAGGCTTGACTGTTTGTTTGAGTGACGTAGCGTTCGACCGATGGCGACCCAGGCCGAACGCACGGCGGAGACCACGGAGCGGCTGCTCGAAGCGACGATCCGGACGCTCATCGAGCGCGGCTATCGAGGCACGTCGACGGTCGAGGTCTGCCGGCGCGCTGGAGTCTCGCGCGGCGCGCAGCTTCACCACTACCCGACGAAGCAAGCGCTCGTGGCCGCCGCTGTCGACCATCTGCTCACGAAGCGGGTGACGCAGCTTCGTGATCGCATCGCCCTCGCCATGAAGGGCAACGCCGATCTCCTGAATCTCGAGGACGCCGCAGGCCTTCTCTGGAGCGTGTACACCGGCGACACGTTCTACGCGTGGCTCGAGCTCGTCGTCGCGGCGCGCACCGATGAGGATCTGCGCGTCCTCGTCGCCGGCGTGGATGCACGTCTCGTCCAGCGGGCCGAGCAGATGTGCGGGCGGTTCTTGCTCCCTTACGTCGCCGACGCCGGCGAGATCACGGCGATGACGCGGCTCATCCTCGCGATCTTCGATGGGCTCGCGACGCACCGGATCCTGAGCGGCGACGACACGCTCGCGAAGAACGCCCTCCGCGCCGCCGCGCGCGCCGGCCTCTTCGCGCCACGTCGCGTGCGCGAGCGATGCGGCGCGCGATCAGGCTCAGGGCGGCGCGCCTGGCGATGCGCGTCCAGCGCCGTCGCGCGAAGCGAGCCCCTCAAACCCGACGACGCAGGAAGCGTCGCCTTCTCCTCCACACGCCAAAGGAGCGGGCGTATCGACGACGGTGAAGTGGCTCGGGGCGTCGGGCTTCCTCCTCACACGCGGCGCCGAGAGCGTGCTCACGGCGCCGCTCTTCACGCGGCCCAACGCGTTCACCGTCTCGACCGGGCTCCCCGCGCATTCGGACGCCGCGCTCGTCGCGTCCAAGATCGACGACGCCACGCTCGCGAACGTGCGGGCGATCATCAGCGGGCATGCCCACTACGATCACTTGCTCGACGTCCCCGCGCTGATGCAGCGAAGCGGCGCGACGCTCTACGCGAACACGAGCGCGAAGAACCTCCTCGCGGCATGGGCGCCCGATCGCGCGTCGAAGTGTGCAGGGACGAAGGCGCAGTCCCCCACCATCCCGCGGTCACGCGTGGTCGCGATGGACGACGCGATCGCGAGCGCGATCGATTGGACCCACTGCGCGGCGAAGAAGCCTTCGAACGCGCCGCTCCAAGGCGCGTGGGTCAGCGTGCCGAATTCGCACGTGCGCATCCTCGGCGTGTGCTCCGAGCATCCGGATCAGGTCGGCCCCTACCACTTCGGCGCAGGAGACGTGACCGAGGAGGCCTGCGAGCCGCCGCAAGCGATGCCCGAATGGAAGGAAGGGCTCACGATCGCGTTCTTGATCGACTTCCTCGACCCGACCACGAACGCACCCGTGTTCCGCGCGTACTACCAAGACGCACCGAGCAACGCGCCGCTCGGACACGTCCCCGCCGCATTTCTCGCGGATCGCGAGGTCGATCTCGCGCTGCTGTGCGTCGGCAGCTCGAACAACGTCGACGATGAGCCACACGGCATCCTCGCGTCGCTTCATCCAAAGCGCGCGATCGGCGGCCATTGGGAAGACTTCCTTCGCAGCGTGGACGCCGCTCCGCAGCCCATCACGTTCCTCGACGTGGACGACTGGCTGACGAAGGCGCGCGCGGTGTTGCCGCTGGCGGCGAGCGGCCCGACGTTCGGGACCACGAGCGCGGTGTGGACGATCGACGGAAAGCCCTCCGCCGATCGCGCCGTGATCCCGCAGCCGAACGACGAATTCGTCATCCCTCCGCTTTAATCATCCCGCCGGCGAGCTCAGCGGGGCAGCTGCACGATCTCGTGGATGTCTCCGCGGACGGTCGCGCGCCCGCGTCGCCAGTCGCCGTCGGCACGTCGAATTCGCATCGTGAGGCCATCCTTCGGCGCCATCGTGATCGCGACGCGTCGATCCACCTTCGTGCCTGGCGGTAGCTCGAGGCGGAAGCTCTGAAGGAGCATCGCGAGCACGAGCTTGATCTCCATCATCGCGAACGAGGCCCCGATGCACATGCGCGGCCCAGCGCTGAACGGGTTGTATTCGAACGTCGTCGGCTTGATCTTCGACCACCGCTCCGGCGCGAAGCGATCGGGGTTCTCGAAGATGCTCGGATCGTGATGCATGTGAAAGATGCTGAGAAAGAGCTCGGTGTGCGCGGGCAGGAGGTAGCCGCCAAGCTCCGTGTCCGAATGCGTCACGCGCGGGTGAAAGGGGACCGGCGGAAGGACGCGCATGCTCTCTTTGACGACCGCCTCGAGCATCGGCAGCTTACCGCTCGCGAGCTGCTCGACCGTCGGCGCGTCGCCCTTGAGCGTGTCTTTGAGCTCGGCGGTGAGCTCGTTCGCGACGTCGGGGTATTGCGCGAGGAGGAAGAGCGTCCAGGCGAGCGCGTTCGTGCTCGTCTCGTGACCGGCGCCGAAGATCACGCCGGTGTGGCCGATGAGCTCGTCGTCGTCGAGCGCGCTGCCGTCTTCATCGCGCGCGGCGATGAGCATCGAGAGCATGTCCGGCGCGATCGCGCCGTCTTTCGAGGCGGCGACGCTGCGCTGTTTTTCACGCAGGATCGCGACGGTGCCTTCGTCGATCTTCTGCGTGAGGTCGAGCCAGCGATGGTACGCCGACCCCGGGAGATCGAGACGCAGCATCATCGCGGGCGAGAACATCGTCACGAGCCACTGCTGCATCATGCGCGAGAGCGCGACGCCCTTCTCGCCAGCGTCCTCTCCAAAGAGCGTCTTCGTCGCGATGCGCAACGTGAGCTCCGTCATGTCCTCGTGAACGTCACGGTTCTCGCCGACGCTTCCACGCCACTCATCCAACGTGCGCGACACGAGCTTCACCATGTCGTCGCGGTACGCGTCGATGCGCGTCTTGTGGAAGGCGGGCTGGAGGAGACGTCGATGGCGACGATGCTCGTCGCCGTTCACGTGGAAGAGGCCGGTGAGCGTCCGACGAATCGGACGAAGCCGATCGGCGCTCGGCTGACCGCGGAGGCGTGAGCCGCCGCCGGCGCGATCGAGATCGTCCTCGGTGGGGAAGTACACCCCTGGCAGCGCGCGCATGTGGAAGCGATCGTGCTCGGTGAGCACCTCGCGGTTGAGCGATGGACCGTTGACGAGGATCACGTGACGGCCGGCGGGGCTCATCATCCTTGCCGGGCCGCGTACGATCGCCGCGACCGGCCCATACGTCTCGAACAGGCGCGTCGCGGAGTTGATCGGATCGCGCGCGAACGCCATCAGCCTCGGCACGGCGCCGACGATCGGCAGCGGGGCCGGGCCCGGAGGCATCGGCGGCGTCCTCTTCGACGGCGACGACGTCGCAGCCGCGGACGAAGGAGTGAAGGAGGGGGTGGGCGACGCCGTCACCCTCCAAAGCTACGTCATGCGGTGACTTCAGCCATCACAATCGGCGGGAGATGCATGAGGACGATGTCGGGGCTCGGGGGCGCGGTGTCCTTCGCCATCTCGAGCGCCTCCGCCATCGTGCGCGCCGTCTCCCACCCCATGAGCTTCGGGATGTACTCGTTGTCGGCGCCGACGACGATGACGCGGCCGGTGTGCTGGCGACCTGCTTCGCCCCAGTACCACATGAAGAACGGATGCGCGGGGTGATAGGCGTGGCCCGTGCGGTACGCCTGGATGTAGGCGGGGTTCGAGGCGAACTTCGCCTCGTACCGCTTGTGGAGCTCCATCGCGTCGCGTGTCTCGGGGAGGAGATTGTGGACGAACTCGATGTACGGAGCGTGGTGCTCCTTGTCGAATTGGTCGGTGCATGGATGCGCGACGATCATCGTCCCGCCCTTCTTGAGGAGGGGCGAGCCCTTGTACATGTTGAACAGGTAGCCGTTCACCATGACCTGCACGAGCAGCGGGTTGAGGAACGAGTTCACGTTGTACGGGCTGATGTACGGCACGCCGCACACGACGATGTCGGCCTGGCCCTTGATCGGCACGAGGTACTGCTCGTACGAGCGCGCGAGCGTGTGCTTGTGCACCGCCTCGGTCTCTCCCGCGAAGACGCCCGTGACGCCATAAGGTGAGGGCACCTTCTGGAAGATCGCTTGGCGCGCAGGCTGCGGCACCTTCGAGAGCGTGAGGTTCAGCGCCTTGAGGGCGGCCTTCTCCATGCCGGAGAGATCGTCCTCGTTCTTGTGAAGGAACTCGAGCGGGCGATCGAACATGCGGTTGTTGATCGTCGTCTCTATCGTGAAGACGTTGAGCTTCTTGTTCGTGAGCCGGCCCATCCGCTCGACGCTCGTGTTGAGCGCGCTGCTCGACGGATCCATGTACGAGTGGCAGTTGCGCATCGTCTTCGGGTTGTGATGCGCGCGCAGGCTCTTGTATCCGCAGAAGCCAACGCTCACCGACTTGTGACCACCGTCCATCGGAACCAAGTTGAGGTTCACGTAGATGAGGAGGTCTGCCTCGACGGCCTTGCGATTGAGCTCGACGACCTCGCCCTCCTCGGTGGTGCCGATCTCCACCATGTTGCGGAGGTCTTCCGCGTCGTGGTTGTAGAGGCGGTCGGGGTAGTAGGCGCCAAAGATCTTGTCCCCCACGACGTGGCGGATCTCTTCGCCCGTCATGCGGCGATGCACGCTCGTGGCGATGATGAGCTCGACGTTCTCGACGCCGTGGTCGGCGAGCGTCTGGAGGACGACGGTGAGCACGCGCTCGCGCACGTCAGGGCGGCGCATCGGCGGGAGCGGCAGCGAGATGTCATCGATGCCGATGACGACCTTCATGCCGGGACGAAGCTTCGCGTGGAGCGGATCCGAGCCGTACGGATGGTTGATCGCGTAGCGAATCGCCGCCTCGACGTCCTTCAGCGGAGCGATCGGCTGCTTCGGATAGATGCAGCGCGTACCGGGAGGGAGATCGACCTCGAGGAGGCGGTCGCCTGAGAAGATCGTTCGCGGGGCACTCTTGCGGTCGAGGGTGATGACGTTCGGATGCGACATGTGACGGCTCTCGGTGCCGCCTCGTACCACGGGGCCCGTCGCGCATGCTAGCCATGCGTTAAGTCGCGTAAAAATAGGCTTCTGGCGAGGGAGTGTTACGATCCGCGGTGCATGGCGCTGCGGCGGGCCGGGGACATGCTTGCCTCGAAGTATCGGATCGAGGCCCTCCTCGGGACCGGTGGAATGGGCGACGTCTATCGGGCGACCAACGTGCTCGTCGATCGCGAGGTCGCGATCAAGCTCCTCCACGTCAAGCACGTCGGTGATCCAAACCTCGTCGAGCGTTTCCTTCGCGAGGCGCGCGTCGCGAACATCGTCCAGCATCCGAACGTCGTCGACATCCTCGACATCGACAAGGACGAAGATGGTTCGCCGTTCATCGTGCAAGAGCTGCTGCACGGTGAAGACCTCTCGAAGTTCGCGCGTGCGCGCGGACGCCTGGACCTCGACGAAATCCGCACGCTCGTCGTCCCGATCATCGAAGCGGTCGCCGCGGCGCATGCGCAGGGCGTGATCCATCGCGACATCAAGCCCGCGAACGTCTTTCTCTCGTCACGCGCTGGCGAGCCACCTCCGAGCTCAGGACCTCGCTCCGGCCCGGTGCCTCGAAGCGGCGTGCGGTACGTCCCGAAGCTCCTCGACTTTGGCATCTCGAAGCTGCGCGCGGCGGACATTCGGGCGACCGACGTCGGCGTCATCATGGGGACGCCCGCGTACATGGCGCCCGAGCTCATCGGCCGCGGCGTTCGCGACGCCGACGCGCGAAGCGACGTCTGGGCGATCGGCGTGATGCTCTTCGAGCTGCTCGCGGGTCGGCGCCCCTACGTCGCGACCGGCGGCGCGATCTACGTCGCGATCGCGACGACCGATCCGCCACGTCTTCTCGACGTCGCGCCCGACGTCGACCCCGACGTCGCGAGCGTGGTCGACCGATGTCTTCGCCGGTCGGTGGACGAACGCTTCGCCTCGGCCGGCGAGCTCGCGCAGGCGCTCGTCACGGCGCTCGACGCCGCGCTCCGCCGAGCGCCAAAGAAGGAGACGGTGGACCTTCCGGCGATCGGGGCTGCCGGACCGGTCGTCCCGGATCTCGACTTCCTCCCGACGATGGCACGATCCGACCCGACGATCGCCGACAGCACGCTCCATTCGCCGACGCCGCGCGAAGGGATTCCGGTGGACCCCGCGACGATCACGGAGCCGATGGCCTCCGCGCCGGCGCTGCCGACGGCGCGCGTCACCGAGCATACCGTGCGTCTGGCTGCACCGCCTCCGATGCCGCCGCGTGTGCCCGAGGTCCCGCCACCGGTGAGCGGCGCGATCGAGCTCCAGCCGCGTCCGAACGCACCCGCTCTCGGCGCTCCACCGATGCGGCCGGCGCGGCACGCGAACGACATGGCGTCCGCGGTTGGGCCAGCGCATTACCGAAAACAACAAGATGTCGAGCAGCTCGGCAAGCTGACCGGGGTGATCGCGCTCGCGGGCGTGACCTTCGTCGTCGCCGCCACGCTCCTTGGGCTCGTGGGACGAAGCGCGGGGTGGCCAGTGGTGCGTCCGTTCCTCGATCTCTCTCCGCAGCTCGCGAGCATGGCGCAGGTGGGTGCGTCGCTCGTGGTCGCGATCGTCGTCGTGCGCTCGTTTCGTCGTGCGTATGCGCGCTGGAACGAAGCGGAGCGAGGAGTCGCGATCGCGTTCGCGTCGACGTCGGGGCTTCTCTTGTTCGTCGCGATCGAGCTGCTGATCGCGGCGTGGTGAACCGACGTTGTTAGACCGTCAGGGCTTCGCGCCGTGGCAGAGCACGCAGCCCTCGCGCGAATTCGCGTAGACCATGAAGATCGCGTGCTTGTCGTTGCCGAGGTCCGTGTAGCGGCGCACGAACTTCGACACATCCGCGAGCGCCTCGGAGGCCTTTGCACGGTACGGCCATTCCCCTGCGCCGTCCGCAGCGAGCGACCGCTCGAGGTAGTACTGGGTCTTCTCCACATTTCCCACGCGTGCATACGCATCGGCGAAGTGAAAGGCGAGTCCAGGTTGGCTGAAAGGGGCACGCTTCGTGTTGTGCGCACACCAGTCGGTATCGCAGCGCCACCGCTCGAGAAGCTCCACCGCTTTCTGCGGGAGGCCGGTCGCGAGAGGGAAGCCGGTGAGCGTGCCGGTGACGCTGAGGATGTTGCCGACGGGGTAGAGCTCGACGTTCGCGATCGACCGCTTCGTCGCGGCTTCGAACGAGACCATGTCGTTGTTGAGATAGGTGGTGACGAGCTCCATCGTGTCGACCCACGGCGGGTACTTGGGATTGCCTTCGAGCTCCCACGCTTTCCGGAGGTCCGGCAACACGGACGGAAACAGCTCCGTGTGGCCGTCCTCGAGCGCGAGGGCCATGGCAAGCGTGCCCCGAAGGAAGTGGAGGCGTCCCGCGCTCGCACCCTCCGAGCCTTCGCTCAGCCGACCCAGCAGATCGTGCGTCGACGTCCGGGTGGTCTTGTCTTTCTGAAACGCTTGCCAGTAGCGAGCCTCGCCACACGCCGCGACGTCGGACCCGCTCAGACCTTCACAGTTCTCTGGGTACGTGGCTACCGCTTCGCCGTCGGAAGCCGGTGTCGATGACGAGCAGGCCGCCGCACCCGCGGCAACGAGAAGAACACTACCAATGATCAAACGCATGACGCTCCGTTCCTTCCTCGATTACCCAGCCCCGAGGGCGAAGGGCGCTCGCATGCTCAGGGCTTCCCAGCGAAGATCGTGTCCTTCCTCGTGAGAAGGTCTTGGCAAGTGAGGCCGACCTTGTCCTTCACGAAGATGACGTTGCTCTTCGAGGAATCGGGATCGGTCGTCGACGGGATGTTCTGGTTCAAGACGGGGTTGGACGATCCGATGACGGATTGGTCGGACGTGTCGGCCACGAGGCCGGCGAGATCTCCCGTCGCGCTCACCGTGCCGGCGAGCACCGAGCGCTGCCGCTGCACCACGTAGATGTCGCCGCTCACGAAGCCGCTCACCTTGACGGTGACGCCCGGCTTGCCGTCCTTGTCCTGGTCCCAGACACGTGCGTCGTCGTCCTTCGCCGGAAGCGTGTCCGTGGCGGGGGCGGCGAGCTTCGCTCCGACGGGTGAGGCCACGAGCGGGCGCGCCCACTTCACCGTGGTCCCCTCCTGCCAAGCGCGAAACTCGTGTGTCTCGGGGACGACGGATTGGGCGATCGCGTCGGGCACGATCGTGGACATGCTGCCGGAGCTCTGGATGTCGACGTGGCACCCCGACTCGAGGATCGTGAGCGCGCCAGCGGTGTACGTGATGACAGCGATCCCGTAGGTCACGGCCGTGCTATCGGCCTTGCCAAGAACAGGGAGGTCCTGCACGGTCGCGACCCGCATGCGTGCTGCGTAGGTGCCTTCGATCTGCTTCGCGATGGCCTCGGGGACGGTCTTTCCCTTGTCGCCAGGATCGAGATCGGGCGGCTGAGGATTGTTGTTGTTGTTGTTGTTGTTGGTGCCGTCCTTCGGGGGAGGCGTGGTCGTGCCTGCGCTGGAAGGAGCGGGCTTCTCCGTCGACTCACCGGACGGAGAGCTGCTGTCTGAACACGCGAGCGCTGACGTGGCGAGTGCGACGAGGAGCGAGGAAACTTGAAGGGATCGCGAAAGCATGGGTGATTCTCCAGGGTGTTAAAGGCCAAGGACGCGCGTTGCGAGCTCACGCGCTTTCGGTGTCAGCACGGTGAGTCGATCGCTGTAATCGTCGCGGCGCCCTACTCGATAGGGGAGTGAGGACGCGGAAGACGCAATCCCCTCCATCCACGCGGTGTGGAGGGTGAAGCCGAAGTCGAGCTCGTTGTGTCGAAGGCGGCAGAGCGGACCGTCTCGCAAATCGGAGCTGGCGAAGATCCAGATCTCGTCGGTCTCCGGACCAACGACGAACACCACGACGTAGCCCTCACCGATGCCGCCGTTCTTGCGTGGGACGAACGTCGGCGAGAAGGGAAGGGAGCCGATCGGGAACGCGAACGCGTCCTCGATCGACATCGCGTCGTGATCGACGCGAAGGAGCTGCGCAGGGAGCGGGTCCTTCGGAAGCTCGCTCACCGGTACGATGCGCGAGGGGTGATCGGCGTACATCGAGACGATGCGCTCCGTGAGCAGCTCGGGCGCAAAGCCCATCGCGACCACGAACGAGCTCCCGAACCCCTTCGCATTCTTCCGTACGTCGGAGGTCCACAGGCTCGTCGTCCACAGCCTCGGATCGATGAGCTTCTTGGTGCGCGAGTCGTCGGTCTTCCCCGTGCGCAGATCAATCTCGTAGCGACCAGAGAAGACGAGGTCCGCGTTCGCGACGAGCATGCCCACGTCGTCGGGGTTCACGGGCTGACCGGTCCCGTGCACGCGATCATTGGCGCGAACCCACTCGGAGGGATCGGCGGAGTTCTGGTGAAGAAGAAGCAGCGTGAGCCGATCCGGCGTGTCCTCGCGATCGACGAGGAAGTGAACGGCCTCGATCGGAATCTCGACGCGCACCGCTTCCACCTCGCCCCCAGCTCGGAGCGCGTCTTTCGGCACGACAAAGAGCGTGGTGGTGGATGCTTGCGGGTGGGAGACATCTCGGCCCGCCATCTGCTCGGGCTCGATGCGGAAGGCGCCATCGCACAGAACCACGTGGTGTTTCGTCACGTGCATCTGGTGGCACGACTGGCGAAGGATGGCGTTGCCTCCTTTTTCGCGCAGCGTGGTGACGATGGGCTCCGCTTTCGTGTCCCAACGCAAGAGGTGGAGGAAGGGCTCCATCTCGAGGCCGTCCATCGGGGGCGCGTAATTGACGACGTAGAGCACGCCTTCGTCCGGGTCCCACGCCGGGTGTGCGGTGGACATGTGGATCGGCATGAACGAGAGCCCTGGGCTCATCGGAGGGAGCGAGGCGCGCCACGTGGACTGCTTGCCGACCGGTGTCAGGACGTCGAGGGTCGCGGGATCGATCTCCCAAGGACGGCCTGCGTCGTACGAGGCGATGAGCCGCCCATTGGCGATCGGCGTGAGCGCGGTGTTCGCGAAGTTGCGCCCTCCAAATGCCGGCGAGAGGCGCGCCATCCCCGCGCTCTTGTAAGCGAGCTGCGGATCATTCAACGTGGCTTCGTCGAGGAGGAAGTCGTCCGTGCGGATGAGCCGCGTCTTCAGCGTCGGCGTACCCCCCTCGAAGCCCAGGCGGTAGACCATCCCGTCACCGGTGAAGAGCGGTGTTCCGCCTCCCTCGGGGATCGCTCCGACGGCCAGCGCATAACCAAGCATGTCCGTGGGGACGGTTCCCGAGATGACCGTCAGGGTCCCCTCGACCTCCGCACGTGAGGCGCGCACGATCGACGTGGGAAAGGGCGGCCCAGCCGGAGGAAGCGTGGCGCGAGCAGGACGAGCATCCGTCGTGCCCTCGCCACACCCCACGCCCAAGAGAGACCCAAGAAGCGAGCCCTGGAGGAAATGCCGGCGCGTCAGCATCGGCGACTCGTGGTTTGCGGGTCTGACGAGAGGAGATCCAAATTCTTCATGACGGCCTCTTGCCCTTCGACTTCCTGACGTGGACGAGTGAAAAGTAGGAAGTTGAACTTCCAGCTCCCCTTACTTAGCTACCCACACCGCGTCAACGCCCCACGGGCGTCTCCGAGCGCGCAAGTCGACCCTGTCGCACCACGGACCTGTGATGCGGCGAGGCAGCAGCTCGTATGGCGAAGCGCCGGTCAGGGCGCTTGATGCGCGATCGTCTCTTCGACTTCTTCGAGGGATGTTGGCGGCCGCGACTCACCGCTTCGGTCAAGCGCGAGCTTGAAGAGCACCGGCCCTACGATCTCGTTGATCGCCACGCACGCGATCGCGATGTCACGAAACGCAGGACCAAACGTCGGGAACTGCCTGGCGACCGCATGAGCGATGCCGATCGCGACGCCTGCTTGCGACACGAGCGCGCTCCAGCCCCAACGCTTCAAGGTCGCATTGTCTTTGGCGAAGCGTGCCGCGGCCGCGTTCGCGAGGTACGTGCTGAAGGCGCGGACGGCGGTGAAGAGCAGCGCGCTCGGCCATAGCTCGCGCAGAAGCGGAATGTTGAGATCGGCGCCGGCCGCCGCGAAGAAGAGGACGTAGACGACCTCGCCGGTCGACTCGATCGCATGGAGAAACTTCTCTCCCTGCTTCGACATGTTCTGAACGATGAAGCCGGCGACGATGAAGGTGAGGAGCGGCTCGAAGTGAACGTACCGAAGGAGCTCGGTCGCGCCATATCCGATCGCGAGGAGCACGATGAGGAGCTGGCGTCCGATCAGCTTCACATAGAGGGTGAGGGCGAGGCCGATCGTCGTGCCCATCGCGATGCTGCCGAGGAGCTCGTGACCAAGCACCTGCAGCGCGTCGAGCGACATCTTCGCGTCGGCGTCGATGAGCGGCCTGGCGATCGTGACGACGATCGCGAGACTCACGACGACGACGACGTCGCTCGCCATGATGAACGCGAGCGAGAAGCGCGCGAGCGGCCCATGCGCGCGCGTCTGCGAGAGCACGGCGAGGAGCGCGGACGGGCTACGCGTGGTGGCGACGACACCCCAGAGGAGCGCGACGCCGAAGATCGCGAGCGGGGGCATGCGCTGAACGAACGAAGGAGGCACGAGCGCAAACACGCCGGCGGTGCAGAAGAGCACCACGACGGTCTGGAGGCTGAGCGCCGAGAGCAGCGTCTTCAATCCTTCGCGCAAGGTCGTGAGGCGAAGCTCGGCGCCGCCAGCGAGCGCGATCAGCGCGATCGCCAGCGTGTTGACGACCTCGAGACGCTTCGCGGAGCCGTCGTCGATCAGGTGCAGGACATGAGGACCCGCGATGATGCCCGCGAGCAGGTAGCCCGTGAGGTGGGGGACGCCGAGCACCTCGATCAGGCTGCTCGTGAGCGTCCCGGCGAGGAGGAGGAAGCCGACCGCCAAGAGGAGCGCGGCGTGGCGCGCGATGTCGCTGTCGATCGGCGGACCGAAGCGCACGCCGCAGAAGAGGATACGGTCTTCTTGCCGGAGGACTTGCCGCTCAAAGGATCGCTCGCTCAACCGCGCGTGCATGGACGAGCACGACGCCGACGGGACGAACGAGCGTAAACGGATGAAGCCGCCCTAGCAAAGGGAACAGAGCGAGAGCGCCGGCATCGAGCGAACGCGTCGATCCACTCGGGTATTCCCCAAGACGGCTCACCGGGCGAAATCGACCACTGCCTCCCTCGTGGTCACTTGAGAGCCAAGAACTACGCCTCCCGCCGCGTAGAGAAGAGAGACCGAGCCGTGGGCTCGAACGTCTATCGGCGTTTCAATGTTAGGCTCCCGCCCTCGGAGGGGTTCCATGCTCGAGCTCAATCGCACACGGCCGCGGCTCACGCCCGCCCGTTTCGTGCTTCACGTCGTCGTCTTCATCGTGGCCTTGCTCGCCAGCACGAAGGACGTCCAGGCCGAGGGGCCGCTCGATCCGAAGGCGGTGCCCGAGCCGCTCAAGCCATGGACCGCGTGGGCCTTGCACGACAAAGCCGACGCGCTCTGCCCCACGCTCCACGGCGTTGGAGGCGCGCCGCAGTGCACGTGGCCTGCGCGCCTCGATCTCGTCCTCGACGAGAAGCGCGGGACGTTCAAGCAGTCGTGGCACGCCGACGCGCGGCGATTCGTTCCGCTTCCAGGCGACGACAAGCGCTGGCCGCTCGACGTCACGATCGACGGCAAGCGCACCGTCGTCGTCCCGCGAGATGGTGTGCCGAGCGTGGAGCTCGAGCCGGGCGATCACGTCGTCCTCGGGACGTTCGCGTGGGACTCGCTGCCGGAGTCGCTGCAGGTCCCTCCGCAGACGGCGCTCCTCAGCCTCTCGCTCCGTGGCAAGGCGATCGATCAGCCCAACCGCGACGCCAAGGGCACGCTGTGGCTTCAAAAGACCCTCGCCGCCGAAGAAGGCGAGCGGCTCGAGTTCGTCGTGCATCGCCGGGTGGTCGACGAAGTCCCGCTCCTCTTGACGACGCGCATCGTCCTCAACGTCGCAGGGCGCAATCGCGAGGTGCTCCTCGGCAAGATGCTCCCGCAAGGCTTCGTGCCGATGGCGCTCGACAGCCAGCTCCCCGCGCGCGTCGAGCCCGATACGCGCCTGCGCGTTCAGGCGCGGCCAGGGACGTGGACGATCGAGCTCGTCGCCCGAAGCGAAGGTCCGGTCCACGAGATCAAGCGACCAAACCCCGAAGGGCCATGGCGCGAAGGAGAAGAGGTCTGGGTCTTCGACGCACGCGCCAATCTCCGCCTCGTCGACGTGCAAGGCGTCTCCGCGATCGATCCGCAGCAGACGTCGCTCCCGGATGATTGGAAACGCCTACCTGCGTATCCGCTTGCCCTCGGCGACACGATACGGCTCGTCGAGAAGCGGCGCGGGGATGCCGAGCCACAACCGGATCATTTGACGCTCGAGCGCACGCTCTGGCTCGACTTCGACGGTAAAGGGTTTACGGCGAGTGACACCTTATCGGGCAATCTGCGCCGTGCGTCACGGCTCGAGATGCTTCCACCAACCGTGCTTGGACGTGTCTCGATTGGCGGAAAAGATCAATTCATTACGCATCTCGAAGACGCCGCCGGAGTCGCAAAAACAGGCGTAGAAGTGCGCCAAGGCGATTTGTCGGTGAGCGCCGATAGTCGCGTAAACGCGAGCCCCAATGATTTGCCTGCCGTAGGGTGGAATCACGATTTCCACTCCGTATCGGCGACGCTCCATTTGCCGCCCGGCTTTCGCCTCTTGCACGCGACGGGCGTGGACGACGTGCCCTCGACGTGGATCAAGCACTGGTCGCTGCTCGAGCTCTTCTTGATGCTCGTGCTCGCGATCGGTGTTTGGCGTTTGTATGGCGTGAAGTGGGGCGCGCTCGCGCTCGTGACGTTCGCGCTCACGTTCCCGGAGGCAGGAGCGCCCCGTTACATCCTCGTGTTCGTCTTGATCGTCGAGGCGCTCGTCCGCGCGCTCGATCTCGCGATGACCAAGGCGTCGTCCTTGCCGAAGGCGGGCGCGAACCAAGCCGAGGGACCATCGCGCGCTCTCCTCGTCACGCGTCGAGGGGCGTCGGGCGTCCGCGCCGCGGCGGCGATGTTGCTCGTGCTCGTCGCGGTTCCGTTCCTCGTCGACCATGTTCGTCATGGTCTCTTCCCGGCGCTCGCCGCCGACGGCGGTGACACTGGCGTGGCGACCATCATCGACGGCCTTCCGCGCGGAGGGATGGCGAAGGAGGCCGCTCCGGCGACGCCTGAGCCGAAGCCCGTCGCCGCACAAGAGCAGAAGAAGCAGGCCGACGAGCCGGCCGCCGCGGTCGATCAAGCAGCGCTCGCGAAGGACAAGCCAAAGGACGCCGACGACCGCAAGGGAGGGCTCGCCACGCGCTCCGACAACGAAGAGACGATCAACGCTCCTTCATCCAGCAGCACCGCGACCGGCTACCGCGGCAGCAAGCTCGGCTGGCTGAGCGGCGGATCGTCGTCGTCGAGCTCGGGCGAGTACCACCAGTTCAACGCGAACGTGTACGACCCAAGCTCGATGGTCCAGACCGGACCAGGCCGGCCTCGCTGGGCCTTCACGCAGATCCCGCTGCGATGGAGCGGTCCGGTGGAGCGGAGCCAGCGGCTGCACCTCTATTTGTTGACGCCTTCGATGAACGCCGCGCTCGCGATCGTGCGCGCGCTGCTCGTGCTGGTGCTCGTGCTTCGCTTGCTCCCCGTTCGTCCGCGCCGCTCGCGTGGCGAAGGCGGCAAGAGCGTCCTCTCGTTCGCGGTGGCCACGCTGCTCGGCGTGCTCGCGTTCGTCTTCGTGCTGACCGGCGCGCCTCGCACGGCCGAGGCCGAGGTCCCGCCGAAGGAGGTGCTCGACGAGCTCGCGAGCCGCATGCTCGAGAAGCCCGCGTGCACGCCGACGTGCGCGTCGAGCTCACGCATGCTGATCGAAGCGCGAGGCACGACGCTTCGCTTGCGTGTCGAGGTGGAGGCGAGCGCGCCCACCGCGATCCCGCTCCCGTGGAGCGCGCAGTGGGCGCCCGAGACCGTGCTCCTCGACGGCAAGCCCGCAAAGGCGCTCCTTCGCACTGCCGATGGGAAGACATGGCTGGCGGTGGAGAAGGGCTGGCACCAGGCGAGCGTCGAAGGACCGCTCCCGGATCGCGAGCTCGTTCAGCTCGCGCTTCCGCTGAAGCCTCATCGCGTCGAGGCGCAAGCCGACGGCTGGCGCGTCGAAGGTATCCACGAAGACGGGCTCGCCGACGAGAACCTGCAACTTACACGCATTCGACGTGGCGCTGGTGCTGAGACCGCGCTCGAGCCTGGCGTGCTTCCGCCGTTCGTCCGCGTCGAGCGCACGCTCCTCATCGGCCTCGACTGGCAGGTCGCGACCCGTGTGACGCGTCTCTCGCCGATCGGCAGCGCGATCGTCCTCGAGGTGCCGCTGCTGAAAGGCGAGTCGGTCACCACCGCGGACGTTCGTGTCACCAGCGGCAAGGCGCAGCTCAACATGCCCCCAAACGTCCAGGAGATCAGCTGGCGGTCGGTCCTCGATCAGCGCTCGCCGGTCGTGCTGACCGCTCCGAAGTCGACCTCGTGGATGGAGCTCTGGCGCCTCGACATGAGCCCGGTGTGGCACGCCGATCTCGCCGGAATCCCCGTCGTCGCGTCGGGTGGCCCTGGCTCGAAGCTGCCCGAGTGGCGGCCCTGGCCAGGCGAGACCGCGACGCTCAACGTGAGCCGGCCCGATGGAGTGACGGGAAGCACGCTGACGATCGACGAGAGCAACTACGCGCTCAACCCGGGCGTCCGCGCCACCGACTCCACGCTCACCTTGCAGATCCGTTCGAGCCGCGGCGCGCAGCACGTGCTCACGTTGCCAGAAGGCGCCGTCCTCGAGTCGGTGACGATCAACGGATCGACGTCGCCCATTCAACAAGAAGCGCGCAAGATCACGCTGCCCGTCTCACCAGGCTCGCAGTCGGTGGTCGTCAAATGGCGATCTCCTTCGGCGATGGGTCTGCTCTTCACCGCGCCGGAGGTGGATCTCGGAGCGCCGAGCGTGAACGCGACGACGACGATTCACATGCCGGATGGTCGCTGGGTGCTCGGTCTTCGCGGCCCTCACCTCGGTCCGGTGGTGCTCTTCTGGAGCCTCCTCGGCGTCGTCTTCGTCGTCTCGATCGTGATCGGCATGATGCGTCGCACGCCGCTGAAGACCTGGCAGTGGATGCTCCTCGCGGTCGGTCTCTCGCAAGTGAACGTGGTCGCCGCGGCATGCGTCGTGGGCTGGCTCCATCTCCTCGCGTGGCGCGAGCGGTCGACGATGGAGCTGAGCCGCGGCATGTGGAACCTCCGTCAAGTCGTGATCGTCGTAGCGACGGGCATCGCCGCGATCGTGCTCCTCGTCTGCGTCTCGCAAGGCCTCCTCGGCCAACCCGAGATGCAAGTCCGCGGCAACGGCTCGTCGATGAACGAGCTTCGTTGGTTCACAGATCGGAGCGACGCGGTGCTCGGACGCGCCGTCCCCACGATCGTGATCAGCGCGCCGATGTTCGTCTACCGGCTCGCCATGCTCGCGTGGGCGCTCTGGCTCGCGCTCACCGTCGTGCGCTGGCTTCGCTGGGGCTTCCGCGCGTTCGGGACGAACGGCTTCTGGCGAAAGGCGCCGCCGCCGCTTCCTCCGCCGATGTCACCGCATCGCGTACCGGCGCCGCCGGATGGCCCGCAAGGACCGCCGGGACCGCAAGGGATGGGCCCGTTCATGACCGGCGGCGGACCGCCTCCGCCTCCTCCTGCACCCACAACCTGAGCGCGAGCTGTTACGCTCGCGCGCGGGTGATGGAGTCGGTCGAGCTCTCGAACGCGCGCTATCGGATCATTCGGCAACGTCGCGTCGTCGCCGCGCTGGCGCTCTTCATCGGCACGTTCGGGTTGATCGGCGTCGCCGACAAGACGTTCTGGATCCCCCTCGTGATGCTCGGGACGCTGATCACGTCGATCCTCCTCTTCGTTCAGAGCTTGAAGCGCACGACGGGACGCGTCCAGATCTCCTCGAGCGGCGTCACGATCGACGGCGCGAACGTGCTTCATCGTGGTGAGATCAAAGAAGCGCGGTTCGTGCCGATGGTGCCCGGCGTCTCGAACCACCTCCTTCGCGTCAAGGGCACGAACGGCAAGCTCCTCGAGATCGACGTCGCAGGTGAACAGCAGGCCAATGACGCCCTTGCGATCCTCGGGCAAGATGCCTCTCGTCGCGTCCTCAAGCTCACGGGGGTCGTGGCGCATGGCACCCGCACGGGCAACGCGATGTGGGGCGTATTCGCGCTCGCGATCGCGTCGTTTGGGTTCGCCATCGGCTATCAGATCGCGCCGCTCGTCGCGCTTGGCAGCGCGCTCCTCATCGCCATACCGATCGTGTTCACGAAGAGCGACATCTTCGTCGGCGCAGATGGCGTGCTCATCAAACAGCGCCTCGACGCACGTCTCTTTCGCTACGACGACATCGAGGTCGTGGAGCCGACGAACCGTGGCGTCGCCATTCGCCTCCGCGACAAGCGCGTCATCCAGGTGCCGATGACGGGGCGGTTCACGCTGAGCCCGCTCGAGAAGCAGGACCAGGCGTCGCTCATCGCGCGAATCAAGGCGGCGTCGCAAGGCAAGCCACACGACGCTGACGACAACGCGAACGCCACGAAGAACGTCGCCTGGCGCCTCGAGCGCGGAGACAAAACGTTCACCGATTGGGTCGCGCGTTTGACGGGCGAAAACGCCGCCGAAGACTTCCGCCATGCAGGGCTGCGGATCGAAGACCTCCTCGTGATCCTCGAAGATCATACGCACGCGAGCCTCTCGGCGCGCGTGGGCGCCGCGATGTTGCTCGCGAAGCACGGCGGAGACGCGGAGCGTGAACGCATTCGCGTCGCCGCCGAGGTCGCGGCCTCGCCGAAGCTCCGCGTAGCCCTCGAGGCCATCGCCGAGCCCGACGTCCGCGACGCGAAGCGCATCGAAGAAGCGATCCGCGAGGCGGAAGAAGAAGTGGTGGCGCCGCAGCGCGCCGCGAGCGGCTAGAGCGCTACGACAGCTGCTTCTTCAGCTTGCTCATGTCCGCGTGCGTGCGGAGCTGGAGTGGGAGCACTTGCTGCTCGACGACCGTGCGTGCTGCGCCTTCGAGCTTGGTCACGTCGCGTTTGTAGTCTGCGTTGCCGTGGTCTTCGCCTTCCTCGAGCGCCGCGATCGCGGTCTTCTCTCCGAGCGTGGCTGCGCCGCCTTCGATGAGCTTCGTAAACGCACCCCACGCGCCCGACGAGCTCGCAGGCTCGCCGCCGAGGCGACGAATCTCGCCAGCCAGGATCGAGACGCGTTGTTGATGCGATTGCATGCACTGACTCAGCGTCGTGCTCGCTGTGCTGCTCTTGAGCGACTCGATCGCTTGCCGATACGTCTCGACGGCGGAGATCTCGCCGCGAAGGAAAGAGTTGAGCTGCTCGACGTTCTTCTGCATGTCAGCCATGAGTGGTTCTCCTCGTGTGTGGTTGGGTGGAGCGGGAGACGGATGCGCGATGTGTGCCGCTCATGGCCGTGGTCGCAAGCTCGCGAGCGCCAACCGTGGGTGCGATCCGAGAGGCGCAGCCTGGCCTCACGTGGCCTGCACATGTGCTCGCCGGCACGGCCGTTTCGCACGTAAGCTCGAGAGGCGTGGACCCGCTTCGTTCGTCGCTACGTCGCGCGGAGGCTGAGCTCGAAGGAGCTCCGATCGACGCGCTGGCGTCGATGCTCGCCGCATGGCGGACGAAGCCCGCGCGCGAGCTCGCCGACGCGATCGATCTGCTCTCGGGTCGAATCACAGCGGCGCTGCCAGCGATCGGTCGCACCGAGGCGGAGTGGCTCGCCGTCGCGAAGCGCGGTCGTGAGGCAGACATGCCGAGGCTCGCGGCTCGGCTCGGTCAGGGCACGCTCCAGGTGCGTGCCGGTCGGCTCGCGGTGTTGAGCCATCGCCCGCGCGATCCCCGGCTCACGTGGCCGGTCGTCGCGATCGTGCAGGCCGGCGGGGCGCTCTCGTCGAACCTCGCGACGTTTCCGATCTGGAGCCGCGTCTTCGAGGCGCTCACGAGCCTCGCCGACGTGCGTGCGCGCGCGCCGCTCCTCGCATGCCAGGCAAGGCTCCCGAAAGGAAAGACGACGCGCTTCGATCGCATGTTCGCGGGAGGTATCGAGTCGGCGCTTCGCGCGATCCCCGATCCACCTCCGGCGCTCGACGACGAAGAGCGCGCCGCGCTCGACGCGCTCACGGAGGCGATCGCGCGCGCACCGCACACGTGCTTCGAGGACGCGGCGAAGGCGATGGCGGACGAGGACCGCGCGAAGGAGGCCGCGAAGAGCGACGTGAGCGAGGACGATCTCCTCGCGGCGATCCATGCGGAGCCAGACTCCGACGCGCCACGGCACGTGTACGCCGACTGGCTCCTCGAGCGTGACGATCCACGCGGCACCTTCATCGCGCTGCAGCTCCGCGCGAGCTCCGCGACGGGCGGAGGGGACACGTTGCGTGCGGAGGCCGAGGCGAGAGAGCTGCTCGCGCGTTACGAGCGGGTCTGGCTCGGTCCCGCCGCGGCGTTCGTCGTGCCGAACAAGACGGGGTTCCGGCGCGGTTTCTTGTCGAGGGCGGTCCTGCGATTCCCCCCACCCGACCAAGCCGCAAAGCGAGCTCGTGCCGTGTCGCTCTCGACGTGGCGAACCCTCGAGGTGGCCGAGGGGGATATCCTTCCCATCCTCACGCCGGAGAACCTCGCGCTTCGACGCCTCACCGTCAACGCCGGGCAGATCGCGAGCGTCCTCGAAGCTCCGCATCGCACGCACGTCGAGGAGCTGTGGGTGGTAGGCGCCTCGCCGGATGCGCCGACGACCGAACGCATCCTCGCCGCGCGTGGCGAGTCTCTCGTTGACACCTTGCGACGCGTGACCCTCATTCTCTCGGGAGACGGCGAGGCGTACACGACCGAGCGGCTACGTTGGCTGCTCGATCACCCGAGGGTGTTCGCGGGCGTCGAGGAGCTTCGCCTCCACCCGACACAGACGCTTCGCCCGTTCGCGCTCGCCTCGTGGATGGCGTGGTTTGGTAAGCCGGGCGTGACGCTTCGCGAGCTCCATCTCCTCGACGGAAGCCTGCCGCACATGATCCTGCGAAGGCGTGTCGTCGAAGCGAGCGCAGGCGAGGAGGGGATTCGAAGGCGGCGCATGGCCCTCGAGGTCGAGATCACCCTCGTGAAAGGCACCGACGAGGACATGCTCGTGGGGCTGCTCGATCGCGCGTCGCAAGAGAGCACGACGACGTGGACGCTGGTCGTTCGACCGTCGAGTGAGGCGAGGAAGAAGCATGCCGCGCTCCACGAACGGCTCGTCGCGCGGCTACCACGCTTCGTTCACGCACCGCTAAGGGGTTAGTTGACCGACTTCTTGTCGAGCGAGAGGATCGGCCAGCCGTAGGTACGCGCCAGTCGCTGGAGCTTGCCGTCGGGATTCACGGCGGCGGGGTGACCGACGACGCTGAGCATCGGGACGTCCGAGTAGCTGTCGGAGTACGCGAAGCACTCGTCGAGGTCGTGGTTGTGCGCGCGCGCGTGCTCGCGGATGAGGCGAGCCTTCTCCGGGCCTGCGACGACGGGACGAAGCAGCCGGCCGGTCGCGTAGCCGTCTTTGATCTCGAGGCGGTTGGCGATCACGTGCGTCGCGCCGAGGTGATCGGCGAGGCGCTTCATCAAGAAGTCGAGCGCGCCCGAGACGAGCACCACGTCGTGACCCTCATCGCGGCTGCGCGAGACGAGATCGCGCGCCGAAGGGTAGACGGCCTTGCGAAGGACGCTGTCGAACGCGTCGTCGGCGAGGATGAGGAGGCGATCTTGCGAGATGCCCTCGTACGAGGTGAAGAGCGCCTCGTTGAACATGCGACGATCTTGCAGCTCGGCCCAGACGAACGACGGGCTGCGAAGCGCGGCGCGCGCGAGCTTCTGCAAGCTGCGCATCGGCGTGCGCTGATGCATCAAATAGAAGAGCGTCGGGTGAACGAGGTTCGTTCGGACGAGCGTTCCATCCACGTCGAAATAACTGGCTGCCACGGCGGGAGCCGTAGTTGCAGAGGACGTGCGGGGCGTCAAGTTGGCGCCAGGAAAGGCCTATTTCCCAGGCGTAGGCACGAGCGACGCGCGCGGCGGCACGATGTCCGCGAGCTTCGCGACGGCGCGAACGACGTTCGGCTGTCCGCCAAGGAGACCCTTCAAGAGATCGCCGCGCTTCGCGAGCCGCGCCGGCACCGTCTTGATCGTGAGCGCACGCGGGTCGAGGTCCTTGTCCACTTCGTCCCACGTGAGCGGCGTCGACACGGTGGCGCCCTTCACCGCGCGCACCGAGTACGGAGCGACGATCGCGCGCGACGTCCCGGTCTGTCCGGTGTCGACGTAGACCTTCTCCCCGCGGCGGTTGACGACCCGATCCATCGTGGCGATGTCGGGATGACGATCGACGAGGAGCCGTCCGAGCAGGTCCGCGAGCGCGCGCGCCGTGTCGAACGACTGACCGCCGAGCGGGACGAGCACGTGAAGCCCGGTCTGTCCGGAGGTCTTCGGGAAGCTGGGTAAGCCGATCTCGTCGAGGATCGTGTGTAAAGTGCATGCAAGCGTGATCGCGTGGCGGAGCTCCGATTGCTTGACGTCGAAGTCGATCGTCAAGAAATCCGCCTTCGTCAGATCCGGCGCGCGCGAGGCGAGGACATGCAGCGGGATGCAGCCGAGGTTCGCGATGTAGACGAGCGTCGACGCGTCATCGACGAGGAACACGCGCTTCGGCGTCTTCACGCTGTTTGGGCGCGACGTCGGCTTCGACGACGACGAGCTCCCCGACGATCGGGGCGAGGACATCGGCGAGGTGGGGCTCGAGATGACCGCGCGAAAGTCATCGAGCTCGTGCATCGTCATCGTGCGGATCCACGGCGGCATCCCCACCGGCACGTTCCACTGGAAGAAGCTCTTGCCGTCGATGCCGTCCGGATAGCGAACCAAGATGACGGGGCGGTCCTTAAGATACGGCAGCAGCGTCTCGGCGACCGCGCTGTAGTAGTCGATGAGATCGCCCTTGGTGAACGGTCCATCGCGCCCATCATCGGGGTTTGCTGGCCAGAAGACTTTGTCGCGGTTCGTGATCGTCACGCGTCGAAGCGCGACGCTCGCGTCTTCGGCATGATGATCGACGACGACGCGGAGGCGCGCGCCGAGGCCCGTCGACAGATGCGTCCACGGCGAGTGCTTTCCTTTTGCGGCGTCTCCTTTCGTTCCGATCGCCGTGTTCGAGTACGCAGAGCCCTTCGCCTTCGCGACGACGGACGCGATCCCGAGCTCGGCGCACGTCGCGAGCACGCGTGCCTCATCCCCTTCGAGCGGCGAGGCCGCGCGCAAGAAGCCGACCGGCGCGAGCATCTCGGTGAGCAGATGCCGCCGATCTTCGAGCGCGAGCATGCGCGTATCGAGATCACCGATCGCAAGGATGTCTTTGCAGACGAGCACGACCGGCGTCATCGCCGCGACACGAAGCGCCTCGCCCTTCGCTATCTTCGCGACGCGCTCGGCGAGGAGGTTCATGTTCGGGCGGCCTGTCGGATCGAAGGCGACGAGCTCGCCGTCGATCGCGATCTTCGTGACGGGAAGCGAGCGCAGCGCGCGCACCACATCGGGGTAGAACGCCTCGATGTTCTCCGCCGCGCCCGAGCTTCGCCCGCCGCTCCACGATCGGATCGTCACGACGTCGCCGTCGCGAATCGCGAGCACGCGAACGCCGTCGAGGTCTGCGTCGTAGATGCGCGGCGTCCACTCGAGCTCCTTCGTGAGCGGCGTGACGAGCGGTGACTCTTTGGCGGCGACGAGCTCGGCGATGAGCGCGCCATCCTCCTTCGCGCCGAGCGTGAGCGCGAAGCGATGATGCACGCCGGCGATCTCGTCTCGACGCAGCATCTCCTCGACGGTGAGGCCGGAGAGGATCGAACGCGGCATCTCCTCGACGATCTTCCGCTTCGGGTCCGCCGCGTCGTCCTGCTTCTTGAAGAAGAGGTACTCGTTGCCCGACTCACCCTTCGCCATGCGCACGAAGGCGAAGCGCCCACGTAGCTTCATTCCGCGAAGCTCGACGTGGAGCTTTCCTTGCGCGAGCTCGTCCTCGGCAGGGCCCTCGAAGTAGCTCACGAACCCGCGATCCCAGACGATCATCGGCCCCGCGCCATATTGGCCTTCGGGGATGACGTCCTCGAAGTCGAGGTACTCGATCGGATGCTCCTCGGTGCGTACGGCCAAGAGGCGCTCTTGCGGATCGAGGCTCGGTCCCTTTGGAACCGCGAAGCTCAGGAGCACACCACCGACCTCGAGGCGGACGTCGTAATGGCGTCGCGTCGCGTCGTGGAGATGAACGACGAACGCGCCGGTCATCGTCTTCGACGAAGCGCTGCTGCTCTGCTCGTCGCCGAAAGGCTCGTTCGTGACGCCAGGAGCCCGCTTGTCGCGATATGTGCCGAGCGGCTTTTTTCGATCGCGATCCGGCATTCGATTTACCTCAACCACACCCGAGAGGACGCGAGCCACGTAACGATGACAAACGAGCGCGCGTCATTTCGACGTGGGCGTGGCCATTGGCTGAGGAGAAGAGGTCTCACCATAGACTGCAGTCTTCAAGCGAGCGCGGTCCGGCGTGCAAGAGATGCGTGGAGACAGGGACACAGCTCCGCGTTTCGCACACTACGCGCGTGAAGGAATTCACGGTGGATGCGAACCAAAAGTGCGTATCAGATTGCGCATAGGGCAGCGCAAGGGCTCGTTATCGCGATCACCGAAAAAGAAATCCAGCAATTCGGCCCATCACAAAGAAGGGGCATATGCTTTGCGTTCCATGGTGAACGTCATGAGCTCCCCACTTTCCCAGAAGCCTGCCTCCGTCGCAACGCGTCAACTCCCCGTGGCCCGTGGTCGTGGACCCGCCACCTCGAGCGACGCCCACCTTCGGAGCTCGCGCAGCAGCCAGGCTCCTGGAAGCGAGTCTCGTCTCCAGGTCGCCGTCGTCCGCCAGGATCGCTCGCGCGACCCCTACGCCGACGTGCCCTGCACGGACTGATCGGTTGGTCGCGCTGCGACCTTCATTGCGGATGGCCAGTAGGGACTGAGCTCTCCTTCGCCGTGCGTGTGACCACGAAGACCGTGTGTCCCCCGGCTCGCATCTTCTCCACGCTCGCGTTCGACGCGTTGAGCTTTTGCTCCGCGTCCGCCACGTCCTCGCGAGAGCGTCCCGGATCGAAGATGTACGCGAACGTTGGCGCCGCCTCGAACGCACGCCGGTAAGGTGCATAGCGATCTTCGTTGGGGTTCGTCGGAACGACCACGATGCGCTCGTTCCAGAGGAGCGTGAGCCGATACGACGCCCAATAGTCGGCCTCGGCGTACGTGATGTTCTTCGATCGAAGGAGATCGAAGAGCACGTAGTCGTCGGCCAGCTCTGGCGTCTCGCTCACGGGGATCGGTCCGCGCACGAACGGCCCGTACCCGACCCAACCGCAGAGCGCAGACGCGACGAGGTGAGGAGAGATCAAGATCGCGAAGCGCTTGGTCCCTAGATGATGTGCGATCGTCGCGGACGCGAACGGAAGCATGAGCGTGAGCACCGCGAGGTAGCGCATCGAGAAATGGTCCATCACCATGACCGAGCAGAGAAACGCCGCGATCGTGATGACGAACGCCGACGCACCGACGAACCCGAGGACGCGCGTGGACTTCGGGATCGACTCTCGCCGAACGAGCACGAACGCGGCGAGGACGATCGCGGCGACGACGACCGCGCCGGAGAGCTGAATCGCCTGCACCGCGAGCGGCGGATCCCACGGCTTGTAGTCCATCACATAGCGTGCAAAATACACCTTGTAGCTGAGCGCCCACGGCAAGCACTCCTTCACCAGCAGGTCCCAGTTGTGCGCGATCACGGAGGTGGAGAGCCCGAGCGGGCCGCTCTTCGCGCCAGCGAGACGATGGAGGAGAAAGAACGGTAGGGCGCCGATCGCGCCGCCGAGCGCGAGCAGCGACAAGCGAAGCACGGGTCGCTCGACGCATACAATCAAGGCGAAGAGCCCCACTGCGGGTGCGAGCACCATCGGGTAGGGGTCGGAGGAGATCGCGAGCCCGTAGAGCAACCCACCAAGGCCGAGCCACGCCGCCGCTCTCCACTTCGCGAGCCGTGACGCGGAGTGGATCGCCCAGAAGGACGCGATCGCGAGCGTGATCGAGAGCTGCCTCGGCGGATAGAGCGCGTACGTGTGCACCGACGCAGGGGCGAGGACGAGCGGCAAGGTCAGGATCAGCGAAGCCCACGGCGGGAAGCGCCGACGCAGCGTCGCGAAGACGAGCATCGTCGCGATCACGTGCAGCGTGAGCGACGACATCATCAAGACGAGCGGCGAAGATCCAAACGGAGCGAAGAAGGCGGCCGCGACGAACGCATCGGCGGACGTCTGGTAGCCCGAGCCCCACAAGAACGGAGAGCGCTCTCCCTGCAGGATGTGGATCGCCTGAAGGCCAACGACCGCGGCGTCCGAGTTCGTCGAGCGCGCGTTCAGGAGCGGCGGAAGCCGAAACAGAAACGACGCGAGCACGAGGATGCCAGCTGCCGCTGCGCCCTTTCGACGCTCCGTGACGAAGAGCGACTGCAACCGCTGCCGATAGCCTTCCTGCTGCGGGGACGCGTGTGTGCGAGGCGAAGGCATTCGAATTCGGGGAAGCAACAAACGGGGGGAAGAGCTAGCTGCGCTGGGGCGTACGATAAGTACAAGGCTGTTCCGCGCCAAGCAGCTGGTTGGTAGGCTCACTCACACCGATGGATGCGACGCTGCGGAATGGCAGAGGCGGAGAGATCCCCCGTCCAGGCGAGGTGATCTGCGGAAAATACCGCATCGAAAACGTCGTCGGTACAGGTGGCATGGGCGTCGTCATGGGGGCGACGGACACGTCGCTGAACCGCGCCGTCGCGATCAAGTTCCTCTCCCCCGAACGTGTTCAGCGGGAAGGCGCCGTCGCGCGCTTCCTTCGTGAGGCGCGATCGGCGGCGGCGATCCAGAGCGAGCACGTCGTTCGCGTCTTCGACGTGAGCACGCTGCCGAACGGCGCGCCGTTCATCGTGATGGAGCATCTGCGAGGTGGTGACCTCTCGCAGCTCCTCACCACGCGCGGAGCTCTCTCGATCGAAGAGGCATGCGACTACGTCTTGCAAGCCTGCGAGGCGCTCGGCGAGGCGCACGCACGCGGCATCGTCCATCGTGACCTCAAGCCGCAGAACCTGTTCCTCGCGCAGCGACCGGACGGCTCGCCTCTCGTGAAGGTGCTCGACTTCGGCATCTCGAAGGCGGCGTTCGACGGTGACGGTGCGCCGCCGCAGAACCTGACGGCCACCGACACCGTGATGGGCACGCCGCTCTACATGTCGCCCGAGCAGGTGCGCAGCCTGAAGAACGTCGATCATCGCGCCGACATCTGGGCGCTCGGATCGATCTTGTTCGAGCTCCTCACGATGTCGCCGATCTTCGAAGCACCGAGCGCCTCCGCGCTCTGCGCCATGATCGCGATGGATCCGCCCACGCCGCTGCGCGCACGACGCCCCCAAGCACCAGCCGAGCTCGAGGCCGTGATCCTGCGATGTCTGCACAAGGATCCTGCGGGGCGTTTTCAAGACGTCGGCGCGCTCGCCGAAGCGCTCGCGCCGTTCGCCTCCGAGCGTGGTCGTCTCTCGGCGACGCGCGTATCGGCCATCTTGCGCGGCACCGCGCCCGCGCCGTTTGGCTCGTCGCCTGCGGTGATACCGGCGGGCTTCTCGGCGTCCACGACCGGCACCGGGCCAACGATGGGCGATCCGTCGCGCTCGGCGATGTTCGGCGCGCCCAGCGTCTCGAACGCTCCACCGCCCAACGCAAGCCATCCGCCTTTCGGCGCGGCGGGATCCGGTCCGAGCCTACCACCGGGGCAGCACCCTCCGAACACGCAGAGCAACTGGCATCAAACGAACACGGGCACGCGCGAGAAGAGCGGCACGAGCGGCGTGATCGTCGCGATGCTCGGCGTGCTCACGGGCCTCGTCCTCCTCGGCGTGATCGGTGGCGGCGCGTACGTGTACGTCAGTCGCCGTGACGCCGCGCTCGCTGCCAAGCAGACGCCTCCCGCCACCGACGACGGTGGTAACGCTGGCGCGATGACCGCTGCGCCGGTGCCGACGACCTCCGCCGCCCCGACGGCGACGAGCACGGCGACGTCGAAAGGCAACGCGAACATCAAGAAGGATGGCGGCACGCCGAGCCAGAAAGACGGCGGCGCGGGACCCAGCCCCGGTCCCGACAAAGACAAGGAAGAACAAGAGCGCAACGCCGCGCTCGGCCGGCAGGCTGAAGCCAACTGCCGCGTGCACACGCAGAACATGACGACCTTCGCCCACGACGACGCGAGTCGCAAAGAAGCTGCTCAGCGCGCGAAGAACTTCATGTGCCGAGGCATGGTGAGCTCACGATGCGAGCGCCAGGTCTGCTTGCAAGCGTGCATGACGCTCAACGACCAGCCGTGCATTCAAAACATCACGTACGTGATCGATCACGGCCCTCCGCCGAAGTATTGACCCTTAGATAGGGATCATCTGCACGCATTTGCGTGTGCTCTGCACGTAGGTGCACCACGGAGAGAAGACGTGCACGCCACGCGGCGCTCGGCCGCGGATGTGGCAAGTGCGTGCGGCCATCTACCCGAGCATGGGCGAGACTCCGGCGATCCTCTGGTCGAGCTGCGACGTCGTGCCGGGCACTCGAGATGCAGAGCATCCTGTCGGAGGAAATCTCGATGAACACCCTGAAGACGTGTGGTTCGCTCGTGGCCGTTTCGGTCGTCGTCATGCTCGCCGGCTGCAACCGCGATGGCACCGTGACCCGTGATCGCGATCGCGGACCCGGCCCGGTGATCTCCGAACAGCAACGTGACCACCGCGCCGAGAGCACGGGAAAGACCACGCTCACCGGCGCCGCGTGGGTCACGAACGACAACGCGATCGATCGCATCGTCGCGTCGCGCTGCGCGCGCGAGGTGACGTGCGCGAACGTCGGCCCCGACAAGCACTACACGACGTCCGACGCGTGCGTCCTCGAGACGCGCAAGCGCATGAAGGACGACCTCAAGACGGCCGAGTGCCCGAACGGCATCGACGGCGTCGCGCTCGACAAGTGCCTCGACTCGATCCGCACCGAGAGCTGCTCGAACCCGCTCGACACCTTGAACCGCCTCGTCTCCTGCCGCACCGGCGAGATGTGCCTGAAATCCGGCGAGTCGCCCAGCCGCTAAGCTTCTCGGGCTCGAGCAACGCTCAAGGAGTGCGGCCGAACTGGATGCAGCGGCGGCTGAGCGTGCCGTGCTCGAAGCCGCGGATGGGAAAGCCGACGGCGTGGTCGTAGAGGCTCGCGGCGCCCGCCACGACGAAGAGCGGATCGAGGTGCTCGGACGTCGGGTGGGCGCGTCGCGCGTCGGGGGCTTTGCTGCGCCACGCGAGCAAGTCTTCCATCTCGGCGTCGGCGAGGAGGTTGGCGCACCACCCGTCGAAGGCGCGCGCCCACTCGGGGACCGCGCCGTCTTTGTTCGGGTTCATCTCGGCGACGTTGTGCGTGATGCCGCCGCTTCCGAGGATGAGCGTGCCGCGTGACGCGAGCACGCCGAGCTTGCGGCCGAGGCCGAAGAGACGGCGCGGCGTCGCGCCGGCGAGGAGCGACAGCTCGAGGACAGGGATGTCGGCGGACGGAAACATGTGCGCGAGCGGAGCCCAGACGCCGTGGTCCCAGCCTCGGTTCGAGGTGTTCACCGGAAGCAGCGAAGCGACCTCGTACGCGAGCTCGGATGCGCCCGGCGCGTCGTAGGGGATCGACTCGAGCTCGGGTCGTCCCACCGCGAGCTTGTACGTCTCGAAGTCGCGCAGGAGCTTCGGCCGCGAGGCGGTGGAGCCGCGCGTGAGCGCCGCCTCTTGCCAATGCGCGCTGATGACGAGGATGTTCGCCGGACGGGGCAGCTCGCTCGCCCAGTGACGAAGCTCGGCTCCCCACGCCGTGTCCGTCGCGGACATGGGGGCGCCGTGCGATACGAAGAGCGGCGGCATCCTCGCGGTCTGGCTCATCGGTTCTACCGGCTATGCGAGCTAGCGTTCGTGCGTCAGCGACGTCGTCCGCGGCGAAGCGCGACGACTCCACCCATCGGTTGCGGCGGATCAGGATCGAGCGGCGGGAGCGCGAGCACGAGGCGTTCGATGCGAGGAAGCGCATCGGCGGCGGCGCGCTCGGCGCGGAGCTCGTCGAAGTCACCGTCGAACACGATGCAGAGGATGTAAATGCCGGAGAACGAGAGCGCGAGGTAGTAGTTGCCGTCGCGCTCGAGGTGACGAAGGTGCCGGCCTTTGTGCAAGCCATCGAGCGCGGGAAGCGCGCGGACGGCCGTGATCGCACGCCGAGCGACCTCGCTCTCGTCGCGGTCCTCCTCCTCCTCGCGTCCGATCGCGTCCTCGTCGTCGTCATTCTGGTCAGGCTTGATCTCGCTGACCCGGCTGTTCTTCGGCGGGACGGTGGTGCCCGCGGCGCTCGTGTCGATCTCGATGCTGATGCGTCCGAGATCGTGCTCCGAGTCGGCCTGGTTGAGCCGGTGCTCGCCCTTGCTCACGACGCGCGCAGACTCCATCGGCACCGGAGAGATCTGCGGTGGCTTCGGCGTGAGGTGCAGGAGGTTCTGCGAGGACGCCGTCTCGCTAGGTTCTTTCCCGGCTGCTTGATGGAGCGGACCCGACTCGTCGTCGACGCGCGACGACAGCTCGCGATCGGACACATCGCGGAGGAGGAGCTCGTTCCGCGCGCGTGGCCGCGCGGGCACCGACGCGCATCCCCAGACGACGGGCGAGTCGGTGTCGATGACGACCACATCCACCGCGCGGGCGCGAGCGGCGAGCGCCTTGAGCTCCTCGTGAAGGGAGAGCCACGGGCGCGGGCGGGCGCGCTGCTTTTCCGACGGCGGCGACGCGAGCGCGTCGGCGAACGTGCTCGCGAGCATCGAGAGCCTTCGCTCGAGCGCGTCGCGATCCTTGGGCGCGGTGGCGAAGGTCGCGACCACATGGCGCCCGTCGTTCAGGCGGGTGACGAGCACGTTCTCCGCGTCCGGCACGCTCTCGTCGAGCGAGAGCATGCGCACGTCATCCGCCTGAAGCTCACGCTTGGCTAGCGTGACGAACCGCTCGAACACGGGTGTGTCGTCGACCATACGAAGCGAACGTTTTTAGCACCTGCGGGCCGCCGGGAGCACGAATCTCGTCCGGACCCCCTGGGCGCCGCAGAAAACCAGCACTATGTCCTCGACCTACGCATGGCCGCGCTTCGCTCGACCGACGAAAATCCAGGCAATTCAATCCCCGAAAGCGGCGCTGTTGACGAGGCGGAGGGGCTTCCGAGCGCGGGCGGCCCGGCGGAGGTTCGTGTGCCGCAGGGCCGGCTCGGCCGCATGGCCCGCCTCGGGGCCTTCGCGCTGAGCGCCGGGGCCTCTGCGATTCGCCGAGCCGCCTCGAGCTCGGAAGGTGCAGCCCGCGCGAACGAGGAGGCCGCCGCGCAAGCGGCCAAGGTGCTCGGAAATCTTCGCGGCCTCGCCGCCAAGATGGGGCAGATGGCAAGCTACGTCGACGGCCTCGTGCCGGAGGACAAGCGTGACGCCTTCGAGGCATCGCTGAAGATGCTGCGGTCGCAAGCTCCGCGATCGAGCGTCGTCGATATCCGGCGCGCGATCGAGAACGAGCTCGAGGCGCCGATCGACCGACTCTTCTCCGAGTGGGACGACGTCCCGATCGCGAGCGCGTCGATCGGACAGGTGCATCGTGCACGCATCGCGCTCGATGGTCATCCCCTCGACGGCGTCGAGGTCGCCGTCAAGGTGCAGCACCCCGGGATCAAGAAGGCGGTCGAGAGCGATCTCGCGAGCGCGGCGATCCTGGAGGGCCTCGGCGCGATGGCCGGCGCGCGCCGCTTCGATACGAAGGGCAACCTCGCCGTCCTCCGCGAGCGCTTCCGCGAGGAGCTCGATTACGACCTCGAGGCGTCGCGTCTCGTGGCGTTCCGGGAGATCCATCGCGGCGATCCGCAGATCCAGATCCCACGGCTCATCGCCGAGCGATCGAGCAGGGGCGTGCTCACGACGGAGCTCGTTCGCGGCGCGCTGCTCGAAGACGTGATGACCGAAGACGAGGCGATGCGCCGCCAGTGGGCAGAGACGCTCTGGCGGTATGTCTTCAAAGGCAACCTCGTCGGCGGAATGTTCAACGCCGACCCGCATCCCGGCAACTACCTGTTCCAAGACGACGGACGGATCGCGTTCCTCGACTACGGCTGCGTGCAGGTCATCCCCGAGAGACGGGTCCCCGAGGCACGTGCGCTTCATCGCGCGGCGATCGCGCGTGACGAGCGCGAGTTCGAGCGACGCGTGAAGCGCCTGCTCGACACGAAGCCGGGCGGTCTCGAGAAGCTCGCGGTCGCCTACTCGCGTTATTGCTTCGAGCCGCTCTTCGCGTCACCGCATCACATCACGCGCGCATACGCCGCGGAGCTCGTCGACCGGATGAAGTCGATGGCGATGTCGGCACGCAAGCTCCCCGACGACCAAGTCTTCTCGATGCCGCCCGAGATGCTCTTCATGAATCGCCTGCAATTTGGCTTCTATTCGGTGCTCGCGCGGCTCGACGTCGAGGTCGATTACGCCCGCGTCGAGAGCGAGTTCCTCACCGGCGACTGATCACGTCACTGATCACGCACCCCCATGTGAAGAGAGGCGAGCGCGTCCTCACCACGGGAACCACTCGCGCGGGACCTTCTGCCATGCCGTCGGGCGGCGCGGATCGTTCTCCGGCATCACGAGGGAGCCGACGAAATCGGCGTGCTCGTACACGCTGCCGATCGAGCGGGCGATGCTGTCGAGATCGATGTCGCTGACGACGCCGTTGCTCGTGGCTTTGTAGAACTGCACCGTGATGCGGATCGGAAACTTCGGATCGCGCTCGAAGCGAAGCTGGTGTCCTTCATTGAACGGTCCGAGGTTCGGGCCGTGACCGAGGACGGCTTGCTCGACGTCGCTCTTCTGGCCGAACGCCGACGAAGAGTCTTCCATCGCAGGCTTCGCGGCCGGCGCGGTCATCGGCGCACCTCCGCTCGCGCTCTTCGCCGGGGCGCCCGGCAGGCTTCCGCCGAGGCGACCGAGGTTGTGATGCTTCAGCGGGATCTGCACCATGAAGAGGATGTCGGCGCCCTTCTGGAGCGCGCTCTTGTCGTCTTCCGTCTTGGGGCCGCCTTGGGAGGCGATGCGCTGCTCGACGTCGCTCTTTCGCTCGGCGGTGAACGCCGCGCGCTGGCCTTTGTTGTTGAAGTAGAGCTCCTGGCCGAAGCCCGCGCCCGTCACGTCGTCGCCCTTGTTCTCGATGACCTGCATGCTCGAGCCTTGACGCGTGACGAGGATCGTCATCACGGCGGGCGAGCCTGGCGCGGATTGGTAGTTGAAGAGCGCCGGGTTGAACTGCGCCTTGCCGCTCTTCGGGATGGGGAGGAAGACCGCTTGCGCGCTCACGAGGAAGTGCGTGTCGCGCGCCGCGAGCATGTTGCCGTCGCCGAGGATCGAGTCGGGACGCGAAGAGAAGGCCTTGATGTTCTTCAGCACGTCGGTGAGCGGAACGCTCGTGAGGCTCCCGTCGCGCTTCTCGTTGCCGACGCGGATGAAGAAGCGATCGGCGGGGATGTCGCCGGTGCGATCGGTGAAGTTCGGAAAGCGAATGACCGGCATCATCGCGGAGACGAACTGGCCGCCCTCGTCACGCCGCCGGACCTGGAGCGTGAAGTCCGAGATGTTCGGTCCGAGCGCCGAGCCTTGGGAGCGCCCGGTGTCTTCCCACATTACGTTCACGACCGAGAGGTTCCTTCGCGCGACCCGAGCGGTGAGATCGCTGTCGGACACCATGTTCGTGACCTTGTCGACGACCTGACCGTAGAGGCGTGCGTCGTTCGGCTCCTTGATCCCCCAATCGGCGTCGGCCGTGTCGCTGCTCGTCGTTTCGCCGGTCGCGATGAAGCTGCCGCTCTCGTCCACCGGCTTCGCCGTCTTGTCGGACGGTTCCTTGATGACGATGACCTTCTCGCGAGGGGCGCAGCCCGCGGCGAACGAGAGGGCGATGAGCGAAGTGATGACGAGAGCACGCATGATGGGTCTTTTCCTTCTTCTCCGAGGGGGATGCGGATGAAAAAGAAACGTGGCTCGCGCCGAGAAGATCTCCCTGGCGAAGGAGAATTTGCGAGTCGTGCCGGCGATTTGGAGCGCGGCTAGCGACCAGGGATCCCCGCTCATCAACGCGTGCACAGGACCCGTTCTTACAGTGCGTGATCAAGAAAAAACCGGCAGGGCTAGCACCTGACTTTCAACGCGCACGATCTTTCTAGATGTGGGATATGCGATTTCGCAAAAAGGATTCCATCCGCACCAACTCTCGAAAAAAGAGCGGTTCAAGCTGCTCATTTCGATCGATTCGACATTGACCGAGGCGGTTCCATCTCGTAGTGCGGTGCGCGGAAGAAACATTCGTTTCCTCCAAAGCAACACCCCTCAATCGAGATCCGCCCGCTGCCTGGCGCCCTCTATCGGCGACCTGGCGCGACCCACGCCTCATCCTCTCCGTTCGCTGGTCGAAAGTCATGAGCACGCTTAAAGGAAAGACGCTCTTCATCACGGGCGCGAGTCGTGGAATCGGCAAGGCGATCGCGCTTCGTGCGGCCAAAGACGGCGCCAACGTCGTCATCGCGGCCAAGACCGCCGAGGCGCATCCGAAGCTTCCGGGCACGATCTACACGGCCAAAGAAGAGATCGAGGCCGCCGGTGGAAAGGCCCTCGCGTGCATCGTGGATGTGCGCATGGAGGAGCAGATCAAGGCGGCGGTGGACGAGGCGGTGAAGACGTTCGGCGGGATCGACATCCTCGTGAACAACGCGAGCGCGATCAGCCTCACCGGCACGCTCGAAACACCGCTCAAGCGCTTCGACTTGATGCATGGGATCAACACGCGCGGCACCTTCGCGTGCTCGCAGGCGTGCATTCCTCATCTCGCGAAGGCGGCGAACCCGCACATCTTGAACATCTCGCCTCCGCTCAACATGGAGGCGCGCTGGTTCGCTCCCCACGTGGCGTACACGATGGCGAAGTTCGGAATGAGCATCTGCGTGCTCGGCATGCATGAAGAGCTCAAGCCCATGAAGATCGCAGTCAATGCGCTATGGCCTCGCACCGTCATCGCGACCGCAGCCGTGCAGAATTTGCTCGGCGGCGACGTCATGACGAACGCGAGCCGCAAGCCTGAGATCATGGCGGACGCCGCCCACTGGATCCTCACGCAGAAGAGCACCGAATACACGGGGCATTTCGCGATTGACGAGGATGTGCTCCGCAAGAGCGGGGTCACCGACTTCTCAGCTTATGCAGTCACCCCCGGAATGAAGGACTCGGACCTCATCCAGGACTACTTCATCTGACTCTTATGCGGACTTTCTTGGGGTGCCGGTGGCACCACGGCTTATCTTCGCTAAATTCTAGGCTCGAATCGATTAGTGCGCGATATCTGGGAGGATGCGACGTTCCATGAAACCAACGAGCAAAGAGGCAGGGGATCGCCGAAAGGCAGAGAGGCGAACGCCACCTGGCGAGCGCAGGACGGAAGTTCCGCGTCAGGTCAGTGGTGATCGTCGAGTCGTCGAGAACCGCGGTGTAGGCGCTGCGATGGTCGACGCTCTCGAAGACATTCTCCGTTGGGAGAAGGCCAGCGAGAGGTCACTGAGAGTCGCCGAGAAGGCGAACTGATTCGTTCGTGTGAGTGAAGGTTGTGTGACTCGCGCGCAGACACGAGAGCGCGCGAAGAAGTAGGTCTCTTATGTGGCGATCGGCAATGCGCGGGGTGATGGTGTCCTCCGCGCTCACGATGATCGCCGCTTCTTGTGCGAAGGGGGAGGACGTGACGGACGTGGGAGACGTCACCGTCCCCGACCCGGACGCCGGAAGTGACGTGAAGTCCCCGATCGTGTTCGATGGCTCCGCCAAGGACACAGGCTCGGGGTCGAGCTCGGGGGATCCCGACACGGGCAGCAGCAGCGGCTGCTCCGGCAAGGTCGTGATCAACGAGCTCCAGAACGACGGCCCCGGCGGCGCCGAGTTCATCGAGCTTTACAACAACGGCACCTGCGCCGTTCCGCTTGGCGGATGGAAGATCGCCTATGCGTCTGCGACCGGCGGCTCGGGCGTCGCGCCCGTCACGTTCGCGTCGGGCGACAGCATCGCGTCGAAGTCGTTCTTGCTCTACGGCAACGCGAGCTTCACCGGGACGAAGCAGGGAAACCTCGTGAGCGGTCTCGGCAACAACGGCGGCCAGCTCGGGCTCCTCGATGACAAGGGAGCTGTCGTCGACGCGGTCGGCTACAAACCGGGCACGAGTGGAAAATACACCGAGAAGTCTCCTGCTCCCGATCCGGGCAGCGGCTCCGTGGGACGCAAGGCCGACGGCGTCGACACCGACGACAACGCCGCCGACTTCAAGGCGTTCACCACGCCGACGCCTGGCGCCGCGAACTGAGAGGACGCACGTGGCGAAGCAGCGCGTCCCTGGCGGCGTCGTCCACGAGCTCCCCGCCGATCTGCGCGAGGCGCTGATCGGGAACGCCACGGCGCTCGCCGCCTGGATCGACATCACGCCGCTCGCGCGCAACGAGTTCATCTGCTGGGTCGAAGACGCCAAGCAAGCGGTCACCCGAGAGCGTCGCATCCGGCGCACGCAGGAAGAGCTCGAGGAGGGGCAGCGCCGGCCTTGCTGCTGGCCGGGATGCAAGCATCGGGAGCGCAACGGGCGGTAAGCTTCTCTCCGGAGCCGCGCGCAACAACGGCCCGCGCCACGTACTTTGTGGGAATCGGCGTAGAGCGAAGTGCGTTGTCGTCCGTACCCCGATGATGCACCAGCGCCTGCTTCCTCTTGTCTCCGCCGTCCTCCTCCTCGGCACCGCCGCAGGATGCCAGAAGTCCTCCGACGACTCGTCCTCGAGGACACAAGAGCTCCGCAACGCGCCGGTCACCGCGCGGCACGCGGAGATCATGATTCAGCCCGTCAGCTCCCAGCAGAAGCTCGAAGCGGCGACGTTCAGCGAGCACTGCGACGGCATCGGCGATCCGAAGCCGTACGCGTCGGGCGGCGCTGCGATCAAACCGAATCGCCCGCCTCACCTCTGGGTGACGGGATGCACCGGCAAGACTGGCTACTTCCACGCGATCATCGATCGACCGCCGACGCCAGGTCCCGCGAGCGCGTCGCTCTTCTTGCTGACGATGCCCGGACGCAAACAGGTCGAGATCAAGAACGCACGCTTCATGATCACGGACGTGACGAGCGATCATCTCGCCGGGACGTTCGAGCTCGAGATCCCGGGCGATGGCTCGAGGTCCTCGGAGCAAGCGCGAGGTCACTTCGACGTCCCGCGACTTCCGGACGACACGTCACGCGGCCCCTGAAATTCGAGGGGGATGCCCGCTCGCGCGCCGCATGCCCGCAGCGCCGAGGCTCCGTGGTATTTCTTGGAGGTGGGCAGTCGCGATCGATCAGGTGACGGCGGGCGCTCGGCTCCGAGCGATCCGAGCCGCGTCGGCACCGTCATCGACTCGAAGTACCGCCTCGACCAAGAGCTCGGGCGTGGCGGAATGGGCGCGGTGTATCGCGCCTATCACCTGCGCGTTCATCGCGAGCTCGCGATCAAGGTCCTCCTGAACGAAGTGGCGGCGCATCGCTCGATCGCGTCTCGCTTCTTCCTCGAGGCGCAGGCGGCGGGACGCATCGGTCATCCCGGCATCCTCGACGTGTACGACGTCGGTGAGGACGCCGACGGTACGCCGTACATCGTGATGGAGCTTCTTCGTGGCGAGCCGCTCTCTGCGCTCGTGCGACGAGAACGCCTCGATGTCGACGCGGCCTGCTGGATCGCGATGGAGGTGCTCGATGTGCTCGACGCCGCGCATCGCGCGGGCATCGTGCATCGCGATGTGAAGCCGCAGAACGTCTTCTTGACCGCGACGACAGCGAGCGCGACGCCCGGCGCGCCCGACAGCGCGAGGACGCCGACACGCGGCGTGAAGCTGCTCGACTTCGGCGTAGCGAAGTTCGGCGGGAGCGGCGACGTGAGCGCGCTCACGCGATCGGGCGAGATCATCGGCTCTCCGCTCTACATGGCTCCCGAGCAAGCGAAGGGCGAGCCCGATCTCGACGCACGCGCCGACGTGTGGTCCGTCGGCGCGATGCTCTTCGAGATGTTGACGGGCAAGTGCGCCCACGCCGCGACGACGCCGGTCGCCGTGCTCGCGAAGATCCTGACCGAGCCTGCACCTCTGCCGAGCACGAAGGACGATCGCATCCCGGCCGATCTCGACGCGGTCGTGGCGCGCGCGCTTCGGATCGATCGAAGCGAGCGCTTCGAGTCGGCGCGTGCGATGTACGACGCGCTCGACGAGGTTCGAAAGAAGCGCGGCACAGCCGGCACGGCGCCAGCGCTTCCGGCGCCGCCGGTGAAGCCTGCGACCGGATCCTCGCCGAACGATCGAACGCCGGGCGCGATCACCTCGACGATCGCGGCGCCTTCGGATCCGCCGGAGCGACCGTGGTCGTCTCGTCCAGCGGCGCCGGCGACCTCCGCTGACAAAGACGATGATGACGGGCCAACCAGCGCGCGGCTCTCCGAGCTTCGTGCGGCGGCCGAGATCGGCGCGACAACGCGCGAGTCCGAGTCGGCCTCGCGATCGCGTCTTTATATGGGCGCGGGCGCGGGTGTTGTCGGGATCGGGCTCGTCATCTGGTACATGAGCGCGACGCCCCCACCACACAAGAACAAGGCGCCCGAGCCGGACGAGACGACCAGCCACGCGACCGCGAGCCAGCCCGCTCCTCATCACGACGCCAGCGTCGAAGAGCCGCTCTCGGCTTCGTCGTCACCACCTGCACCAGCGTCTTCGCCACCGCCGGCGACGCCTTCGATCGCGACGACGGCGACAGCGACGGCGGTTCCCACCGCGGCGGCGGCGCCGAAGTGCGCTGCGAACGAGGTGATCTCGAAAGGGCATTGCTGCGCGCGTGGCCTCGAGTGGCAAGGCACGCATTGCGAGCGGCCGCTCGCGACGACGTTTTAGTCGCGACGATTCGAATCGAGTAAGCTCGCAGCACACCTCGTGCTGAATCGCCGCGGCTCCACGTTACGCGCCAAAGCTCCACGAAGCGGAGCGCGGCTCTTCGCGATCCTGTTCGCCACGTGGTGCTTCGCGGCACCCACGCCCGCGCATGCCGGAGACGTCGTGAGGGCGCGCAAGGTGTTTGCCGACGGAGTTCGTCTCTACCAAAACGGCGACTACGAGGGCGCGCGTCGCCTCTTTCGCGAGGCCGACGCCGAACATCACGCGCCCGCGATCGTCTACAACATCGCGCTCGCGGAGGAGAAGCTCGGGCATCCGCAGGCTGCCGTCGACGCCTACGAGGCCTACCTCGCCGAGGCGGGTGACAAGGGTGACCTCGCGCCTTCGGCCGCCGCGGCGATCGCGCAGATCAAGGCGCGGTCGACACGACTTCGCCTCGAGACGAAGCCAAGCGGAGCACGCATGTTCGTCGATGGCACGCCGCTGAACGAAGCGGCGCCGACGAACGTCCTCGTCACCGCTGGCCATCACGTCGTCGTCGCGCAAGGTGAGGGCTGGCGCGGCGAGCGCGACATCGAGGCACGTGGCGGCGGCGACGTGCTCGCGATCGCGATCGAACGCGAAGAGGCGACCGAGCCTCCACCCAGTGCTCCGGCGGCGCAGCCGCAACAAGTAACGACGCCTTCCGTCGATCAAGGCCCCGTGACGCCCGCGCCGCCGATCGCGCCGAGGCCCGACGCCCAAAACGAGCCGGATGGGATCACCTGGGGCGCGGAGTTCGTGATCGCGCCGGCGTACCTGCTCGGCGTCACCCACGCCGCCGCGGACAACGCCCGGAACGCGTTCTCGATCGCGGCAGGGCCGCTGTTCGAGGTGGGCTACGCGCTGACCGACCGCTTCGAGCTCCTCGCTCGTGGCTTCGTGGGCATCGGACCCGACGCAAAGCCCGCGTATGCGTACATGGGTGGGCCGGGGTTGTCGTTTCGCGCGACGTCGTTTCTCTGGCTGGGCGCCACGTTCATCGGTGGCCGCTTCGACACGCGCGCGCACGACGCACGCTACGACACGGACATCGTCTTCGGCGCGATGGCGGAGGCCAACGTGATCCTCCTGAAAAAGCCCGCCGGTGAGTGGCTTGCGGGGTTTCAGCCTGCGATGCTCCTCACCGCGATGCAGCGCGACAACACCGCGATCTTCTTCCCGCTGACGTTTGGCTTTCGCGGCTTCTGAGCGGCTACTGAGCCTTTGGCGCTCGTTACTTGCCGTTGCCGCCGTGGCACTTCGGCGAGGCGTTCGCCTCGGGGAGCGCCGCCCACTCGCTCGGCGTTCGTGACGTGATGGCGAGCGCGTGGACGCCGCTCTTCATCTCGTCCGCGAGCGCGCCGTAGACGAGCTGATGGCGCTTGACCGGCGAGAGGCCGTCGAAGCGCGGAGACACGACGACGACCTTGAAGTGCGTCTCCGAGCCCTTCGGCACGGAGTGCATGTGGCTCTCGTTGATCACCTCGAGATGCGAGGGGACGAGGGTCTCCTTCAGCTTCGCCTCGATGCGCGCCTGAACGATCGCCGAGCTCATGACGCTTTCTTATCACGTCCGCGCGCGGAAACGTCCGAGTCGCTCGAAGACTCGCTTCCCTCGGCCTCCGCGCGCTTCACGTCCGCGCGCGGAAACGTCCGAGTCGCTCGAAGACTCGCTTCCCTCGGCCTCCGCGCGCTTCACGTCCGCGCGGTTAGCCGCCGCCGCCGATGTATGTCTTCAGCTTGCGATGCTGCGAGGGGAGGCGGAGCTTGCGAAGCGCCTTCGTCTCGATCTGGCGGATGCGCTCGCGCGTGAGCGAGAAGCTCTCGCCGACCTCCTCGAGGGTGTGGTCGCGAGGCTCGTCGATGCCGAAGCGCATGCGCAGGATCTTCTCCTCGCGCGGCGTGAGCGTCTTCAGCAGCTGGCGGGTCTGGTCGTTGAAGCGCATCTGCGCGTAGGCCTCGTCCGGCGGAAGCCCTGACTCGTCCGGAATGAACTCGCCCACGTGCGACTCGCCGTCGTTGCCGACTGGCGTCTCGAGGCTGATCGGCTCGCGCGCGATCTTCATGACGGCGCGGACCTTCTCGACCGGAATGCCCGTCGACTCCGAGAGCTCTTCGGGCGTGGGCTCGCGGCCGTACTCCTGGAGGAGCGAGCGGCTCATGCGCGTGAGCTTCTGCAGCGACTCGTACATGTGAACCGGCACGCGGATGGTGCGGCCCTGATCGGCGATCGCGCGCGAGATGGATTGACGTACCCACCACGTCGCGTACGTGGAGAACTTGTAGCCGCGCTTGTAGTCGAACTTGTCGACCGCGCGCATGAGGCCGATGTTGCCCTCTTGGATGAGGTCGAGCAGCTGGAGGCCGCGGTTGACGTGCTTCTTCGCGAGCGAGACGACGAGGCGGAGGTTGGCCTCGACCAGCTCCGCCTTCGCGCGGTCGGCGACGAGGCGGCCTCGCATGATCGTGTCGAGCGTGGCCGAGGTGCTCTTCTTGGCGGAGGCCATCTCGCGCTGGATGATGCGGAGCTTCTTCTCGACGCGCTCGATGACGCCGCGATCGAGGCGAAGCTCTTCGAGCGACTGGACGATGCTCTCGTGGGAGAGCTCGTACTTGGTCTTCTTCGCGGAAGGCTTCTTCGGCTTCTTCGACGGCTCAGGCTTCTTGACCTTCGGGCCGTGGAGCTCCTTCAGCGGACGCTCGAGAAGGCGAGCGATCTTGAGCATCGTGGCCTCGTCGAACGCGTCCTCGTCGTCCACGTTGCGGACGACGTCACGGACCTTGAGGCGGCCCTTGTAGAGGAGGTGTCCGATGTGATCGAGCTCGGCGGCCGCGAAGGGGGAATCGACGATCGCCTCGATCACTCTCCGCTCGCCCTCTTCAATCCGTTTCGCGAGTGTCACTTCGCCTTCGCGCGTCAAGAGGGACACTTGGGCCATCTTGCGGAAATACATGTCCACCGCCTCTTCGGCTTCCGCCGGCGGGGTCATGTTCGCGATAGGCGCTTTCGAAAGGTTGGGGGTGGCTACTGCGGCGGACTTCTTCAAGGCTAATGACTCCGCGTGATCTCTTGGCTAGGTCACTCGCTCCTGTCATCGATCACGCTCGAGGACAGTGACCATTCACTCTTCTTCACTAAGCACGTTCGACGGACTCGTTCGGTTTTCAGAAAACAGAAAAGAGGCAGGAGAGAACGAGACGTGAAACAACCCAAATGGCCACCCGGATTCCCGATTTCGGGTGCCGTATCAAAGTCTGGCACGTCCAAACCGATCGGGCCAAAGTCGGAGCTTTCCCCACATTGACTTTGGACCCGAAAAATGGCCGCTTGCGGCATTCGACCGCAAGCGATCGCCAAGGATTTCCCTCGCTTCCAGGGCCTAGGACGTAGATCGTCCAAATGGGTGACGCGAGCTCAGCAGCTTGCGTTTTGGTCGCAGAGCTTTGTTTTTCGCGTCGTCCGCGCTCCTTTAAAGGAGGGGAAGACCAAGACGGTGAAGCGGTGTCGGCCGCGTGATCGCGCGCGCGACGCGTGGGAGATATTCGCGACGCGGAATCTCGATGCACCCGAGCGACTTCAGATGCGGGTTCTGCACCTGCACGTCGAACAGCTCGTAGCCCGCTTCACGCAGCTTCGTCACGAGCGTCGCGAACGCGATCTTCGACGCGTCCGTGCGCGTGTGGAACATCGACTCGCCGGCGAACAGCCCGCCGATCGACACGCCGTAGATCCCGCCGACGAGCTCGCGCGGACCACGCGCGGGATGCTCCCACACCTCGACGGAGTGCGCCCATCCAAGCGCATGAAGCTCGCGGTAGCCGCGTTCGAGCTCCGGGATGATCCACGTCGCGTTCGCGCGCGTCTCACCGCACATGCGCATCACACCCGCGAAGTCTTGATCGACCGTCACCTCGTACGGGTGAATGCGAAGCGTTCGACGGAGGCTACGCGACCAATGCGGCTCTCCTTCGAGCTCGAAGATGCAGCGCGGGTCTGGCGAGAACCAGAGCACGAGCGGCCCCTTCTGCTGCTCGTCTTCGTCCTCGCCGTGGGGCCAAGGAAAGATCCCGCTCCGGTAAGCGAGCAGGAGCGTGCTCGCTGAGAAGTCACAGCCGACCGCGAGCACGCCATGCGACGGCGCGCGCGACGGATCCGGGAATCGAACGCGCGCCTTCGGCGGCTCGATCGGCGGATACGGCGGGAAGAGCTTCGGGCGGGCTTCGCTCACGCACGACAAGCGTAGCGCGTCGCGCGGAGGCCGTCAGCGCGGCTTGAACGCGTTGTCCTCTTCGCCGGTGACGGCGACGAAGCCCGACTGATCGAAGTGAGAGAGGAGATCGGTGTACTTCACCGGCGCGTCGACCTTCATCAGGTCGCGGATCATGCTCATCGTGTTGTTCGGCAGCGAGTCCCAGTTCGGCGGCATGGAGTTGGTCAGGATCTCCATGTACTTCGTGCCGGTCGGATCGTCGGGGTTCAGCGCCGCGCGCGTCTGCGCGAGCGTCCCGTCGACGTACGCGAACGTGTCGCAGCCGTTCATGTAGACGATTTGGTACTTGCCGGGCTCGAAGTGGCCCATGCGCGCGAGCGCGCGGACGTTCTGGCCGAGGCCTGCGTGCCCGTTGTAGACGATGACGTCGGCCTTCGCCGAGAGCTCGTTGTAGCGACGCTCGAACGCCGCGCCGCCCTGACGGACGTTGTCGACGAGGAAGCTCGTGAGGCGAACCTTCTTCCCGTTCGGGAGCGTGCTCTCGATCGTGACGTCGGGAGACTCGATGCCTGGCGTCTGCGGTGTGGTCGCCGGCGTGACGACGGCGTTCGGAAGCTCCGCGCGCATCGTCGAGACGAAGTGGCCGTGGCTCCAGATGCCGCGATCGGCGGAGGTGGTCGCGCCGTCTTCGACCTTGCCGAAGATCGCGATCACGTCGAGCACGTCGTCCTTCCAGATCTTGTCGTACTCGGGGTACTTGTTCACCGAGTTCTCGGGGCTCTTCTTCACCTTCGCCTTCGGACGAATGACGTCGGCGGCGTCGAGGTTGCAGCCCGCTTGCTCGGGCCGGTAGTAGTACCAGTAGATGCCGGTCTCGTTGTCGTGCGCGAACGGATCGGTGCACGCGGTGGCGTTGTACTTGTTGTAGAAGGCATCCTGTCCTTCCCAGTCGCTTCGACGCGGAAGGACGAACGTGTACGACCGCGACATCGTCGACGTCTTCGCGAGCGAGACGGGCAGCTTCGCGTGGTACGTCACCTTCGTGAGGTCACCCTGCGGGGTCGACTGGATGTTCGAGAGCGTGAGCTTGTCGAGCCGCCCCACGCCGGTCTTGCCGTTCAGCTGACCGATCGTGAACAGCATCTGATCTTTGATCGCCTGCTCGGGCGCCGTCCCTCGCGATGTCACCACCTCTCCGTCGAAGTCGAGATCGAGGAGACGCGCGGACGCGCTCGTGTACGCGCCTTCGTCTTGGTCGACGTCATCGTCGGTCGACGCGTTTTCGGAAGAGCAGCCCACCATCGAGAGGAGAGCGGGGACGAGCGAAAGACCAGAGAAGAGAAAGGATCGGAGCTTCATGGCGATACTTGGGTGTAGCTGGCAAAAGCCTACCTGCAACCACATTTGGATACCACATGAAAAGCATAGAAGTTCTGAAGGATTGTCTTGGATCCTGCCTGGACCAGAAGGCCGCGCGACGAGGAGCGGCGCTCGCGTACGCTCACGCTTCGTGGAGCGCGAGATGACCGACTGGAAAGCCAACGCCTGCATCCTCTGTGAGTGCAACTGCGGGCTCGAGGTCCAGCTTGGCGGCGACGACGGACGCCACCTCGTGAAGCTCCGCGGCGACAAGCATCACCCGTCGTCGCGAGGCTACGCGTGCGAGAAGGCGCTTCGCCTCGACCACTACCAGAACGCGCGCGACCGCATCACGAAGCCGCTCCGCCGGAGGCCGGACGGCACGTTCGAGGAGATCGACTGGAGCACGGCCATCCGCGAGGTCGCGGCGCGCTTCGCCGCGGTGCGCGACGCTCACGGCGGTGACACGATCTTCTATTACGGCGGAGGCGGGCAGGGGAACCACTTGCCTGGCGCCTACTCCACCGCGACGCGACGCGCCCTCGGCTCGCGCCATCGATCGAGCGCGTTGGCGCAGGAGAAGACCGGCGAGTTCTGGATCGCCGATCGCATGATGGGCTCGGCGACGCGCGCCGACTTCGAGCACTGCGACGTCGCGCTGTTTCTCGGGAAGAACCCCTGGCACTCGCACTCGATCGGGCGTGCACGGGTCACGCTGAAGGAGATCTCTGCGGACCCAACACGCACGCTCATCGTGATCGATCCACGACGCACAGAGACCGCCGAGCTCGCCGACATCCATCTGCAGGTGCGACCTGGCACGGACGCGTTCCTGCTCGCGGCCATCCTCGGCATCATCGTCGCCGAGGACCTCGTCGATCGCAGCTTCCTCTCGGCGAGGGCCGACGCGTCCGAGCTCGAGGCGGTCCTCGCGGCGCTGCGTGAGGTCGATGTCGTCGCATGCTCTTCGCGCGCGGGCGTCGATCCCGAGCTGGTACGACGCACCGCACGTGTGATCGCCGGCGCTCGCGCGCTCTCGACGATGGAGGACCTCGGCGTTCAGATGAACCTCGGCTCCACGCTGGTGAGCTACCTCCACCGTCTGCTCATCCTGCTCACCGGGAGCTTCGGCAAGCCAGGCACGCACTACATCCCGACGACGATGGTCGACATCGCCAGCGGCGCCTCGACGAAGATGAGCCCGGTCGCCGGCGCTCGCATCGTGGGAGGCATGGTGCCTTGCAACGTCATCGCCGAAGAGATCCTCACGGATCACCCGAAGCGTTACCGGGCCATGTTGGTCGAGGCGGCGAACCCCGCGCACTCGCTCGCGGACTCCAAGCGAATGCGCGAGGCGCTGTCGGCGCTCGACACGCTCGTGGTGATCGACGTCGCGATGAGCGAGACCGCACGGCTCGCGCACTACGTGCTTCCGGCGTCGACCCAGTTCGAGAAGGCCGAGGCGACGTTCTTCAACTTCGAGTTCCCGCGCAACGTCTTTCATCTTCGCCGCGCGCTCCTCGCGCCACCGGATGGTCCGCTCCCCGAGGCGGAGATCCATGCGCGTCTGGTCGAAGCGCTCGGCCAGGTCACCGAGGACGATCTGGCGCCGCTGCGTGCCGCGGCTGCGATCTCGCGTGAGGCGTATCTGAACGCGTTCATGGCGAGCGTGATGACGCACCCAACGTTGAGCCACATGGCTCCGGTCATCCTCTATCGCACGCTGCCGATGCCGCCCGACCTGCGTGAGGGCGCGGTCGTCTTGGGCCTCGCGCTCCGCGCGGCGATGCAGCACGGTCCTTCGCTCGAGCGCGCCGGGTTTGGCGGCACGCCGCTCGAGGCGGCCTCGGCGCTCTTCGACGCGATCGTGGCGAGCCCCTCCGGCGTCGTCTTTGCGGTCGGCGCGTGGGAAGACATGGCGTCGCGAAAGGTTCACCTCGCGTTACCGGACATGCTCGCCGCGCTTCGCGAGCACCTCGAGGCGCCGGACGCCGCGGATCCGGCGTGGCCGTTCGTGCTCTCGGCCGGCGAGCGGCGGTCCTTCACCGCGAACACGATCATCCGCGACCCGGCGTGGCGAAAGAAAGACACGCGAGGCGCGCTGCGGATCCATCCAGACGACGCCACGGCGCTCGCCGTGACGACGGGCGAGGTCGTTCGGCTCACCACGCGCCGCGGCTCGGTCGTGGTGACCGTCGAGGTCTCCGACACGATGCAGCGTGGTCACGTGTCGCTTCCGAACGGCCTCGGTCTCGACTACCCCGAAGATGGCGGCTCGGTCCAGACCGGCGTCGCCCCGAACGAGCTGACGAGCGCCGACGACCGCGATCCGTTCGTCGGCACGCCGTGGCACAAGCACGTGCCCGCGCGGGTCGAGCGCGTCTGATTGAGGGACTTCTCCTGAGCTGGCCGTGCGATCCGTCGTTTCCCCAGATCACCCCAACAAAGACTTGAAAAAACTCGCGCGTTTGACCTGTAGGTGAAGGTACGCAACTTGCTGGCCGAAGAGCAATGACTCGGCTCGCTCCGCTCCTGCTCGCCATGCTGACGTGCATCGCCTGCGTCGGATCGAAGGACAGCGAGGCACCGGACTCCTCGAGCCACAGCCTCGCGTTCGACGGAGACCGCATCGCATTGTCGTCGACCGACCTCGCGAAGAATGGCTTCTGGATGGCGTGGCTCTCGAACCTTGCGTACGAAGAGCCGGCCGTCATTCGACGCGAGCTATCGAAGGTGGGGGCGCGCGGCGACTTTGCGTTCTTCAACGACAGCAGCGAACGCGACACGCAGGCCTTTGCGTTCAGCACGCTGAATTACGTCGTCGTCGTGTTCCGAGGTACGGAGACCTTCTCGGATTGGCTCACGGACGCCGACAACGCCTTTTCCTCGAGTCCCTTTGGTGGCGTGCACAAAGGGTTCTACGAAGCGTTTCAGAACGTCTGGTACGACGAGATGCCGAGCCTCCAGACGTCCGGCGCGGCCCAAGCGAAGGAAGGGTTGTGGTCGTACTTGAAACGTCGCGGCTACGTCGACGGAAGGCCCATCTACTTCGCCGGGCACAGCCTTGGAGGGGCGCTTGCGACGATCGGCAGCGTTCATCTCGAGTTCGGAGGCTGTGCGCCCAAGAACGCCGTGACGCTGTCGACGTCACATGTGACGCTCGAGAACGTCGGCGGTTGCCGGTACGGGACCGACGCGAACGAACGTCCGCTCGCGCTGCCTGTCACTGCGCTCTACACGTATGGCGCCCCCCGCGCGGGTGATGTCCGCTTTGCTCGTGTGGCGGCTCGAATTGGTGGCGCGACGAAGCACGGCGTGGCGATCCGCCGGTATGTTCGCGGCGCGGATGTCGTGACCAAGCTGCCGTACTTCGGCTTCTGGCATCCCACGAGCGACGGTCGAAACGAAGACGAGCTCGTCGTTCCCATCGCGGGGACGAGCTCGAAGTCGTCGCTCTGGAGCATGGAGGATCACCGCCTCCCGGGCTACATGGCGGAGCTTCGACGGCAGCTCGATCCGAGCGCCGAGCCGCCGATCGCCGTGAGCTCGATCGACGAGCGCAAGCAGCGGTTCATCAACGCCTACCTGAACGAGCTGAAGCCCATCGATTTCGAGCCCATCGATGCACGAGACCTCCCTCCCAACGCGGCCGCCTTCTACGAGAAGAAGCGCACGGTCTCGATCGACGAGCGCAAGCAGCGGTTCATCAACGCCTACCTGAACGAGCTGAAGCCCATCGATTTCGAGCCCATCGATGCACGAGACCTCCCTCCCAACGCGGCCGCCTTCTACGAGAAGAAGCGCACGGTCGATGTGCACACGCTTTCGCTCCTTCGTACGGTCATCGACGGAGAGCCGGTCTTCGTCGTACGCCAGATGATTCAGAAGGAAGACGGAATGCGGCAAACGGGCTTCCTCTTCGACGCGCGATCGTTCGTGGTCGCGCCGGGGCAAGAGAGCGCCGAAGGCCGAACGCCCATCACGTTCGCCCTCACCGATCCCGCCAGCGACGCCTGAGGTGAGTCCCGCTCGTTGCGCGAGGAAGGGCTCGAGTGATTTGATGGGTCGAAGCCCGTGTACCGTTTCGGACCGTTCGACCTCGACGTGAACGAGCGCCGTCTCTCGCGAGATGGCCAGCTCGTTCCACTTCTCGGGAAGGCCTTCGACACGCTCGTGGTGTTGGTCGAGGGAGCCGGCCGTCTGCAGACGCAAGAGGCGATGATGGAGCGACTGTGGCCTGACGCCGTGGTCGAGCAGAACAACCTCCAGCAGAACATCTCGCTCGTGCGCCGCGCGCTCGGAAAGGTGGAGGGCGTCGCGGTCGAGACGGTGCGCGGGCAGGGGTATCGTCTCCTCGCCGAGGTGGCGCGCGCCGACCGTCCGCTTCGACCCGAGCCGAAGAGCGAGGCGCCGACACGCCACACTCAACGCACGCAGTTCTGCCGATCGAAGGACGGCGCTCGACTCGCGTACGCGCGCCTTGGCGATGGGCCGCCGTTCGTCAAGGTCGCGAACTGGCTGAGCCACGTCGAGCTCGATTGGGAAGGTCCGGTTTGGGGCCACTGGCTCGCGCGGCTCAGCCGCGACCACACGTTCCTTCGCTACGACGCACGCGGCAATGGGCTCTCCGACTGGCATCCGCCGACGCTTCGCTTCGCGGATTTCGTCGACGATCTCGGCGCGGTGCTCGACGCGGCCGGAGTCCGGCGTGCGCCGCTCCTCGGCATCTCGCAAGGGGCCGCGGTCGCGGTGAGCTATGCGGTGCAGCACCCCGAGCGCGTCTCGGCGTTGATCCTCATCGGCGGATGCGCTCGGGGCTGGCGCGTGAAGGACAACGCCAAGCTCACCGAGCGCTTCGAAGCGTTGATGGTGCTCATGCGGCAAGGTTGGGGCGGCCAGCATCCCGCGTTTCGACAGATCTTCACCTCGTCGTTCTTCCCGACGGCAAGCCGCGAGCAAGCCGATTGGTTCAACGAGCTCCAGAGGCAGACCACGTCGCCCGAGAACGCAGCGAACATCCTCTCTGCGCTCGGCGATGTCGACGTTCGCTCGTCGCTTTCGCGCGTCCGCGTCCCCACCCTCGTCGTTCATAGCCGCGGCGACGCCATCGTCCCGATGAAAGACGGCATCGAGCTCGCCGCCGGCATCGACGGCGCTCGCTTCGTCCCGCTCGAGAGCGACAACCATCTGTTGCTCGAGCACGAGCCAGCGTGGGCCCGCTTCGTCCACGAGCTCGACGTCTTCTTGGGTGAGCTCGCGAGCGAATAGCGTGCAACCTGCACGCAATGCCACGTGAATCAGCGAGATCTCAGCGAGGATTCAGCCTCGTCAAAGGATCCGTCGCGCGTCGCGCTCTAGCTTTCTGCGCGATGAAGACATTCGAGCGCGTCCTCTCCGTCCAAGCCTATGGCGTCGTCACGAGCGCGCTCTTTCGGGCGCCGACGAAGCCAACGGCGCTCCGGTCACGCTTCGAGCGCCTCGCCGCCACGCCTCGCGAGGTGCTCTCACGAAAGCATCGTCGTCTCGTGTGGGGCGACCATCAGGCGGGCTCGGTGTTCGTCGAGTCGGTCCGCGCGGTGGAGGCGCCGGACGCGGTGGTCCTCCATCTTCATGGCGGCGCGTTCGTCTTCGGCTCCGCCGCGTCCTATCGCCGTCGCGCGATGCGCCTCAGCTACCGCCTGAACGCGGAGGTGTTCGTCCCCGAGTATCGGCTCGCGCCCGAGCATCCTTACCCCGCGGCGCTCGACGACGCGCTCGCGGCCTACCGGTTCGTCCGTGACGAGCTTCGTCCTACGCGACCCATCCTCGTCACCGGAGACTCCGCCGGCGGAGGTCTTGGCCTCAGCCTCCTCGTTCGGCTTCGCGAGCTTGGCGAGCCGATGCCCGCCGGCGCGATCCTCCTCTCACCCTGGACGGACCTCTCGGCCTCGGGCGCGTCGGTCGAGACGAACCACGGCCGCGACGTGTGGCTGTCGCGCGCGCACCTCGAGCAGTGGAGCAGCTACTACGCCGGGTCGAACGATCGACGCGATCCGATGCTGTCGCCGGTCTTCGCCGACGTCTCGGGGTTGCCGCCGCTCCTCTTGCTCGTGGGCGAAGACGAGATCTTGAGAGACGACGCGGCGCGCGTCGCCGAGAGAGCGAGGCGCGCAGGAACCAACGCGCGCTTGATCGTCGGCAAGCGGATGCAGCACGACTGGCCTCTCACGCTCCCGTGGCTCGACGAGAGCCGCGAGGCGTGGGAGGCGATGCGTGCCTTCGCCCGAGAGCGAGTCAGTCGAGCTTGATCGAGTAGACGAAGCTCGCCTTCGGCGCGCGCGTGATGCGCTCGGTGATGACGTCGTGCACCTTCTTCTTGTCGCCGGTGACGTCGACGTAATCCTTGATGAGGACCTCGGCCTTCGGCTTGTCGCCACGGCCCTTGATCCCGGCGACCTCCGTCATGAGCGACGTGATCGCGGCAGGCATCTTCGCGAAGTCGATCGCGAAGCAGCCCTTGTCCTTGCCGTTGTTGGCGGTCTCGTCGGCCTTCCAGCTGACGGCGTTGTTCTTCATCAACCAGCCGAGCTGAATCGCGGCGAGCTGGCTGTAGTTCTTCGGGTGATGCTCCTCGGTGTACATCCCGCGTGAGATGTGGCCGAACGCCCAGAACATGTCGCGCACGTGAGCCTTGTCGGCCTCGTCGCGCGTGATCGTCTTCTTGTCGATGAGCCACTCGGTGAAGAAGAGCGCGCTCGTCTGCGCCTTGAGCTCTTCGAGCGTGCTCGCGAGCGGTCCACCGAAGGCCTCGCGATCGATCTTGCCGTTCGCTTTGTATTGATGGGCGGGGCCGAGGTTGTGCGCCGCCTCGTGGAGCACCGTGCTCATGAGCTGCGGCTCTTGCTCGCTCGTCCACTTCGCCATCACGTCCTTGCAGAAGAGCGAGTCGGCTTGCTCCTTCGAGGTCGCGATGCTGTCGGGGTCGGTGTAGAAATTCGTCATCGCGACGGTGCGGCCGCGACCGCCGTTCGCGACAGGTCCGAAGTTGGGGAGCGACTGGCCGATCGTCGCGCCGAAGGCCTTGCGTGAGTCGCCCGCGTTGAGCGTGATGTCGACGAAGTCGGGGAGCTTGAAGCTCACCTCACGTGCCTTGTAGGGCGCGCCCGCGAGCTTCGCGATCGCGTTCTCCATCTCGGTCTTCAGCGGGTCGAGGCGCTGCTGCCACTTGAGCGAGCCCTGGTTGATGAGGCCGAAGCTCACGTGGAAGAGGGCCTTCGTGCTGCACGGCTCGTCGTAGACCTCGTCGGGGCCGATGCGGAGGTAGTACTTCGAGTTCTTCGCGTCCATCTTGGCCCACGCCTCGTCGGCGGGCCACCACTGGTTGTCTCCGAACGCCTTGCTCGCCGCTTGCAGGTACGCGACGAGCGCGGGCTCGTTCGCGCCGTCGAGCGCGTCGGCGGCGGTCTTGAGCTGCGCGGCGATCGCGGCCATGTCGTCGTGGTAGACCTGCGTGTACGGCACCGCCGCGTACGCCGTCTTGTCGGCCTGGACGACCGTGAACGGATCGACGAGGAGCTTGTCCTTCTCGTTCTTCGCGCTCTTCGTGAGGTCGTCGCAGAACTTGGGCTTCGTCTCGAAGACACCCGCGGGGTAGAGCCCCGACACTTTGCCCTTCGGCATGTCGGCGAGGTTCAGCGCGCCGCAGTTCTTGTCGTTCTGCGTGAGCGGCGCTTCGCATTTGACGCCTTGGCCGCGGAAGAAGAGCGTCTTCGAAGCCGGATCGTCCTTCGGCACCTTGGCGGCGAGCTCCGTCGTGCCCTCTTGCTTCGCGTAGAGCGCCTCGATCATCTCGGAGGCCTTCACGATCGCGGTGACGAACTTCTTCTCGGCAGAAGACGCCTTCGAGAGATCGGTCGCGACGAGCGTGACGCGTCCTTGCTCGAGCTCCTTCTTCACCGCAGCACGTCGTGCGTCGGTCTCCTTCACGTCCTTCTCCTTCACGATCGCGTCGTACGCGGCGGTCATTTTCGGCGTGAAGCTGGCGCCGCTGACGAAGTCCGAGCGCGTGACGGACTTGTCGAGGCCCCAGTACACAGCGAGCTCGTCAGGATCGAGCGCGCCGTCCTTGTTCTTGTCTTCGATCCAGAAGAGGGGAAGCGCGAGCTCCGGCGCGAGCTTGTTGAAGTCGGCGCGCGACAGCTTGTTCAGCTTCGCCGCGGCGGGGGCCTCCGTCTTGCCGGTGGTGGACGCGGCGGTCGACGACGTGCCGTGGTCCGGCACCTTCGAGGGACCACTTTCGTTGCCACCGCACGCGACGACCAAGGTGGCGGACGCGGCGATCGAGAGACCTGCCAAGAGGCGCGACGGAACCGGAAAAAGGCTGTTTCGCTTCATCAGCGCCGCTTTTGCTCGCTTGTTTGCGCGACGTCAAGCGGGGCATGGTTTTGGGATACGCTGCGGCTCCCGCCCATGAAATTTCCCATCGACCCCGAAATCAAGGACCGCGTCGATCGCCTCGAGCTGCCGTGGAACGAGCTCGGGCTCGATCCCTTCGGAGTGTCGAAGAAATACCTCGGTGCGTACTTCACGACGCTGAAGTTCTTCTACCGTCACTACTTCTCGGTCGAGTCGCATGGGCTGCACAACGTCCCGAAGCGTGGACGCGTGATGCTCGTGGGCAACCACTCGGGCGGGTTCGCGCTCGACGGCATCATGACGTTCGGGTCGATGTTCTTCGACATGGAGCCTCCGCGTTTGGCGCAGGCGATGGTCGAGAAGTTCATGAACAAGATGCCCTTCGGCTCGCAGATCTCGTCGCGCCTCGGACATCTCACGGGCCTCCCCGAGCACGCCGAGCGGCTCCTCGCCGACGAGCGCATGCTGATGGTCTTTCCGGAAGGCGTTCGCGGGACCGCGAAGCTCTTCAAAGAGCGCTACTCCCTCGTGCAGTTCGGCTCGGGCTTCATGCGGCTCGCGACGAAGATGAAGACGCCGATCGTCCCCTTCGCGTTCATGGGTGGTGGTGAAGCGGTGCCGACGATCAGCAACGCGGTCGCGATCGGAAAGCTGATGGGCGTGCCGTACATCCCCGTGACGCCGTGGCTGTTCGCGGTACCAATCCCGGCGAAGCTCGAGGTCTACTACTCCGAGCCGATGTTCTTCGAAGGCACGGGCTCGGAGGACGACGAGGTGGTCTACGCGAACGTCGAGAAGGTGAAGGATCGCATCGCCGGTCTGATCGACATCGGCAAGCGCCGTCGAAAGGGTGAGATCGTCCCGGCGGCTTCCGCGGCCAGCCGCTCGCAGCAGGTGCAGGGCGAGAAAGAAGATCGCTGGAGCACGCTCAACGTCGGAGGAGACGAAGCGCGATGAGGGTCATCGTTCCTGGAATTGCCGGCCGGCTTGGCCGAATGCTCGCCGAGAAGCTCCTCGAAAAAGGGCACGACGTGATCGGGATCGATCGGCGTCCGTTTCGTGATGCGCCGAAAGGCGTAGAGCTTCACGAGCTCGACATCCGCAAGCGCGCCGCCGAAGACGTGTTTCGCCGCGTGAGGCCGCAGGCCGTCATCCACATGGCCACGGTCACGCATCTCGTCGTGCAGAGCGAAGATCGCTATCGCATCAACCTCGGCGGAACGCGCGCCGTGTTCGAGCACTCCGCGGCCTATGGCGCCGAGCACGTCGTCTTCGTCGGCCGCCACACGTATTACGGAGCGGCCGCAGACTCGCCGCTGTTCCACGTCGAAGACGAGCCGCCGATGGGCCTCTCGACGTTTCCGCAGCTCGCCGATCTCGTCGCCGCCGATCTCTACGCGGGCTCGGCGCTCTGGCGATACCCGACGTTCGCGACGACGCTCCTTCGCATGGTCTATACGCTCGGGCCCACGGGCCACGGCACGCTCGCGACGTTCCTTCGCGGCGCGCGGGTGCCGACGATCCTCGGCTACGACCCGCTCTTTCACTTCATGCACGAGGCCGACGTCATCCACGCGCTCGTGACGACGCTCGACGCTCGGCCGCGCGGCGTGTTCAACGTCGCCGGACCGCAGCCCGTGCCGCTCTCGACGATCATTCGCGAGACGGGTCGCACGAACGTGCCGCTCCCCGGTCCGCTCTTCGCCGCGGCGCTCGGGCGCTTCGGTCTTCCCAAGCTTCCTCGCGGAGCGCTCGAGCACATTCGCTACCCGATCACGGTCGACGCGAGCGCCTTCAAGAAGGCGACGGGCTTCAGCTACACCATCGACGAGAAGGCCGCGATGAAGGCGTACCGCGACGCGTTCCCTCGTCCATCCACGCAATCTGTCGCCGTCTGATCTCCCGGAGGCTAGGCATCACGTGAGGGGAGAGGATCGCAGCCGTGCCTTCGTGTCGGTGAAGTTGCGCAACGTCTGTCGCTTTGCCGCCCGATTGGATGCTCGGCCGTAAAAAATTTCGCTCATATCTTGGACATGAATCGTGGATCGATGGACCACCAGGATTGTTTCCTTGGATAGACGGTCCGTCAAAAAGGCGTCTGGTTGCGTCCGCCAACGGCCAAAAAAGGTTGGATCGAGATTTGTATCAGGTCCCCCACCAACCCGATGTCGCCCTACTCTCGCCGCCCGCCACCGCCTGAGCCTCTGTCCCTCGGGACGGGTGACTTCGAAGCGGTCAGCTATGGCGGACGCGTACATCATCACACGGGCAACACCGGCAACAGCCACCTCGGCGTCCCGCGCGCCCCGCGTACGCCGATCTTTCATCGCTCGGCGCCCGTCGAGCCGCCGTCGAGCCAGTACGGCTTCGGCAACGCGAACGGATATCCGTCGCACTACGCTCCTGCCTCGCAAGCCCCCGCCGCTCCGCATTCGCTCTCGCCGATGGCGATGAATTCATCACGCAACGCCGCGAGCACCGGCCCACAGCGCGTGCAAGAGACCGTGGTCATCCGCTCGCGTCCGAGCGTGAAGGCCGGCGTCTCGATCCTCCTCGCCGGCGCGCTCATCGGCGGCGTCATCGGCATCACGATGCGCATGCGCCAGAACGAGGCCGACGCTTCGTTCGCGGCCGCCGCGCAGCACGACGCTCCGCCTGCCGCCGCGTCCGCCGCGCCTTCGCCGATGGCGAACGGCGGCGTGATCGGATCGAGCAGCGCGCCCACGCCGAACGCGCCCATGCTGTACTTCCCGCCGACGCCGGTGGGATCGTCCTCGGCCGTCGCCGCGAACGGAAACACGAAGGACGCGAGCGCGAAGGACGCCAAAGACAAGAAGCACGCGCCGACCTTCGGCGGTCACGTCGCGGTAGGTGGCCATCCGAACATCTCGACGAAGGTCACGACGCCGAAGGAGCCGAAGGAAAAAGACGACGGCTACCACGAGCCGAAGAACCCGAACGAGCCCGACAAGACGGCGTCCTCGCCCGAGCCCCCGCCGACGACGAAGAAGGGCAGCGACAAGAAGGTCGCCTCGAAGGGCGGCGACGACGACTACAAAGAGCCGGGCGCTTCCAAGGGCGGCGACAGCAAGAGTGACAAGGGCGGCGACAAGGGCGGCGGCAAGAAAGCTGGCGGCAAGTCCGGCGACGCCGACGCGCTCCTTCGCGCGGCGATGGGCGCGACCGAGAACACGCTCTAGCGCCAAGCGCGCTCGACGCGTCCTACTTCCGGTCGCCGATCTCGACGCTGTAGCTCACGCGCGCGATTTGCTCGCCGACGGGCACCATCATGCCGAGCACGGGCGGCGGCGCGGTGTTCTCGATCACGATGTAGTACGTGCCCGGGTTGAGCGGGAAGCCGAGGTTCGACTCGCCGAGCGCGAGCGGGCCTTGGCCGAGGATGATGCCCGGAGGCGGCCCCATCGGCTGCGCGGTCTCGTAGAGACGTCGCCACGTCTCGCCGACGGAGCGCTCGACGACGGCGTACGTCACCGGAGCTCCGTCGACCCGCACGTGGAGGAAGAGCGACGCGTCTTTGTCGGCGACCTCGAACGGACCGAGGTACTCGCGCGAGCGCGTGTACACGTCGGTGAGATCGCTGCCGACGACGACGCGGCCTTCGCCCGCTTTGAACTGCCGCTTTGGCTTCTCGGGCGGCTCGAGATGTCCGATCGCGAAGTCGTCGCCGTCTTCTTGGCGAACGACGGTGAAGCCTTTGCCGATCTCGCCGGCCGCGACGCCGTTGCCGATGACGGAGGCGACGTTGCCGACGGGCGTCTGCGTCGCGAGGTTCACCACCGGATTCTCGACGCCCATGATGCGCATGTCGGGCTGCGTGACGAAGCGGTTGAACCTGCCCCAGACGTACGTCGCGTCTTCCTCGAGCCGGAAGTCGGGGAGGTACTCGACGCTCATGCTGATGTAGAAGCCCACGCGTCGCGTGAACGGCAGCATCACGTAGCCCGTGCCCGACACGCTCGTGACGATCGCCTTTCGCCCGTCGTCGACTTGCACCTGACACTGCGCAGGGAAGAATCGTCCGACGCTCGCGGCGCCCATCGACGGTAGCTTCAGCGGGACTCCACGCTTCAGCATCTCGGGGCAGATGTGCGAGGCGCCGAAGTTCGAGAAGAGCCACCAGCGAAGCTCTGGGCTCGCGTTGACGGCGCTGCGCGTGCACGGGCAGCCGACGCCTGCGACGGCGAGCCCGAGGACGAGCATCATGACGAACGCAAAGCGCGTTTGACGGGGCGGCATGTGCGACGACGAGCGTACACGCGATCGCTCCACGCAAGAACGATCCCTCCAGAGATGCGCCCTCAGAGCGGTTGTCGCCGAAAGCGCCGCATCGCGAAGGAGCCGTCGCGCCGCCCGATCGCATAGAGCTCGCAACCATCCGGCGAGATCCAGGTGGGGTAGTCGCCGTCGCCGCTCGCGCTCGCGGCGTTGACGGGTCCGGTGACGATGCCGGCCGACGAGAACGGCTCCGCCGTCGAGGCGCGTGACGCGTGAAAGACTCGATCGGTCGCGCTGCTGGTCCCGCTCGCGTAGAAGATCTCGAGCTCGTCGTCGGAAAGCACCGGTGCGCTCTCGTCGGTCGAGGTGGCGACGCCAGCGACCTTCTGCACGTTCTCCACGCGAGCGGCGTCGAAGTCGATCGACCCGGCGAAGATGTCGAGCTGGGCGGGCACGGTGTCGGCGTTGGCCGCGAAGTAGAGCGTGGTGCCGACGAGGTACGCCTCGATGCCTTCGACGTACTTCGTGATCGACGCCGACGACGAGCCGCCCGTCGTCGTGGTCCCGATGGTCTTCGTCATCGACAGACGCTGCGGTGGGCTCCACGGCGCGCCAAGGCTCGCTCGCGCCGAGACCCAGAGCGATCGATCGAGGTCGGACGACGACCGCTCGAACACGAGGTGGAGACCGTCTTGGCTGATGGCGCCTTGGGATTCGGGGTCGTCCGAGTCATCGAGCGCGTCGACGCCCCCGAGGGTGATCTCGATCGTCGACCCAACGAGCGTTGCCGTCGTGAGGCGGCGGTCCTTTCCTGCGCCGAAGAACGACGCCGACCCGGCGCCGACACGAGAGAGGCGAAAGCTGAGCAAGCTCTCCATCGTGAAGGCAGAGGCACGACTGTTGTCGAGATCGAGGTTCGTCGTCTCGACGAACGGAGACGACGGCGTGCAGCGACGAGCGCCAGGCCCGCCATTGGGGGTATGAGGATCGTTCATCGCTCCACCATCGACGCCATACGTCTGCGCGGCGGACGACGGCTCGGTGCCATCCTTCGATGTCTCGACGTCGGAGCCCGCTCCCGAGACGAGGAAGCGCCCGCATCCGATCATCGCCGTCAACGCGAGCCACGCTCCGCATCGCGCGAGACGCGAAGGCACGTGCAGGTTGGAAAACGTCGAATGCGTTCGAGGCATGGGAGCTCTTTTCGTGCACGATAGGGTGCACAGTCCTTCGTTTGTGCTCGGCGAACGAACGAACGACTAGCGCGGTGGTTCGGTCGGCGCGCAGGTGGAGACCCCCGCTCCGACGATTCGAAATCCACCGACGTCCTTCGTCGCAACGGCCAGC
>JBGAFW010000120.1:0-24603 GCA_044227045.1 Labilithrix sp.
ACGGATCGTTTGCGATGCGCTCGCGGCGCGCGCGGCTTACCAGGACAGGCGCGTGACCTTGCGCAAGATCGATCCCATCAGGACGCCGGCTTGCGTCGCTCCGAGCGCGGGAGGAGCAAGTTGTGCGCCTTCAAATAGCGGCGAACGTGCGCTCGTTGCAGGCCGGAGCGGCGCGCGATCTCCGCGACGCTTCCGCCGGTCTCGGCGATGAGCATCGAGAAGAAGCCGCGCTCGAAGCGGTCGAGCGCCTCGCGCTTGGCGTCGTGGTAGCTCGTGGCGGCAGACTCCCCCGAGGAGGCGCCGTTGCCGAACACCGCGACGATGTGCTCGGCGATCTCGATCGGCCCGTCGTCGCCCGCGAACGCGAGCGCGGTCTGGACGGCGTTGCGCAGCTCGCGGACATTGCCTGGCCAGTCGTGCCGGAGCAGGCGCGCCATCGACTCACGTGGCACGCGGCTGATCGCGTTTTTGGGGGCGTTCATCGAGGCGAGCAGCTCTTTGACGAGACCTGGGATGTCGTCGGTGCGGTCGCGCAGCGGCGGGAGCGTGACACGCGACTGCGCGATGCGGAAGTAGAGGTCGCTCCGGAAGCCGCCGTCGTTGACCGCGGCGACGAGATCGCGACGCGTCGCGGCGACCACGCGGACATCGAACGGCACGTAGGTGTTGCTGCCGACGGGCTGCACGCGACGCTCCGCGAGCGCTCGGAGCAGCTTCGGCTGGAGCTCGAGCGGGAGCTCACCGAGCTCGTCCAGGAAGACGGTGCCGCCGTTCGCGTGGACGAACGGCGAAGGCTTCGCCGTGATCGCGCCGGTGAACGCGCCTCGCTCGTGGCCGAAGAGGATCGCCTCGGCGAGCGAGGGCGTCAGCGCTCCGCAGTCGATGACGGCGAACGGCTTCTTCTTGCGCTTGCTCGCCTGATGGATCGACTGCGCGACGAGCTCCTTGCCCGAGCCTGTCTCGCCGTCGATGAGCACCGTGAGATCGGTCGGCGCGAGCGCCTCGAGCTTCGTGTAGAGCAGGCGCATCGCGGCGTTCTTGCCGTAGAGGAGGCCGAAGCGGTCGGCCTTGCCGAGCTCGACGGTCTCGGGCTCATCGACGTCGAACGTGGCGTTGACCTCGCCGAACGAGATCGTGGTCGGCTCGACGAGGTAGGCCTCGACGACGCGCACGCCGCCTGCCCACGTCCCATTTCGACTGCCGAGGTCACGGAGATGGACGCCACGTGAGGTGGCGACGAGCTCGCAATGCACGGCGCTGACGTGGCGGTCGGCGATGACGAACGTGCACGCAGGGTCGCGCCCGATGATGATGGGATCGGTGCCGATCGCCAGTTCGGGATGTCCTTCGATACGAAGTCGTCCGCCCTGGACGTCGATGCGTCGATCGGCTGCGAGTGTCGAGTCGGTGCGCGATGCCACGGTGGTTGGGGCCAATATAACCATCGCGGCTCGGTTTTCCCTCCGTTTGTTATGATGGGCCCATGCCGATCGATCTCGCGCCTGGCGTCCTGCTGAATGGCCGCTACGAGCTTCGTGAGCGCATCGGAGAAGGCGGCATCGGAATGGTCTGGGAGGCCGCCGATCACGAGCGACGGCGCATGGTCGCCGTCAAGATGCTGCGCTCGCTCCACCGCGGATCGGAGATGGATGCTCGCTTCGTCCGTGAAGGCGAGATCCTCGCGCGCGTGCGAAGCCCGTTCGTGTGTCGCCTCCTCTCGGCCGAGATCGACGAGGAGACGCAGACGCAGTTCCTCGTCGTCGAGCGCTTGATCGGGACACCGCTCGACAAGGCTTTGCCCCGGCGCCGTCCCCTGCCCTTCGAAGAGGCTCGCACGTACACCGAGCACATCCTTCGTGGTCTGGCCGCGGCGCATGCCGTCGGCATCGTCCACCGCGATCTCAAGCCGCCGAACATCTTCCTCGCCGAAGACGCCGAGGAGCCCTCGGGTCATCGCGCGGTGCTCATCGACTTTGGCGTCGGCAAATTCATCGACGCCGGCGACAACCTCACCTCGAGCGTCGCGACCGTCGGGTCACCTCGTTACATGGCGCCGGAGCAGCTCGGCGGATCGGCCAAGGCGGATGAGCGCTGCGACGTGTACGCCGCGGCGACGGTCGCCTTCCGTATGTTCACGGGGTCGCTTCCGTTCGACACCGACAAGCCGATGAACGAGCTCGCGCTGAAGACGACCTACAGCGCGCCGCGCCTCTCCGAGCGCACCGGCGAGAAGTGGCCCGAGCCGATCGAGCGCTTCTTCGCGCGCTGCCTCGAGAAGAACCCGCGCGATCGACCGCGCACCGGATCGCTGGCGCTCGAGGCGTGGCTCGACGCCTACGACGAGCTCGGGCTCACTTCACGCGTGCGCCTCGATCAAATCGAAGAGCGAGCGCGCACCGGCGAGAACGCGAGCTTGCCCGAGGCGAAGGACGAGCCGTCCGACAGCGACGAGACCCCCGTGCTCCCGCGGCGGGGTGGTCGGCGATGATCCAGCCGCGCTGACGGCGCATCGCGCGCGTTCGTCGGCGCTCGTTTCAGGGTGGCCACGACGACCGACGAAGGGATCGATTTCGATCCTTGGGATCGGAATCCTCCTATTTTTCAGGCCTGCGGACATCGGCACACATCACGCAGTGATGTTGTTCGGAGGACAACACGATGGGAGCCGCAGCCGACACCACCAAGACCACCGAGACCCCGAGGACGATGAGCGGACGGCTCCTGCCGGCCCTCGTCGCGGTGCTCCTGGCGGTCTTCGCGATCGGATGCTCGGCCGACACGCTCGAAGAAGAGAAGCGCTCGACGCACGCGGCGACCACGTCGGCGGCGAAGGACGCGGCCACGGCGCTCGAGCAGGCGGTGCAGAAGAAGGAGGCGACCGACCAGCGCCTCGGCCGGCTCATCGCGCGCGTCGGTCCGATGATGACCGCCGAGCAGCACCGCCAGTTCGTCAAGGCGTTCCAGGCGCTCCCCGATGTCGCGGCGACGTCGGCCGACTACCACGCGCGCGCGATCGCGCTCGACGGCGAGCTCACGCGCATCCTCTCGAGCGACGCGGAGCTCGCGAAGGTGATGGCAGGGATCACCGAGCGCGCGCCGGCAGGACGCGGCGCCGTCGCGCGGCTCGTCTACGGACCGCAAGACGTCTTCGACGACTACGTGATGCTCGCGAAGACGCCGTACGCGACCGGCGCGCTCAAGTTCTCGCTTCGTCTCCTCACGAAAGACGCTCGGCTCGCCCGGATCCGCGCGTCGAACGAGGACATCGTCAACAAGATCCTCCTGCCGGCCCTCCCGGGGACGTTCCTCGAGAACCTCCTGCGCTCGGGCTCGACCCGTGAGGCGAAGCGCGCGGTCGCCGAGATCCTCAAGCTCGGCGGTGAGCAGTGCTCGGTCGCGGCAGACTGGATCGAGCAGTACAACGATCTCACGGGATCGGACGTCACCGCCGACACGATCCGCATCTCGGGCACCTCGGCAGGCGAAGGCCTCCGCACCATCGCCGGCATCATCGCGATCTGGGATCTCGGCGCGAACCTCGCTCGAGGCGATGTCGACGCGGCGATCCAGAGCTTCGTCGACGGCGGCCCGACGGCGATCACGGGCGTGGCGTCGGCCGCGTCGCTCTTCCGCCGCGTCATCCTCGGCGTCGAGGAGACGCCCCTCGCGGAGAAGGTGATCGCCGCATCGGGACGGATCGCGACGGGCATCGGCATCATCGTCAGCGTCTTCACGCTCGCCGAGCACCTCGGCAAGTGGAACGACAGCCTCGACCAGAAGGTCCGCGTGGCGAGCGATGTCGTCGCGATCGCCGCAGGCGTCCTCTGCCTCGTGAGCACCGGCCCGGTCGGTCCGATCCTCGCTGTCGCCGCGATGAGCCTCTCGTTCATCGCCGATTGGCTCCAGGGTCGTGCGATCGAAGAGCAAGAGCGCGCCGACCTCACCGCCTGCCTCCCGAAGACGGGGATCCCCGCGAACGTCATCGCCACGATGATGGACGCCAACCCCGACATGGTCCGCATGCTCGCCCAGGACGTGAAGCTCGCGCCCGAGCAGCTCCAGTGGCTCATCACCGTGGACGACTGGGCCGTCAGCGCGAAGGGTCCCGCGCTTCCCCTCCGCTACATCGGCCTCCAGGTCGCCCAGAACATCTTCTCGCTCGACAGCGCCGAGGTTCAGGCGATGCTCACGGCCGCGATCGGCAACGAGACGCGCCCCGAGGTGGTTCGCTACATGGTCGACGCCGTGCTCCGCGGGATGGAGTTCGACTTCGCCTGGAACGGCGACCTCTCGAAGACCGAAGCGCTCGCGTGGTTCGACGCGCAGGTGAACAGCGACTTCGTCGACGGCGACGTGAAGCCGTACTGGCAGAAGGCCTACCGCGGCGCGCGTGGCTACCTGGCCACGAAGTGATGCCGCTGGGACACGACCCTTCGTTCGTGCCTTGAAAATAGGGCTTTCGTGACGCCGCGCGCTCGAGCGACGCGCCAAATAAACACAGCGCGCTGGATGGAATCGACGCGAGGACCTCGAGCGTTCTCGTGTCGATGTTTGCTCCGCGTTGTCCTCGTCCCCGTCTCGTCCTCGGCGTCGTCGCGCTCGCCGCGCTCACTGCATCCTGCACGCGACCGAACACCAACGTAGGCTCGAAGCCAGGCAGCAGCGCCTCCGCCGCCGCCAGCAATGCGAGCCCTCAGGTACCTGCACCCGTCGTCAAGCGTCTCGGTGCTAGCGCCGGATCGACGGCGGTGAGCGCTCGCCAAGGGAGCGGCGTCCTCCTCGCCGATCTCGACGGCCGCCGCGTCGCCTACGTCGCAGACGAAGACGAGTCGCTCGTCCGTGTGATCGATGTCGACGACGAGCGTGAGCTGTCGTCGTTCAACCCCGGCGGCGCGCCTTCGGCCCTGGCCATGCTCCCCGATGGACGCCTCATCGCGGCCGTGCGTGACGCAGGCCAGATCGTGATCCTGAAGGGCGGGGGCACGACGAAGTCACCGCTCGCGATCGACGCACGCGTGGACGTCGCCGCCGAGCCGATCGGCCTCGCGCTCTCGTCCGATGACGCGACGCTGGTGGCGACGAGCGGCTGGGGGCGCACCGTCACCGTGATCGACACGAAGACCTTCACGAAGAAGGCCGAGCATCGCGTGAGCCGTGAGCCACGCAGCGTCGTCATCTCGTCCGACGACAAGCGCGCGTTCGTCTCCCACGCCGTCGGCCAGACGCTCGACATGGTCGCGCTCGTCGACGTCCCCGCCCCCGCGGCCGAAGAGGCGAAGGCCGGCGGCAAGAACGCCAAGAACGGCGCGAAGAAGCCCGCCGTGCCGCCGGGTCCTGTCAGCAAGATCACGCTCGGCGGAAGCGAAGAGGTCACGGGCCGCGGCATGATGATCAGCACGCAAGATCGCATGGCGTGCCAAGGCTTCGCGCTCGCGAAGACCGAGACCGGTCGCGTGCTCGCGCCTCACGTCCTCGTGTTCCCCGGCGAGCCCGAGCCGTCGAGCGGATACGGCGGCGGCTCCGGTCGCGAGGCCGAGGTCTTCCACGTCCCGGTCATCGACGAAGACAACGGCAAGCTCATCCCCGAGTCGAAGCAGCTCCGCGTCGGCGTCGAAGGAAACGCTCCGCGCTGCGCGCTCCCTCGCGCCGCAGCGATGGGGAAAGCCGGCCTCTTCGTGACGTGCCTCGGCGACAACACCGTCGAGCTGCTCGATCCCGACGTCGTCAACCCGCACGACATTCGCCTGAAGAAATGGTCGGTGCCCGCTGGCCCGACCGCGATCGCGATCGACGAAGCGAACGATCGCGCGCTCGTGTGGTCGCAGTTTGCGCACTCGCTCACCAAGATCGCGATCGGCACCGAAGGCGACGCCAAGCCGCGCGCGTTCGCGCTGTCGAGCATCACGCTCATGCGCTCGAAGGAAGACCCGAAGGTCGAGCGCGGCCGCATCTTGTTCCACTCCACCACCGATGATCGCATCTCGGGCGACGGCCGCGCATGTGCGAGCTGCCACCCTGACGGTCGCGACGACACGCTCGTATGGTCCTCACCGAAGGGCCAGCGCCAGACGCCGATCCTCGCGGGTCGCCTCCAAGGCGCCGCGCCGTTCGGCTGGAACGGCGACGCTCCCGACGTCGACAAGCATCTCGTGCAAACGGTGAAGCGCCTCGGCGGCAAGGGCCTCGAAGGCGAAGACAAGGCGGCGCTGATGGCGTACCTCGAGGCGATGAGGCCGCCGCCGGGAAAGCCGGCGCGCCCGCCGCAAGACGCGATCGATCGCGGCGCCGTCGTGTTTCGCTCCGCCGAGACGGCATGCGCGACCTGCCACGGCGTGAACGGCGACCTCCCCGATGGCTCGCAGCACGACGTGAAGAGCCGCAATGCGACCGACGTCCAAGCGAAGTTCGACACGCCGTCGCTGAAGCTCGTCGGTGGCTCGGCTCCGTACTTCCACGATGGCCGCTACCCTGACCTCAAGACGCTGCTCGTGAAGTCAGATGGAAAGATGGGACGCACCAAACACCTGTCGCCAGGCGAGCTGAGCGACCTCGAGAGCTACCTGGAGTCGCTGTGATGATGACGAGCACCTTCCAAACCTTCGTTCGCGCCGCAGGGGCGATGACGCTGCTCTCGTCGTGCCTCCTGATGCCAAACGCCGCGCACGCGGCCGACAAGAAGCCGCTCTCCTCGCTTCCGCTGATGCCGGAGAAGAAGGACGCCGACGCGCCGCTCGATCTGGCGAAGGCTCCTCCCATCCCAGGCATCGCGGTGAAGGACGTCAAGAACTACGGATCGATCGGGACGCATGTCGAGGTCAACGCCGCCACGACGAAGGGCTACTGCTTCGTCGACAGGGAGTACGGCCTCCGCCTCTCGAGCGCGTCGATGTCCTCTCCGTTCAACGACGAGCTGTGGCGCTTCACCGAGACCGACGGCAAGGCCCAGCTCGAACGCACGCGCATTCAAGTCGTGCCGAGCGAGAAGGCCGCCTGGCTCCGAAGCCGCACGACCGTCGAGCTCGCGCCGGTGACGTCCGCACACGGAGTCACGGTGTGGGGCTTCCGCGAAGGCGGCGACATCGTCCTCGTAGCGAAGGGCGCTGATGGTGGGCGCGAGTCGCCGCATCCGAAGAAGGACGACCCGGCGGATGGCACCGACATGCTGTCGTTCGTCTCGAGCGACTGCGGCTGGGGCGCCACACGGCTCAACACGCAACTGAGCAAGGCGGGCACGCTCGCGCAGCTCCGCGGCAACCTCCCGCCGATCGGCGAAGGCAAGCAGAAGGTCACGCCTCACTTCGTCATCAACGGCAGCATCTCGAAGGTCTCACGCGACCCCGAGCCGATCCTCGCTGTCAACGTGCAGCTCACGAACGACTCGTGATCGATCAGCGCGGCTCGAGCTGCGCTTCGATCGCGACGTGATCCGAGGGCTCGTCTTCACCAGGGAGCGGTGTGTCGTCTTCGACGACCTTGGTCGGCGCCACCGGCGTGGCGGCGTAGTCGCTCGAGTGAAGGATGAAGTCGATCCGTTTCTTCATTCCGTTCGCGTTGCAGGTGAACGCGTTCGGCATCGACGCGTAAGCGTCGGCAAAGCCGCGTTCGAGGCCGAGCGCGAGGACGTCGCCGTTCGGCTCGTCGTTGAAGTCACCGCAGACGATGCGTGGGCCCACGCGCCACGTGTCGAGGATCTCGGCGAGCTGACCACGACCGCGGTGGGCGTCGCGATCGGTGTTGGGCGGCTCCCATTTGAGGTGCGTCGACACGACAGTCACGCCCGCGAACGTGACGCCGAGGGCGACGTGACCTGATTTGTCGCTGAAGACGAGCTCCTTCCACTCGGGCTCGCTCGTGAGCGCTTGGCGCAAGAAGATCGCGCAGCCCTCGCCTTTTCCGCGCTTGCGAAACAGGCGTCCCTTCGAGTCCGTAAGCTTCTCTTCCGCGAGGGCGAAGAGGGCGCTGTCGACCTCTTGCAGGCAGAGGATGTCGGCCTTCGCGTAGCTGACGAGTCGGTCGGCGACCGCACGACGGCGGCCCGCGCGATCGAGCACACTCGGGTTCGTATGGGGGTAGTACTCACGGCGCACGTACGCGTCGGCGAGCACGTTCCAGGAGACCACACGGAGCACGCGCCGATTGTGCCACAAGCAGGTAGCATCGGGCCAAAGTCAAAACCGCCTCTCGTTGGAACCCGTGACCACACCCTCTGAGCTCGATCGCCCGCTCGCTGCACCACCCGAGGAGCCCGCGGCCATTTTTCGCGGGAAGTACGGCTTCGCGAAGAAGGCCGGCGTCGTCCTCGGCGTCCTCGCGCTCCTTGCCTTCATCGTGTCGCGCATCGACTTCGACCGCGACATGCGTCGCCTCGACGCCGGCATGCTGAGTGGATCGAAGGACGGTAACTACCACGCCGTCGTCGAGAGCCTCGTCGAGCGCGCTAGCGCGAAGAATGGAAAGCTTCGCAACGTCGAGAGCGCAGGCTCGGGTGAGAACGTCACGCGGCTCGTCGCCGCTTCGGCTGCGCTCGGGAGCGGGTCGTGCGACGTGGCCTTCGGGCTCGTGCAGGACGGGATGGACTTCGCCGGCGCGACGACTCCGAGCGCGAACGCGGCGGGCGCGAAGAGCGCCAAGAACAAGAAGCAACATGGGCTCGAGCTGCTCGGCCGCCTGCCTCGGTCGGAGAGCGTCTTCTTCTTGGGCCGTGACGCCGACAAGCGCACGACGCTCGCGTCGCTCACGGGCGCGAAGATCGGGATCGGCCCCGAAGGGAGCGGCTCGGCGAGGCTCGGCCGCCAGATCTTCGGCCTCGACGATCTGAAGGGGCTCGACGTCAAGCTGTCGACGCAGTCCCTCGCGGATCAAATCGCGATGGCAGCGCGTGGAGAGATCGACGTCGCGCTCCTCGTGATCGACGAAGACGCGCCCACGCTCATCGCGGCGGTGCGCGAGCACCATCTCCAGATCGCCGGGCTCGGTAACCTCGACGTCATCGCCCGCCGCATCCCGAGGCTTCGCACAGGTCGCATCGGCGCGGGTCAATACGACGCGCTGAAGATGCTCCCGAGCGAAGACAAGCGCGTGCTGCGGATCGACACGCTCGTCGTCACGAACGGATGTGCCGGACGCTCCGCCACGATCGATTTGCTGAACGTCCTCAGCGACCGCTTTCCGGATTTCATTCGCCACAACAAGGAGACGCCGAACGCGACGGGGCTCGAGATCGCGAGCGCGTCGAAGAGCTACTTCGAACGAGGCGGTCCTGAGCTCGCCGACGAGCTCGTGCCCTGGCTCGTCGACGTGATGCCGCCGGCCAATTGGGCGTACATCATCATGGGTATCAGCGTGCTCTTCAACGCGATGGGCGCCGCACATCGCTTCCGGCTGTGGCGCATCGACGACGCACGCGTGAAGCTCGAAGCGGAGCTCTCGAGGCTCTTCGGCAACAACACGACGCTCGGCGACATTCAGCGCACGAAGATCACCGGCAAGCTGTCCGAGCCGAAGACGGGCGAGACGATCGACGACCTCATTCGCCGCTTCGAGCAGCTCGGAGGCCGCTCGCGCCGGCAGTCACTCAGCATGCTCGTGCCGATGGGACAGGAGATGGGCTACCGCTATCAAGAGGGCGTCATCTACCAAACGCTCGCTGTGCTTCGTGCGTTCAAGAGTCGTTGGGAGGTCGCGAGTACAGGCCCGCGATCGAGCGCCGTACCGTCGAAATAGGCGTTCAGATGTGAACCGAGCGGCTCCGCGCGCGTCGCGCACTGCGTCATCGGGGTTTCGCGACACCGTTCTTCGTCGGCACCGGCTTGTTCAGGATCGGCGATGTGCTACCGATGACCGCGCTCGGTGGGATTCAGATTTTGGGAGGGGACACGAGCTTGCGTGAGGGTCCTCTCCCCATCAGGGTGAACGCTGCGGGGAGCGTTCGCTGATGTCGAGAGACCGCACGACTCTCTCGACGCGTTACGGGTGGCACGTTCACGAGTTGACGGCCATCACGCGAAAACGACGAACCAGTCACTTTTACCGTGATCTATCGGCCGTTTCGGCGGCCTGAAAGTTGCTAAAGGCCACGCATGCTCTCCAACATGGGACTCCGCCCCAAACCCCGCGCACACGCCGATTTGCGCTCCGCGCAAACGGATCCCCCTCGCTCGCGGGCTCGCTCATGGCGCATGCGGTCTCCTCTCCTTCTTCTCCTCCCTGCGTGCTCGTGGCTCATCGCGTGCGGGAGCAGTGACAGCTCCTCGACCTCGAGCTCGAGCGGCGGGCCCGGCGGAAATGAGCCGCAGCCGGATGTGCTCGCGGATCTCCGCGCGGACTCGAACCGTGACGGCGAAGTCCGCTTCGACGACGACTCGGACAAGAACAAGACCGACTGGAACAAGACGACGGGCGCGATCTTCCTCGCCAACATCGACGACGACAACCTTCGCTGCAAGGCGACCGGCGACGACGTCACGATCGTCAAGTGCAACGACGCCGCCGACGACGTCATCAACGGAGAAGATGACGCGCTCGACGTCGCTCGTTTGAAGACGAAGCCATGGCCGAAGACGCCCGACGATGCCACCGCGACGATCGCGATCGCGACGGAGAGCGCGAAGGAGCAAGTTCGCCTGTTCCGCAAGACGGGCCCCGAGGCGGTCGACTTCACCGCGCTCGCTGGCGACGAAGTGTTCACCGCCGAAGACATCAAGGCGGGGCTCGAATTCGGCATCGAGGCGAAGGACATCGTGCGCGACACGACCGTGTGGGACGGCTACGTCGACATCACGTTCACCGTCACGTCGCCTTCGAAGGGGAGCTCGACGGACACCGTTCACATGCGCGTCGCGCCGGTGCTCACGCCGCATCACCTCCTCCCTGCCGAGAAGGTGTGGGTCTCGAACACAAACCGCCCCGGCAACAAGGCGATGAGGACCGACCTCGCGTCGTCATGCTCGGCCGCAGGGATCGAGAAGCCGAACGAGATCGACGTCGACGATCCGTGGGCACAGGACTTCTTCGAGACAGGCTTCATGACGATGCCCGGCGCCAAGGGCGAGCAGCACGTCATGCGCGTGAACTACCGCTCCGCCAACGTCTTCGAGCCTTCGCAACCGAAGGCGCCGCTCCGTCCGGCGGGTCAGTTCGTATTCAAGCTCCGCGGCAAAGACGTCGCCGGCATTCAGCAGTACGACATCAAGCACTCGGGCCGCATGGACTCGCTGAACTCCTTCGGCAACTTCGAGACGATCCCGCCGCACGAGAACAACGGTGAGTCGTACCCGTTCGGTCGCGTCCTTCGCGGTCGCACCAAGTCGTTCTTCCCGGACACGAGCTTCGACAAGATGATCGAGTCGCAGGGCCAGCAGCCCATGGTCGACATCGACACGTCCTGGCTCCTCGTCGGACACGTCGACGAGACGATGTCCTTCGTGAAGGCGCCCACGGCGCGAGGCTGGATGCTCCTCGTCAACGACGCGCGCATGGCGAAGAAGATGCTCGAAGATCAGGTCGCGGCAGGCAAAGGCGATACGCAGATGTTCGTCGGCAAGTCGTGGGTGGACTTCGACACCGGCAAAGAGTCGAACGCGGCGATCTCGATCAAGGACGTCCTCGCCGACGACCAGGTCATGCAAGCGAGCGCCGAGGCGGCCGCCGAAATCGATGCTCAACTCGACAAGGTGAAGAAGGAAGTCGGCCTCAGCGATGACGAGATCATCAAGGTGCCGTTCCTCCACACGACGATCAGCGGCCAGTCCGCCGCGTATCTCCCCGGCACCGTCAACGGCATCTACGTCAGCGACACGCACTTCGGGTCGCCCGATCCGCACGGCCCCGTCATCAACGGCAAAGACATCTTCAAGGCCTCGCTCGAAGACTCGCTCAAGAAGGTCGGCGTGACCGTCGATTGGATCGAGGACTGGGACGAGTACCACCTTGGCGTGGGTGAGGTTCACTGCGGGTCGAACACGACGCGCAAGATCCCTGAAATCAAGTGGTGGGAGAGCGGTCGATGAAAGCGAATCCCATGAACGCCAACCTCTCGATCAAGACCACCATGAAGCGTTTCTTCGCGATCCTCGCGCTCTCTGCAGTCCCCCTCTCGTTCACCATGGCGACCGAAACAGACGCGTCGGCAGCAGGCGCCACGGCATTCACCGTCGCCCAGCGCATGCCCGCGCAGTCGCTCGTCACCCTCAAGCGTGACGTCGCGCAAGCACGTGCGATCGACAGCAAGCCGTTCGTCAACGTGAACACGCTCGTGACGAACGCACCCGAGGCCGACGCGAAGGCACGTGGTCGCAAGGCCGCCACCGCGCAGTACCTCGCCAAGCTCGGCCCGAGCGCGCTCATGCCGATGCTCGAGATGCTCGCGATCGAGGCGCCGAAGGGCGTCCCGGCCGACGCGCTCCCGTCGGTTCGCCGCGATCTCATCGAGGCGGTGGGCCTCCTCCGCGACGCGAAGGCGCTTCCGGTCCTCACCGCGATCCTCGACGACAAGTCCGAAGACGCCGACACCACGCGCTCTGCCGCCGAGGCCGTCGCACGGTTGAACAGCGACGAGGCAGCCACGCGCATCCTCACCGCGCTCGACGCGTCGAGCGGTGAGCGCACGCGCGCCATCCTCGCCGGCATGGGCGAGTGCCGCCGCATGAAGATCACCGAGGCGCTCGCCTCGCGCCTGCGATCCAACACGGACGAGGCCACCGGCCGCGTCATCGCTCGTTCGCTGAGCCGCGCCGGCAACGCGTGGGCATGGCAGACCGCCGCCGACAAGACGGACGAGGCGCGCATTCGTGAAGCCGCGGCGCGCGCCCTGGTCGACGGATTCGTGCACCAAACCGGCGAGGCCCGCGACGCCGCGGCGAAGGCGCTCCTCGTCGTGGACGACTCGCACACGCCCGCGCTCATCGCCGACGCAAGGAAGTCGGCGTCGCCCGATCTGCAGAAGGCGCTCGACGATCTCGCGACGAAGCTCGCGCACAACCCGACGCGCTGAGTCACCACCCCAAAACGCTCGAGAACCGAGTAAATGGGGCGGATGGCTCAGCCTCCGCCCCTTCTCGCTTCACGTGGGCTCGTCCTCGTCGCGCTCCTCGTCGCGCTCGCCGCCGGCGCGTTGGGCTCGAGTTGCGCTCCCGCTCCGGCGTGTCCCGTGGCATCGTCGGCGCCCATGGGTTCGACGAAGCCTCCTCTCCCCCAACCCCCTGCGATCGTCCAGACGGGCGCGCAGGGTCTACGCGCGCGCTCGAAGGAGGTCTCCCCCGAGCAGATCAAGTCCGCCGAGATGCAGGATCTCGTGAAGACCATGATCTCCACGATGCGCGCTGCTCCGGGCGTCGGCCTGGCGGCGCCGCAGATCGGCGTTCCGCTGCGCGTCATCGTCCTCGAGGACAGAGAGGAGCTGATCAAGAGCCTCACCGCCGACGAGCGACGCGAGCGCGAACGGGCGCCGTTCCCCACGCGGGTCTTCTTCAATCCGGTGCTGAAGCCGGTCGGCGAAGAGCGCGTGATGTTCTTCGAAGGATGCTTGAGCGTGAAGGGCTACGTCGGGCTCGTCGAGCGAAGCCTCGAGGTGGAGGTCAGCGGTCTCGATGGCAACGGCGAGCCGCAGACGTGGCGCGTTCGAGGCTGGCCGGCGCGCATCCTCCAGCACGAGCTCGATCACCTCGACGGCACGCTCTACATCGATCGCATGAAGACGCGCTCCTTCGCGACGATCGACCACGCGAAGGCGCTCTACGCGGGCAAGCCCATCGCCGAGATCCGCCGCATGCTCGATCTCTGAACGCCGGAGAGTCTCCGCTCTGAACGCCGAGAAGATTTTTCCGCGCTGCCTTCACGAGCTCGATAGCCAGCGCAAAAGAGACGGAATGGATAGCTCGCCGCGCTTGCGAGAGTGAAGCGCGAAGGCGATGGTGTGGCTGCCGCATGAGCCACTGCACGCTGAATCCCTTCCTCGCTCCCCACGACGCCATCACGATCCCGGAGTGGCTCGTCGCCTTCCACGGCCGGCCGCCGGTCGGACCTGTGTCGGCCGCGCAGATCGCCCACGGCATCAAGGCCGGTGACGTGCCCTCGGATGCACGGATCGCCCGAGCCGGGTACCGGAGCGGTGGCGCCGTCCACGGCGCGAGCAAGACGTGGGAAGACGTCCTCGACGCGCGCGCCGTCCTCGACGCGTTGAAGTCGATCTGAGGCCTCGGTCCTCGAAGCCTCACGTCTTGCGTCGCGCGTTGATGAGGCGCGCGAGCGGCACGCTGCCGACGACGTTGCGCACGCACTGCGACTGCTCGGCGCTGAGCTCGCCGCTCACGATCGTCACCTCGGCCCGACCGTCCGACCGCGTGATTCGAATGCGTGCGTCCTGAATCTTGGGCAAGCGCGTCCCCTTCCCTTTGGCCACGTCGCGCAGATCGGCGAGGATCGGCGGCGCGACGCCGCCGCGGACGACGTCGAGCCTTCCACGCACCACCACGATCTCGGCGATCGTCGTGGCTCGACGCGCAGAGACGTAGAGCGCGGCGAGCGCGCTCACGACGATCACGACCACGGCGAGGGGAACGAGCCAGTCCACGAAGACCCGCGCGAGTAGGTACCAGCTCGGCGCGCGGATGTCTGCGCGGACCTGAAAACTCGCCCCTTCGCGGAATTCGCGCCTGCATCCAACCACATGATCGACCGAGTCATGGGCCACCGGCGTCGGATCGATGAGGCACGCGAGCCGCGATCATGGTCTCGCTGTCGTTGCGCAAGACGACGCGCGAACGACCACATTTGCCGATGAACGAAGCGTGATCACACACGGCAGACCCGCTGCTCTTCCTCCTTCCTTCATGGCCCTTCAGTTGCACGATGAGCAACCGGTAGCGGATTGCGGGGGAATGGGGGCGGCGCCTCCATCGAATCGAAGAATCACGTGCAGCATGCACGCATCAGCGCATCGACACCGCGCGCTCTCTGGGCGCGGGTGACGACGGGCGGAAGCGTCATGCAAGCAAGGAGTAACCAGCATGTCCTCGAAGCACTCTTACGTCGTCGCCGTCGTTCTCGTTCTCGGTCTCGGCGCTGTCGGTCTCTCGACCACGGCGTGCTCATCGCCTGCGGCGCCGACCGATGGCGCGTCGTCATCGTCTTCTTCCTCGGGCGGCAGCTCGGGAAAGAAGGGCGACACGGCGGGGGACAAGGGCGACAAGCCCAGCGCGTCGTCGTCTTCGGGCAACACCGCGCCTCCTGCGCCCGAGCCGGGCGAGCAAGATCCCGAGCTGAAGGACTTCGTGATGCCCGACAAAGTGAACACGGGCTTCACCGGCGGCGCCGAGGTGTTCAAGGTCCCGCTGTGGACCGACCTCGAAGGCACGCTCACGTGGGCCGCTGCCGATCCTTCGATCGTGACCGTCGCGTCGATCGCCGCCCCGGCCGACTACAAGCCCGAAGAGGGCGCACGCAAGCTCTCGTTCGCGATGATCACCGCGACGAAGGCGGGCACGACGAAGGTCACCGTGACCGGCAACGGGAAATCCGCCTCCGCAGACGTCACAGTGAAGGCGTACACGACCGCCTCCTACGAGGTCGGAAAGACCCGCTACAAGACCGGCGGCACCGAGGACAACCGCAAGCCGTGCGCGGGCTGCCACGAGGCCGCAGGCGGCGCGGACCACTCACCGACGTGGCTCGCGTACTACGAAGACAGCGACGTCCTTCAGGCGATCCAAACGGCGGTGTACGCCTCCGACAAATACGAAGTGAACAAGGGAAACCACAAATGGAACCTGACCGAGCCCGAGAAGGACGGCATCATGGCGTACCTCCGCGGTCTCCCGCCGAAGGCCTTCTAGTGACGGTCGCCTCTTCTTCGGCGGCTCTTCGAAGAGGCTCAGGCCACCTCACCCATAACCTAGATGCCCGCGGAGAACGCGCAGGTGGCGCTTTCGCCCCGCACCGCGTAGAGAGCGTGTGTGGACTCGACGACCGCAAGCTCTCATCGTGATGTCGACCTGAAGGTTCAAATCGATCGCCACGGATGCGCGCGCTCGGCGACGGCCGTCGCGCGCATCGAACGTCCCGTCTCCGAGGTGTGGCGAATCGTCTCCGACGTCGACGCGTACCCAGGTCGCGTGCCGATGATTCATCGCGTGCGTCTCGACCGCAAAGACGCACGCCCGCGCGCGACCGTCGCGCTCAAGTTCAAGCTGTCGCTCTTCTCGGTGGGCTTCGACTTCGTCGTCGACGTCCACTCGGAGACCGAGCGGTGGGTCGAGCTTCGCTACGTGTCCGGCGAGCCGCATGGCATCCGGCTCCGCTTCGATCTCGAGCCCGCCGGCGACGGCGCCGCCACGCTCCTGCGGTCGACCGGGGAGTTCGACGTGATGTCTCTCGGATGGCTCGCGAAGTACTTCTTGAAGCATCATCCCGAGATTCAATTCGGCGTCATCCCTGGCGTCGCGGTCGGCCTCCTCGAGGCGATGCGCAACGCGTTGCCGCCCGACTGGCCCGACCGAGAGGCTACTCGGGCAACGTGACGTCGCCCTTGCCGGCGACGAACACTTGGATCCACGGGCTGTACGTCGCGATGGCGTAGCGGTTCGTCCACGAGCGAACGTCCGGCAACGCGACGCGTGCGAACCGGAAGCTCTCCTTGCTGGAGCTCGGATCCCACATGCCCGAATAGCCCACCGTCCCGGCGGCCCGCTGCTGCTGGTCGTAGGTGAGCGTCGTGCAGACGAACTCTTCGTGCTGCTCGATCCCCATCACGTACGGCTTCGTGATCCCGATCGCCGCGTCCAACGTCGCGAGCGAGGTCGCCGAGAGATACCCAGGCCGAAGCGCCGCGAGCTGAACGAGGATACCGAGTGGGTAGAGATGCTCGCGAAGTGAGTCGCGACGTTGAAGCTCGTTGCTCCCATAGCTGCCGATCGCCGCGAGGTTCTGGCATCCCGGCGTCTTCCACGTGGCGGGCGCCACGAACATGTCAGCGACGTGCTTGTCGATCTCGGCGGCGATCGCGCCCGCCTTCATGTCATCGTCAGCAGCGAGCGCCGCATACGCGCGCACCGCGAGCGCCATCGACGTCCACGCGCTGTGGCGCCGGTCGTCCTTCGCGCTCAGCGCGTTCATGAACGTCGCGACGCGGCTCTCCGTCGCCTTGGCGAAGTCGTCGACGACCTTCCCGTCCTCGGCGCTCAACTTGGCGCGGATCATGTCGCCACCGAGGATCACCGGCAACACTTGAAACTCGTTGATCGGATTGCCAGGGTTGTCCTCGTCGGACGTCGCGTTCGTGTTGAGCCCACCGGTGTACACCGCCGAGAGCTTCTTGACGTACGTGAGGATCGCAGCGCGAGCGCTCTCCTGCGCAGCATTCTTGATGCGCGCGCAATACCCAAGCTGAGGCATCAGCGACGCGAGGCTCGTCGCGATCGAGATGCTCTTGCCCAACTCGGGATCCTCGCCGACGCGACGCTCCACGAAGAACGCGACAGGCGCCTCGAGCGCAAGCAGCTTCGCGCTCGCGTCCGCGCAGCCAGCGAGCAACGCCCTCGCCGCACCGTCGTACGCCGCGTCGGGCGTCTTGCCCTTGTCCCACGCGAACGCCGTCGGCCCCGCATCGGGATCCGCCTCCGGCGCAGGCCCAGCCGGTTCGCGCGCGTCACCTCCCCCGCCCACACCTCCCGTCTTGGCCTTACCGTCCTCGTCCCCGCGTGCCCCCGTGTCGGTCGTCCCCGACGAAGCGTCATCGAGCCCCGCAGGCGCCGTGCAACCAACCACCGCGAGCGCGCAGCACCCTACCCAAGATCTCCATCGAGCCATGTCAGCCTCTCCATCCCGGCCGGCGCGGCCCCCCATCACGCAAGCACCACGCCGAGCGGAGAGCTCAGCGAATCCCCTCCGAATTGGCGCCCGGAGGTGCGAACAGCGACTTCGCGCGGGTGGTCTCCTCACCACCGCGGACTTCGGCAGAGCAAGCGATTTGGCCTCTGCCGAATTCGTCGCGGACTTCGGCAGAGCAAGCGATTTGGCCTCTGCCGAATTCGTCGCGGACTTCGGCAGAGCGAGCGCCTTGGCCTCTGCCGAATTCGTCGCGGACTTCGGCAGAGCGAGCGATTTGGCCTCTGCCGAATTCGTCGCGGACTTCGGCAGAGCGAGCGATTTGGCCTCTGCCGAATTCGTCGCGGACTTCGGCAGAGCGAGCGATTTGGCCTCTGCCGAATTCGTCGCGGACTTCGGCAGAGCCCAACGTCACCCCCGGCGCTCGATTTCTTACGAGTCGTCGTGCGTTCTCTGACGATGACGCGGAAATCCGAGGAGTCGTGATGGGCACGACCGTTGCTGTCGGTGCGCGACCTATGAAGCTTTCGCTTGGTCCGCTCGCTTTGATGGTCTTGGCGGGATGCTCGTCTTCGTCGCCGGAACCTCCCGCGGCTGGAGCGCCCAGTGCTCCCGCGCAGAGCGCGACGGAAAAGACGCCCGCCGCGAACGAGGAAGCGGTCCCCGATCCACGACTCGAAGGACGGCCGTACAAGGTGCACGTGCCGAAGGGTCATGACGACGCGAAGCCGTCGGCGATCCTGTTTGCGTTTCACGGCTATGGAAGCGGCGACAGCGGCGAAGGGCTCGACAGGTATTTTGCGTTCACGCGCGCCGCGGACGCCCACGACTTTCTCTACGTCGCGCCGAACGGCAAGAAGGACAAGTCCGGTGAGCGCTTCTGGAACGGCACCGACGCGTGCTGCGATTTCGACAAGACGAACCCCGACGACGTCGGGTACATCCGCGCGATCGTCCTCGACATCGCGAAGACGCACGCCGTCGATCCGAAGCGCATCTTCGCGTTCGGGCTCTCCGGCGGCGGCTTCTTCGCACATCGCCTCGCCTGCGAAGCGTCGGACCTCTTCGCGGGCGTGGTCAGCATGTCCGGGGCGACGTTCGAGGACGCGAAGCGCTGCACGCCAAAGGAAGGCGTGAGCGTCGTCGAGATCCACGGCGAAGACGACGACGTCGTTCTCTACAGCGGCGGCAGGCTCGACTTCGGATCCGTGAGCACGCCTTATCCGTCTGCGCACGACACCGCGCAGCGATGGGCCGCGCTGAATGGGTGTACGGGCTCGTTGGCCGACAGCGGCAAGCGCGTTGACGTCGCCGCGGCGCTCACGGGCGACGAGACACGCGTCGAGCGCTACGACAGCTGCGCACGCGGCGCGGTGGAGCTCTGGACGGTGGAGAAGGGGTCACATGCTCCGGCGATCGCCAAGACGTTTGCCGACACGATGTGGTCCTTTTTCGAAGCGCATCCGAAGTAGAAGCGCTCGCGCGCGCACTGTCACGCGGGACGAAGTGGTCGTCGTGATCGCCAGCACACGCTTCTCTAGCGCACGTGCGTAAAGCGGGACGCCGACCAGCGGTTCGCTCGCTCGCGTCGCTTGCGCGCAAGGCGCTGCTTCTTGCGAAAGCGACGTCGCTCGAGTCGTCCGTCACCACCGCCGGCCGGCATCGCTTCGTTCAGGGCATCGAGATCGTTCGACATGGGGTCCTCCTCCAAAGGTCCAAGCAGCGCCGTCAACGAGACTCGCGTTCGCGTTCGCGTTCGCGCGTGAGCAGACCATTGCAGTACGAATGCCATCCCGCGTCGCCGCGACGGCGCCTGCTTTGCGCCGAAACGAGGCCAGTTCCCTCGCAAAGTGGCCGCGGGCTCCCTTTGCTTACAGTCTCCTTCTGTCGCGGCTCGGTGACGCGCCGGCGACCGCACGATCCAGAAAGATCACATCCATTCGGCCTCTGGAGGAACTTCGCCCAAGAATTCGTGTCGAGCGCTGTCAGTTGGTCGCTACGCCGAGCGTTCTTTCTGGGACGGAAGGAAGAGGGCTGGCGTTTTCGATGGGTGAATCGTGAGCAGAAGAAGGAGAGCGCTCGGGTTTGCGCTGCTGTTCGTCGCAGGCTGGGCGAGCAGCACGCTGACGAACCGATTTGGCAACGCCCACGCGAAGCCCAGCATGGCTGAGCCCGATCGCGGAGGTCCGGCAGGAGCGTGCGTCGACGACGACGCGATGCGCGCGAACGCGAACCTCGTCGGGCAGCTCCATGATGTGCGCGGCCGTCTCACGCGTGCATCCGAGATCGAACAGCTCCTCGCGACCAAACAAGGCACGAAGAGCGATCGCACGGACATCCATCCCTCGCTCTCGACACCAAACGCGGCATGGGCGCGGATGGCAGACGAGAAGACGCTTCGGCTGCGAACGCCTTGCAGCTCTTGGTCGAGCATCGGCCGCTTCGGGATCATCAACGGACAGCGCATCGCGCCGAGCGTCGTGATGAGCACATCGGAGAAGCAGCGGCGCGCCTCCGTCGCCGGGCTCTCCCCTGCAGAGCTGACCGCGCTGAACGATGCCTACGCGCGGACACATGCGCGGACCTGGGCGTCGATCAAGTCAACGTGCGAGGCGAACGAGGCCTACCGTAAGGACCTCCAAGACGTGATCGACGCGCGAAGTGCCGAGCCCGAGAGCGACGGCGACCGCGACGGGCCCGTTCGGGCGCCTACGCCGCCGCCAGAACCGCCCGATGACGAGCTTCGCATCAGCCTCTGCCGAGGTGCGCTGCTCGACATGACGACGGACGCATCACGCGTCGCGATCACACGTGTCGCCGAGCTTCGCGCGGCGGGAGCGGGCATCGATCGGGCGTCCACCGACCGAGAGCGCGTCCTTCACGCGCTGACGACGAGCAGCGACCACCTCTACGACGAGATGGTGAAGACGCTCGGAAAAGAGCTCGCGACTCGCGCGCTCGACAACGGCGTCCTCTGCACGCACGAGACGGTCTACGACGCGCGCGGTCCAGCGCCTGCGCCGCCACCTCCCGTGACGGAGCCCGCGGTCGACGAGCCCGCCGAAGGTTAGCGAGACCCGAGCTCGAAGCGTCCCATGCACCTTCGTGTCAGGTGCACCCTGGCGCGCCGGTCGGAGCGCCGCTTGGGCTGACGCAGGGAACGCACGTGTGGTTGTCATCGCACGTCTCTTGATCGAGGAAGATGCCTTCGATGAGGCCGAACTCGATGCAGTTGCTCACGCACACGCGCTTCTTGCCGTCGGCGTCGCATCGTTGCACCTTCGTGTCGGGATCGAGGTTCTCGCCAGGCACGCAGAGGTCCGTCGACGGGCAGCCCTGACGTGACACGCGCTCTTGGTACTTCGTCGGCACGTCCGTCTTCGGGATGCACTTGCCGCGCATCTGCCCGCCTTTGCGGCAGCAGTCAGCGAGCTTGGGCGGCGCGGCCGTCGGGGCGTCGCACGAGACGGTCCTGCACGCGGGCGTCTCGTTGCCGTTGGCGGGGTTGAAGCAAGGCACGCAGCGCTCATCGGCGGCGCACTTGTCTTGCTGGAGGAACTCCTTCTGCTCGCTCACGTCCTTGAAGACCGTGCTGAAGCAGCGCCCTTCGATGCCCGCGAACGACGAGCAGGCCGTCGGTTTGTGCTGCCCCTTCTCACGGACGTAAACCTCCGGCACGCACAGGCCCTGCGCGCACGGATTCAGGCGAAGCGCGATGTCGGCGGGGATGAGCGCGGCGTCGATGCATCGGCCGGCGCCGTTCTCGCCGCACGACGGCAGCTTCGACGAGTCGGCGGGCGTGCCCGAGAAGGGACAGGTCAGCGGCTCGTCGGGCGCTGTGCCGATGCCGGTGCCCGCAGGCTTCTTTCCAGGGCTCTCGCACTGCGCCACGCTCACCTCGGTGACGTCGCAGACGCCGGTGCTCGTGTTGTCGAGTGGGCTCAAGCACGGCACGCAGCGCTCGTCCTCCGGGCACATGTCGCCGTCGCCGCGCGTCACGTACTTCGTGTACTTTGCAACATTCGGCACGCAGAGGCTCAGGCACACGCCGGCCTTTCCCGCGGTGGTGCACTTCGGGGGCGCCTTCTGGCTCGTGATGATCGTGTCGGGGATGCAGCGCCCGGTGTCCGCTTCGCACTTGTCGAGCGCGCTCGCGAGCTCGTTGGGGATCTTCGACGAGGGGACGCAGTGTGCCTTGCCGCCCGCCTTGCACTCGCAGGCGGAGAGCATGGTGATGTCGAGCGGCTGAGGGGCCGTCTTCGAGCAGTTCTTCTCTCCGGACTGCGGCTTCGACCCATTGCCGTTGACGGCGGCGGCAGCGGCGGTCTCTCCGCTTCCGGGGATGTCGGCGACGCTGCAGGCGGTCACGCCGATCGTGACGGCGACGAGCGTAGAGGAGAAGAGGACGCGGACCAGTTGCATCGAGCTACCGCCTCTACAAGAAGAGGACCAACGGTCGGCTCCACGGGATGGGTGGTCGGTCGTTCCTCGTCGCCGGCGCGGGCAGACGAGTAGAGAGGAGTGACGGTCGGCGGCTGGGCCCGAAAGTCCGCTTTCTTCGCGAAGGAAGCGTTGGATCGCCCTGATCTCAGCGGCGCGCTGCGCGGATGTGCGATGAGTTTCAAGTGGATAGGAAAGATCCCTGGGTTGTCACTTCGCGATGACATGGGCTCGGTGTCCCCACGTCGCGATCCAGATCAATTCGATCCGTGCGGATCACCCGCGATGCCTCGGATTCACCGCAAGACCTGCGTTTCTCGCGTGGATCCACCGCTTGTTTCCGCGTGCAGCGACGCGTTTTCGTCTCGCCGTAATTAGGCACCGAGGTTGCTAAGTCCCAAGCACGACGGACCAGCGAGCTTCCCCAACCCGCTCGAGACCGTCCCAGACCCTCACGACGAAGCGACGCGCGACGAGCCGGCAGCCCTATGGCCGGTCGTCGTCGGCTGCACGCGTTCGTTTTCCCTTCACCCCTCTGGAGCAACACAAGGCCATGAAAAAGTCTCTCGCTTTCACGATCGTCCTCGCTCTCTCTGGCGTCGCTCTCGTGCACGCACCCGAGACCGACGCTGTCGCTGCTCCCGCGGCGATGACGGCTCCTCAGATCGTGGCCAAGGTCGCGGAGTCTGATCCATGGGGCCTCGGTGGCGCAGAGGTGAACGCGAAAGCCATCGTCACCGAGAAGAGCGGCAAGAGCCGCGCGCTCGTGTTCGACGCCAAGAGCCGTCGCACCGCGCCGCCCCTGGGCAAGAGCATCATCACCTTCCAAGCGCCGGCCGACGTCGCGGGGATGAAGTTCCTCCAGATCCAGAACGCCGACACCGACGACGAGCGCTTCCTCTACACCCCCGAGCTGAAGCGGTCGCGCCGCATCGCCGGATCGAACCGCTCGGAGTCGTTCATGGGGACCGACTTCTCGTACGCAGACCTCGATGGTCGTGACCTTCGCCAGTCGACCTCGGTCCTCAAGGCCGACGAGACGATCGGCAAGTTTGACTGCTACCACCTCGACGTCACGCCGAAGAGCGCCGACGCCGTCTACTCGCGCATCGAGCTGTGGGTGCGCAAGGACAACTTCGTCCCGCTCAAGCAGATCATGTTCGACAAGAAGAACGCGCCGGTGAAGACGATGATGACGAAAGAGATCCAGCGCCACGCGGGTCGCTGGTTCATCACCGGCTCGAAGATGACGGACAACGGGACGGGCCGCCAGACCGAGCTCGTGCTCGAGAAGATCGACCGCCGCGAAGACATCCCGCTCGACAACTTCTCGGTTCGCGCGATCGAGAAGGGCTGATCGCGACGGACACGCGCCGCGACACGACACGACGGACGACGACGACACGAGAGAGGCCAGTAACGATGTTTTCGAGCAGCTACCCGACCCGCGACGACGCAGCGTTCATCGAGATCTCGAATCTCTACAAGACCTATTCGCAGGGCTCCACGCTGACACCGGTGCTCCGTGAGGTCTCGATGAGCTTCGTACGCGGGTCGTTCAGCGCGATCGTCGGACCGTCCGGCTGTGGAAAGACCACGCTCCTCAGCGTCCTCGGCGCGCTCGACAAGGCCGACTCGGGCCGCGTCCTCGTCGACGGGCTCGATCTCGTCCAAGCGTCCTCGCGCGAGCTCACGGAGTACCGCCGCCGCTCGATCGGCTTCGTGTTCCAGTTCTACAACTTGCTTCCGTCGCTCACCGCGGTCGAGAACATCGAGGCCGGCCTCGAGTTCTTGCCAATGAAGGCGCGTGACCGCCGCGCCCGCGCGATGGAGTACCTCGCTCGCGTCGGCATGGCCGAGCTCGCCCATCGCTTCCCCGCCCAGCTCTCGGGCGGACAGCAGCAACGCGTCGCCGTCGCCCGAGTCCTCGCGCGCGAGCCGAAGGTCCTCCTCGCCGACGAGCCCACCGGCAACCTCGATGAAGAGTCGGGCGAGCGCATCTTCGAGTGCATGCGCACCTTGCAGCGCGAGAGCGGCGTGACCTGCATCATGGTCACGCACGACCAAGAGCTCGCCGCGCGCGTCGACGAAGTGGTTCGCATGCGCGACGGCCGTGTGGTCCAAGGCCTCCCGAGCCACATCGCCGAGCTCGCGCGAAGCGGTGAGGTGCCGACCGTTCGGCCGCGCCAAGACTCCGGCATGGATGTCCGCTCCGGTCTCCGCGTCGCCGGGAACTGGCGATGATCACGCTGCTCAAGTTTGGGTGGCGTGAGCTTCGTCGCGCCAAGTCGCGCGCCGCTCTCATCGCGCTCATCTTGACGATTCAGGCAGCGGCGCTCGGCG
>JBGAFW010000121.1:0-23925 GCA_044227045.1 Labilithrix sp.
AGACCGGCGACCTCGACGATCGTCTCGAGCGGCAAGAGGCCGTCGACGAACCCCAAGATGTACGCGGTCTTTGGATCCTCGATCACAGGGCCGAGCTCGGTGATCTTCCGCGTCAGCGCCGGCACGCGGGTCATCGGGGCAAGCCGCGCGCGAAGGAGCGCGAGCTGCTCCTCGGTCGAGAGGGCGTCGACCTCGGAGTATTTGACGCCGAGGTCGGGCGCGGAGTTCTGCCGGGCCGCGGGCGGCGGCTTCGAGTCCATGAGCACCGACGCGATGCGCGCCTCTTCGGTCGCCGCTTCATCGGTGATGGTGGGGAGCCGCTCGCGGCCGATCGTGTCTTCCGCGTAACGCTCCACGTCGAAGGCAGGCCTCACCGTCTCGCGCGGCTCGTTTCCGAACCCCGCGATCAGCCCGGACTCGCTGACGCTTCCGCCCTTCGGCAGCTCGCCCGACTCGTCCCAATCATCACCATCATCGGGGGTGTGATGTTGCTGTTTGCCGTCACGCGGTGCAGCGGCCATACCAGCAGCAACACTACCAGAGATTCACTACTCTTCGCCTTCATTCAGCGCGGGTCCGCCGATACGAGCTCTTGCGCGAGCGTCTTTCGAGACGCCGCCGCTCTCGGGAGGAAGGTCACGCGGATCGGCCACGATCTTTCGGCTTGCGTCTTTCCATGTGGACGGCGCGAAGAAGAGCTGCCCGTCTTCGGACCTTCGAACACAGACCCACCGCGCGTACTTCGCGTTTGGCGGCGGAACCACCCATGCGCCGGATTTCCAGCCATATCGCTCGCCTGTCCACTCCCATGTCCCGTCGACCCACACGGCCTCTTTCGAGGGCGCGGGCGGAATGATCTCGACCTGCGGCGGGCGCGGTGAATTCGAGACGGGAACATAATCGCTCGCCTCGACCTGCGTCATGGGGGGATAGCGGAGAGATGGCGCACAACCAGTCAGGATTGAAGCCGCGAGCGCGTAGCGCCAAGGGAACGAGGGCCTGTCGCGCCAAGGCACGTCCGCACCGACCGACACAGAGGACCGCAGCCTGTTATCGTGCGCGGCGCTACAGAAATGAGTCTGGAGGCCCTTGAAAATCGGCATGTTCTTCGCGGCCTCCGCGTCCTTCGGAACGCGCAGGCCGGCGTGCTCGTTCTGGTGTTCTTCCTGGCGAGCCTCGGATGTTACCGCGTCCCGGACGGAAAGAGGGCCACCGCCGATGTGACGATCGAGGGGACGCATGACATCGATGACGAGGAGCTCCAGGGACGCATCGCGACGCGTGAGAGCTCGCGCTTCCTCGGCATCTTCGACGGCGTCGTCTACGAGTACGAAATCTTCGACCAATATGCGCTCCGCCGCGATCTCCAGCGCATCGAGCGCTATTTGCGGGCGCGTGGCTACTACGACGCACACGTGTACGCGTCGCGGGTCATCGAGAAGGGCAACAAGGTCTACGTCACGATCGCCGTCGACCAAGGACAGCCCGTGCTCGTCGACTCGCTCGGGATCGCCGAGACCACGCCGGTCGACGAGAAGACACGCAAGGCGATTCAGGATCGCGTCCACTCCGTGCTCCCGCTCGGGGCGCGCTTCGACGAGGACCACTTCGCGGAGTCCGAAAAAGCGGCGTTGAAGGGGCTCACCTCGACGGGCCACGCCGCGGCGAAGGTCACGCGGCGCGCCGAGGTCGATCTCGCGCTCCGGAAGGCGCGGCTCTACTTCACGGTCGAGCCCGGGCCGCTCGGGAAGTTCGGACCTGTTCGCTTCGAAGGCCTCGGTGATCTTCCGGAGAAGGCCGTTCGGCGCGTCTTCGGCGTGGAAGAAGGACATCGCTACTCGAGCGAAGAGATCGACGAGTCTCGTCAGGCACTGCTCGATCTCGGCGTGTTCGCGTCCGTCGAGGTCGTAGAGGACATGAGCCAGTTCGACAAGACGCAGATCGTCCCGATCACGGTCAAGACGCAGCCGGCGAAGATCCGCGCGCTCCTCGCTGGCGCTGGCGTCGAGCTCGACTCACTGAAGACCGACGTCCACGTTCAGGTCGGGTGGCAGAGCTCGAACTTCTTCGGCGACCTTCGCAAGTTCGACGTTCGCTACAAGCCCGGCATCGTCCTCTACCCGACGCGCTTCCCCGATCTGCTCGCGCCCACCGATTTGCTCTACGAGCATCGCATCAACGCGACGTTGAAGCAGCCGGCGTTCCTCGAGAAGCGCACGACCGGCTTCATGCGTGGAGAATACAACCTTTACCCCGTGCTCCTCCCGACCGTGACGGAGAGCCTGCTCGGCTACCACGAGCTCCGCGGAGAGGTCGGCGTGGAGCGCAATTTCTTCCAGCGCCTCTACGTGAGCCCCGGCTACGACTTTCAAGCCAACTTCCCGAAGGACTACCTCGGCCACGTCAACGGCGTCGACACGCTCCTCATCTCGTACCTGAGCATCAACGCGCACCTCGATCTGCGGGACGACGCGCTCAAGCCTCGCCGCGGCATCTACATCGGCAACGAGCTGCAGCTCGCCGGCGGCACGCTCCTCCGCGGCGACGCGAACGACATCCGAACGCAGCCTGAGATCCGTGCGTTCATCCCGCTCCCGAAGAGGCTCACCGTCGCGCTGCGCGGCTCGCTCGGGTTCCTCTTCCCGTTCAACTACTCGAAGTTCTCGCAGATCAACTTCGTCACACCCGGCACGTCACGCGCGGAGGAGTCGGAGCGCGACTACCAGCTGCTCTTCTTTCGCGGGTTCTTCGGCGGAGGCCCCACCTCGAACCGCGGTTACCCGCTTCGAGGTGTCGGTCCGCACGACTACATTCCCTACTTGAGCCCAGCCGGACAATCGTCGACCGCCGGCGGCTGCAACCCGAATGACCCCGCCTGTTTGCTGCCGACCGGCGGCCTCACGCTCTGGGAAGCGAATGCGGAGCTACGCTTCGTCGTCTCAGGTCCATTCGAGGTGGCTGCTTTCTGCGATTCTGGAGACGTGTCCCCGTTCCAGCTGAGCATTCGGCTCGATCGGCCGCACCTGTCGTGCGGCGGCGGAGCACGCTACGACACTCCGGTGGGACCGATTCGCCTCGACATCGGCTATCGCATCCCTGGCCTGCAGTACCCCGACGGCGCCACCTTCGAGCAAGAGCCTGCGCTCCTTCTTGGCCTTCCGATCGCGGTCGCGTTCGGCATCGGTGAGGCCTTCTGATGAGGAAGCGCGCGCTCGGCACGTTGGCACACGCAGGGCGCGTCATCGCGCTCACGGGTGTCTTCGCGGGGGCGCTCGTCGTGGGCGTCTCTCTTCACGCCAACCTCGTCGCCGTTCGCCGGGCCGCGCAGACGATCGGCAACGACGTGATGGCGTCGCTCTTCGAAGGCAAGGTCGTCGTCACCGACGTGCAGTCGCTCTCGATCGGGAGGAGCTCGTCGCTCCGCGCAAGGCATGTCGAGATCACCGATCCCGAGGGCAAGCGCGTCATCTCGGCAGACGGCCTCGAGGCCACGATCGATCTCGAGAAGCTCCTCCGCTCACTGGCCCGCGGACGCGGCCCCGTCGTCGAGCTCTCGAACGTGCACATCGCCAACGCCGACGTCGTCCTCGATACGGACGCCGCGAATGGATTGAAGATCGCGCGCACGTTCCGCCCGCGACCCAAGGCGCCGAGCGCGATCACGGCGCCGCCAGCCGCCCCCTCGGGGCCGTCTCGGGAGCCCACGCTCCACATCGCGACGACGACGATCGACCACGCGCACGTGCATGGCAATCTGGTGCCGCCGTCCCTCGACGGCGAGGCCGACGACCTTCGTGCGACTGTGAACGTCGATCCCGTCGTCCTCACGAACGGAGCGACATCGCTCACCGCGCGCGTCGAGCTGATCGACGGCAAGGTCGCGCTCGTCTCGCCACGTGCCCCGAACCAGAAGTGCACGATCACGGGTCGCGCGAAAGGCTTCCTCGAGGTGCCGCTCGCGACGAAGGAGCTCCATGGGCGCGCGGAGCTCCAGGACGGCAAGTGTGGCGACATTCCCGTCGTCGGCTCGGCACGCATCGACGGCGAAGAGGTGGAGGCAAACGTCGACATCGCGCGGACCGAGCCGGCCGCGATCGATGGCGCGTTCTCCGGCCTGCCGTTCAAGCAGGCGCTCGAGGTCCACGCGCACGCCAAGGGAAAACTTCAAGCGATCGCGATCGACGGACGCGTGAACCTCGGTGACCAGTCGAAGCTCGTCTTGACGGGCGAGATCGACATGCGCGCCGGTCATGCCTTCAAGCTCGACGCGGACGCGACGAAGATCGACGCCGCGGCGCTCGGCGCGCCGATCCGCTCGGACATCACCGCCAAGGTGCATGCCGAAGGGACCCTCGGCGGCGGCGAAGGAGGCGGACCGCCCGTCGGCACCTTCCGCGTCACCACCGAAGAGGGCACGATCCATACGGAGAAGGCGCCTCCCGCGACGATCGAGGGCCGGTTCGAGGAGAAGCAGATCACGGCCACGTTCAAGGCGACGGAGCCGGGCGTCGACGCGAACGGCAAGGTGATCGTCGACGTCCCGTCGAAGATGCTGACGTTCGATCTCCAGGCGCGATCGAGCTCGCTCCGCGCCTTGTCGAGGGCGCCCAACAAAGTCGGCGGCGCCGCGACGGCGCGCGCACAAGGCAAGATCGATCTCGACGCGAAGACGATCCAAGCCACCACCGCCGCCTCGGGAGACGGCATCACCGTCGACGGCTTCACCGCGAAGCACGTGAACGCGAACGGCAAGCTCGCGGGCCCGCTCGCCGCGCCGATGCTCGACGTGACGTTCAACGGCGACGACCTGAAGCTGCAAGCGAGCGGAAAGACGCCGCTCGTCTACCCGCACGCCACCGGGACCGCGCGCATCGCGCTCGCGCCGTCGCCCGAGGTGCTCGCGGCGGAGATCAACGTCACCGGCACGGGTGAGCACGAGGTGACGGCGTCGACGAAAGGCGTGAGCTTCGCCAACGGCGTCGTGGAGGCCCGCGGTCTTCGCATCACCGGGCTCGGCGATCCGCTCGAGGTCGACGCGAGCTTCGGCAAAGGCGCCTGGAGCGTTCGCGCGAAGAGCGCGAACGTCGATCTCCATCGCGCGGCGGCGGTGACCGGGATCAAGGAGCTCAAGATTTTGCCTGAGGGGACGCGCGCCGCGATCGACGTCGACGTTCGTCAGCTTCCCTCGGGCGCAGACGGTCATCTCGACGTCGCCGTGACGAGCGAGAAAGGCTTCGGGATGGGCGCGCTCACAGCGGAAGCCCACGCGAAGATCGATCGCGGACGGCTCACCGGCAACGCCAAGGTCGCCGCCGAAGGCTTTGGCGTCGTGGAGGTGCGCGACGCCGAGCTCGACTTGCCTGCCGGAAAGATCGACGCGCGGTCGCTCCAGCGGACGACGGGCTCGTTCGAGGTGCGCGGGACGGTCGACCTCTCGCAAGGCGCGGCGCTCTTCGCGGGCGAGAACGTCGAGCGCGTCGCGGGCATCGCGTCCTTCGAGGCTCGCGTCGAGCGCGGAGATCCGAACGCGCTGCCCGCCGTACGCGGGACGGTCCGCACCGATGGGCTCGAGGTCGTCTTGTCGAGCGGCGAGCCGGGTCCGGACGGCCCGCCGAAGTCGATCACGATCCACGGCGTCGACGTGCTCGTGCACGCCGCATGGGATGGCCGCACCGAAGACGGCGAGATCGCAGTCACCTCATGGGACAGCCATGGCCTCCTCGGCAGCGCGAGCGCGAAGAGCCGGGTGCCTCTTTGGGCGTGGGCGACGGGCGCCGAGAAGCTCGACTCCCGCGCGATCGGCCGACTCGAGGTGGACGCGACCGCCGACGTTCCAGCGCGTGACCTCGCCGAGCTCCCTGACTTCCTCGATCTCCCGAATCTGCGCGGCCTCGTCGACGCGCGCGTGCACGTCGCCGGATCGATCGCGCATCCGCGCGTCCTCGTCAGCGCGCACGCCAATGGCCTCGGCGAGCTGAAGCCGCAAGCCCGCGGAGCGCGCGGCGCTGGTGGGGCCGCCACGTTCGAGCCGCTCGACGGGACGCTCGAAGGACGCTGGGATGGTGAGCGCGCCGCGATCACGTTTGCCCTCGATGAGCGTCCGCCGCCGCAAAAGGACAAAGACGACGAGAAGAAGAAGGCCGCGCTCCGTGCCGCCAACGTCGCGCTCCCTGGACGCGGAGGCGCGGCGACGAAGAAGGACCCTGGCCATCTGCGCGGCCTCATCCTGCTCTCGGACGTGCGGGCGACGGATCTGCTCCGTGGTCGATCGCTCGCGCGCCTCCCTTGGAAAGCGTCGGCCGAGGTCGAGGTGCAGAACCTCGCGCTCGCGGCGCTGCCGATCCGTCAATACCAGCTGGCGGGCTCGCTCACCGGACGTGCACGCCTCACCGATCTCAACCGCGATCCGTCGTTCGAGGCGAAGGCGCACATCGACGGCTTCGGCGCGGGCGGCGCGAAGGTGCAGAGCGCAGACATCACGCTCGGCGGCCGTAACAAGTCCTTGTTCGCCTTCGCAGAGCTGCTCGACACGAAGAAGGGACAGCAAGACAGCAAGGCGACGATCCAGATCGCGTCCCAGAGCCCGCGCATCAACGCGCTCGACTTCACGTGGGATGATACGTCACCGACGCAGGTGAACTACGCCGTGCAAAACGGCCGGCTCGGGTTGCTCGCCCCGATCGTTCGCCGGCAGATCTCCGAGATCGACGGCCGCGTCGACGGCGCGGGTAGCATCACGATCGAAGGAGCCAACCAGGTGTTCGATGGCGGTCTCGCGGTCCATGAGGCGCGCCTCTACGTCAACTCCTTCGGCGAAGAGATCACCGGGCTCGCCGCGACCGCGCGCTTCGACAAAACAGGCACATTTCGCATCGACGACGCCTCCGGCCGGATTGGCCAAGGAGAGTTTCGCGCGTCGGCGAACGGGCGGATGTCGGGGTTTCGCTTCGTGGGCGTCGACGCGACCGTCATCGCTTCGAAGGAAGGCGTCCCGCTCAGCTCCGAGTCGGTCACGTTCGCGGTCGCGACCGGTGAGGTGAAGATCTCGGCGAAGATGACCGACGATCGATCATCGCTCGTCGCCGTGGTCGAGGTGCCTCGCGCGAACGTCACCCTCCCCGACCGCGGCGCGCAGAAGCTCGAAGGTCTCGATCCCGATCCGACGATCGCGGTCGGCATCCGGCGCAAGGCCGACCTCGACACGAAGGCCGTTCGGCGCGCGCGCGGCGGCACCGGCGGGCGTGCGGGCACCACGACGACCACGACGACGAATCCGAACGGCACGACGACGCAGACCACCTCCGCGTCGCTCATCACGAAGATCACCGTCACGCTCGGCGACAGCGTCCACCTCGAAGGTCGCGGCCTCGACGTATCGCTCGGAGGCAAGACGATCGTCGAGCTCGCCGAAGAGCTCCGCGTCACCGGGCGGATCGATCTCCGCGGCGGCACGATCGAGGTGCACGGTCGTCGCTTCACCGTCGACCGCGGCGTCGTCACGTTCCCCGAAGGCGGTGACGCCGCCAACCCGACCGTCGTCGCGGCCGCGTACTGGGACGCGCCTGATCGGACGCGCGTCTGGGTCGAGTTCACCGGCCCGCTCAAGTCCGGAAAGCTCACGCTCCGATCGGAGCCGGCGTATTCGAAGAACGAGATCCTCAGCGTCCTCTTGTTTGGTCGCCCCGACCCGAACATGGGCACCGGCGGCGGCACGGCCGACCAAGGCGGCGACGCCTCGGGCGCGACCGCGGTGGGAAGCGGCTTCGTCGCGAGCGACCTCAATCGCATGCTCTCCGAGCTCGACGAGAACCTCGACGTCGAGACCGACACGCTCTCCGGCAACCGAACACGCACGAAGCTCGGTCGCAGCTTCTTCGATCGCCGCCTCAAGGTGCAGATCGGCTACGCGCCGGGGCACACGTACCGCGAGCCCGACACGACGTTCCTCTTCTTGAACTGGCAGTTCATCCCGAAGTGGTCCCTCGTCGCGACGCGCGGGGACAAGGGCACGTCGATCTTGGACGTGCTCTTCCAGCATCGCTACTGAGTGATAGGGCGAGAGCCCTATCGAAGCGCTCCTTCTTCGGAGGAGCGTCAGGGCAAGAGGATGAAGCCTTGCGCGCTCGCGGTCGGGACCATGCCGTGGCATCCGCCCGAGTTGCACGCGCCACCGGCCGCGCCAGAGACCGGCGAGGCCATCTCCATCTTCTTCGCGGCGGTGCGGACACCCACGCGCGCGCCCGTCGGAGGATCGCCGTTCGTCTTCTCGAACCAGAAGTTGCCGGCGTTGTCGGTGTACGTCTTTCCGAACTCGACGCCGTTCATGCCGATGCGCACCTCTGCGCCGACGACCGGTTGACCACCTGTCTTGGCTGTCTTGACTGTGCCACCGAAGGCCCACGTTGGACCGTTGCCGCCAGCGCCGTGGCACTTGCCGACCTCCGTGCAGTTCTTTCCTTCGACGTTGCCGGCGTGGTCGCCCGCGGCCTGCTCGTTCGCTTGCTTGGTCGCGGCGCCTGGAGCGAAGGTGCTGGTTCCAAAGACGAAATCGCCGCCGCCGCCGCCGTCGCCGCCGCCGCCGTCGGTCGTGGGGCTCCCGCTCGCGCCGCTGCTCGTCCCGCCGTTGCTGCCGCCGCTACTCGACTCTGCGGGCGTTGCCCCTCCGGGTGAGGTGCGTTCGGTGAAGGTGATGGCTCCCGGATCCGGCCCACTGCACGCGGTCATGGAGGCGATGGCCCCCGCACCGATCATGCTGCCCAAGAGGAGAACGCCGCGATAATCCATTGATCCTCCGTCCTAAGGACGCGATTAAAACAGCGCAACCCGACGCGCGAGCGAGCGGGCGCTTGCGCAACGGCCAGGAGCGCAGAGGCTCCCGGTAGGGTGAGCGTGCATTTTGCGAGCCCGCGAGCAAAATGGTTTCGGGCGCGAAGCGCCCGACACGCGAACAAAAGGAGAGTGCAAGGGGTGCGCCCGGTGCAGCGCCGACTCATCTGCGTCGGCCTGCCTCTTCAAGAAATCACTTTCTCGGTGGTAAAGGAATGGCCGCCGTCATTTTTCGCCGGGTTGGGTTGCGGAGCCCGCCTTCCTCAACCCCAGCGAACGACGGCGAGCGGAGCGCTTTACAAACGCACGCGCCCGCGTATAGTGCCGCTCCCCATCCCGGGAGAAAAGCGACCGAAGCCTAACCTTATCGAAGGGTTGAGCTTCTTTTCTTCCTCCCGCCGCTGGGTTTGTCACGTTCCCCGCCCCTCGCATCGCGGCGTAAAGCCGGAGATTCGGAGGGCTCAAGAAGAGGGCGATTCATGTACGCGGTCATCAAAACAGGCGGAAAACAGTACCGAGTGGCGCAAGGCGATCGTCTTCGCGTCGAGAAGCTCGCAGGCAACGTTGGCGACACCGTGACGCTCGGTGAGGTTCTCCTCGTCGGCGCAGGCGATGGCGTGAAGGTCGGCGCACCGCTCGTCAGCGGCGCGAAGGTCGAAGCGAAGATCGTCGGTCAAGATCGTTCGCCGAAGGTCATCATCTTCAAGTTCCGTCGCCGCAAGAACTACCGCCGCAAGACGGGTCATCGTCAGCCGTTCACGGCTCTCGAGATCACCGGCATCACAGGCTGAGAAGAAGGAGAACGCACCATGGCTCACAAAAAAGGCGCAGGCAGCACGCGCAACGGGCGCGACTCCAACTCGCAACGTCGCAGCGTCAAGGTGTACGGCGGCGAGACCGTCCGTGCAGGCAACATCATCATCCGCCAGGTCGGCGAGACGATCGCCGCCGGCAAGAACGTCGGTCGCGGCAAGGACTTCACGATCTTCGCCCTCATCGACGGCGTCGTGAAGTACGAGTGGAAGACGAAGGACAAGAAGAAGGTCTCCGTCTACGCCGCCGCGTCCTAGATCGTCGACCTCGATCGAAGCAGAGAGTAGCAGTACCAATGGTGGGGAAGCGGAAGTCCGGGCGCGCGGAGACGAATGGGTCTCGCTCCCGTCGGGAACCCGCTCCCCAGCCTCTGCCACGCGCGCGTAGCTCGCGACCTCGTGGCGGTGTTGGCGCTTCCTCGTCGAAGCTGATCAACGCTCCCTCGTCGCGATCGGTCGTCGACGCCGTCAGCTACAAGCTGCTCGCGCTCGATCTCGACGGCACGCTGCTCAATCACGCCGGCGTGGCGAACGACGCGGACGTCGCCGCCGTTCGCAAGCTTCGTTCGCGCGGGATCAAGGTCACGATCCTCACCGGACGCCTCTACTCCGGCACCCGTGACGCCGCCGAGCTCCTCGGGATCGAAGGCCCGGTCGGCTGCGCCGACGGCAGCCACATCGTGAACGTGAAGAACGACCGCACGCTGCTTCATCGTGGCATTCGCGGGCGCGCGGCGGACCGCCTTCGCGCGAGCCTCGAGCGCAACGACCTCGTCGCGTTTCTCTTCGCCGAAGACGCGATCGTGCACGACGAGCGCGGCGCCGATTACCTGCCGTACGTGCGCACCTGGTCCACCGACCTTCGCTACGCGCACCGCGTGACCGAGCATGCGCTCTGGGACTCGGACGCCGGGATGACCGCCGTGGTCGCGCTTGGCAAAGAGGCGAGCATCGGCCGCACCGTCGCCGATATCCAGCGCGACTCCACCGAGTCGATGCAGGTCGCGATGTTCCCCTTCCGTCGCGATACGGAGCACTGGGGGATGGTCGCGCGCGCGTCGGGCGGCACCAAAGGCACGGCGCTCGAGTGGGTCTCCGAGCACTACGGCATCCCGATCGAAGAGACCGTCTGCGTGGGCGATTGGCTGAACGACCTGCCGATGATGTCGACGGCCGGACGCTCCTTCGCGATGGGCCAGGCGCCGGCCGAGGTCAAGTCGGCGGCCACGGACGTGCTCGAGGCGACGATCGACGGTGGCGGTGCCATCGCAGAAGCGATCGGCCGCGCGTTCGGCACGAAAATCTAGCCTTTTCGGCGCTACAATCGCGCGCATGACTCTCTCGAGCGCGAACGTCGGACAACGCGTCCGCATCGTCTCGGCACGCCTCGAAGAGGATGTCATCGCGTGGCTCTATGCGGTGGGGCTGCACGAAGGCGAAGACGTCATCGTGCTTCGTCGTGCGGCGCTCGGAGGACCGCTTCACGTCCGCACGGGCTCGGGCGGTGAGTTCGCGATCGCGCGCGAGATCGCCTCGAAGCTCGACGTGACCCCGAGCGCACGCGAGAGCGAGCCCACTCCGTCGTCGTCTAAAGAGGAGGACCCGTGAGCGCCGCGGCGGTCTCTCCGGAGCCGAAGGCGAAGGCGGCCGCGTCACGCGCGAGCGAGGAGACGCGCTGCACGATCGCGCTCGTGGGTCGCCCAAACTCCGGCAAGTCCTCGCTCTACAACCGCATGACGGGCGGCAGCGCGCGCGTCGGCAACTACCCGGGGATCACCGTCGACGTGCTCGAGGCCGAGCTCGACCTCCCGTCGGGGATGCACGCCAAGGTCGCCGACCTCCCTGGCCTCTACTCGGTCGAGACGAGCGTGGAGGACGACTCGGACGAAGGCGTCGCGCGTCGCTTCCTCGGCGACCTCGAGGCGTCCGGAAAGCCTGCGATCGTCGTTCAGGTCGTCGACCCGACGCGGCTCGGCCTTGGCCTCCGCCTCACGCGCGAGCTCGCGCGGAAGAAGCTCCCGTTCGTCGTCGTGCTCACGCATGCCGACGTCCTCCTCGCCGAGGGCCGCGCGGTCGACACCGCTCGCCTCTCCGATGTCCTCGGCGTCCCGGTCGTGCTGCTCAATGCGCGCGACGTCGGCGCGCGTGAGATGGTGCTCGCGTCGATCGACGACCGCTTGCGCGATCACGATCCGCCCACGCCGTACGCGTCCTTCGATCCGGCGAAGGTCGCGCGCGAGTGCGTCCGCGATCTCTCGTCCACCGACGCGATTCAGCGCCGGCGAAAGACGACCGAGCGCCTCGACGGCGTCCTGCTTCATCCGGTGTTCGGCCCGTTCATCTTCGTCGGCCTCATGGCGCTGCTCTTCGCCGCCGTGTTCCTCGTCGCCGATCCGGTGACGGGCTTCTTCGACAAGCTGCTCGGGATCTCACGCAGCTACTTGAACGGCGTCCTCGGCAAGGGCCTGCTCTCCTCGTTCCTCGCGGACGGCATCCTCGCGGGCGCAGGGACGGTGCTCGCGTTCATGCCGCAGATCGTGATCCTCACGGTCGCCCTCGAGCTGCTCGAGGCGAGCGGGTATCTGGCGCGCGGCGCGTTCCTCGTCGATCGGCTGTTGCGGTTGCTCGGGCTCTCGGGCCGAAGCTTCCTCCCGCTCCTGATGGGTCATGCGTGCGCCATCCCCGCCATCGCGGCCACGCGCGTCGTTCGCGATCCACGCGAGCGCCTGACCACGATCCTCGTGTTGCCGCTCATGACGTGCTCGGCGCGGCTCCCAACCTACGCGCTCGTCCTCACGACCTTCTTCTCCGGACGCTCGGCGCTCTTCCGCGCGTGCCTGTTCGTCGGGCTCTACTTCGCGGGCATCCTCGCGGCGCTCGTCGCCTCGCTCGTGCTCCGTCGCACCGCGACGCGCGGGAAGAACCTCCCGCTCGTCCTCGAGATGCCTTCGTATCGCCTGCCGCAAGCGAGCGTGATCGCGCGCAAGGCGTACTCGTCGGCGAAGCGATTCTTGCGTGACGTCGGGACCACGATCGTGATCGTGTCGGCGGTGCTGTGGGCTCTCCTTTCGATCCCCATGCCGGGGAGCAAGCGCGCCGCCGACGACCCCATCATCGACTCGAGCATCGCCGCCACGATCGGGCACGTGATCGAGCCTGTCACCCGACCGGCCGGCTTCGACTGGCGTATGGACGTCGGCCTCATCGGCTCCTTCGGCGCACGCGAGCTGATGGTCGCGACGATGGGCGTGGTGTACGGGATCGAAGACGCGGGCGACGACTCCGCGCCGCTGGCGCAGAAGCTCCGTGAGGCGAAGAAGCCCGACGGCTCGCCGCTCTACAGCATGCGCACGGGCCTCGCGCTCCTCGCCTTCTTCGTGCTCGCATGCCAGTGCATGAGCACCGTCGCGGCGATTCGACGTGAAACCGCGTCGTGGAGATGGCCGCTCTTCGTCATCGCCTACACCTACGCGCTCGGTTATGGAGCCGCTGTCCTCGTGTACCAATTTGCGGGACTATTCGGCGTTCCATGACGACCCCCGAGGTCAAGGGCAGCGCTGCGCGTCACCCAGCATCCTCACCACAAGAGCCGCAGCACACGCGGAGCGGCCCTGGCTTGCGCCTCCAGATCCTCCTCGCGCTCGCGGGCGTCATCCTCGTCGCGTACGTGCCGCTCTTCTTCGCGATCGCGCAGGTTACGCGCGGGACGTCCCTCGCCTACCAAGAAGACGCCGCGCGAAGCCTGGGCCGTGCGATCGCCGGGCACGTCGCCGACATGCGCGGCGACGCCGCGGGCCGCGAGAAGACGATCGCGGCGAACATCGGCGACGGCGGCGCGATCGCGATCATCGTGTATGGCTCGCATGGCGAGATCCTGGCGCGCGGCGGCTCCGCCTCGGAGATCACCGCGATCCGTGCGCCCGCGTTGCCGTTTGGAGAGGCCGCCACGCGCGTCGAGTCGACGTCGGGACGAGCGATGGACATCGTGCTCCCGAGCAGCGACGCCGACCTCGGCACCGGCGCGGTGCTCGTGCGCGTCCGCGCCGAGGACGATCCGGCACGCACCGCGCAGCTCGTGCGCGGGATCGCGCTCTACATGTCCGTCTTCGCGCTGGCGCTGCTCGTGTTCGCATACATCGTGCTCACGCGCGCGATCGTCCGGCCGATCGAGCAGCTCGCGCGCGCCGCCGATCGCGTCGCGAGCGGAGCACGCGATCTCACGCTGCCTGCGTCGGGCGCCCGTGAGGTGGCCGACCTCGGCTCGAGCGTGCGTGCGATGACCGCTCGCCTCCTCGCAGAAGAGAAGGCGCTACGGAGCAAGGTCGACGAGCTCACGACGACGACGAAGCGCCTCGGCGAGACGCGCGAGCAGCTCGCCGGGAGCGAACGCATGGCGAGCGTCGGCAAGCTCGCGGCAGGCGTGGCGCACGAGATCGGAAACCCGATCGCCGCGATCATGGGGATGCACGATCTGCTCGATGACGCAGAGACCTCCGACGAGACGCGCACCGATTTTCTCCGGCGCATGCGGAAAGAGACGGAGCGCATCCACGTCGTCGTGCGTGACTTGCTCGACTACGCGCGACCCGAAGAGGGCGGCGGCCCCGTCTCGATTCGTCCTTCGGCCGCCTCGGTCGCCGAGGTCCTCGACGATGCGCTCAACCTCGTCAGACCGCAGAAGGACTTCAAGTCGATCGAGACGACGCTCGAGCTCGAGCCGGACCTCTCCGTCGCCCTGAGCCCGCAGCGGCTCACGCAGGTGCTGCTGAACCTTCTCCTCAACGCTGGCGCCGCGCTCACGCAGAGCACGAAGGGCGGCGGACACGTCACCGTCCGCGCCAGGAGCGTCGTGGAGAGCGCGCGCGACGGCGCGAGCAGCGCCAAAGTCCAGATCGAGATCGAAGACGATGGCCCCGGCATCCCGAGCGACCTCGTGCATCGCGTCTTCGATCCGTTCGTCACCACGAAGGACGTCGGCTCGGGCACCGGCCTCGGCCTCGCCGTCTGCCGAGGCATCATCGAGGGCGCGAAGGGCCGCATCTACGTCGACACGGCATACACGAAGGGCGCGCGCTTCGTCGTCGAGCTCCCGAAGGCGTAAGCCGGCGCTCCCGCGCTACCTCCGGCGAATACATGCATCATACATGTGATGGTGTCCTGATGCTCTGAATCGTGCGCGCTCACTCCGCGTCGAGCGCGTCGACCCACGTGCGAAGCGGGACGATCGCGAGGTTCTTGTCCTTGGCCGCGGCGAGGATCAACGGCAGCGCCTCGACCGAGGCCGGCGTGTGGTCATCGCGCTCCGCCGCGTCGTGGAGGAGGATGATCTCGCGATCGTCGAGCGCGCGGCTCACGCGCGAGGCCACGCTCTTGGCCTTGGCGGCGGCGACGCCGTCGTAGCCGGCGATCGACCAGCCGATCATCGTGAGGTCGAGGCGGTCGGCGATCCGCGCGATCGTGGGGTTCGTGTGGCCGATCGGCGGACGAAACAGCGTGGGCTTCGTCTTCGTCGCCTTCTCGATCGACTTGATCGCGCGCTCGAGGTCCTTTTGGACGCGACGTGGTCCACGAAGCGAAAAGAGGCGATCGTGCGCGTGGCCGTGCACGCCGACCTCGTGACCTCGCTCGACGATCTCCGCCGCGACCTCCGGATGCTTGTCGACCTTGCGCCCGATCAGGAAGAACGTCGCCTTCGCGTGGTCGTGCGCGTCGAGCAGATCGAGGATCGCGCGCGTGTGCACCGGATCGGGTCCATCGTCGAACGTGAGGACGATCCCGCGTGCCTCCTCCGGCCCACGAAGCACGACATCCGCGAACATCTGGAGACGCAGCACGAAGACGCCAGCGAGGACGATCGCCGCGTACATCCCCGAGCACACGATGGAGATCCACAGCTCGGGCGGGCCATGCAGGACCGCGCGCGCGGCGAACGCGACGGCGCCGAGTGTCGCGAGATAGAAGACGACGCGCGCTGCCGGCGGCAAGATCGCCCGCCGCTTCAGCGACGCTTCTTCGCGTCGGCTTCTTCTTCTTCTTCCTCTTCCGCGTCTGCGGCGTCCTCGCCGGCGACACGGACCTTGCCGCCTGCCGGCTTGCCCTTCGCGCTCGCCTTCTCGTCTTCCTTCTTGTCCTTGTCTTCACTCGAGCCGCTGTTGTCGAGCTCGAAGAAGCCACCGAGGATCGCCGCGATGATGGGAAGCGAGACGGCCGGGAGCTCACCGATCTCGGCCGGACCTGCGCTGGCCTTGAGCGACGCCAAGTCCATCGTGACGTGCACCCAGTGACGAAGCACGAACATGCCGCCGAGGGCGATCAACGCTCCGAAGAACGCCTTGAGCCCCGCCTCGATCTTGCCGTCGGCCGACCAGATCGGCTTGCCCGCCACGAGGCCCGTGAGCACGCCGACGAGCGCGGCCGAGAGGTAGGCCCCTGCCGCGCCGAGGGTGGACGCGCTGAACGCCATGACGCCGAGACCCTGAACGAGCACGGCCGCCAAAATGGCCCCCACGATCGCTCCCAGCACCAAGCCAACGATGAGACGCTTCACCATGAGGGGACTCTGGAGTCTACCCGGCCACCCCCGCGCCGCAAGCGCTGTCGTTCACCGCGGATCCGCCGTCTTTCGTCCTCCGTCGCTCGGCGTGGGCTCGACCTCTCCTTTGTTCGAGCTGCCCAAGTGCTCAGCCGCATGCGTGATACGCTGAGCGAGCTTGGTTTGTCGCTCTTCGCGGCGTTGTTCGGCGAGCGCGAGGCGAAGCGCACGCGGATCCGCGACGAGAACGACGAGCTGCTTGCCGCGCGTCACCGCGGTGTAGACGAGGTTCTTCGAGAGCATCACGAAGGCGGACGTCAAGAGCGGGATGACGACCGCGGGGTACTCGCTGCCCTGCGACTTGTGAACCGTGCACGCGTACGCAAGCGTGAGCTCGTCTAGAGCTCTGCCGTCGTAGGGGACGTCGCGATCGCCCGACTCACCTTCGAACCGAACGACCAGCGTCTCTTCCTCTTCGTCGATCGACTGAACGACGCCGACATCGCCGTTGTAGACGCCCTTGTCGTAGTCGTTTCGAAGCTGCATCACCTTGTCGCCGGCGCGAAACGTCATCTTGCCGCGCGTGAGGCCTGGGCCGTTCGGGTTCAGCGTCGCTTGCAGCGCCTCGTTCAGCGTCGCGGTGCCGACCGGTCCGCGGTTCATCGGCGTGAGCACTTGCACGTCGCGGAGCGGATCGAGCCCGAAGCGTCGCGGGATGTGCTTCGTCACGAGGTCGATCACGACCGAACGGGTGTCGTCCGGGTCGCGCCGCTCCATCATGAAGAAGTCGGCGCTCGTGTCGCCCTTGTCGGGGACGAGCGGCGGCTGTCCCGCGTTGATGCGGTGCGCGTTCGTAACGATGAGGCTCTTCTCTGCCTGTCGAAAGATCTTGAGGAGCCGCACGCACGGCACCACCCCCGACCCGATCGCATCGCGGAGCACCGAGCCCGGACCTACGCTCGGGAGCTGGTCGACGTCGCCGACGAGGATGAGCCGCGATCCTTCCGCGACCGCCTGGGTGAGGGAGTCTGCCATCCAAACGTCCACCATCGAGCTCTCGTCGACGACGATCGCACCGGCGTCGAGCGGCTTCTTCGCGTCGCGTTTGAACGTGCCGGTCTTCGGATCGAACTCGAGCAACCGATGCAGCGTGGTCGCTTCACGTCCGGTCGCTTCCTTCATGCGCTTGGCGGCGCGTCCCGTCGGCGCCGCCAGGCTCGTGACCACGCCCGCGCGATCGAACACGCTGAGGATCGCCTTCACGATCGTCGTCTTTCCGACGCCGGGGCCGCCGGTGACGATGAGCAGCGGGCAGCGCGCGGCGCGCTCGACCGCCAGCCGTTGCTCGTCTGCCAAGACGGTGCCGGTGTCCTTCTCGAAGCGGCCGATCGCGTCTTCGAAGCCAGCCAGCGCACGCGTGGTCGACTGCGCGAGCGTCGCGAAGCGCGCGGCGAGGCGGCTCTCGGCCTGGTGCATGCGCGCGTCGTACACGTCCGAGCGCGCGACGGTTCCGGCGGAGGAGCGCACGACCGTGCCCGACACTTCGGCGACGACATGCCCCGTCACGATGACCGCGCCGAGCGCGTCGTGGAGCATGTCGAGCGTTTGCATGCTCGGAGGCGCGGGGTTGTTCGAGTCGCCTTCGAGGAGCCGGGCGGCGCGGTTCTTGAGATCTTCGGCGGTGAGGTAGCAGTGCCCCGACTCCGTCGCGTCACGCAGCGCTTGCAGGAGCGCCGCCTGCATTCGCTGCGGCGAGTCTTTGGCCACGCCGAGCTCCGCGGCGATCTTGTCGGCGGTGCGAAAGCCGATGCCCCAGACATCGATCGCGAGCCGGTACGGGTTGCTCGAGACGATCGCGATCGACTTCGGCCCGTAGCGTTTGAAGATGCGGTTCGCGAGGTGCACGCTCGCGCCGTGCGCCTGGAGAAAGACCATCACGTCACGAATCGCGCGCTGCTCGTTCCAGGATTGGAGGAGCGCCTCGACACGGCCCCGGCCGAGCCCCGGCACCTCGTGAAGGCGATGAGGCTCGTCTTCGAGCACCTTGAGCGTCTCGAGCCCGAAGCGCGCGACGATGCGCTTCGCGAAGACGCCGCCGATCCCTTTGATCAGCCCGGACGCGAGGTACTTCTCGATCCCGCCGAGGGTCGTCGGCGCGAGGGCGGTCACGTTCGTCGCGCGGATCTGCTCGCCGTGCTGCGGGTCGACCTGGATCTCACCACGCACACGGACGCGGCTCCCTGGCGCCACCCGCGGGAATTGCCCGACCACCGTGAGCCGCTCGCGCCGGCCGGGGACGACGATCTTGAGCACGCGGAACCCAGTGTCGTGATTCTCGTACGTGACGAGCGCGACCTCACCTTCGAACGTGTGCTCGTTCTCGTTCGCTTTCGCGCCAGGCTTCGAGGTCGGAGGAAACAGCGTCATGAGGCGCGGTCCTCTCGAGGACCCCATCCGACCCTACTGCGGAACTGCGCTCCGCGCTCTCGCGACGACAAAAAAGTGGCAGCGACGAAGGCGGATCTCTCCGCCCACGTCGCGCCTGTCCCCTCCATGAATTCTTGGCACAGAAGACCGAGCTCGTGCGTCACAGGCGCGCACGAGCTGGGTCGTCGAGCTCGATTGGGGCGTGGCCCCGACCCGTCAGGGCGCGATCGTCTCGGTGCGGACGTTGAGCTTGATCATGCCCGTGCTGTCGTCGGGCGTGGCGGCGTCGAACGCGCTGTACGAGGCGAAGTAGATCTGAACCGACGAGTTCGCCGGGATCGGAACGGCCTTCGTGGCGTCGAGCGACGCGAACTCGCTGTCGCCGGTGAGCGACGTGTTGCCGTAGTCACCCATGCTGCCGACGCAGGCGCGGCGAGCCGCGTCCGTCGTCGGAACGGTGGCGCCCGGGTAGGCCGCCATGACGGTGTCGATGATCGGTCCGCCGCTCGCTTGCGAGTTGTAGACGGAGACCGTGACGGCCTTCGAGAGCGTGTTGCGGACTTCGATGTACGCGTAGGGCGTGATCGTCGGCGAGGTCGGCGGGAACGCCGTCGCCGTCAGGGGGCACGTGCCGTACGAGGGCAAACGCGCTGCGGTCTGCGTGCTTCGAAGCACGGAGATCGTGCTGTTCGTGCTGCCGACCGTGGGCGGGACGAGCACGTACGTTGGCGGAGGCGAGCAGGTCGCCGAGAAGTTGTTCCAGGTGCAAGCCGCTTGGCAGCTGCGCTGGCGGTACTGGTCCGCGGGGCAGCCTGCGCCCACGAGCTCGACGGCGCCAGGCGTGCACGAGTTGGCCGGCTGGCCGGTGCAAGCTGCCGTGGACCACGCGCAGTAGTTGTTGCACGTGCGCTGCTGCGTTCCGCAGTTGCCGCACGCGACGCTCTCGGTGGTGCCGGGGACGCAGCCGTTCACGACTTCGGCCTTGCAGTCGCCGTACGCGGAGACCGTTCCGCCGGTGCCGCTGCCGCTCGCGAGGCAGACCGCTTCTTGCGTTCCGCACTTGCCGCAGGTGCGCTTGAAGATGACGTCGGCCGTGGGGCATGCCTCGCCCTCGTTCGGCGGGGGCGGACCTGCGTCCTTGGCGGCGTCCGCCTTGCCCGCGTCCTTGCCCGCGTCCTTCTTACCAGCGTCGGTGCCGCCGGTGCCGGGATCCGGGTCGCCGGACGACGAGTTGGCAGGAAGCTGTGCTCCGGGCTGTTCCGGATTCGTGTTGTCCGTGCCCGTCGTGGGCACGACATCTTCCGTTGCGCCATCTGCACTGCAACCAACGACAGCGAGGGTGCCGAGCAGAGAAGCAACGGCGAAGCCGAGCAAACCGGACTTAATTGAACGCATTGGGCCGTGACGCTCCTTCCCTCGCTGTTCCCCGTAGCGAGTGGACGGCCGCTGTAGCGCCCAACCGTGGGGTGTGCAAGTCCCACCCCTCGACTTACAGAGGATGCGGGAGGGTGTTGCGTGGTAGGCATAGAGCTCAACCCGCCGAAACTGAAGCGTTTCTTGGTCTAGGGTGAGTCGTTTTGGCGGCAGATTCTATTCTGGTCTCTGCGACGTCTCAGTATCAGGCGCTGCAGGCCTGATCCAAAAACCACAATGATTTCGTTAAACCCATCCGACAGACGTAGAAAAAGCGCGCACGTAGGGAATCGTTTCAGGTTGTAGGCGCAGTTTTCACGCACAAATCCAGATCACCCCTCGTCGGGACGGCGTCGGCGGCAGGTGGCGAGCATCCCAAGCACGAGCGCTCCGAACACGTTCTCAGCATCGCCCGGCGTCGCGCCGACCGCGCGGCATCCACACTTGGAGGAGGACGGCGCCCCTCCCTTGCCGCCGTCACCACCCGCATCCGAGGCGCGCGACGGCGGCGCGACGTCGACGCCGCCATCGGGGTTCACCCGTGTCCCATCGAGCTGCGCCCCCGTCGCGGTCGTGAACGACGCGAGCGCTGCGTTGCGAGGAGCGAAAGCGACCTTCGTCGCCGTCTGCATCTTCGTGCTCTCGATCACGCTCGCGTCCTCGGGTCTCGGAGGGGCGCCCGTCCAGACGTTGCGCACGGGCTCCTTGCAGTCGATCGGTCCCGTCCACGGATGCCGGATCGCGTAGCGCGCTTGGAAGGAGCTCGATGCACCTTCGGAGGGACGCGCGCCATGCTCGAGCGTGCCGGTTGCGCCGCCGTCTCCTTCTCTCATCAAAAATTCGCGACCACCCACGATCGGCTCGGCGACCTTGAAGACGAGATCGCTGCCGAGCGACTCCTTCCCGTAGCGTGCGTGGAGCCGCGTGACGGTGAGGTTCTTCGACAAGCTCACGGTGGGGTTGGCGTTGAAGAGGATGGGATAGATCACCGTGACCGGCTTGTGATCTTCGGGCTCGGGAAACGACAAGCCGCTGAACGCCTTCGTGACGCAGCTGATGATCTCCTTGTCGGCGAGCGTCGAGCTCCCTTCGTCCTTCGCGCTCTGGACCTCCCCCTTCCCGTCGATCACGAGCTTGACGACGACGCTGCCCGGCCCCGGCGCGCCCTTCTTGCTCCCTTGCTCGTGGCAGAGCCGGAAGCGTCCGAAGTTTTGCCGCACGATGCGCTGGATCACCTCGGGCGGGAGCTTGCCGTTCACCGTCGTCGCGCCCTGCCGCAGCGCGACGGACGCCTTCATGTTGATGTACGGCAGCACGTCGCCGCCGAGCGAGGCGAGATCTTGCGCCGACATTCCTTGCACCGCGCCCGGGCACGGATCGCACGACGTCGCGCCCCACGCATACTCGGTGACCACCGCGCTCGGATTCTTCTCGAGCGTGTGATCGAAGAGCGACGCGTAGAACGAGCCGAAGCCGTCGCGCGCCTTCTCCGACACGTCGAGGTTCGTCGGGATCGTGACGTTCGGGTAGTTGGCGACCGCGTAGCGCTGCTCTCCGATGACGTAGACGATCAGATCCTGCGTGCCGGAGGAGTTGAGCAAGCCGAGCTTCACCGGCAGCTCGAGGCGCTCGGTGTCGTAGTGAAAGCGGAGCGGGGAGAGCGCCGCACGCTTCTCCGGCGCGCCCGAGCCGCCTTTCGACGGGACGTCTTCGAGCTTCACCTTCGCGATGTTCACCTTCGCGACGAAGAACTTCGATCCTGCCTCGACGTAAGGCTTCAAGACGGGCTCGGCGTTGTCGGGGATCTTGTACTTGTTCTCGCGAAGCCACGTATCGAGCCCGACCGAGTCCTTCGCGCTGAGGATGAGGATCTCGTACTCCCCCACCTCGAACTGCGCCTCGATGCGCACGCTCGGCTCGGTCGCGTGCGCGCCGCCGAGGCGACCGAAGCCGCTGCCGAAGCCTTGTCCCGTGCCGGTCCCTGCGCCGTGTCCGATCGTCCCTAGCCGATCCATGCACGGGTCCTGCTCCCAGTATTCGACGAGGCGCGGCGCCGTGAGCGTGTCGAGGCGCTCGAAGACGTCTTTCGCGAGCGTCTTCACGTTCTCTTTTTGCAGGACCACCGGCACCGGGATGACGAGCGCGAAGTCCTCCGGCGGTCCCTTGTAGTCGTTCTGCATCGAGAGGACGGTGCGCGTGCCGTCACGCATGAGCGCGACCTGGGTCGCGTCGTTCCACATCTTGGCGTCCGCGCCGCTCACGTAGAAGCCGCAGAACGCATCGGCGCGGGACGACCAAACCATCGTCGCTCCGATCACCAACGCCTCGACCGAGAGCCGCGACCGCGCGCGCAAAGAACGCTTCATGCGCGGAGCATATCCGCTCGGAACGCGCCTTGGAGGTCTTGTGCGCGGTGTGTGACCCGTTCGATCGCCGGGGTTTTCCCGCTCGCGCTGAAGTCCGCTGGTGGCGCGTCGTTCACTCTGTCGAGACAGAAGTCAAACGAAGAGAACGAAACGAAAGGCCTTGAAGAATGCGAACGCGGACGATGGCAACATGTGCGGGCTTGGTGATGCTCGCCGCTGCTTGTGATGTATCGACACCGAGCAGCAGCGGTGCCGGCGCAGCACCACTCACCTCCACACAGGCCGTTCAGGTCGGCTCCGCCGAGTGCCCGGCCGGCGGCGTCCGCGTCATGAGCGGAATGGACGCAAACGGCGACGGACAGCTGAGCGAGTCCGAGGCCAAGAGCGCAGCTGTATTCTGCAATGATCCGTCGAAGCAGACGATCGTGCGGACGAGCGCCGAGCCTGCAGGCTCGAACTGCGCGAACGGCGGGCAGCGCATCTCGATCGGCGCGGACAACGGTGACGGCGGCGGCGTCGTGGCCGACGGCGTTCTGCAAGATGGCGAGGTCGACGCGACCACGTTCGTCTGCAACGGCAACGCTGGCGCGAAGGGCGAGACCGGCGCGACCGGCATCGCAGGTCGAGATGGTGTCAACGGGGCGAACGGCAAAGACGGCGCGACCTCGCTCGTGATGCTCTACGCCGAGCCGCGCGGCGCGTTCTGCCCCTACGGCGGGACGCGCATCGCGACCGGCCTCGACAACGGCGGCAAGCTCGGGAGCGACACCGCGAACGACGGCGTCCTCGGCCCCTCCGAGATCTTGTCGTTCTCGTACGTGTGTCAGCCTCCTCCTGCCGCGCTCGTCCTCGCCGAGACCGCGCCGGCGACGAGCCTCGAGTGTCCCGCAGGCGGAGGTGGAACGATCCTGCGCACGGGGCGTGATGACGGTCGTAACGGCGGCGTCGCGAACGACGACGTCCTCCAGGCAGGCGAGATCCGCGGCGCGACCACGATCTGCAACGGCGTCAGCGGCTACTCCTCGCTCGTCAAGGTGAGCGACGGAAGCTCCGCGTGTGGTCCCGTCGGCGGTCGAAAGGTGCAGACCGGCCTCGACGACGGCAAGCCGTTCGGGACGCCCAACGACGGCGTCCTCCAACCGCAAGAGGTCGAGTCGACGAGCTACATTTGCAACGGGGACCAAGGCGTGGACGGCATCAGCGTGCTCGTCTCGATCACGGACGCGGGCGCGTCCTGCATCGCCGGCGGCAAGAAGATCCAGACGGGCCTCGACGACGGATCGCCGACGGGCACCGCGCGCAACGGCGTGCTCGAGGCCGGAGAGGTCGACAGCACGAGCTACGTCTGCAACGGCGTCGATGGCGCCAACGGCACCAACGGCACCAACGGAACCAACGGCACCAACGGAACGAACGGCTCCGACGGCTTCAGCACGCTCGTCGCGGTGTCCGACGCGGGCGCGACATGCCCGTCGGGCGGCAAGAAGATCGAGACCGGCCTCGACGACGGCTCCCCCGCTGGGACGGCGCGCGACGGCATCCTCGATCC
>JBGAFW010000122.1:0-24278 GCA_044227045.1 Labilithrix sp.
CTGAAGTTGCCGCCGCACCATTTGCGACCAGATGGAACACACCGTCGCCGTCATGGAAAGAGCGTGTAGTGTGCACAGCAATTTCCGCCCATCACAGAAATCTCCCCGAGCCGCCGGGCACGGGCACGGGCACGGGCACGTGTACGGACGAGAAGAAATATGAGGACACGCCCTAGCCGCCGTGGATGGTGGCGTGCTCGCCGTCGTCGTCGGCTTCGGAGAGCTGATCGCGCGCGGTGCGGAGCTCGGTGCGGAGCTCGCGCGCCGACTCGTGACGGTCGGCCGGGTTGATCGCCATCGCGCGGGTGATGATGTCGTCGAGGAGCGGATCGATGTTGGGGATGAAGTCGGAGGCGCGCCGGGGGTTGGCGGTGCACTTCTTCATGAAGAGCTCGCCGATGCTGTACGCCTCGTAAGGCAGCGCGCCGGTGAGCGCCTCGAACATCGTCGTGCCGAGCGAGTAGATGTCCGTGCGAGCGTCGAGCGTGTCGCCACGCGTCTGCTCCGGTGACATGTACGCCGGTGATCCGCAGAGCATGCCGCTGACGGTGATCTCGACGCTCTCGCCGTCGCCCGGATCGCGGAGCTTGGCGAGGCCGAAGTCGCACACCTTCACGAGGTCGCACGGCTCGCCGTCGTCGTCGGCGTCGGGGACGATCATGACGTTCTCGGGCTTGATGTCGCGGTGGATGACGCCTTGGCCGTGGGCGAAGACGAGCGCGCGGCATACCTGGATGCCGATGTCGACGACGCGGCGCGCGGGCAGTGGGCCCTCGGTCGCGAGGATGGCCTCGAGCGTGCGGCCGGTCACGAGCTCCATCACGAGGTAGAGCTCGCCGCGCTCTTCGCCGAAGTCGATGATGCGCGTGACGTTCGCGTGTTCGAGCTTCGACGCGGTGAGCGCCTCGGCCTTGAAGCGCCGGATGAACTGCGACTCGGATTGATTCTCCGCGTGGAGGATCTTCACCGCGACGAGGCGCCGGAGATCTTTGTGTGTGGCGCGGTACACCGTGGCCGCGGCGCCGCTGCCGATCGGGGCGTCGATGTGATACTTGCCCGCGAGGACGCGACCCACGCGGGGATCGACCGGTTTGTGGTTCGCCGAGGACGCGGACGGCGCGCGGATGTTCGCGCTCGACCCCGACGAAGATGACGGAGGCGCGCCGCCGTTCTTCAAGCTCGAAGGCGAGCGATCGCCCGTGGGGATCGCCGCGGCCGCGCCGTACGCGCCAGGGGACCCTGCCGAGGACGATGGAGGCGCGGGTGGATTCAGCGAATCGATGACGCCGAAGGTGCTCGTCGGCAGGACGACACGCGACGGGATCGCGTCGATCATCGTGTTCATGGTGTCGTCGGGCGGGCCGCTCGGCGGGCTCGACCACTCGTCGGCGTCCGCCGGCGGCGGATCGGTGCGGGACGGCTCATCGAGCCGCTCGACCAGCGCGAAGAGCTCGGCCATCTGCACGCGCGTCACGGGACGGACGGAGAGCGGATAGCCATCGGGTCGCGCGCTGCCCGCGAGCTCGGCGAGGAGGGACACATGCCCGACGCCCGGGACGTCGATCTCGAGCAGGTGCTGCCCGGTGCCGCGCGGCGGCTCGACGAGGTCGACGACCTCGGTGCGGAGACGGAGCGCCCCTCGAATCACGCGAGCAATTTCGCGGGTATCCTGGGTCGCGAGGATAAGACGCGGCAGAGCCACGGCCGTATTCTGAGCGATGTAGCTGCCGGCTGACAGTGACAATTCGGATAATCTGGCCGCGCACCCTGTGTGGCAACCCGTGTGACCGCGTCTCTCGCACAATTCCTCGATTGCACGGATCGCGCGATGCTCCACGCGGCTCCACGCGCGTCGCTAGAGATCGATCTGTTCGGCGGAGCCTGCGCCCGCGCCGAGAAACCGCGCCGCGGTCTCCTCGAATGTCTTCGGGACGTCGGTGACGAGGAGCCGGATCGTCCCCGCCGAGGCGTCTGGCGAACGAGGTGCCTTGAGGAGCGCGCGCTCGCTCAAGAACGTCGCGACCTCGCGCGCGACGACCGTCGCGCTGTCGAGGATCGTCACGTGCTCGCCGATCATCTCGCGCGCCTCGCGCTCGATCACGTCGAAGAGGAGAGGGTAGTGCGTGCAGCCGAGGATGATGACGTCGACGCCTGCCTTCGCGAGCGGCTCGAGGTAGCGACGCGCGGCGAGGCGAGGGACGTCGCCGGTGGTCCATCCTTCTTCGGCGAGCGGGACGAGGAGCGGCGCCGCTTGGCCATAGGTCTCGATCCGCGTCGAGCACGCGGCGAGCGCGCGCGGGTAGGCACCCGACGCGATCGTGCCTGCGGTCGCGAGCACGCCGACCTTGAAGCGCTTCGTCGCGGCCGCGGCGGCGCGCGCCCCAGGCTCGATCACGCCGAGGACAGGCAGATCGAGCTCGACGCGAAGTCGCTCGGGCGCGACCGCGCTGACGGTGTTGCAGGCGATGACGATCGCCTTGACGCCACGCGAGACGAGGTGGCCGGCGCATCCGAGCGCGTAGCGCGTCACCGTGCCCGCGCCCTTCGTGCCGTAGGGGACCCGCGCGGTGTCGCCGAGGTAGACGATGTCTTCGTGCGGGAGCGCCGCGCGGAGCGCACGCACGACCGTGAGGCCGCCGAGACCGGAGTCGAAGACACCGAGCGGCGCGTCGTTGCGCTTGCCGCCGGCGCTGCTCATGACGGGACGCGCATGCGTGACGACGGGCGTGACGCGGGCGCAGGCGTGACCGGCGCGTTCAGGAGCAAGAGCTCGAGGACGGCCATACGCACCGCGACGCCTGCCTCGACCTGATCCAAGATCACGCTGCGCTCGCCGTCGGCGACGTACGGATCGAGCTCGACGCCGCGGTTGATCGGGCCCGGATGCATCACGATCGCCGAGGGCTTGGCGCGCTCGAGCTTCTTCGCGTTGAGCCCGAACGTGCGCGCGTACTCGCGGGTGGTCGACATCATCGCGCCCGCGAGCCGCTCGTTCTGGATACGGAGCATCATCACGACGTCCGCGCCTTCGATCGCGGCCTCGAGGCGCGGGACGACGCTGACGGTGGGGCCGATCGTCTCCGCCTCGCGCGGCAGCATCGTGCGCGGGCCGGTGAGGCGAACGTGAGCGCCCTTCTTGCCGAGGAGGATCGCGTTCGATCGCGCGACGCGCGAGTGCGTGATGTCCCCGCAGATCGCGACGGTGAGGCCTTCGAGCTTTCCTTTGGCGCGTCGGATCGCGAACGCGTCGAGCAGCGCCTGCGTGGGGTGCTCGTGCGCGCCGTCGCCCGCGTTGACGATCGAGCAAGACACGCGGCTTGCGAGGAAGCCCGGCGTGCCGGAGCTCGAGTGCCGAACGACGAGCGCGTCGGCGCGCATCGCCTCGAGGTTCTTCGCGGTGTCGAGCAGCGTCTCGCCCTTGCTGACGCTCGAGCCCGACGAGCTCACGTTGACGACGTCGGCGCCGAGCCGCTTACCGGCCGCTTCGAACGACGTGCGCGTGCGGGTGGACGCCTCGAAGAACAAGTTGATGACGGTGCGGCCTTTGAGGATCGTCGTCTTGCGCTCGCCTTTGCGCGACAGATCGAACCAGTTGTCGGCCTTGTCGAGGACGGTGTCGATGTCCTCAGCGGACAGGTCTTCGATTCCGAGAAGGTGCCGATGAGGCCACATGGTCGTAGGCTCCGAGCTACGTAGCTCCTCTCACACCCGCGTCCGAGCCGCAAGCAGCGGCGCTCTGCCGAAGTCCCCGAACGCTAGTTGAGGTAGCGCTTGTCTTTCGGGGGCTTCCGGTTCTTCAGGTCTTCCTCGAGGCCGCCCTGGACCACGCGAAGCGGCGGACCTTTGCGCTTGCCGGTCGCGATCCGCGGCTGCGAAGACGGCTCGTCGTCGTTCAGGAGCTGCTCGACCGTGATCCCGCCGCGCTTCTTCATCGAGCCGAGACGCATGCGAAGCCAGAACGCGCGGACCGGCGAAGGCGTTCCGCCGAAGAGCACGCCGACGGTGACGCCGCCGAGCAGCGCGAGCGCGCCTTCCGCCATGTCCTGGAGGAAGAGGAGCGCGAGCAGCGTCATGCCGATCGTGATCCAGAAGAGCAGCTTGCCGCTCATCGGGAGGACGAACATGAAGCGGATCTGACGGTGCGCGTTCTCTTTCGCCCACGCGATCGTGCTCGCGACGATCGCGGCCATCGGGCCGACGACGAGCGGCGGGCTGAACGACTGCTTCAGGTTGCCTTGAAACGGAAGGAACGTGCCCGCGAGCACGAACAGGTTTCCGATCACGACGCTCATCATCAAGAAGCGGAGGAGGCGCGCGCCGCCCCAGCGCTTCTCGAGGTCGGGCGTGAGGAAATAGAGACCGACGAGCGACCACATCGCGTGCCCGATGCCCGACGGCACCGTGAGCAAGCCCGAGGTGAGGAGCGTCCACGGCCTCGTGAGGAGGAGGTGGTGATCCTTCGGCTGGAAGGCGAGCCACGAGAAGATCTCAACGCCGCGCTCTCCGCCCGGCGCCCAGTGGACGATGACCGCCCCCACGACCGCGAACACGGCGATGAGAACGAGGAGCGTCTTCAGCACACGACCAGGTCGTGGAAACGCAGCCGCAATATCTCCTGCGCCGCCGGGCTCTCTCATCTCTCTATCTAGACTCTAGTTTCCGAGAGAGGGCGGAGCAAGGCGCTAAGGGCAATCGGCCGTGCTCGTCGTACCGGTTTTCGTCGTGACGCTACAGGTCGTCGTGCCCAGAGGCGGCTCGTCCGGTAGCGGATCCGGACGGTGGAGAAGAAGACCGGAGCGCCCGCGTCGACCGGGGCGGCGGCTTCGGCGGCGTCGGCGTCAACGGTCGCGTCCGAGGCGTCCGCGTCCGAAGCGGCGTCGGCCGCGTCCACGGCGGCATCGGCTGGGGCGCCGGCGTCCGACCCGTTGGCGCAGAGCGCCGTCCGGCCGTCGGCGAGACGAAACGAGGTCGTCCCGAGCGTGATCTTCGTCGTGCCCGCGCTGCCGCCGACGCCGGTGAGACCTGCGCCGAGCGGATCGCAGAGCGCGAGCGTCTGCACGTCGCGTTGCTGGGATGCGGTGCACTCGGTCGTCCACGTGGGGCTCGTCTTCTTCAAGACGCTCGTGTCGGTGTTGGCCGACTCGATCTGGCTCTTGAACGCCGTGTAGACAGGCTCGCTGTAGGCGTAGACCTCGAGGCGGAACGACGAGTTCCCGCTCTGCGCCGAAGGGGGAAGCTCGATGAACGCGCCGTCGGTGAAGCAGTCGAACACGTTCGACGTCACCTCGCGCCGGTAGCTCGCGCGATCTTCGACGGGCAGGTTCGCCGGGTCTTCGGTGTACCCAAACACGACGACCGCGTAGCGAAAGAGCTGGGTGGGGCCGGTGCCGCAGCCTCGACCCGTCGTGAGGGTCTCGGCGCGGATGAGGATGCCCGTCGTGGGCTGAACGCTCGTCGACGAGCTGCCGCTGCACGCCGCCCACACGAAAACTGCCAGCACGACGGTTGCGATCGAGAGCCACGTTCGCCATCGAAGCGGCGAACCCCCAAGAATGTGACGGGTCTTTCGAGGTCTCGAAGCAATAAGCACGTGGGTGCTGGCCTTTTACATCGGGGTTGGCTCCGGACCAACTCCGTTCTCGCGGGTTGCCCAAAGGCAGGGTTTGGCCAAGAGGAAAGCCGCCAGACCCCTCGGTTCGCTTCTGTTGCCGGCCCTGTTCGCGGCATTTGACAGCGCGGAAGGAAGGGGACCATAAGGGTCCCCATGAGTTTCCTCGGCGAGACGCAAGAGGCAGCAAAATGGGCGACCGCGAGCCTCGGCAACGCGGTGATGGTGATGCAGCAGCCTGCTGCGGCTCCTCCAGGTGGCGGCGCGCCCGGCGGCGCCGAGACACGTCTCGATCCGGTGCAGCTCGTCCTGCACGCGTCGATCCCCGTGAAGCTCGTGCTCGTCATCCTCCTCGCGTTCTCGGTGCTTTGCTGGATCGTCATCTTCGCGAAGGCGCTCCACCTGATGCGCGCGCGAAACGACTCGGACCGCTTCATCAAGGCGTTCGACGCCGCGGGGTCGCTCGACGCGCTCGCGCAGCAAGGCCTCTCCGGCTTCCGCGGCTCGCCGTTCGCGCGGATCTTCGCGACGGGATACGACGAGATGGTTCGCCTCACGAAGGGCGAGCGCGGTCGTCGCCTCGACGAGGCGCAAGGCACCCACGTCGACAGCATCACGCGCCGCGCCGCCGCGAGCGAGGTCACGCACCTCGAGTCGTGGATGAGCCTCCTCGGCACGATCGGATCGACCGCGCCGTTCATCGGCCTCTTCGGCACCGTCTACGGCATCATGGACGCGTTCCTCAGCATCGGAAACCAGCAGAGCGCGAACCTCCCGGTCGTCGCGCCGAAGATCGCCGAAGCGCTCATCGCCACCGCGGTCGGCCTCGTCGCCGCGATCCCGAGCGTCATGGCGTACAACTACTTCGCGCGCCGCGTCGGTGAGCTCGCCGACATCATGGACGCGTTCGCCGCCGACGTAGCGTCCCGCGCCAAGCTCGGGGGCGTGTAGCCATGGGCATGGGTGGAGGGGGAGGCGGGGGCTCCGGCCGTCGCCGTCGCATGGGCGGCATGAACGAGATCAACGTGACGCCGCTCATCGACGTCATGCTCGTCCTCCTCGTCATCTTCATGGTCACCGCGCCGCTCTTGACGACGGGCGTTCAGGTCGACCTCCCGAAGGTGAAGAGCGCGCCGATGCAGACCGACGACTCGAAGCTGCTCATCATCGTCACCGCGGACGAGCACGTGTACCTCGGCAAGGACGAGATCACGGCCGCGATCGAGGACCGCCTCAAGACCAACAGCCGCCTCCAAGAAGAGAAAGAGCTCTACGTCCAGGCCGACGAGAACGTGAAATACGGCGTCGTCCTCCGCGTCATGGCCGCTGCCCGAAGCGCCGGCGTCGAGAAGCTCGGGATGATCACCGACCCGCTCGTCGTCAAATGACGCAGATTTTGGGGCTATCGCGCGCTCTTTCTCGCGCTCCACGCGTCGCGAAGCTCATCCCAAGAAACATCCCCTTAGACCAAATGGTCAACGTCTTCGTCGAACGGAATGTCAACGTAGCGTGAGGCAATTAGCTCGAGCATCGCTAGAATGCGCGGGCGCTTAGAGGACCAACGAGCTTGAAGCTTCCCGGAGTACCGTACACGCCGCGCTACACCACGGACGAAGCCGTCCTTGGTCTCGTCGTGGCGATCGCGCTCCACATCGTCGTGATCGGTCCCTTCGTCTACCGCGCGATCGTCCCGGCCGCGCACAACGAGGAAGACGACAAGCCGCTCGTCTCGCGTCCGGTCGTGCAGGCGTCGTTGCTCAAGCTCGGCAAGCCGCTCGACCCGAAGAAGCTGCCCGATCGCCTCGTGCCGCAGCAGCGCACGGCGCCGAAGAAGCAGATCACCGCCTCGAAAGAGGATCCCGGAAAGAAGCAAGACGCCGGCGCGCCTCCGCCCAACGCGGCCGACAGCGATCTCACGAACCTCGTCGCCAAGAGCGATCCGTTCGCCGAAGACGCCGGCAAGCGCCAGCCGGAAGAAGGCCACGAGAGCGGCGTCGACGGCGGCACCGAGACGGATCCGAGCAAGGTGCGCGCGGGCGATATGTACGCGACGCAGCTCGGTCAATTCTTCGGGCAGCGCCTCAACGTCCCGAGCGTCATCTCGGTCGGCGACGAGCGCCGCCTCTGCGCGGTCTACGAGATCAACATCGGCAAGAACATGGTGATCTGGTACGTCCGCAACAACCCCGTCAAATCCTCGGGCAACGAGCTCTTTGATGATGCGGCGAGGTCGATGCTACTAAAGCTCCTCGAAGACAAAGCCGCGCTTCCGCAGCCCCCCAAAGAGGTCGACGAGCTCTACCGCGGTCGACGCGTTCAGATCATCGTCACTGGCCGTAACGGAGACCCTTCACGATGCACGAAATGATGCAGAAGAAGCAAACGCAGAGCTCCTCATCGCGCCTGCGCGGATCGCTCTTCCGGACGGTCCCCGTCGCGATCGCGCTCGGCGCAGGAGCGCTGCTCACGCTCACGATGCCTGCGATCGCGCAGCCGAGCGGCGGAGGCTCCCCGGCGGGCAGCGCGCTGCCGAGCGCGTCGAACAACGGCGGCGTCACCACCGTCGTCGTCCAGGGTGGAAGCCGATCGCTCTTCAAGATCGCCGTCACGCCGCCGGTGGGCGGTGACGCCACGCAGACGAAGGGCGTCGTCGACACCTCCACGCGCGACCTCACGCTCTCGAGCATGTTCCAGGTGCTCGACCCCGCGAGCTTCACCGCGAACCTGCAGCAAGAAGGCGCGTCGATCGAGCCGTCGTCGTGGCGCAACATCGGCGCCGAAGGCGTCATCAAGGGCAACCTCTCGCCGCGCGGATCGAACACGCACGTCGAGCTCCGACTCTATGTCGTGTCGCGCGGCTCCGACGCCGTGCTGAAGAAGGAGTACGACGTCGCGGGCTCGAACATCCGCAGCGCCGTTCACCAATTCGACAACGAAGTGGTGAAGTACTTCACCGGCACCGCGGGCAGCTTCGGCGGCCGCCTCGTCTACAGCGCGACGAGCGGACGCGGGCAGAAGGGCATCTGGTCGGTCGAGAGCGACGGCCAAGGCGTCGCCAAGCTCGACACCGCGTCGACCGTCGCGCTCGCGCCGGCGAGCGGCCCTGGCGGCATCTACTACGCGGGCGGCTTGCCCGACGGCAGCTACCAGCTCTTCAAGGTCGGTAACCCCGCCGCCGTCCTCAAGCACGCCGGCCTCGTCTTCGGCGTCGCGTTCGGCGGCAACAAGATGGCGCTCGTCATCTCGCAGAACGGCCAGAGTGACATCTGGGTCGGCGGCGCTGACGGCTCGGGCCTCTCGAAGGTCACGAACGGCGGCCTCAACACGCACCCGGCGTTTGGCCCGGGTGGTCAGCTCGCGTACGTCTCGAACTCCGGCGGCAGCCCGCAGATCTTCGTCGACGGCAAGCGCGTGAGCTTCCGCGGCACCTACAACATGGCGCCTGTATTCTGCAACGATCCCGAAGGGCAGAAGCTGCTCTTCATGGGGCGCGACGGCGGCACGTGGGACATCTTCAGCACCGATCCCGGTGGTGGAAACATGAAGCGCCTCACGCAGGACCAAGGCTCGAACACGTACCCGGCGTGCTCGCCCGACGGCCGCATGGTCGCGTTCTTCTCGACGCGCGGCGGCCTCTTCATCTCGAACCCGCAAGGGCAAAACCAGACGCAGGTCGCGCGGGTCACCGGCGAGAGCTTGCGCTGGGAAGGCAACTGAGGAAAGCACGATACCGTGAGCCGTAGTCGTCTCGCTCCATCGAGCAGCGGTGCCGCTGCTCTCGAAGGCCGCGCCTTCCTCCTCTTCGACTCGAAGGGAGAGAAGGTCGGCGAGCAGAAGCTCGACAAGCGCGGCGACTTCCTCGCGCGGTTCGGCGAAGAAGAGTGGCTCGTCCTCGGCGAGAAGCAAAAGCATCTCGCGCGCGTCAGCGTCGACAAGGCGGCGTCGCCCTTCGCCAACGGCAAGGCCGTGATCGGCGCCTTCGGTGTCGGTCGTGACGACGCAGTCGCCGTCGCGCGCGGCGACACGATGGAGCTCTGGTCGCGCGACGACAAGAAGTGCTGGTCGTCGAAGGGTGTCGGCGTGTTCCTCCAGACCGTCGTCGCACGCGATCAGGTGATCGCGCTCGGCGAAGACGGCGCGCTCTACTTCTTCGCCCGCGAGAAGGGCGATCCGCTCGGCGCGCTTCGCCTCGCGTCTCCCGATCCGGTCGACACGTGGCGCCTCGTCCACGTCGACAACAGCATCATCGTGCTCGCGCTCGGTGAGTGGCTCGTGTGGATCGACGCGGCCATCCGCAAGACCGTGCGCCGCGTGCGCGCGCGCGCGAAGGTGGTCGAGATCACCGCCGACCTCGAGCATGTCGTCGCGTTCATCGAAGACGGCTTCATCCAGGCCTTCCGCGCGAAGAGCGGCGAGCCGCGCGCGTCGTTCGCCGTGTTCGAGGAGTCCGCGATGGGCGGCGAGGGCGAAGCGGCCGATCTCGACGCCCTCGCGATCGTGCTCGGCGCGAGCGCCCTCTTCACGATGGGCGCCGGGCGCGACGACGACAAGGCGACCGTGCGCGCGCACGATCGCCAGATGCTCGACGTCACCGCCGCCGCCGCCTCGCCGATCAGCTCGGTCATCATTCGAGGGTCGCTCGCGGCCGTCGCCGATCGCTCTGGGCGCGTGCGCCTCATGCAGGTCGGCGCTGGCGCGGAGCCGCTCCGCGAGATCGCGTCGACGTCGGGCAACGAAGGCACCGTCGGGCTTCACCTCACGAAGCGCGAGACGCTGATCGCCGCTGGCCAGCGCGTCGTCATGCGCTTCCCCGCGCCCTACAAAACGCCCTTGCCGATGGCGCTCCGCACGGCGCCCACCGCCTTCGCGGCCGACGACGCGTATGCGTTCATCGGGACGCAGAACGGATCGGTCGACGTCTACGACCTCGCGATCGGCCGGCCCGTCACCACCTACACGCTCTCCTCCGACGATCGGATCACGGCGCTCTACCGCCTCGCCGGCGCGATGCTCGTCGTCGGCACGGGCGCGCTCGACGGTCGCGTCCTCGTCGTCGACGTCGCCGAGTCCAAGGTCGTCCACCGCGTCGAGCCGCACGACGAAGCCTTCGGCGTGGTCTGCCTCGCAGCAGACGCTCGCGGTCGGATCGTCGCGTCGGGCGGTGATGACGGCAGCGTCGCGCTGATCGATCCGGTCAAGGGCCGCGTCCTCGCGCGCCTCCGCGTTCCAGAGACCCCCACCGCGATGGCCTTCGAGCCGTCGGGACGCCGCCTCGCATGCGTGTTCGCCGACGGCACCGCGCGCGTCGCGACGTTCGCCCAAAAGGGCGCGTCGTGGTCGGACCTCGGGCTACGTGGCGTCACCAGCGTCGCGTGGGGCGACAGCCTCATCCTCGGCTTCAAAGACGGCCACGTCGAGAGCGGCGAAAGACATGCGCGTCCGTCCGATCGCCCGACGGCTCGTCAGTAAAAGCGCCGGTCGCGGTTCCCCGTCTTCGCGAACGTGGTAATCGTGGAAACTGAATGTTCCGGTGGTGCTCGTACTGCTTCACCTTCCTCGGCGAGGTCGAGCCGCTGACGAAGCTCGCCGCCACGCACGGCGTGCGCGGCCTGCGAGGAGCGAGACGCGATCTCGGACGAGGAAGGGATCGAGCGCATCCGGCCGATCGCGACGTTCTACAAAGACATGGTCCACGTCGCGCTCGAAGACGCCAACGCGCCCGACGACCCTGAGAAGAGCGCGTCCGCCATCGTCGAGCGCGGCGCGCGGCTCGGCATCCGCCCGACCGAGCTCCTCATCGGGATCCTTCAACCGTCGCTTCACGAGATCGGTCGCCTTTGGGAGACGGCGCGCATCCAGCCCGCGCAAGAGGCACGGCTCACGCGGCTGTGCGACGAGGTGCTCGAGCGGATGCTCATCGAGCAGGAGTCCCGCCTGCCGCAGCCGCACGAGGTGCATCCGGTCATCCTCACGGTCGCCCAAGGCAACACCCACACGCTCGGCGTGCGCATGGTCGCCTTCACGTTTCGCGAAGAAGGGCACGACGTCCGGCTCTTTTTGTCGGCCCTCGGCACGGAGAAGCTCCTCGACCTCTGCGAGACGATCCAGCCGAGCATCGTCGGCATCTCGGTCGCGCTCGAGACGCAGATGACCTACGTCGACGAGATCATGCGTGGCCTCGCCGAGCGCAAGATCCCGGCGCAAGTGATCGCTGGCGGCCACGGCGTCCCGCCGAGGGCGCGACTGCCGGACGGCGTCGTCCGATGGCCGGGGATCACGCGCGAGACCGTGCGCGCGCTCCGCAGCGAACGCCCGCGCTGACCTCCTGCCGTCTCTCGGTGGGTGTGCGGCGGTCGTGCGACCGCCAGGACGGTCAAGGCTTTGGAAAGATGGCCGCCCCGAGGAGGCGCTCCACTGCGGCGCTGAGAAGGTCGGGCCGCGACGCGGAGATGTCCTCTTCATCGAAGCGAGCGTGACCGACGCGAAGGAGATGAGCCTCGGCGTCGCGCAGGTCGACGACGATCTTGTGAGCTCCCTCTCCATCGATCGCATCCCCCGCGCCGCTCGCGCTGCCGTCGAGCATACCGACGCGCACGAGGCGGCCCTCGATCATGGCCGCGAACTGAATGGGATGGCGTCGTGATGATCCTTGCGCCGTGCCCGCTCCGAGCAGGTCCTCGCCGTGGCACTCCTCCGCGCGCGGCCTCGCACCGAGGAACGACGACAGCGTGGTCGGAACATCGATCGTCGAGACCGGAGCGGTGCGCACCGCGGCCTCACCACCAGGCACATGAATCGCGAGCGGCACGCGAATGAGCGACTCCCACAGAAACGTGGAGTGAAAGAGGAAGTTCTGCTGCTCGCCAAGCCCTTCGCCGTGATCGGAGATGAAGACGATCACCGTGCGGTCTTCGATGCCGAGCTCGCGCAATCCAGCCCGTAGCTCCCCGAAGGACGTGTCGACTCCGTGCGCCGCGGCGAGATAGCGGAGCGGCAGGGCGGTCGTGCTCAGCCGCGCGCGCTTGGCTGTCTGCTCCACGTACGTCTCGTCGATGTCCGCCCAGCTGTGAACGTCGTGATGATAGAGCCAGAGGAAGAAGCGTTCGGGCTTCTCCTCGCGAAGCCAAGCCAACGAGCGCCGCGTGACCTCGGCCGCCGTCGCTACGCGCTTGATGCCGCTGTCGGACACCGCGTCCTCGTGATCGAAGCGGAACCTCGGATAGAGGAGCCGGTGATACTCGCGCGCCGATTTCGCGGTGACGAGCGCGGTCTTCATCCCTTCGTGATGGGCCAGATCGAGCAGAAGAGGAGAGTCCTCGGTCGTCGCGTCGTAGCGACACGTCAGCAGCGGAGCGAGCGTGAGCAGCGTGCTCGAGCCCGAGGCATAGGCGCGCGTGAATGTCGTGCTCTCGCGAAAGAAGCGCGCGGTCTCCGGCATCACGTTCCGGTCCGCCGCCACGTCGGCACGAAGCGCGTCGACGAAGACGACGATGACGTTCCAGTCGGAGCTCGACGTCGCCAGGTCTCGCTCGCCCACGCGGACGTCGCTCGTCGTGAGACGCTCGGTCGCTGCCGGCGCTGCGATCTCGCGATGACGTCGTCGAGCGCTCCATGGATCGGGCGCGCGCGCCGGATACTTTCGTTCGAGGAGGTGCGCGCGATCGCTCGCCGAATCGAGCAACGCGAGCCATCGAACCGATCGCGTCGCGTACGATGGCTCGTCCCACCGCATGGGCACGAGCTCGTGAAAGGAGCGACGGAGCTCACGGCTCGAGGCAAAGACCCCACACCATGCGAGCGTCGCGACAGAGGCCGTAACGATCGCGATCCTGCCGAACGAGCGCCCCACGTCTCTCCTCGATCGCGCCCTCGGGTGAAGCGCGACCGAAGAGCCCGCGCTGGCGCGGAGGCCGAGCGTCAGGCCGATCGACGAGCAAAGATGCGCCATGCACGGGACGAACGCGCCGGTCGCCTCGAACGACCCGAGCGTCCGATCGACGAAGAGGTAGGTCATCCCCACGACGAAGGCTCCCGCAGGCACGTAGCGCGCGCGGCCCACGTAGCGCCGGCGCGGCTCGAGGAGCAGACGAATCGCCGTGGCAAGCGTCACGATCGCGACGGCGCCGAGCGCGACGCTCGCTGGGAGACGTATCGAGTCGTGCGCGGAGAGCGCCACGCGCATCTGTCGCGTCGCGAGCACGGCGAGGAGCGTGACGGCGAAGACGGGGACGAACATGACGCTCCGTGATGCCGGACGATGCCCCGGCGCGTCCCGTCCTCCGTTCGACTCGGCGAGGACCCAACCAGGAAGCCAAAGGACGAGCGCGTAGAGGAGCCCGAGACCTCCGCCGATGGCGACGAAGGTCCCGGCGGAGGCGAAGCGCTCGGCCCGCGACTGCGTGAGGGTCGAGGCGTCGATGAGCCACCACGCGAACGTCACGAGCGCGCTCGCGAGGAGGAGACATGCGATCTCGAAGAGCCGCGCGCGCCATGCACGACCGCGATGGAGCAGCGTCGCTCGAAGCGTTCGAGGCCTGAAGGAAGTCGAGAGGTGGGAGAGCGACACGAGCGGCGGCTTTCGCGGCGCGCCGTCGCAATGTCCGGACCACGATCCTCACGCGTCGGGCGGCGTGATCGCGCGCCGTCGCTGTTGCGCGGCGCCACGAGCGAGCGGCCTGTGGTGTTCCTCGACAGATTCCTACCAAGGTCGCGTCGCGTCAGCGAAGACCGAAGCGATCGAGCATTCGGTAGAGGGTCGTTCGATCGAGCTTGAGGATGCGCGCCGCGCTGCTCTTGTTGCCGCCGACGGTCTCGAGGACGCGCATGACGTAGCGGCGCTCGATCTCGTCGAGGGAGACGAGATCATCGGCGTCGGCGGCGATGACGAGGGGCGTCGATTTGTAAGCGCGAATGCGCTCGGGCAAGTCGTCGACCTTGATCTCTTCGAAGCGAGCGAGCGCGACGGCGCGTTCGATCGAGCTGCGGAGCTCGCGCACGTTACCCGGCCAGGTGTACGCGAGGAGGCGCTCGGCGACGGCAGGGGAGAGCGACGTGATCTCGGGCTTCTTCTGTCGCTGCGCCGCGCTTCGCAAGAAGTGTTGTGCGAGCTCGAGGATGTCACCGCCTCGCACACGAAGCGGCGGCACGTCGATGTGGACCACGTTGAGTCGGTAGTAGAGGTCCTCGCGGAACGTCTTGTCCTCGACCGCGTCCTCGAGCTTCCGATTCGTCGCTGCGATCAGGCGAGCCTCGAACGGATAGGTCTGGTTGCTCCCCACCGGACGCACCGCTCGCTCTTCGAGCGCACGGAGGAGCTTCACCTGCATCGAGAGCGGCATCTCGCCGATCTCGTCGAGGAAGAGCGTGCCGTTGTGCGCCTCGGCGAAGAGCCCTTTGCGCGGCGCCTTCGCGTCGGTGAACGCGCCCTTGGCGTGGCCGAAGAGCTCGCTCTCGATGAGCGACTCGGGGATCGCGGCGCAGTTGACCGCGACGAACGGGCCGTGAGGCGTCGCGCTGCGCCGATGAAGGGCCCGCGCGACGAGCTCCTTGCCCGTGCCGCTCTCTCCCGTGATGAGCACGCCGACATCCGACGCCGCCACGCGCGCGATGAGCTCGCCGATGCTCCGCATGACGACGCTGCTTCCGATGAGCGCGTCCGAGTCGGTCTCGTCGTCGCTGGGCACGGCCTGATCGAGCGCGTTCTTGAGCCGGCGCACCTCCTTGCGCAACGACCGGTCGCGAATGGCCCGCTCGATCGCGACGAGGATGTCGTCGATGTCGAAGGGCTTCGTGATGAAGTCGAAGGCGCCTGCGCGAATCGTCGCGATCGCGGTCTCGAGCGAGCCAAAGGCCGTCACGACGATGACCGGCACGTCGCTTCGGTTCTCGGCGATGCGACGGCAAAGGTCGACGCCGTTCATCCCGCGCATGTTGAGATCCGTGATCACGATGTCGAAGTCTTCGCTCGGGAGCTGCGCGAGCGCGACCTCGGGGGAGGGGTGCCAGACGACGTCGAAGTTGTGCTCCTCGAGCTCGGCCGAGAGCGCTTCACCCATCGCGCGGTCGTCCTCGACGAAGAGGATGCGCGTCCGCGTGCGGCCCGATGATCGTTCCGTGGTGGATTCTGTCTTCGTCATCCTGCGTTTACCTCTGCGCCAACGGGTGGCTCGCTGGCCGGCTCGAGCGCCGGTGCCTCGTCGCTCGCGTCTCGCAACGACGACGCGGTGGATTCGTGGGGAAGATGCACCGCGAACGTCGAGCCGCTCCCCACGCGGCTCGTGACGTCGATCCACCCGCCATGGTCACGGACGATGCCGTAGCACACGGCGAGGCCGAGCCCGGTGCCTTCACCGATGTCCTTCGTCGTGAAGAAGGGCTCGAAGAGGTGCTCCATCGCCTCGCCAGCGATGCCGGTCCCTTCGTCACGTACGCTCACGCGGATCAGGTCCGCCTTCGGCGAGGGCTTGCCGTTCTTGCTCGTGGAGGCACCCTCTGCCAGGCCCGAGAAGCCAGAGAAGCCCGAGAAGCCAGAGAAGAACGAAGGCGGCGGCGTGGCGATCACGCGTTCGATCGTGATGTGCACGACGCCAGCGCCGCCATTCATCGCTTGGATCGCGTTCATGAAGAGATTCATGAAGACCTGCTCGAGCTGCACCGAGTCGCCGCGAATCCGAGCGGGCTCGGCCTCCGTGTTCGCGATCACGAATTCGACCTTCGCCTTCTTCGCGACCGCGTCGATGAGGTTCACGGACCGGAGGAGCACCCGATCGAGGTCGACGACCGCGCGCTGCGGGGCGCGCCGGCGCGCGAAGTCGAGGAGCTGGCGTACGAGGTTCGTCATCCGGCTCGCTTGCTCGGCGATCGTCGTCGCCGCCTGCTCTGCCTTCGAGCCCGCCGCCCGACCCTGCGCGATCGCCTTCGCGCGGAGCGTGATGACGTTGAGCGGCGTGCCGAGCTCGTGCGCCAACCCGGACGCGAGCTTGCCGACGGTGCTCAGCCGCTCGGCGTGCCGCAGCTGTTCGAGCGCCTTCAGCTTCGAGGTCTGCGCCTCGGCGAGCCGTGTCGTCATCGCGTTCATCTCAGAGGTGAGCTCATCGATCTCATCGGACGTCTTCCTCGTGTTCTGCGGACCCGAAGAGGCCCCTCCCGGCGGGAGATCCATCGGCGAGAGATCCCCGCGACCTACGCGGCGCGCATGCGCGACGAGGCGGCGAATGGGCCGCCCGACGAGCAGCATGCCGAGCACGACCGCCGCGATCGCGGTGGACAGCACGATCGCGACGACGGCGCGTGCCTCACGGACGATCGCGTGGCGGATGACCGCCTTCTCGCCGTGCAGGCCTTCGGAGAACTCGAGCGCGGAGAGGCTCCTTCCATCGATGTGAACCGGTATGTACGAGCGGATCTTCCCGCTCGTGTTCCCATCCGACGCGCCGCTCTCGGGTCGCACGTCCTTGTAGTGGACATCGCGATCGACGAAGAGCGGCGCGAGCTCGTCGCGCGGCGCATGCGGCTGGCGTTCGGGCGGGACGTTCTCCTCGAGGTGTACCCAACGAATGTCGACGCGGCGCATGCGCTTGTCGGTGTACGCGAGGACGGAGAGCGCCCGCGCCTCTCCATCCGTGTCCATCACCTCCGCGAACGCGAGGCGGAGCACGCGGCCCATCTCCTCGTGCCTCTGCGCGATGTCGGCCTCGAAGCGTTCGAGCTCGGTGCGCACGGCGAAGTAGCTGTTGATGCCCACCGCGAGCACGACGCAGGCGATGAACCACAGAACGAGCTTGATCGTCAGTCGCATGCGAACGCAGCTCCCTGGCGCATGTCATGCATCAAGCGCGCCCTCTCGAGCCTGCCATCGATGAACGCGCTCTCCCCATCGCTGCGATGTGTCGTGGTCGTCGCTGTCGTCTTGCTCGCTTGCATGGGGTGTCGTTCCACGTCCTCGTCTTCCTCTTCACCGCGACCCTCCGCCAGCTCGACACCGCTCTCGCCGAAGGCGCGAACACGCGCCCTCTTGTGTGGAGATTCGAGCGAGCGCCTCTGCCTCAGCGCGTGTCCCGAGGGCTTGCCGATGAAGCGCTACAGCGAGTGTCTCATCGACCTTCGCTATAGCGCCGACCCCGAAGCACGGCGGCTCGCGCGTGACGTCTACGAGGTCACGCACGTGCTACCCGCCACCACGTCGGCGGGGACGATGATCGAAGGCTACCACGGTGAGATCGTCGAGCTCCTGCCGGCGCTGCCGATCGGAGAGTCGTATCGTCATCACCTCGCGTGGGTGCGCGAGAGCCTCGAGCAGGTGTCGGCATTCCTGCGGTGGATCGCGGCTCATGCCGAACGCGCCTCGCGTGACGTCGCCTTCGAGTCGCGGCCGACCGCCTTCGTGTTCTTCCGAACGCCGACGCCGACCTACCCGTCGGCCTTCGTCCTCGACGGCAACATTGGGTACAACCTCGAGGGACCACTCCACACGAACGCGCGTGAGATGCACGAGACGCTGTTTCACGAGCTGTTTCATCTGAACGACGCCAAGCATGGAGTGTGGTCCGAGGGCACGCTGACGCCGATCTTCGAGTCGATCGTCGAGCGCTGCGGGGAAGAGGATAGCTGCCTTAGGCCCTTCGCTCCGCATCACTCGATGGTGCCAAACGGGACGTATTACCCGTTCGACGAACGCACGCGTGACGTCCGCGAGTATGCGGCAGAGATTGCCCTTCGCTACTACCTCGAGCACGAAGCCATCCTCGAGTCGCGCGAGCCGCTCGCTCCCTGGAAATGCGCGGCGGAGGAGAACCAGAGCGCGTGGGACGCCGTCGTCGACGAGTTCTTCGGCGGCGTCGACCTCACCGCCAAGTGCGGCAGCTGAGCGCGCGCGCCGCCTGTCGAGGGTCACCACAGACCGTTCGCGCTGCAACGATTCGCGACACCTTTCCATGACGCACGAATCGTCGGGCGGCTGGCATGTGCGCTGCAGCCGCGAGTGGCCCAACGATGAGAACGCTGCTCGCCGCGACCGGCGTCGCCGCCGTCGCCTTGATCGGCGTCGCATGCTCGTCCGCGCGACGAGACGAGGCCCCTTCGCTCGAGCGCGCCGACACGAACGACGAGCGACCGGCCGCGACGCGATGCCACGCACCCCACCTCCCACCTGCGTTTCACCTGACCGACGCGTTCCCAGGCCACACCTTCGATCGCCCCGTCGCGGTCACGCGTGAAGGTACAGAGCTCGCTTCGCCATCGGGCGCGTACCTCGTCGCCGAGCAGAGCGGCAAGATCCATCGGCTGTCGACGACGCCCAACGGTGACTCGTCACGTAGCCCCTCCACGACCAGCCCCTCGTGGTCGAGCACGGTGTTTCTCGACGTGGGCCCGATGCTCAGCGTGAGCACGGGTGAGGGCGGCCTCATCGGCCTCGCGCCATCTCCAGACTTCGACGCGACGGGCGAGACCTTCCTCACGTACCTCGGAGGAAGCCTCCCCGACCAAATCACGACCGTCATCGCGCGCGTGCAGAGCCGCCGTGACACGCACGTGGCCGACCCAGCGTCACTCGAGGCGGTCCTCACCCTCGAGCGCGGCGCCGAAGAGGGCCATAACGGCGGCCACCTCGCGTTCGGACCCGACCGCCTGCTCTACATCGCCATCGGCGACGGGACGTGGGAGCAAGCGCGTCAAGACCGCGCGCAGCAGACGGATTCGCTCTTTGGAAAGATCCTGCGCATCGATCCCCTTGGCGCACGTCCTTACCAATCCCCTGCCGACAATCCGTTCGTCGAAGCAGGTCGCCCCGAGGTGTATGCGTTCGGGTTTCGCAACCCGTGGAGCTTCTCCTTCGACGATCGCGGCCGCCTCTGGGTCGGCGACGTCGGGTACGCGCGCTGGGAGGAGGTCAACCTCGTCGAGAAGGGCGCCAACTACGGCTGGCCCATCCGCGAAGGCCGTCACTGCCTGCGGATCACCCCGTGCGACACCGACGGAAAGACCGATCCGCTCTACGAATATCCTCATATCGACGGATTATCGATTAGCGGCGGCTACGTTTATCGCGGTAACGCCATCTCTTCGCTACGAGCCAAATACATCTTTGGCGATTTCATCACCGGCCGTGTGTGGAGCCTCGATCCCGATAACCCGATAAAGGCCGAGCTCGTCATCGATACAGGGATGAACATCACGGGCTTCAGCGAGGACTACGCCGGTGAGCTCCTCGTCATCGACTATTCCGGTCACATCTGGCGCCTCGAAGCGTCCGCGTCTGCCGAGACCGCCGTCACGCCCACGCTGGCGAGCCTCGATTGCCTCGAGCCCGCGCCCGCGCCGTCTTCGTCCACCCATACCTCCACAGATCCAGCCATCCAAATGGCGAGCGGCCTCCTTCCTTACGAGGTCATCGCGCCGCTCTGGGCCGACGACCTCGACAAGAAGCGGTGGTTTGCGATCCCAGACGGCGCGGTCATCCACGTCACCGACGAGGGCGCCTTCGATCTCCCCGCCGGCACGATTCTCCTGAAGGAGCTCTCCTACCAGGGCCGCCGAATCGAGACGCGGATGTTCACGCGCGACGAAGACCTCGGCTGGACGGGCTACGCCTTCGCGTGGAATGCCGACCAGACCGATGCCGTGCTCCTCCCCGACGGAGAGACGCTCACGGTCGAAGGCTATGGCGACTGGACGATCCCAAGCCGCGCGCAGTGCCTCGGCTGTCACACCGCACGGATGGGCCGCGTCCTCGGCTTCGAGCCCGCGCAGCTCGACCGTTCGCGCTCCCCGAGCGCCAGCGAGCCCGTCGAACGCGCCGACAACCAGCTCGCATGGATGCAACGCGTGCACCTGCTCGATCGGCCGATCGACCGAGCCGCCATGAAGATAGCGCCGCTGACGGACCCGTACCGCGCGGACCCAGCGGCCACGCTCGAGGCGCGCGCCCGCTCGTACCTGCATGCCAACTGCTCCTTTTGCCACCGTCCGTATGGCCCAGGGCAGGGCGAGATCGATCTCCGCGCGACCGTCTCGCTCGACGAGATGCATGTCCTCTGCCGCCATCCGACGACGAGCAACGTCGCGACGAGCGACGTCGTCATCGCCCCAGGCGACCCCGCGGGCTCGATGCTCACGCAGCGAATGGCCGGGCTCGCAGGGCCAGCCGGAGGGCGAATGCCACCGCTGGGCTCGTCACGCATCGACGTGCAGGCGCTCGACGTCGTCTCCTCCTGGATCGCCGCCATCCCCCGCTGCACGCCCTGACCCGTCGTCACGGCCCGACCGCCCCAGATGCGATCCACTCGGACAAACCGCCCGCGACGTGGATGCGATCACGGCCCGCGTTGCATTCGGGTGAAAGCTTTGCAAGCTTTCGCCTTCTGAACACCACGCTCCATCGTCGCGCAGCCGTCCCTGACCACGGCGCGAGGCGGCGTGAAGGTTCTACTTGCCCGAGCTCTGATCCAACGAACCTCGGAGACAACCCATGATGCGCGACGTGTCCTCGCCGAGCGTGCTCATCGCCGATGACAACCCGGACAACCGGGCGATGTACGAGCTCTTCTTCGGCCAGAAGGGCTGGCGCGTGGTGACCGCAGACAATGGCCGCGAAGCCGTCGCGGTGTGTGAGGCCGAGCGACCCGACGTGGTCGTGATGGACCTCGGTATGCCGCTGATGGACGGCTGGGAAGCGACGAGGCTCATCAAGTCGAACCCGAGGACGAAGCACGCGATCGTCATCGTCCTCACGGGCTTCGACGGCTACGACGGCCTGCAGCAAGTCCGCTCCTTCGGCGCCCACGACGTGTGCATGAAGCCGTGCGTCCCATCCAAGCTCTACGAGCTCGTCACGCAACACTACGTCCCGCGCCGCTGACCCTTCATCGCATCGCATCGCATCGCATCGCACGCGGGCCATCCGCCGCCGGATAGGGGCCCGTGCATCGCACGCATGAAGTGGCCGAAATGCAGAGCCGCGCTCGCTCTCGCAAATGCTCTATACTTGCGCGTTGGTGAGGACGTCGCAGGCTTCACGCGTTGGTTCGGTGCTCCTCGTGCTCACGATCGTTGGCGCGACGAGCCTCGTGCGTTGCTACGGCGCGACGGAGCTCGTGCTCGACCTCCGCACCGACCTGTCGTGCGAGACGTTCCAGCCGAAGACCCAGATCCGCCTCGGGACCGGCGAGAGCGGCCAGATCGTCGCCGACACCCAGACCTGCACCGCCCCATTGGCCGGCGCCGAGCCCGAGCCGTCGATCGGCACGCTGACGTTCATCCCGTCGAGTGACCGCAGCGCGACCGTCGTCGTCGAGGTCGCCCTTTCGGTGAAAGGCATCCGCCCCGATCAGTGCGCGACGCAACCCGAGAAGTGCATCATCGCCCGTCGCTCCTTCTCGTTCATCGAGCACACCTCGCGCCGCCTTCCGATCTTGCTCCGCAGTCAATGCCTCGGAAAGGTCTGCCCCCCAGGCGAGACCTGCGTCGAGGGCGGCGGCTGCGTCGCCATCGCGTCGGCCTGCCAGAGCGAAGGCTGCGGCGAGGTCGAGCCCAAGAAGACCGACGACGGAGGCAGCAGCGGCACGAGCGGCACGAGCGGCACGAGCGGCAGCAGTGGCTCGAGCGGCAGCAGTGGCTCGAGCGGCACGAGCGGAGGCCCTCCGTGCGCCGACGGCGCCATCCGCTGCGTCGACAAGCGAGTCGAAGAGTGCAGTGGCGGCGTCTTCGTGCTCAGCGACCTCTGCGACACCCCCGATCTCTGCGTCAACCACGTAGGGAACCGGTGCGGCCAGCCCTCGGTCGGATGCACACCGAACGCGATCAAATGCGAAGGGCCCAACATCGCGCGCTGCAACGCCGAGGGCACGGGCTACGCCACGGTCAAGGTGTGCCTGCCAGGCCAGACGTGTACCATCCAGAATGGCATCGCCACGTGCGCCCAGGCGCCGTGCGCAGCCGGCTCACGTCAATGCGATACGAGCTGCGCGATCAGCGGGCCCGCACACGGGACGAGCGCCGACGACTGCCTCCTCATCTGCGACCCCAACACGGGCAAATTCGTCTTCGAGGCCAACTGCGGGATCGCGCAACACGGCCTCTTCAGCGAGAGCTGCCGCCTCGCCCCCTCCAACGGCGGCGCCGAGTGCTTCCAGTGAGCGTTTGAGAAGCGCCAACTGGCGCGAACCGTCGATATCCGCGTCGAGTCAGGCTCATCACCCCGCAGGGTGATGCTGCGAGCTTCGCGAATGCGCTACCGCATGACGATGGGTCTACTCCGACAGATATGGAGCATCGCTTCTCGCGTCGCGGCCATCGTGTGCATTGTCCTGGCGGTGTCGAGCGCGCGAGCGATATGTGAAGTCCATCCATCACCGACCGTGACGGCTTCGAGGCCGCCGCAGAACACCCTCGCGTTCCCTCCACCTCGAGAGTGGCCAAGCTGCACGTTCCGATGCGCGGATACGGGTGGGGGCGGCGGATACGACGCTAGCAAGCACCCGTTGGTTGGTGGCGGCTTCAACCTCGATGGCTCGCCCGCGGCGAGAGGTGGCCCGGGAGGGTTCGACATCGACGGTCATCCTCGTGAGGCAGGCGGCTACAACTCCGACAAGTCTCCGGCGCGACCGATGGAGACGGAGACCCTTGCCGATGCGGTCGCGAGCCAATGCAAGAGCGTAATCCGCGCGCAGCAATGCAAAATGGCCGACGAGAAGGTTACGGGCCTTCGCATCGTCGAAGACAAGGAGCGAGTCTCCGTCGAGCTTGACCGAGTCGTCGCCGATCGCATCGAGCTCAGAGACACGAACATCCTTCGCTCTCTCGTCCTTCGTGCCACTACCATCACCAACACCCTCGATCTGTCATCGGACACGATCGATCGCCTCGTCATCACGTCCGATCAGGCCACGGGCGAAAAGGACTTCTACCCATTTGCCGAGTGGGATCTCCAGAACCGATGCTATCCGATCGGTCCGGATCAAAATGCCCCTCGCGTCTGGTCCAACGTGGCAGGGCTCACGCTGCGGGGCGCCAAGTTGGGCGAGGCCAGTCTGCAGTTTAGCCAGATCGGCAATCTCGACGCGCGATGGCTCGAGGTGAGCACACGCCTGCGGCTCGAGCGGAGCGTGTTTACTGGAAACGTCAACCTTCAGAGCGCGAAGATGGGCACGCTCGCGTCCGTGCGCAATCGCTTCGATTGTGGCGTGCGCCTTCAGTTTGCGACCGCGAATATTGCGTCATTCGTGTGTGGAAGCATTGGCTCGTTCAACAGTGTGGAGGCGCAGTTTGGCACGCTCGCCCTCGCGGCTACCGAGCTTAGGCCAGAGCCGTCTGCTCAATGCAAATGGGACGATGACGGTGGATTCGTGCCGAGGGCGGACTTTCGAGGCAAGGTGCCTAGCGCGTCGACCTCGGAGGGAGGGACTGGATGGGTAACGAATCTCTCCGCTGGCACAATCAAGACGCTGGACCTTCGTCGTGCGTCAGCAGAAGCTCCCATCATCGCGAATGGCGCGAAGATCGAAGGCGTCATGGTGGAGGGCGCTACCTTCCAAAAGGAGGTCCTGCTCGACGGCGTGACCCTCTCGCAAGTGGACTTCGGGACGATTCGGCCCGACTTTCGTAGTCCCGTCGATCTGACAACCGCCACGATCGTCACGGCGCGTGGCCGCGTGGACGACTACCTTCATTTCTT
>JBGAFW010000123.1:0-24084 GCA_044227045.1 Labilithrix sp.
GCGTCAGTGCTTCGCGATCGGCGTGCGCTTGGCGACGCCGCCGAGCATGCGCAGCGCTTTGCATGCGTCTGCGTCGTGGCAAGGACCGACCACGCCGTTGTGCGACGGCCACGACGTCTCTTCCGTTCGCGCGGACGTCATCGCGGATTGTTCGCGAACATCCGGACCGCGCCATGGCGGCGCCGAGTGCGCGAGCTTCGCCTCGCGTTCTTGTGCGCTCCCTGGATCTCCCTGCGGGGTGAATGGGAAGCGGATCTGCGGGACGAGGCCGACGCGCTGCACCGGCGTCCCGTCAGGGAGCGCATACACGAGCGTGGTGAGGCGAAGGACGCCCGCATGCGCGTCGTCGTCGACGTACTCTTGCGCGCATCCCTTGCCGAACGTCGGAGCGCCGACGCTCTGCCCGCGCTTGTAGGCCGCGAGGGCGCCCGAGATCATCTCTGCGGCGCTCGCGGTCGTGCCGTCCACGAACGTGGCAACCGGTCCCGTCCAGCGATCGCGATCACGTGGCACCGGCGCGCGATCGATCTCGATCGTGCCGTCGCGACGCTTCATCGCGAAGAGCGGCGCGCCCGGCAAAAAGAGCGAGAGCGCGCCGAGAGCGCCGTCGGTCGATCCGCCGCCGTTGCCTCGAAGATCGAGCACGATGCCGGAGAGCTTGCGTGGGCCACGATCGCGTTCGTTGACGATCATCGTCGCGAGATCGTCGCCGAGATCGTCGCGCACGTCTTTGATCGACACGATGATCGCGTCGCCATCTCCGAACGCGACGCGCTCGAAGGGGAGATCGCCCGCGGTGCGCATCGGCGCGCCTGCGTCTTCGGGCTTGCCGACCTCGAGCGTCATGATCTTGCTGCCGCGAAGCACCACGGCGCTGAGCGGCGTCTTGTTGTCGCTCGACGCAAAGCCGAGCTGATCGACCTGCTCGAGCGGGAGCCCCGCGGTCGCGATGTTCGAGATCGCAAGCACGACGTCATCGACCGCCAGCGGCGGCGTGGGCGACTCGGTGACACGCACCCCGATCGCGGTCAGCGCGGTGCGTCCCCACAGTCGTGACGGAGGACGCGACGCGAGGTCGACCTCGTAGATGCGTGACTCCTCGTCGAACGGCGCCCACTCCCCGTGCGGATCGACGAGCGGGACGTACGCGCGCACCGCCGACGCGAGCACGACGCGTGACCATCCACCTTTGTCGAGCGGCGGAAAGAAGCGACGGCGCGCTTCTTCTGCGTACTTCTTACCTTCGGCGCCGTGGGCCGCTTCGAAGGCGCCGGCGCGACGACCGAGCTCCTCTGCCGTCTCGCGCGCCGTGCCCGCGGCCGGGATCGGCTCGAGCGTCGCCATCGCGATCGAGGTCGAGCCTGGAGCCTTGCGACCTCGGTCGAACGCGTCGCGTAGCTCGGTCACCCACGTCTCGAGCACGGCGCCCGGAGCGTTCGCCGATGCGCACGAGCGCTGGCGCTTGTTCTCGATGTCCGCCAGGAGATCGGGCGCGGCCTTTTGAAGCGCTTGCGCAGAGGGCGCGTCCTTCGCGAGGCTGAGGAGCCCATGAGGATCGAGCCAGTCGGCGGCGGAGGCGGCGAACGCCGAGGCCTTCACCGGCTCGGGCGCGTACGCCAAGCCCGCGCGCACTTGATCGACGATGATGCGCGCCTCGTCGCACGTGAGGCTCGTCGGCTCACCGGACGGAATGCGAAAGACATACGACCGATCGTCATCGTGGGGATCGGTGTCGGGGATGGATGACGCCGATGAAGACGCCGGAGCTGCGCTGCTCGACGCCGTGGGCGCAGCCTCCGGGGGCGCGGAGACCGGCGCGCGCATCACCATCCAGCCAAGAAGGCCGACGGGTACGAGGGCTAGAGCGACGTAGCCGGGCTTGCGCATTTCCTCTTCGCGTCTTCCACCTAGGCGATCACCACAAAGGGTAGCAGGCCCGCCGACGCCGGCGAAGAAACGCGATCGAGGATTTGGCCGCACGTGCGCTGCCCCATGGCGCGGAAATTCCGACTAATTTTGCCGGAGGTCGGCTCTGCGGGGCGTCTTCACGCCACCAAGTCGGCGAGCTCAGCGAGCTCTCCGCGGAGCTTCATGCGAGCGCGCTCTTCGAGCTGGCGAACGCGCTCTTTGCTGACGCCGAGGCGTGATCCGAGCTCTTGGAGCGTCGGCGGCTCCTCCTTCATGAAGCGCTCTCGCACGATCATGCGCTCGCGCTCATCGAGGTGATCGACCGCGGTGTTGACGGCGCGTCCAGCTTGGGCGGCGAGCTCGGAGCGCGAGGCCTCGTCTTCGGGCGTCGGCACGTGGCCGTCGAGGCGCTCGGTCGCAGGGCCGAGATCATTCGTCGACGCATCGAGGCTCATCTCTTTGGCGGCGAGCAGCGGCAGGAGCATGCGGATGCGCTCTTCGGAGAGGCCCGAGATCTGCGCGAGCTCCGCGGCGTCGGTCGACTTCGTCTTTCGGTACGAACGAAGCGCGCGCCTCTCACCTTTCGTCGTTCCAAGTCGAACGACACGGAACGTGCGCACGACGTACTCGCGAATCTCTGCGCGGATCCAGTAGGCCGCGTACGTCGCGAGCCGGCAGTCGCGGTTGGGATCGAACTTCGCCGCCGCCTTCAGCAACCCGAGGTTGCCTTGTTGAACGATGTCTTCGAGCGGAACGCCCCAGCGCCGATACTCGAGCGCGATCGAAACGACGAACGGAAGACACGCTTGGATGATCTTTTCGCCTGCGCGTTTGTCTCCGGCAATCCATCGACGCGCGAGTGTTCGCTCCACGTCACGATCCAGAGTTTGGACGCCAGCCAAGCTCCGTCGATAAGCATGCAGAGATCCACCCTCGAGCTCGCGAACTGTGCCGCTGCCCATGACTTTCTCCTCCAGGTTGCGTGAAGAAACACCGGATCACGTCGGCGCTTTCGCGCCCGCGCTTCGGCTTCTTCTTCTCGCATCGGGAGGAATGCATCGGCGGTGCCAGTCGCGCAGCGCCTAATTCACCGGGATTTCACACGGCGATCGCGACGCGGTGCGCATGAAAGACCGGATGAGCGGGAAGCCGCGCAACGGTTTCGCGATCCCGAGCCGCGCATACGACTCGAGCGGGACGTGGATGGGAGGAGCCACACGCCGAATGTTTCCACCATATTTCTGTGGTCGATTCGGAGCGGCGACAAGGGCCGCCTAGACGCGTCAGAGCTCGAGGACGAGGCCTTCGCGTGCGGCTTCGCAGCTCGGGAACATCGCGCGCGCGCGGCGCTCTTTCTCCGCCACCGCCGCGTCGCTCTGCATCGGATCGTGGTGGTAGAGGACGAGCTTCTTCACGCCTGCGACCTTCGCGAGCTTCACCGCTTCTTCGAACGTGCTGTGACCCCAGCCGAGCTTCGACGCGCCGCCCGACGTGCCCGCATATTCTTCGGGGGTGTACTGCGAGTCGTAGATGAGGATGTCGGCGCCCGTCGCGAGCTTCGAGAGCTTCGGATCGACGACGGCGTAGTGCTCGGTGTCGGTCGCATACACGACGCTCTTGCCTCCATGATCGACACGGTAGGCCCAGACGCCGTTCGGATGGTTACCCGGCGCCGCGCTGATGAGCGCCTTCGTGCCATCGCCCGCGTCGACCTCGACCGGTGAGCGATCGCTCACGCCGTGGAAGACCATCTGGGCGCCCATCTCGGTGAGATGGACGGGAAAGCTTGGATGATCCATCTGGCCTGCAAGTGTCTCCTCGAGCGTGCGAGAGACGTTGTTGCCGCCATAGAGGTGAATCACGTTGCCCGGCACGAACGCCGGATCGAAGAACGGAAAGCCCTGGATGTGGTCCCAGTGAACGTGACTGAAGAAGAGATGCGCCGTGAACGGCATCTCCTTCAGCATGCGCTTGCCGAGCAGACGAAGCCCTGTTCCTCCGTCGAAGACGAGGACGGCTTTGCCCGCCCGAACTTCGACGCAGCTCGTGTTGCCACCAACGCCGACAGTGTCCGGTCCCGGGCACGGGATGCTGCCCCGGACACCCCAAAAGGTGATGCGCATCTCCCTCCGTCCGTTCGGTAAAAGGGATACGAGGCTCAAGCACAAGGGTCAAGCAGGCAAATGCGGCAAGGACCTCGCCGTCCCAAGGTGCGTCATGTATGAAGACGCTCGTTCCTTCTGTTTCGGCCTCCTCCCCTCCAAAATGAGATCGCGCTTTGCAGGGAAATTCGGGGCGATTTGCGTGCTCGGATGCCGTCCGGGGAGCGCGGCTCTCGTGCGTCGGGCCAAGGCGGCGCGCGACGTCTTTTTCCAGATCGACCGCTCGGCTGCGGCTCGTGAGGCTTCGCACGACCCCAAAAACGACGGGGTCATCGTCGTCACGTGCGGAGGCCCCGTGCACGGCGCCGTCGAGGCCGACGAGCTCGCGCGGCTCTTGATCGAAGACGGCGTCCCGGACGACCGCATCGTTCGCGAACGGACCTCACGCGACACCCGCGAGAACGCGCGCAACGCCGCTCGTCTCCTTCGTGACCTCGGGCCGCGCGCGGACGAGGAGGTGATCGTCGTCACGTGCTCGTGGCATCTTCCACGGGCGACGCGGCTCTTCGAGCGCGCTGGCCTCCGCGTGTCCGGCGTCGGCGTTCCGCCGCCCAACCCCACGTTGCTCCAGCGCGTCTTCTGGGCAGGGCGTGAGCGTATCTCGATGGGCAAGGATCTCTTGTTCTCACTCCTCGTCGCGACGCTCTCGGTGCTGTTCGTGATCGCGCTCGGCGCGTGCAGCCGCGGCAGCGGCGGCGCCGTCGATGCGTCGACGGAGGGGTCGACCGCGTCGTCGGGCTCGTTCGATCCGATGACGCTCGCACGCGCCGAAGACAGCCGTCACGCCAAAGACGTCCCGCCCGAGCTGCAGACGAGCCACGACGTCGCGGCGCGGCGTCGATCGGCGCGGGCGCTCGCGCGTATCGCCGACGCGGCGAGCGCCTCTGGGCTCACCGCGCTGCTCGCCGACGAAGATCCCGAGACGCTCGCGTGGGCAGCGTATGGCCTCGGCTACGCCTGCAAAGGTCGCGAAGAGGCCACCGTTCGTCTGCTCGCGGCGCGCGCGGCGAACATCACCGCCGTCACGACGGCGCTGCCGGCGATGGGCAAGCGAGGCGTCGCCGAGATGGATCCGCGCGTGGCGATCGCACGCGCGATCGGCCGGTGCGCGGCGCCGCTCTCGGAGCAAGTGCTCGTGTCGCTCTTGCAGGCGCGCCAGGCATGGACGGATCCTGCGCTGCTTGGCCTCGGTGACCTGACCACGCGCGCGAAGCGCCTCGGCGCCGAGGCGATGACCGCGCTCCTCGACGTGCTCCACGACAAGGCCGGCCCACACGACCTCGCGTTCTACCCGCTCGCGCGCTCCGATCCGGGCGAGGCGTTCTCACGTCGCGTGATCGAGGTCGCGCGCGGTGCGCTCGGTCGTCCAGGCGAGGCGCGCATCCTCGCGATCCGCGCGCTCGGACGCGCAGGCAAGGAGACGCCCAAAGAGGTCGCGCCCGATCTCGCGCGCGTCGTCACCGACGCGAAGGGCTACGAGGCGGGCGAGCGTGCCGAGGCTGCGCGTGCGCTCGGTGGCCTCGGCGAGGCAGGACAAGCCGCGATCGGCGGCGCGATCGCCGAGCTCACGCCCGACTCGAAGGACCCCGTCGGGATCACGAATCTCTCAGGCAGCGCGTTCCATGTACTCTACACGCTCGTGACGCTGCTCGGCCCCGAAGCGCCGAAGAAGGCCGAGGCGTCGCTGAACGTCCTCGCGTCGCTCGCGACGCCCACCCAACCGAAGGCCGGCTTCGCTCGCCGTCTCGCCGACCTACGCTGCGCCGCAGCGCTGGCGCTCTCGAAGGCCGCGTACGACTCCGACGTCCTCAAGAAATGCGATGTCGAGACGTCGGAGGCGTCGCAGCGCGCTCGCCTCGCGGCGCTCGTGCGAAGGCCGCTCACGCGCGATCGCCTGACCGCGTTTCGCGCGCTCGCGAAGAGCGAGCACCTACGTATTCAAGAAGAGGCGATCGAGGCGCTCGCCGCCCATGCAGAGGTCGGTGAGGCGAGCGCGCCGATCCTCGCCGAGGCACTTGCGTCGAAGCATGCCGGTCTCGTCGCGACCGCCGCCGAGATGATCAACACGCACCCCGAGCGCGCGATGGTGCTGGCGGAGAGCGAGAAGAAGGCCGCGCTCGACCCCAAGGCGCCTCCGCCCACCGCGAACCCGGCGCAAGAGATCGCTCCGTCGGTAGGCAAGGCGCTCTTCGCCGCGCTGAACGAGAAGTGGCCCGAGGATCGCTTCGAGACGCGCATCGCCTTGATCGAAGCGGCCGCGAGCGTTCGCATGGCCGGCACGAAAGAGATCGCGCAGACGGCGTGCAACGACTCGAACCCCGTCATCCGTGAGCGCGCGCAGAAGGCGCTCCGCACGCTAGGCGCGCCCGTCAGCGCATGCGAGGCGAGCGACAAGGACGTGAAGCTCGCGCCGGAGATCGGGAGCACGCTCGCGAAGCCGACGAAGGTGGTCTTCACCACCGACGCAGCGGAGCTCTCGATCGTGCTCGAGCCAGAGCTCTCCCCGATCACCGCCACCCGCATCGCCTCGCTCGTGAAGTCAGGCTTTTACAAGGGCGTCGTCGTGCATCGCGTCGTGCCTGGCTTCGTCGTGCAGCTCGGCGACCCCGACGGCGACGGCTACGGTGGCTCCGGTACGTCGCTTCGCTGCGAGACGTCTCCCGTTCCCTTCAACCTCCTCGATGTCGGGATGGCGCTTGCTGGACGCGACACGGGGTCGAGTCAGTTCTTCGTCACGCTCTCACGCACTCCTCACCTCGACGGCGAGTACACCCGTGTTGGCCATGCGGAAGGCGATTGGGCGAGCCTCGCGCAGGGTGACGTCATCGTCGATGCCCGGGTCGTCGATTAACACATTGGATGTGGCGCGAAGCGACCCTAAGCTCCGCTCGAGAGAGGGAACGAACGAGATGCTGCTCACGATTGACGTCGGCAATACCAACATCGTCTATGGCCTCTTCGACGGGCAAAAGCTCGTCCATCAGTTCCGCGTCGAGACGAGCCGAGGTCGCACCGCCGACGAGTATGCCGTGGTCGTGCGACAGCTCCTCTCGATGCGCGACGTCGATCCGAGCGCGGTGAAGGCGTCGATCATCGCGAGCGTCGTCCCTGCCCTCACCGAGCCGATGGTCGACCTCGTCCGTCGCGGCTTCGGCCACGAGGCGCTCGTCGTCGGACCTGGCATCAAGACGGGCATGTCGATCCTCTACGAGAACCCGCGCGAGGTCGGCGCCGACCGCATCGTCAACGCGGTCGCGGCGTACGAGCGCTTCCATGGCGGCCTCATCGTCGTCGACTTCGGCACCGCCACCACGTTCGACTGCGTGACGCCCAAGGGGGAATACATGGGCGGCGTCATTTGCCCCGGCATCCAGATCAGCGCAGACGCGCTCTTTCAACGCGCAGCGAAGCTCCCGCGTGTCGAGATCCAGAAACCGCCGCGCGTCGTCGGGCGCAACACGCAGCATTCGATGCAGTCTGGCATCGTCTTCGGCTACGTCGGCCTCGTCGACGGGCTCGTCGACCGATTGATCGAAGAGATGGGCTTTCCGTGCGCGGTCGTCGCGACCGGCGGGCTCGCGCGGCTCATCGCACCGCTGTCGCGCACGATCAAAGAGGTCGACGACGAGCTCACGCTGACGGGTCTTCGCATTCTCTACGAGCGAAATATCGCCGCGTAGATGAAGGTCGTTACGCTCTCTCTGATCGTCCTCGCGATCGCGATCGTTCTCGGCGTGTCGTTCGGCACCGAGCCGGTGTCGCTCGTGCGCGCGTTCACCGACAGCGACTCGCTCGACGCGCGCATCGTCATCGGCGTTCGCTTGCCGCGCGTGCTGCTCGGCGCGGTCTCGGGCGCTGGCCTCTCGATCGTCGGCGTCGCGCTTCAATCCTTGCTACGCAATCCTCTCGCCGAGCCTTACGTGCTCGGCGTCTCCGGTGGATCGGCGGTGGGCGCGACCGTCGCGATCATCTTCGGCGTGTCGGCCGCGACCACGATCGGCGCGTCCCTCGTGCCGCTCTTCGCGCTCGCCGGCGGGCTCGGCGCGACGGCGCTCGTCCACATGCTCGCGTCCGCAGCTCCCGACTCACGAGGCGCCAGCGTGCTCCTCGCCGGGATCGTCGTGAACGCGATCGCGTCGGCGGCGATCACGTTCGTGAAGACGCTCGTGACGCAATCGAAGGCGCAGGAGCTGTTGTTCTGGTTGACCGGGTTCCTCGACGTGCCTTCGCCCGCGTCGCTCATCGCGATGACGGTGTACGTGTCGATCGGGTCGGCCGTGTTGCTTCGAGACGCGGCGCGCTTGAACCTTCTCTCACTCGGCGACGACGCGGCGGAGCATCTCGGCGTGTCGGTGCGCTCGGTCGAGCGGCGCACGTACCTCGCGAGCTCGCTCGTGGTGGGCGCGATCGTCAGCGTCACCGGCCTCATCGGCTTCGTCGGCTTGCTCGTTCCGCACGCACTGCGCCGCACCGTTGGCCCTGACGCACGCTTGCTCATGCCCGCGTCGCTCGGCCTCGGCGCGGCGGCGCTCGTGATCTGCGATCTCGTAAGCCGTGCCGCCTTCCGATTCCTTCACACCGAGCCGCCGGTGGGCGCGGTGACAGCTCTGCTCGGCGGGACGCTCTTTCTCTTCTTGCTCCGCCGCGGTTCCACGGCGCGCCTCTGATCGCTGCTTCGGCAAGGCTTCCGCGCGGTCGCCGAGGTGGCCCGATCTGGCCCGGGCCACCCCCGTGCCATGGCCCGGCCATATGGTCACAAAACGCGGCCCCTAGACCCCATGGAGAAATTGTGTGGCTAGCCCTGCACCTAGACCTGGTGGGCGAAGGGGTGGCGGGGGCGGTTGCGTTGGCATCCGAAATGCTAGGCGCGGCGGCATGAGTCCTTGGTCCTTTCAACACAAGCACTGTCACCTCGCCATGGTCGCTCTTGGGCGGAAGGTCTTTCGGGACGACGCTGTGGAGGCGCGGTTAGGGAGCCGGCGGATTGGGCACGCGCTTCAGGTGCTCGTCGATGAGATGACGCCGGCGCGGTTCGATTTTCTCTACGCCATTTCGCTCGAAGGGAAGCAGTGCACGCTGCGGCAGCTGCGGAAGCACTTGGGGCTTCATCCGTCGACGATTTCGAAGATGGCGAGGCGGCTCGCGGAGCTTGGGTTCGTGCGGCGTTTCGGCGACGACTGGGACCGGCGGCGCGTTTACGTGCAGTTTACACGGATGGGACTGAAGGCGTTCAAGCGTGCGTTTCGCGTCGTGTTCGAGCAGGGCGTCGTGGCCGGGGTGTTCACGAGGCTCCTTCGCACCGACGACGAGCTGCTCAGGCACTTCGAGCGGAGCTACGGGATCGTGTACGTGTTTCGACGCGCGGTCCTTCGGCCGGACAAGCACTTCGTGCCGCCGATGCTCTACCGCATTCCTGACAACCCCTTCGATTGAGTCGGGTTGGCCGACGGTGCGCTGACGCGGCGGAGAAGAGATTCGAGCCCTCAGAGGCAGGGGCCGGACTTGCAGCTGCAGTAGTGCGAGAGCGACGAGCACGTTCCGCCCGCGCATGGGCACACGTCCCAGCACGACGCGTGGCACGTCACGGTGTTGCCGCAGTTGTCGACCTGGGTGCCCGAGCAGCGGTCTCCGCACGGATCGACCGGCGTGCATCCGCAGCCGTTCGGGCCTGCGCCGCCGCCGCCGCACGTGTTGTTGCCCGCGCATGTGTTGGGGCACGTGATCGTCTGACCGCAGTTGTTCGTCTTTGGGCCGCACGCGACGCCGGCGCACGTCGTCGACGCGGGCTCGGGGATGCAGCAGCTCTGCCCAACGCACGCTTGGCCGGCGGGGCATTGCGCTGGGCAGCCGATCATCTGCCCGCAGTTGTTCGTCGCCGAGACGCCGCCGCACTTGCCGTTGCATGCGGCGCCGTCGTCGATGCAGCACGAGCCATCCGGCTTGCAGAGCGCGCCCGGCGTCGAGCATTGCCCGCTCGAGCCGCAGGCCACGACTTGGCCGCAGTTGTTCGTGACCGTGCCGCACTTCTTGCCACCGCACGCCGTCGCGGTGTCTTGTGGAACGCATCCACCGCACGTGCCTTGCGGCGAGCACGTGCCGCCGTCGCAACCGCCGCAGTCGACGGAGCGACCGCAGTTGTCCATCGTCTGGCCGCAGCGGTTCGCGCACCACTGGCCGTTCGACACGCACTCGCACTTGCCCTTGTTGCACGCCCGGCCGTCGCCGCAGTCGGTGGAGCACGCGCGCGGCGCGTTGCAGTTGTCGTTCGTCGTCTCGCACTTGTCAGCGCAGACGGTCGCGGTGGGGTCGGGCGTGCACGAGCTCGTGATGTTGCCCGCGTCGTCGATCGTCGTGCCTCCGTCACCGCCAAGCGATGCATCGAAGCCACGCGGCGCGCTGCCGTCCGTGTTCGTCTCCGCGAGGTGCGCCTTGTCGAAGTCGACGCCGGTGATGGCCTGGCACGCGACGATCACGCCGCCGAACATAAGCGTGCACAGTGCACGCATCATCGTTCGACGGGACGAGCTTCGCGGCGTACGCACTCTCCACATTCTAGCCGTGATTTTGCGGGGACTCGCGGCGTCTCGGGTGAAAGCGACATCAATTGAGACGCAATCGGGAGGCTTTTCTTCGGCCGGCGAAGCACGACGAACGATCTGCGCGATGACGTGTGTGGGGTTGTGTATGAACCCATCACGTGGGCCACGGGTTGGCTCCCAAACCACGCCCAAGTTGTCTGATCCATTGGGCCTCGGTGCTAGACTTTGTCGGGTTGGGAACGGAGACCCGTCATCTCGCGGAGGGGCGTGTGGGAACGCGCCTCGCCGGCAAGTGGTTTCTCGATGCTCTCCTTGGCTATGGGGGCAGCGCAGCCGTGTATGCGGCGACCCATCGAAACGGCAAGCGCGCCGCGGTCAAGGTCCTCCATCCACATTGTGTTTCGGACGAACAGCTGCGCACGCGCTTCGTGCGTGAAGGTTACGTCGCGAACAAGATCGAACATCCGGGCGCCGTGTCCGTGCTCGATGACGACATCACGCCCGACGGCACGCCGTATCTCGTGATGGAGCTGCTCGAAGGCACGTCGCTCGAGCGACGTGGTCGTGGTGAGCTTCCTCCGATGACGCTCGCCGAGGTGCTCCGCATCGGCGACGACCTCCTCGATGTCCTCGCGAAGGCGCATGCCGTCGGTGTCGTTCATCGCGACATCAAGCCGGCGAACCTCTTCGTCACGCACGAAGGCCAGCTCAAGGTCCTCGACTTTGGCATCGCGCGGCTCGCCAACTCGTTCTCGTCGCAAGAGGGCGTCACGCAGACGGGCCTGATGATGGGCACGCCTGCGTTCATGCCGCCCGAGCAAGCGCGCGCGCGCTGGAACGAGGTCGATGCCCGCTCGGATCTGTGGGCGGTAGGCGCGACGCTGCTCGCGCTCCTCCTCGGTCGAAGGCCACGCATCGCCGAGACGTCGAACGAAGAGCTGCTCTTGGCGATGACGGCGCCGATGCCACCGGCCAGCGAGCTCGTCCCCAACATTCCGCCGGCGCTCGCCGAGGTGATCGACCGAGCCGTCGCGTTCCAACGCGAGGACCGCTGGCCGAACGCGGCCGCGATGCAGCAAGCGCTTCGCGCAGCGGCGGCGACGATCGACGTGAATGCGCACGGCTCCGTGACGATCACGCATGCAGGTCAACGCGTCACGCCGCCCGAGCCCGCCGCGGTGATCAACACGACGGTGCTCGCACCGCTGACGTCGCCGATGCAAAGTCATCCGCCGTCGAATTCGTGGCAGCAGCGGCCCTTCGGCTCTCCCCTCGCGTTCACGACGTCGACGCCTTCGTCGAACATCGATCTCGAGCCAGCGCCGAGCCTGACGACGAGCCGCGCGGTCCTCCACTCGTCGCCGCCGTCGTTCACGGGCGCGAAGAAGTCTTCGAGCGCCCCGCTCATTGCGGTCCTGGCGTCCGTGCTAATCGTCGGTCTCGTCGCCGCGGGCGCGCTCTTCCTGCGTACGCGAAGCATGCATTCTTCGACCGCGGCGGCGACCTCGGTCACGCCCGCAACGCCGACTGCGGTTGCGACCACGCCGCCGCAAGCAGCCGAGCCGCCGGCCGAAGCGTCGCAGCTGCCCTCGCCTCCACCGACGGGATCGGCGGCCAGCTCGCCTGTCGCATCGACATCCGCAGTCTCTGGGGCGGCCAAGCCGAAGGCCGCGCCGGCGACGACGGCGACGCAAGGAGCAGCCCAGGCGCAAGCCAAGCCGGCGAGCTCTGCGAATCCTGCGAAGTTCTTCGATTCACGCTTCGACAAATGATCCTCTCCGACAAGAAGAAGATCGCGGCCACGGGCTCGCTCGCTCTCTTGCTGTTCGTCACGTGTCCTTCGCTCGCGGCGCCGCCTTCTCCTGGCGAGACGCTCTTTCGTGAAGGTCGCACGGCGATGCAAGAGCGCGACTACGAGCGCGCGTGCACGAAGTTCGCCGAGAGCCAGAAGGTGGAGCCCGCGCCCGGCACCGCGCTGAACCTTGGCGAGTGCGAAGAGCAACGTGGGCATCTCATCGCCGCGCACGACGCGTTCAGCGTCGCCGCGTCGTCGTTCACGTCACCGGAGAAGCAGAAGTACGCTGCGTCACGCGCCGACGCGGTCGACCGGCGAACGCCGAGGATCACCGTGCGCACGAGCGCGCCTGCCCCCGGCCTGGTCGTGCGCATCGGCACCGCGACGATCGCGATCGACACCGAGACGAAGCACGACCCCGGCGACATCGTCATCCACGCCGAAGCCCCTGGCCGCAAGCCCAAGGACTTGCCGGCGACGCTTCGCGAGTCGAAGAACCTGGACATCGACATCGGCGTGCTCGAGTCGATCAAAGAGGGTCCCGCAGCGCCGCCACCCGCGACGACGACCGTGACGATGACGTCGCCCGACAAGCCGCCGAAGATGTCGCTGCGCACCGTCGGCGTCGTCATGGCGGGCGTCGGCGCCGCGTCGATGATCGTCGGCGGAGTCACCGGCGTCATGGCGCTTGGCCGCGCGAGCACGGTGGAAGATCATTGCGACGCGGATCTCGCCTGCGATCAGGAAGGCGTCGACGCCGCGAGCTCCGGTCATACGCTCTCGCTCGTCAGCACGATCACGCTAGCCCTCGGCGGCGCGCTCGTCGCTGGCGGCGCCGTGCTCTACTTCTTGAACCCAAAGGCGCCCGCGCACATCACGCCGGCGGCGTCGGCTCGAGGCGGCGGGCTCGTCTTCGGCGGCTCGTTCTAGACCGCGGCGACGTTACAGAGCGCCGCGAACGACGAGGCCTGTCGTCTGACCGTTCACGAACGGAGCGACCTCGAAGCGCTTGTCGCTCGGGACGCCGAGCGTAGAGCCCGCGGCCTGCTTCTTCGGACCGGTGGGCTCGAGGAAATGCCAGAGGAGACCGCCGAGGACGAAGGCAAGCCCCCCGCCCGCCACCGCGAAGCCGATGACCGGCTTTGTGTCGGCGTCACCTGCTTGCTCTTGCGTGCGCTTGAAGTCTTCGGGGCTCTGCCCTGCCAACGGCGAGCAGGTCTTCTTGACGGCGTCGCAGTTTGCAGGTCTTGCGGGCGCCGTGAGCGCGAAGACCACGCCGGCGACCATCAACACCCCTCCTACCCCGACGACAATCCATGGGTACGGTGTGTGACCACGTTCTTCCGCCGGCTGCGTTGTGCTGGTGTCTTTCGTGGGGGCTGCGCTTGGCTTCGGCGCGCCTGCCTCGAACGTCGCGCTGAGGACGCGCGCGCGCTCGCCCTCTTTGATCAACGCAGTCTCGGTGACCGTCGTGAGGCCGGGTGCCTCGAAGCGAAACGTGTGCTTGCCGGGGTCGACCGTGACCGACTTTCCGTCGAGCTTCTTCACGATCATCTCACCATCCATCGAGACGGTGACGTCGAACAGGTCGCGTCCTTGGTGATCCTTCGCGCCGAAGACGACGGTGGGGAGGGTCGACGCCAGCTCTGAGTTCCATTGCGCGCAGTCGTGACGCACGAGCGCCGGGCACGTGTCGCTTCCGCAGATGACGAAGTGCTCGCGCGCTTCGCGGAGCTTCCCCGCCGTGCGCGCCTTCTGGCCCTTCTCGGACGCGCTCAGGCATGCCTGCACATCGGGGCCCGCGAGCGCGGCGGTCGAGATCGACATCGCAGCGAGCGCGATGAGCGCACCCAGCCCGGTCCTGCGCGCGCGGAGCGAGCTCAAAAGCGAAACCCCACACCCGATCCTGTGAGGGGGATCGGAAGAAGCGGCTTCGAGCTGCTCTTCAGGGTCGCCTTTCCGCCGCTCGAGTGGGTGAAGTAGAGGACGACACCGGCGATCAACGCCGCGCCGCCGAGCGCAGCGGTGACGCCCGCGATGACGTAGCGATTCTCGACGTCGTCGACTTGGCTCTGCTCGCACTTGGGCGCGCACGTGTCGCGCAGGGTGCGTGCGTCCGAGTTCGCGTCGAGGTCGATGAAGAGGGCGACACCAAGCGCGACGACCCCAACGCCGCCCGTGATGTACGCCGCGTAAGGCGGCGACGGCTTCTCCTCCGGTGGCGTCTCCTTCTTCGGTGGCGGGTCCTTCTTCGCCTCGTCGGGTGTAGCGAACGTGATCGTCAAGATGCGGTTCTTCTCGCCCTGACGAACGACGACTTGCTCCTCGACCGCTGGCGCGCTCTTCGTCTCGAACTTGAACGTGTGGACGCCGGGATCGATCGGCAGTGCCTTGCCGTCGAGCGTCTCGGTGACGACCTTGCCATCGATCGAGACCTTCACGTCGATGAGGTCGCGCCCTTTGCGATCCTTCGCGCCGGGCACGACGCTCGGGAGGATGCCGAGCACCTCGCTCATCCACTGCGTGCAGTCTTGTTGCACGAGCTTCGGACACTCCGCGCGGCCGCACAGCGCGAGCTCGGCGCGTGCCTCGGTGAGCTTGCCTGCGTTGCGAAGCTGCTGCGCCTTCTCCGACGCGCTGAGGCACTGCTGCTTTTCGTCCGCGCGAGCGCTTCGCAGGTCGAAGAAAAAACAGAAGACCATCGTGACGACGGCCAACGTCAGCGTGAGCGGCGACTTGGCGATGAGCTTCATACGCCGAAGAGCATCCTAGACAATTTCGAGCGGCGCGTGGGGTTTACGCGCTCAGTTCTTCTTGTCGAGGCAGGCCTGCTTGTAGTGCTTCACGCCGGCGCTATCGAACCAGAAGGGCGTCGTGCAGTCCTCGGCGGGAGGCTTGGCGGGCTCGCTGGGCTTGGGCGTCGGCGCCGGCTTGACCCGCGGCCCCGGTCCTTTCGGCCCTGGAGTCGTGTGCGCGACCACGGCCGCCCCCGCGTCTTGCGCGGGATCGTCGCCGATGAGGATCGTCGTCGGCGGCGTGGTGGGAGGGCTCTCGACCGGCGTGGCGGTTGACGGCGGTGTGATCGTCGTGACCGTCGGGCCCGAGCTCGCTTCGACGAACCCAGTCGGCGGCGTCTCGGCCACGGTGGGCTTTCGCATGTGTTGGTAGACGAGCGCGGTCGCGAGCACGCTTCCGCCGAGCATCACGCCCACGAGCGCCGCGATCGCCGTGCGCTTGTTGCTACCGTCGGACGCCGGGGGCCGCCCGACCGAGCCCGTCGACACCGAGATCGAGGACGGCTGCGTGACCGGCGGGCCTTCGAGATGCGGATACGACGGCATCGGAAGGAGAGGGCCCGAGCCTGGAAGCGACGCTCGTGACGACGGCGCGATCGGCGGACCCGAGCCACGTGGCGTCCCGAGCGGCGCCTGCGGCTCGGGCGGACGTGAGCCAGGCCCGAGCGTCGACTTCGCGTTGAGCACGCTCATCACGTGGCTCTCGCGACCTTCGATCGTCATCGAGGCGCTGCTCTCGATCTCGGCGACCATCGCCGCGCGGGAGAGGAGCACGTCGCGCGCGATGTTCTCGACCCAATCTCCGACCTCGGAGGCCGTGGCGGGCGGGCATTTGCGCTCGATCTCGATCGCCATCTCGCGCGCCGTCGAGAAGCGCCCCTCCGGCTGCATGCTGAGCGCCTTCAGGATCGTCGTGTCGAGCGCCTCGAGCGACCGCATCGTGCTGTCCGTCAGCGTGAGCCGGCGGTTGCGCATCATCACTTGGCTCGGTCGTTCGATGCGTCCCTCGAGCACCTTCGCGACGATCGCACCTTCGTTGTCGCCAGCGAAGAGGCGCTGGCCGGTGACGAGCTCCCAGAGCATGACGCCGACGGCGTAGATGTCCGTCTGCCGGCTCACCGCCGCGCCGCGAAGCTGCTCGGGCGGCATGTACGAGAGCTTGCCCTTGATCTGCCCCTCTTTGGTCGTCTGCACGCGACCGGCCGCCTTCGCGACGCCGAAGTCGAGGACGCGAGGAACGCCGTCGGTGCCGACGAGCACGTTTTGCGGAGAGACATCGCGGTGAACGATCCCGAGCGGATGCCCGCGCTCGTCCTTCGCTTCGTGCGCGGCGTGGAGGCCATGAAGAACGCCGGCCATCGTGGTCGAGAGGATGCGAAGTGGAAGGATCTGCTGCCGCTCGCGAAGCGCACGCGAGAGGCGCGCGACCGACTCGCCTGGCACGTAGTCCATGACGAGAAAGAGCTCTCCGCCCGTCGCGACGACGTCGAGCGTCGGGACGACGTTCGGATGCCGGATGCGCGCCGCGAGACGCGCCTCGTCGAGGAACATGGAGACGAACTCGGGGTCCGACGCGAACTGCGCGTGGAGTCGCTTGATCGCGACTGTGCGTGAGAAACCGACGGGTCCGAGGAGGCGCCCAAGATGGACCGTGGCCATGCCACCCGCCGCGATGGCTCCGTAGAGGGCATACCGCCCCACGACGCGGACCTGATCTCCTCCCGTCACGACACCCTCATGGTACCTGCCCTCACGGAAACACGAACAGCTCTCTGGAGAAGTACCGTCATGTTTAACGAGGAGAAAGCGGCGTGGGAGCAATCTCCTACACGTATGTCACCTCTCCTACTGAGCCCACGTAAATATGGCAAAACCGCCGATGATCTCGGCGGTTTTGTCTACTCAGGCGAGCCTGGCGTGGCGTGCTTGTGGATTACTTCGCGGCCGCTGCGGCCTGGAGGGCCTGCTGCTGCTGCTGGAGCATCTGCGCGATGGCGCGGCTTCGCTCGATCGCGAACTGCTTCACTTCCTTGTTCGACGAGGTCGCGAGCTTGTTCAAGAGCGCGGTGATCTTCGCCATGTCCTTCGACTGGAAGAGCGCCTCGAAGTAGTTGTGCGCGAGGCGAACGTCTTCGCGCATGAGCGCCTCGTGCGGCGCGAGCAGCTTCACGACTTCGTCGATCTGGCCAGCCTGACCGTAGAGAGCGGAGAGGACGATGAGCGGGATCGGATCGGTGGGGTTGCGATCGACGGCGCGCTTGGCAAACCCGATCGCCTTGTCGCGTGTCTTCTCGTCGTTCGCGTAGAAGCCTTGGAGCGCGACGTACGGAGCGGCCGTCTTGGCGTTGACCGGCGCGTTCGCGAGATCTTCGATCGCCTTGATCGCCTTCTCCTCGCCCTCTTCCTCTTTCATCATGTTGAAGAGGTAGGCCCACGCGTCGACGTTGCCCGCCTGGATCTGGATCGCGCGCTCGACCGACTCGCGCTCGGACTTCGAGTCCTTCTTGCCCTTGTAAAGCTTGGCGAGATGAAGGCTCGGATACGGGTTGTCCTTCATCAGGTTTTGCGCGCCTTTCAGCGTGCCCTCGGCCTTATCGAGCTTGTCTTGCGCGAGCTGCGCGACGCCGAGGCCGAGCCAATCGTTGCCGTCGCCACCGCGCGCGACGATCTTGGCGAGCACGCCTTCCGCCTTCTCGTGGCGGTTGTACTTCATGAGCTCCTGGGCGTAGATGCGACCGCGATCGAGATCGTCGGCGCTGTCCTTCCAGTGCTTCTCGAGACCCGCGAGGAGATCCTCGAGGCCGATCGCGATCGGACGACCTTGCTCGTCTTGCACTTGAACGGCAGGACCGTTGAAGCCGAGGAGCTTCCACACTTGCTCCATCGTGAGCGCGACAGGTCCGTTGACGACGTCCTTCTCGACAGGCTGACCGTTCGGACCGAGCGGGATGAGCACCATCGCGTTGCCGGGCACTCCGTTCGGGAATGCGGTGATCGGCGCGAGGATCGCAGCGCCACCTTGAATGGCGACGGCGCCTTCGCCTTCAGGCGCGGGTCCGGCGGAGGTTTGCGGCTTCGGTGTGTTGGGCGTGGACTGGCTCATGAGAGGGCGCGGACGCTAGCACGGAACGTTTCGGTGCTTCCATGGTCACCACCCTTCTTCATGAATCCGGCGACCGCGCAACGTCCTGGTTTCGGCGGCTTTTCTCGGCCAAGTCCGGTGTAGCCAGAGGTGAGACGACCGGGAGACGGGCGCCAGGCTCACGGCAGTGGTTGAACGCGCCGGCCATGAAGGAAGAGCCCTGGGTTTCCCGCTGAACGATTCGAACGCCGTTCTCTCGTGAAACGGTGACGAAGTATCCCGCTTGGAACCCGGTGACGGGTTCGTGATCGCGGCCTCCATGCTGGGCGTGCCTTTTGTAAGGCGGCGCGCATGGACACGGCTCCCGTTCGCGTTGGCGCACTTCTCCTTCTCACATCCATCGTCGCCTGCGGTGCGTCGAGCGACCCGGTCGTCACGCGTTCCAACGTGCGATCGCTCGCGAAAGAGACGCTGAGCGGGACGACGGGCGGACGCGTCGAGTCGCACAACGTGAAGCTCGATGTGCCACCGGCCGCGCTCACGGACGACACCGCGATCACGCTCTCGGCGTTCGACGCGGCGACCGGCGCTGCGATCGGGCTGCCCGACGCGGTGCATCCTCTCGACGGCACCGCGTACACGGTCGGTCCCGCCGGGGTGTCGTTCGCGAAGCCGGTCGACGTGACCTTCAACTTCGACGAGACGATCGGGACGCCTTCGTCGAACAACGCGAGCTTCCCCTACGACGCGAAGAAGATCTTCGTCGTCTACCGCGCCGAGCCTGGGACGAACGCGTGGCAGCCGGCCTCGGCGTCGCTCTCGCAGTTTCGTCCGCTCCGCGCGAAGATCGAGCACGCACGCGACATCGTCCCTGCGCTCGTCGACATCTCGTGCGTCCCCGAGCCCGTGTGCTCACCGAACGCGAGCGGCGCCGGTGACAGCTGCGCCATCACGAAGAATGGCGCGGGCGTTCGATGCGAGCAGCATGGCAACGCGTTCAACATCGAGTGCACCTGCGAAGGGACCTCCGACGTCGTCCTCACCACCACGACCATCCCGCGCGACTCCGCGAACCTCCCGCTCTTCAAAGGCCTCGCGCATCTCTGCGGCGTCGACCTGACCTGCGCCTCCCGCTAACGCTCAATCCCCAAACAGCCAGCGCGCGCTGAGCATCACGCGGCGGCCTGGGAGGGGGAAGTTGTAGAGGTCGCCGATCGGGTAGCGGATCGTGCCGCCGAACGCCGCCGGATAGTCGCCGACGCGCAAGTCGAAGAGGTTACGAACGTCGAGCGTGAGCGACAGCCCCTTCGCGCCAGGGACGGGGCTCGTGACGCTCGCGCCGTGGAGCACGCGGGTGGGCACGGGGATGAGCCCGACGTCGTCGGCGAAGAGGCCCGCGACGAGATCGATGCCGTAGCGCACGCGGACGTGCGTCTTCGGATGCTCGTACGCGAGGTCGACGACGAGGTCGTGCTCGGGTCGGCCTGGCAGCGGCGGGCGCTCGCATTGGGCGCCGAGGAACTTGCACTCGCTTCCATTCTTCGTCGCGAGGCCGGTGTGCGAGGCGCGCAGATCCACGCCGTACGCGCCCGCGCGAACCTCGGACTCGATCCCGTAGAGGCGCGCTTCGCCGATGTTCACCGCCTCGGAGCGTCCGTTGGCGCCGCGAAATCGAAAGACGATGAGGTCATCGGCGAACGTCGCGAACCCCGACGACTCGGCCTGGAGTCGGAGCGGGCCGAACCGGCGAGCGAAGCGCGCGCCCGCGTCGATCGTGAACGCGGACTCGGTCTTGATGCTCGCGTTGCCGATGAAGGATCCGCGGTTGCCGTACCGTTCGACGAAGGTCGGAGGACGCGCGACGAACCCCGCGTGGGAGGCGAGCGCGAGCGTCTCGCCAGCGAGCGGCACCTCGACGCCGACGTTTCCCGTCGGTCGTAGCTCGGTCTTGTCGGCGGCGCCGTCGCTCGACGCGTCGATCCACATGTCTCCACGCGCGCTCGCCGCGAACGTGGCGATACGTGCGATCTGCACATTTCCGTCGAAGGCGACGCCGGCGTTCGTGCGCGTCGCGCCGGGAGGCCTCGTGCCGTCGACCCAGGTGCCAGGCGCGTAGCGCTCGCCGCTTCCATCGACGCGAAGCTCGACATGGCTCCGGGCGCCATCGCTCGACGCTCCTCCGAACGGGCTGCCGCGAACGCCGATGCTCGTGCCGGCGGCCACGACGGTGTCGTCGGTCGACGACGGGCTGAACGATCGGCGCGCGCTGAAGGGGTTGTCGCTGAGCGCGAGGCCCTCACGCCTTCCCCAGAGACGCGCGCTGAACGTCGACGGCCGGCGTGACGAGATCGGGAGCGTCAGCTCGAGCGCCTCGATGATGCGCGACGAGTCGAGGCGCTGGAAATTCGTCGGCGCTGTGATCGATCCGGGCAGCTCCTGACGTCGCGCTTGCGCGAGCGTCGTGATCGTCAACGCGCCGCGCCTTCCTTCCTCGAGGCGAATCGGGATCGCGACGGACGCGAGCCCGGCGGCGGCCGCGTGACCCGAGTTGTTACGCGTGACGTACACGTCGTGCCCCGCGGCAGTGGTCGCGTCGGGATCGAGGTAGGTGAAGTCGTCGTCCGATCGCGACGCGCTGATGCCGGTGGCGACGCGCACCGAGTCGTCATCGCGTGGATCGAGCCGTCGCACGTCACCGATACGAAGACGAAGCGCCCCGTACGATCCCACCGCGTCCCATACCTCGGTGCGGCTCGACGTCGAGATCGTCTTCGGCGAGGGAGGATCGAGGACGAGCGTGCCGCCGAGCGAGCCTCGGCCGAGCCCCGCCGGCGCGAACGTGCGGTACACGCGCGCCTGGGCGCCTGGCCAGAGCGGCAACGTCGCGAGATCGAGCGTTGGGTCGGCGCCGCCAGAGAGCGGGACGCCCGCGACGTAGACCGCGACCTGCGTGGAGCTCGATCCGCGAATCGACAGCGTCGAGAACGAATCGTCCGCGCCGAGCCGGCGGACGTGAACGCCAGGCAGCGGCTCGATCAAGCTTGCCGCATCGGTGATCTCGCGCGGAGCATCCTCGATGCTGCGTCGCGACACGAAGCCGGCCGCCTGCTGATGACCACGGATGAGCACCTCCTCGTCTTCGTCTTCACGGGCGTCGTCGGCCGACGCCTCACGCGACGCGAAGCAAACGAAGACGGAAAAGGAGAAGAAGAGGAGCCGTCGCGCGGAGCTACGGAGGGGCTGGCGCAGACGAGCTCCGCGTGTGCTGCGCATGGGAAATCGCGCTCTACCATGACCAAGCGCGGCCTTGACCCATGAACCGGCCGTATGCACGTGTCTTCCCTTCCCCTCAAAGACGAGGCGCGGCGCGTCGCGCCGAACACGTGCACAAAACCTGGGCGAAACGGGAGCGGTCGGACGGGACGGGTCCTGCAAACCGAGCTAAGCTCCTAGTCATGTCCGTTGCGTACGCCCTGATCGCCATCCTCGGGCTTGCGGTGTTGATGGTGGTTCATGAAGGCGGGCACTACCTCGCCGCACGCCGTTTTGGCATGCGCGTGACGAAGTTCTCGATTGGCTTTGGCCCCACCCTCTACAAGCACCGCCCCAAGGGAAGCCCCACCACCTTCCAGATCGCGATCATTCCGTTCCTCGCGTACGTGCAGATCGCTGGGCTGAATCCTTACGAAGAGATCGATCCGAAGGATCCGGAGAGCTACGCGAACGCGTCCCTCTGGGCGCGCATCGTCACGATCGCGGCGGGTCCCCTCGCGAACTACTTCTTCGCGTCGGTGCTGATGTTCTTCGGCTTCCTCCTCGGCGGTAACCAAGTCGTCGACGAGACGAGCATGCGCGTGAACATCGCGCCCGAAGGCCCCGCCGCGCAGGTCGGCATCCAGAAGGGTGACCGCATCCTCGCCGTCAACGGCGAGCACATCACCGATTGGGATCACCTGAAGAAGGTCGTCGGCGCGCATGCCGGCGACAAGATCGACGTCGAGATCGAGCGCGGCTCCGAGCATCTTCATCTCTTCCCGACGCCGATGGGCGACGGCGAGAACAAAGGAAAGATCCTCGTCGGCCCCTACACGGCGTGGCAACCGGTGAGCGCCGGCCAAGCCGCCGTGCTGAGCGTCACCGAGCCGCCGAAGGTCGTCTACAACCTCGTGAAGGGCCTCGCGCGCATGATCGCGGGCAAAGAGAAGCCCGAGCTGAGCGGCCCCGTCGGCATCGTCAAGGAGACCGCGACCGCCGCGCGCTCCGGCGCCCACGTGTACTTGAAGCTCCTCGGCGCGCTCTCGGCATACCTCGGCGGCTTCAACCTCCTTCCCCTCCCCGCCCTCGACGGCGGCCGCCTCCTCTTCTTGCTCTTCGAGGCAGCCTCACGCCGCCGCGCCGACGCAAAGGTCGAGGCCAAGGTCCACGCGATCGGCCTCTTGATGTTCCTCACGCTGATCGCGTTCGTGACCTACACCGAGATCATCCCGAAGCGCTGATCGCGCTGAAAGATCCGCTCTGCGTCGCGACATGACGACCTAATCGGCAAAGACACCGAAGAACTACTGTTTCCTGGCAAGTAGGGTTGTCTCAGGATTGACGCTGCCGTAGTCGACGTCCACAATCTTTGTTGGGGGTGGCGAATGAAGAAGCTCGTCGTGCTCGTTCTACTTTCGACTGGATGTACTGTTGAGAGAGAGAGAGAGAGAGAGAGAGAGAGAGAGAGAGAGAGTCTGAGACTCGAAGTCGTTCATGCTTCATCGTCTCCTAATGCTTTCTCGAACCCTCCTCCCGACGGGACGGTGGTGCAAGAAGACGGGCATCAGTGGATCGTGCATCGAGTCGTGAATTTTGCATCCCCCCCCAGCACGGACAGAGACAAGTCGCAACGAACCGACGGCCCGGATCAGGACTCTCTAACAATTGAGGAGGTTGCCCAGCGCCTGCTCTGGCACAAGTTGGTGTTTCACGAGGATGGGACCGCAACCGAATATGTCCAGGTCGACGAGAATCTCGCGTCGGTCGAAGCTAGCCGACAGGCGTATCGAACTGGCAAACGGATGCGCACGATTGCACCCGGGCACGCTGTCGAAGTCACCAGTCAAGTGTCGCCCAATTCTGCTAGCGGGTGGGCTCAGACGTCCACACTCGACGACCAGATCAGATTCGGTCACGAGATATCAGGCGTCGAGTCGAGGCCGCCCAGCCAATTTGGTTTGATCGAACGGCCATATGATCTCGATCTGGAGAAACTGTTCACTCAACCCGCAATCAATCTCACGAATGGGTCGGGGAAAGCGATCATTACGGCTGGCAATACAGATCGCATCTACTCAGCCGTAGGCACATATCAGTGGAATTGGCCTGCTCTCGCGACAATAAACTTCAATAACGGTTCTGGAACGCTGGTTGGCCGCTGGACTGCACTGTCTGTTGCCCATAAGTTTTATGGCTTTGGTGGTGGGTGGTTCAGTCAAACAAACCAGCAGGCAGTCTCGCAGTTCAAGTGGTGTTCCTTATGGGGCTGCCCTTACTACGGCGTCGTCAACACGAGCCAAGCTTATGGCCCTTGGACCTGCGGCACCGTCGCTATTCCCAACTGCTACATCACCACTGGTGCCGATGATTGCGATTACGCAATCTTGGACTTCAATACTGCCGGCTGCTGAGCTGACTCCCTTCTATGGGCCGTTGATTCCTACTTAGTTGACTTCGACCCTGTGCTCAACGTGGTTGGTCTTGGGATGGTGATCGTGACGCTCCAGAGCGCGATCGAGTGAGGCGGCGGCAGCCCGCGCCGAAGGCG
>JBGAFW010000124.1:0-23235 GCA_044227045.1 Labilithrix sp.
GCCTCCGTCGGCAAGCGCAAGGTGATCGCGACCACGCGCGAAGGCAGAGCCACCGCCCCTCGCATCGTCGAGGTATCGGCCGGTGAAGTGGCGAAGATCGATCTGAAGGTCGACACGGGCGCTCCCGCCGCGTCTCCGCAAGCGCCGGCGGGATCGACGAGCTCGGAGAGGCCGCCGAAAGAGCCGAGCGGCGGCAGCGCGCTCCCTGTCGTCCTCTGGATCGGCGCGGGTGCGCTCGCGGCCGGAGCGGTCACGACCGGCATCCTCTCGATGGGCGCGTCGAACGACCTCGCCGATGAGCGGAAGAAGGTACCGACGAGCCGCGCCTCGCTCGACGATTTGCAGGAGAAGACGAAGACCCTCGCGCTCGTGACCGACATCCTCGGGGCGAGCGCGATCGTGGTGGGTGGCGTCGCGCTCTACCTGACGCTCTCCTCTTCTTCGTCTTCTTCTTCCGCGTCCTCTTCCCCGAGCACAATCAAGCTTCGCCTCGCGGGCTCGAGGGCGACGCTCGAAGGGAGCTTCTGACCGACATGCGATCGTCACGGTTTTCTTCGCGAACACGACCTGGCGTCGTGCTCGGGCTCTCGACCATCTTGGTGACGGCGGCGTGCAGCCTGATCGTCGACACCAAGGCCGACCAATGCACCACCGACGCCGACTGCAAGAGCCTCCTCAACCAGCCCGCTGCGGTGTGCCAGTCCGGCGTTTGCCTCGCGAGCGCCGTGGATGGGGCGGGCTCCGACGCGACCTCGTCGAACGACGGACCAGGCGAGGAAGGGAGCGGCGGCGACGCATGCGTCCCGAAGATCCCCACCACACAAGACGACTTCTTGAACGAGACCTGCACCTCCGCCGAATGCATTCCCTTCGACAACTGCGCGCGCCTCGCGATTTGCGATGGCGGCGCGCTCCCCGCGTTGGTTGCGCCTCCCGATGGAGGCTTTTGATCATGAACACTCGACCTCGAACGTCTCTTCACCTCGCTACGACCTTCCTCGCAGCAGCGCTGTGGCTGCACGCCGCCGAGTCTTCGGCGCAGACGACGAAGCCCACCGTGAACTGCACCGACGCGTCGCGGCCGAACCTCGTCTACGTCGCAGGGTCGACCGCGCTAAAGCCATTCTTGTCCGTGATGGCGCCGCTGCTCGCGGCGGAGTCGCCGCCGACGACGATCGTGTACCAAGCGCAAGGCTCGTGCACGGGCGTCGCGGCGATCTTCGACCCCGACGCCAGCAAGCGCCAGCTCAAGGACATCGTGAACAACTGGGCGACCTTCTTCAAGACGGACGGCACGACGCAAGAGTGCTGGCTCGACAAAGGTCTCGCCGGCGAGAACCCAGCGTCGCCCGTCTGGCCCGACGTCGACCTCGGCATCTCCGACGTCTTCGCCGCTGCGTGCAAGGACAGCCTGGGTCAACCCTACGCCGCGCCGGCAGGGGTCACGATCGCCGACTACTTCGGCCCCATTCAACCGATGATGTTCGTCGTCCCCTCGGCGTCCTCGCAGACCTCGATCAGCGCCGAAGCGGGCTACATGCTCTTTGGCCTCGGTGGCCACGGCGGGGTCGCGGCGCCATGGACGGATCCGAGCCTCTACTTCGTCCGTAACGCGAGCTCGGGCACGCAGCAGATGATCGCGCGCGCGGTCGACGTCCCGGCAGACAAGTGGTGGGGGAAGAACCGCGGCTCCGCCACGAACGTCGCGAACGGCCTCAAGGTCATCCTCGACAAAGCCACCGCCGAGAAGTCGATCGGGATCGTCTCGGTCGACTTCGCCGACGCCGAACGGAACAACCTCCGCACCCTGGCGTTCAAGTCGAAGGGCCAGTCGTGCGCCTACCTCCCCGACTCCAACGCCAACACGCGCGACAAGATGAACGTGCGCGATGGCCACTACCCGATCTGGGGACCGGTGCACCTCTTCGCCCGAACGAGCGCAGGCTTGCCGAACACCGCCGCGGGCACGTTCGTCGGTCGCTTCGCGACGGCGCGCGTCGACAAGACGCTCCTCGACGCCGAGATCTCGAAGGGCCTCGTCCCGCAGTGCGCGATGCACGTGACGCGGACCGAAGAGATGGGACCGCTCGCGTCCTTTCAACCCGCCTTCGACTGCAGCTGCTACTTCGAATTCAAGGCCAACGGCGCGACGACCTGCAAAGCCTGCAACGGCCCCGCCGACTGCGGCGGCGCTCGCCCCGCCTGCAACTTCGGCTACTGCGAAGCGCGCTGATCGGGGTTTGGGGTGAAGCCCCATCGGATTGGCTTGTTTCGATTTTGTTCGAAACAGCCGTTGCCTTTTGTTTCGACTTTGTTAGAAATATGGCGTGCCCACGAAGCTCGAACGTCATGCGGAGCAGCTCGGCGCGCTGGGTCATCCGGTGCGGCTGGCGATCGTCCGCTACGTCGTTCAGGGAGCCACCGAGGGCACGCCTGCGGGTGAGATCCAGGCGAAGCTCGACATCCCTGCGTCCACGCTGAGCCACCACCTCGAGCGGCTCACCTCGGCGGGCCTCCTCAAGTCGCGACGTGAGAGCACCTTCATCTACTACAGCGCGGACTACGACGAGCTGAAGGTCCTCACCAATTACCTCTGGGAAGACTGCTGCAAGCGCGGCAAAGGTAGCTGCTGCTGACCGCCTCGCCTGCCTCGAAGCCTGGGCCTGCCGATTCATCAATCCGGCCCACACGCCGGCCAAGAATTTCGAAGATTGTAGAAGTATCGAAGGAGCACCGCCGATGAACATCCTGAAGCCTCACGTCTCGCTCAACGTCTCGAACATCGATGCATCGGTCGCCTTCTACGAGAAGGCCTTCGGCATCACCGTCACCAAGCGCCGGCCGGGCTATGCGAAGTTCGATTTGAAGGAGCCCGCGCTCAACCTTTCGATGATCGAAGCTCCTCGGACGGGGATCAACGCGAGCCACTTCGGCATCCAAGTCGCGAGCAGCGAGGACGTGGCCTCGGCGTGGGCTCGCTTCAAAGAGGCCGGCCTCGAGGTGCGCACCGAAGAGAACACGTCGTGCTGCTACGCGCTCCAGGACAAAGTGTGGGTATCCGATCCGGACGGCAACGACTGGGAGGTCTTCGTCGTGAAGGGTGACACCGACACGATGCGTGAAGGCGCCACGCCCGCCGAGGTCGCCGCGAAGCCCTGCTGCGTCCCGGCCGCCTCGAAGAGCACGACGGCACCCTCGACGACAGCGACCGAGACGAAGAAGACGAAGTCCGGTGGCTGCTGCGGTTGATCTTCCCCGCCGCGTCTTCGCCGAAGCGCTAGGGACCGCGCTCCTGCTCGCCACCGTGATCGGGTCGGGCATCATGGGCGAGCGCCTCTCCGGCGGCAACGTCGCGATCGCGCTCCTCGCGAACACGATCGCGACAGGCGCGGCGCTCGTCGCGCTCATCTTCACGTTCGGATCGATCTCCGGCGCGCAGCTCAACCCCGTCGTCACCATCGCCGACGCAAGCCAAGGCGGGGTGGCGTGGCGCGACGTGCCGCCCTACATCCTGGCGCAGGTCGGCGGCGCGTTCGCTGGCGTCGCGTCGGCGCACGTGATGTTCGGCGAAGCGATCTTCTCGATCTCGACACACGAGCGTGCCGGCGGCGCGCAGTTCTTCTCCGAGGTCGTCGCCACCTTCGGCCTCCTCGCCGTCATCTTCGGGTGCGCGCGTCATCGTCCCCGCGCGATCCCTGTCGCGGTGGGCGCGTACATCACCGCCGCTTACTGGTTCACCTCGTCGACGTCCTTCGCGAACCCCGCCGTCACGCTCGCGCGCTCGGTCTCGAACACCTTCGCAGGCATTCGCCCGGTCGATGTCCCCGCGTTCGTGGTCGCGCAGTGCGTGGGCGCGACGCTCGCCACGCTTGCATTTCGGTGGCTCGCGCCGAAGCGAGTCGACGATCCGCGCGCCGCCCCCCTCTCCTCGACCGAAGAGCTTCCATGAAGAGCACCGTCATCTTCGCCTGCGTTCACAATGCCGGCCGCTCCCAGATGGCGGCCGCGTGGTTCAACGAGCTCGCCGACCCCGCCAAGGCGCACGCCGTCTCGGCGGGGACGAAGCCCGGCGATCACGTCCATCCGGTCGTGGTCGACGCGATGCGCGAACGAGGCATCGACCTCTCGAACGCGAAGCCGCAGCTCCTTACGAGCGAGCTCGCCAGCAGCGCCTCCCACCTCGTCACGATGGGCTGCGGCGAAGACTGCCCCGTCACGCCCCCCTCCACGAAGCGCCTCGACTGGCCGCTCGAAGACCCGAAGAACAAGCCACTCGACGAGGTCCGGCTCATCCGCGACGACATCCGCGAGCGCGTGCTCGCCCTCCTCGAAGCCGAAGGGTGGCGCCGGCCCGCCGCGGGCTGATTGGGTCATCGGGCCGTGTCTCCCTCCGCCTCTCGGATAGGGCAGCCTCTCAGGTGGTCTCCCTTCTCGATCGGCGGTGCGCAGCCGCGATGGCGAGACCGACGAGCGCCGCCGCCGCGGTGAGCGCGTCGCCCGTGACCCCGTAGAGCGTGCTGCGCCGGCCGGCGGGCGCGAGCACCCGCATCGGGCTGTCGCCACGCGCGACGGTGCGCTGGCGCGCGACGGCATGGCCGCCGCTGTCGAAGACGGCCGACTCGCCGGAGCTCGCGACGCGCACCATCGGCAACCCGAGCTCTCGTGCGCGCCAGGCTGCCATCGCCGTGTGGTAGGGAGTGATGTCGCTCCAGTCGTTGCCCGGCACGATGAGGAGCTCCGCACGACCTCGCACGGCCTGGCGCACGAGCCCGGGGTGATCCGCGTCGAAGCAGATCACCAAAGCGAGCCGCCCCACCGCCGTGTCGACGACCGGCACGACGCCATTGCCCGCGCGCGTCGCCTCCGCGCCGGGGACAGGATGGGCCTTGCTGTAGTCCGCAAGGACCTCGCCGCTCGCGTCGATGATCAACGCCTTGTTGTCGCTGATGCGCTCGCCCAACTGCTTCACGTTCAGCGTCATCACGACGACGACGCCATGCTTTCGCGCGACCTCACGGACGCGGTCGACGAACGACCGCTCGTCCTGCGCGAGCGTCACGCCGTTCGCCTCGGACCACACGATGAGACGCGCTCCCGCGATCGCCTCGCGCTCCGTCGCCTCCACGAGCGCGTTCTGTCGCGCCGCGAACCAGGCGTCCACGCTGGGCTCGAGGGCCGGAGGAATGCTCCGATTCAGCAAGTAGACATCGAGAAACGGCGTCTCGCTGTTCGTCATCGGGGTCCCATACAAAGCCTTCGCCGCGCTCGGGTCGAAGACGATGGATTGGTCCGAGAGCGGCTCGAAGAGCCCGCCGACCCGAACGTTCCTCGCCGAGCTCCGAGGCGCATCGGCGAGCGTGCCCGCGAGCCAGAACCCAGCGACTACAGCGGCGAGGACGACACGCGCGCGGCGATGCTCCCGTCCTTCCCATCCACGTCCACCCCATCCTCCCCGTCCTTCGCGCACGTACCAGCTCGCGGCCGAGGCGACGAAACCGACCGCGAACGCCGCGCTGTTGAGCCCGAGGAAGGCCGCGAGCGCTCCGATGACGCCTTCACCTGGCAGAGCGTACGCCGTCGCTCCCCAACTGCCGTAAGGGCTCAACCAGCGAGTCACCGTCTCGGTCAGCGCGAGCGCCGATGGAAACGCCAGAATGCTCCAGGCGCGGGGCCGCCCCTTCGCCAAAGCGACGTGAGCAAGGTACGGAAGCAATCCAAGGATCGAGTAACCAAGCGAGACAGCCACGTAGACAGGGAGCGGCGCGAGGATGTACCCACGCCACTGCACGACGAACGCCGCCCACTGCACGACGAACACACATGCGACGCCGACACGCGACCGCGTCCGCTCAATCACCTGCAGCGCGAAGAACGGGGCCGCGAACACCGCGGGCGCGAGCGCGAGACGCCCCGACGCAAACGTCTGAGCGATCCACGCAAGGACCGCAAGGCCAGCGACGAGGCGCCGATCCGAAGAGGAAGGCATCCATCACCTCCGCCGCCAACGTACCACTACGCGAATGCCGACAGCAGGACGCGACGAGCGCAAATCTCGCGGGCGCGAGCTCTAGCGAGACTTAACCGCTTAGCGCCAGAAGCATCGCGGCAGTCCCCTGCAATTTCTGCATTACCCCTCAAGCCGACCGAGCGCGACAAGCCGCTTACCACTTTTGGCATCGGCGCTGTTGGGCATCGAGCTTCCATGCGTTCGCTGCGTCTACGGCTTTCGTCTTGCCGCGCGCTTCGCGAGGCGGTTGAGGCAATTCGCCAGAGCGGACCTAACGCATTATCCAGGACTATCCAGGACTACCGCATTTCATCATGACACTTCTATCGTGCTGTCTCCTCGCGTTAGCCATGTAAACCGACCTGGCGCCGCAGTCCCCATAGTCACCCAAAACTCGTCCAGTGCCTTGTTGAAAGGTCGTGCTCGGTCATGCCCGAGGCCTGCCCGTGATCGCGGCGGCGGTGAAGAGAACGCCACTGTCGTTTCTCCGATCCCGCTCGCCAACGGCAAGCGCTAGGCGGTCCCACCGGTCGAGACCTCGCGCCCGCGGCCGCGCCGACACCTGACTCCCGACCGACTGGCGTGCCAGCCGAGGGCCACCCAAGCGCCCGCCGCGAAGCGTGAGGGACAAATTCGGCGGCATGCGTCCGAGATCGCGCGTTCGCAACCGAGGTCCGCGCGCTGGCCCGACCGACCGGCGTGCCAGGCCGAGGGCCACCCAGGCGCGACGACGACGAGGCCTCGACGACATCCTCGCGCGCTCTAGAAATGCCGAGCGAAACGTCACCGGCGCGCCGAACGCTCGCCGACCCGACCGACTGGCGTGCCAGCCGCGGGCCATCGCCGAGCGGTCCCCCGTGCGCGAATTGAGCCATTCGGCGGCATGCGTTCGAAACCTCCCGTTCGCGCGTCCGCGTGATTGGTGGCCCGACCGAGCGGCGTGCCGGCCGAGGGCCACCTTGGTGAAAAGGCGGCGGGCGCCCCAAGGCCACGGCCGCGGCCGCGGGGCGCCGGCGCGATCACGTGCATTGTGCATCTTTGCGAGATCGTCACCGGAGCGCGTCGCGCTCGATGCTGTGGTCGTGGAGGATCGCTTCGCGAGATGAGAGAGCGGCTCCAGCACACACGCGTCGCACACCTCTCGGACCTTCACATCCTGGGGTCGCGAGCGAGCGACGTTGGGGATGGCGGTCGGTCCGCACGTCACGCGATGAGCATGCGGTTCGTCAGCTTCGGACGGCCGCTCGACGCGTCGCTTCGGAGGCGGAAGCTCCTCCGCGCGCTCGAGAGCGCGAAGGCGGCAGGCGCGTCGTGCTTCGTGCTCACCGGTGATCTCACCGAGCTTGGTCTACCCGATCAGTTCGAGGCCCTCGCCGAGGTGCTTCATGCGTCTCGGATTGATCCACATGCGTTCGTGCTCGTCCCTGGCAATCACGACCTTTATTCGCGCGCCGGGGCCTTCGCGGACGCGCTCGATGGGCCGCTTCGGGCGTTTCGGCACGGCGCGGCGACCGCGGGCGCCTCGAAGCTCGTCGACTTCGGCACGTTCTTCGTCGCGCCGATCGACGTCACCTTTCACCAGCCCGTCACGCGATCCGCGGGACGACCTGTTCTCGCCGCGCTCCATCATCATCCGTTTCCACATCGATGGCGTGCGTGGCAGTGGGTGGACGGGCTACGCGGCTGGGAGCATCTCGCCGCGACTCTCGATCGACATCCAAACCTCCATGCTCTGCATGGGCATCTCCATCACTACGTCGAGAGACACGAAGCGCGACGCATCTTCGGGGCGACCGCTGTTGTCGAGGACGATCTGGACGCTCCGGCGCGCGTCAGGCTCTACGAAGTGATCCACGATCGCGAGGTGGGGGCGCTTCGGGTGCTGCCGTCACTCCCGCCCGCTTTCGTACGCGATCCTCGGCGTGGGCCCTCGCCGCACGCAGAACCGCCCGCTCCGTCTCGCGACGCATGCGCTGCATGACGACCTCACGGTCGCCGATCATCGACGCAATCGACCCCTGCCAGCCATCGAGGACATCGGCCGAGTCGTCCGCGATGACGCCTTGCTCGAGCCAGTGATCGCGCAGGATCGTGAGGCACTCCGCGGCCTCGAGGAGAGGGGTGGCGACGGCGCGCGCACAGAGGTCGTCGAGCTCGTCCTCGCGAAATCGGTGCATGAAGACATCTTCCTCGAGAAATCGACAAATGCACCCAGCACGGTCGATTCCGATCCGATGGATCCCCGAGGGCACGTCGATGCGAAGGAACCGTTCACATCACCGATTGCGCAACGGAGTCACGAAGTGCCTTGTTTTTAGGCTTTTGGGTGCGCCAGGGCCGTTGGTACGCCTGCTGCTAAAGGACTCCTCACACGCACCGAACAACACGACGCACCTCGACACCCCCAACGACGACCGCTGACGGAGACCACGAGCTGAGTACCAGCCGGCTCGAGGAAGGCGGACGAATCGTTGGGTGGGCAAGCGCGCCGTGACACCGGTGATCGTGAAGGAGGACTCATGTCGATTCATTTTCTCTCGGGTAAAGCAGCTCTTGGTCTCTCGGTGGTTGCTTCGATGATCGCGCTCGCGGCGGTTGGCTGCTCGGCTCCGCCGGATCCCGCCCTCTCGCAGAAGGCGCACACGACATCGGACATCATCGGAGGCACGGCTGACTCGGGAGATGAGGCGGTCGTCGGCGTCTTCGCGGAGGACGCGAAGCACGGCAGCACGTGCACGGGCGAGATCATCGCGCCGACCGTCGTGCTCACCGCCGGTCACTGCGTCACGCCGGCCGTGCTCGGCTTCACGCCGACGGCGATCACGGTCATCGCGGCGCCGGACATCACGCAGTTCTTCGGCGGCAAGGGCGACAAGTCGAAGCTCCTCAAGGTCGCGAAGGCGACCGCGCATCCGCAATACAACCCGCAGACGGGCGCGAACGACATCGCCATCGTCATCCTCGAGAAGCCCACCGACATCACGCCCCTGCCCTTCAACCGCAGCGCGGCGGCCGCCAACAAGCTCGAAGGACAGTCCGGCCGCGCGATCGGCTACGGGCAGACGATCGACGGCGACTCGAACAGCGCGAACAAGAAGAACCAGGCGACGCTCAAGCTCTCCAAGTTCACGCCGACGAGCTTCCTCGCGGCGTCGCTCCCCGCGACGCAGTGCCATGGCGACTCGGGAGGTCCGGTGCTCGCCAAGATCGACGGCAAGGAGACGATCATCGGCATCGGCTGGCGCACCGTTCAAGACGACGGCAAGTGCGCGCAAGGCGTCCTCGATACGCGCGTCGATCCTTACGTGAGCTTCATCGATGGCTTTCTTGGCAATGCAGGAGGAGACAACGGCCAAGGCGGCCAGAACGGACAAGACGGTCAAGATGGGCAAGATGGAGCTGATGGTGCAGATGGCGCTGATGGTCAAGGTGGCGCTGGCGGTGATGACGGTGCGCAAATCTCGTGCTGCGTGAACGGTGAAGCGTACGACTGCCCGACGGCGGCGGCATGCCTCGGCGGGTTCGATCTCAACGCCTGCATGGACAGCTGCAACGACACCGCGTGCATCATCAAGTGCGCAAACCAGACGAGCGGCCGCTCGCCGACGAACGAGTGCAAGAAGCTCGGCGCTTGCCAATGATCACGCGCCCCGGCGCCCACCTCGCCCTTGCGCTTTACAGCGTCTGGTCGAGCGGCGACGATGGTTCGTAACACCATGACGAACGGAAAAGCGCGAGCCACGCCGGCGTCGTCTTCGTCCTCGACGGCGAGGAGACTGACCGCGCATGGCTCGCGCTTTGCCACGTTCGTCGCGGCGGCGCTCGCGATCTCATCGCCCGTCGCGTGCACCGTGATCTCGGGCTGGTCGGATCTCCAGAGCGGTCCCGCGTCCACCTCGAAGGAAGACGGCGGAGACCGCGACCCCACCGAGAGCGGATCGAGCGGGTCGAGCGGGTCGAGCGGAACGAGCGGATCGAGCGGAACGAGCGGGTCGAGCGGGTCGAGCGGGTCGAGCGGGAACAAAGACACCGGGGCGCCGACCTCGTTTCAATGCGGGGCTTCGGCGTGCAACGCCCCGCTCGGATGCTGCTACGACGGCACGGCGGCGCCGGCGTGCACGTCGGCGGCCGCCTGCGCGGCTCAAACCGGTCAGTGGGTGCAGTGCAGGCGTCCCGCCGATTGCGTAGGCGCCGGGACGCCGATCTGTTGCTACAATTTCCAAACGCAGCAGGGGATGTGCCGCGCGTCGTGTGGAGCGAACGCCCTCGAGCTCATTCTTTGCGACCCCGCCAATGGAAGCGCCGACTGCCCTGCCAACAAGCATCAATGCTTTCCAGGCGGCGCCGGACAAGAGGATATCTTCCAGTGCAATTGACTCCCGCCGCCAAACCCGCCGCGAGTCCTCGACACGCTGCGATAGAGCGAGCTCCTTCGACTAGGAAACACCACCCACCGATGCCTCCTTCTTCACCTCCCGGCGCGCCGAACCTGGCCGATCTCAGCGACGAGCAGCTCACCACCCAGCTCGCGCGACAAGCCGCGCTCGCCCCTGCCGGCTCGACCACGTGGATCGTCGAGATCCTCGACGGCGCGGACCGCGGGAAGCGATTCCAGATCGACGACATCATGACGAGGCGCGTGCTCATCGGGCAAGGCCCCGCGTGCGATATCCAGCTCAGCGACCGATCGGCATCGCGCCGTCATGCCGCGATCGAGGGAGACGGCTCCGGCGCGCGCATCGTCGACGTCGGCTCGCGCAACGGGACATGGATCGGCGACGTGCGTGTTCGTGACGCGTACCTTCGCCCGGGCGAGGTGGTCCGCCTCGGCGATACACGCATCCGCTTCGACAGCGACGGCGTCGAGCGCTCGGTGCCGACGTCGAGCGAGGCGTGCTTTGGTCGCGTCATCGGGATCAGCCCGGAGATGCGCGCGCTCTATCCGGTGTTCGAGCGCGTCGCGCAGGCCGAGGTCGCTGTGTTGATCGAAGGCGAGACGGGCACCGGCAAGGAGGTCCTCGCCGAGTCGCTCCACGATCGAAGCGTTCGCCGCGACAAGCCGTTCATCGTGATGGACTGCACCACGATTTCGCCCACGCTCCTCGAGGCGGAGCTCTTCGGGCATGAGCGCGGCGCGTTTACGGGAGCCGTCGCCACGCGCCGCGGTCTCTTCGAAGAGGCCGCGGGCGGCACGCTCTTCATCGACGAGATCGGCGATCTCGATCTCTCGCTGCAGTCGAAGCTGTTACGCGCGCTCGAGAAGAAGGAGATTCGCCGCGTCGGCGGCACGCAGTGGCTGCATCTCGACGTCCGGGTGATCGCCGCCACGCGTCGCGATCTCGATCGCGAGGTCGCGGCTCGTCGCTTCCGTGACGACCTCTATTACCGTCTCGCGGTCGCGCGGCTCGACCTCCCTGCGCTGCGAAAGCGCCAAGGCGACATCGCGTTTCTCACGCGCTTTTTGTGGGCGAAGCTCGGCGGCAAAGAGGCGGACCTCTCCCCCGACGTCATCCAGCGCTTCGAGGCGTACGACTGGCCAGGCAACATTCGCGAGCTGAGCAACGCGATCGCGCGCCAGATCGCGCTCGGCGACTTCGAGCCGGCGATGCAGCAGCTCAACCAGAGCGGCGAGAACCCGGGCATGGGATCGGGATCGGGATCGACGAGCATCGCGGCGATGTCCGCGGCGGCCGCGGCAGGCGGAGCGCCGTTCGACTCGCTCGACGCGATCGTTCGATCGGGCGCGCCGATGACCTCCGCCAGGCAGAAGGTGATCGACGAGTTCGAGCGCCGCTACACGACGTACATGCTCTCGCTGCACGGAGGCAACGTCACGCGCGCCGCCGCGGCGAGCGGAATCGGGCGGCGCTACTTCCAGATGGTGCGCGCGAAGCGTTGATGATCGTAGCTCGTGCGGCTCGAGCCCGACGATGGCGAGCCCGACGAGGACGTGAGGAAGAGATACGTCGCGACGCCGAGCGCCACGATGCCGACGCCGAGGGACACGTCTGCGATGATGAAGTCCGTCTTCAGCGTGCTCACCTGTTGATCGCTGCACGTGGGTGAGCACTGCGTGCGAAGGCGATCCTTCTCGCTCGCGCCGTTCAGCGCGAAGAACGTGAAGCTGCCAAGGCCCGCGACGCCGACGGCGCCGAGCACGTAGGCGAGGATCGGCACGTTGCCGTCGCTCTTCGGCGGTGTCTTGTCCCCCTTGTCTCCCTTGTCTCCCTTGTCGCTCTTGTCGCCTTTATCGCCCTTGTCGCCCTTGTCCGCAGGCGGATCGCCAAACTGCGCGATGATCGGCCGGTTGCGCTCTCCGGCGCGGAGCAGGACACGCTCTTCGACGGGCTTTCGATCCTTTCGCTCGAAGCGAATCGTATGCGGACCAGGATCGAGCGGCAGCGCCTTGCCTTGCTCGTGGCCGACGACACGGTCACCGTCGACGAGCACCGTCACGTCGAAGAGATCCGCGCCGCGACCGTCCTTCGCGCCGAAGACCACGGTAGGAAGGCTTCCGTCCACGTCCTCGAGCCAGCGCGCGCAGTCGATGCGAAGCGCCTTCGGGCAGGAGTCGCTGGCGCACGTGACGAACGATCGGCGCGCGTCGCGGAGCTTTCCTCGATCGCGGAGCGCCAGGCCGTCTTCGCTCGCCTTGATGCACTCGTTCGCGGTCGGCCCGTCAGCGCGCGCGCGATCGGGCAGGGCGAACGCGAAGACACCCGTGAGCATGGCGACGAAGGCAACGGACGAACGTGTCATGTCGGTCGGACGGCGTGGGCAGGGTTCGAAGCGAAGACCATGCCCAAAGGGACACGTACCACTTTAGGGTTGGAGACAGCCTGGCTTGTAGTGTTTTCTCCCCTCGGCATCGATTCGGAACGGCGGATCGCAGTCCGGCCCCACTTTCTTGTCGTGCCTGCCGGTCCGCACCGTCGTGGCACGCGTCGTCGGCGTAGGCGGAGGCGCAGGCGGAGGCGCAGGCGGAGGCGCGACCGTCGACGAGGAGGCGGTCGGCGCGACGGCGAGGTTTCCCCCATCGGCCTTGATCGGATCGGGTTGCCATGTCGGGCCCGGCGGCACGGTCGCGTTGAGGCTCGTCATCGTGTCGTCGGTCGGCACGACCTCACGTGTGGGCGTCATCTGCACGTACGCGATCCCGATCGTCATCGCGAGCACCGCGCCGCCGATGAAGACCATCGCCCCTCGCGCCTTGTTCGTCTTTGGCGGAGGCGGAGGAGCCCGTCTCCGCGCGCCCTCGGGCATACGAAGGCGCGTCTCGGCGTCTTGAGGCTCGAGGACGAGCGCGCTCGGCTCGTCATGACGATCGTCGAACATCTCCGGCTCGAGGATGCTCCGCGCTTCGTTCGTGACCGGTCCCCCCTTCGCGACGATCTCGATCGTCTCGATCACCGGGGCTTCAACCGAGGCGCGTGGCGGAGGCGGCGGTGGAGGCGGCGCCGGTAGTGGCGTCGCGATCTTTCGCGGCCCACGCGCGGTGGTGCTCTCGGGATCGTCGTCCGACTCGATCGCTTTCGGCAACGGCGGCCGCGACGGAAGCACCATCGGAGGTGGAGGCCCGGTCTGGATCGGCGCAGGCGGCGGCGCGGCTTCGGACTCGAGAGGCACAGCCTCGACGCGCCGAACGAGCTCGCCGCGAATGTCGAGCTCGTCGCCGGCGAGCGCCGTCACTCGATCCGCGACGGCATCCGCGCGCGCCGGCGCGATCGCGTTGGCGAGCGCAGCGCCCATTTCGGCGGCGGTCGCGAAGCGATCACGGGGATCGGACTTGGTCGCCGTCCGCACGACGTCGAGCACGGCAGGGTCTTTGATCCGCTTGATCGCCGACGCGAGCCACACCGTCGGGACCTCGTCGGTGGGTTGTGGGCCGAACCCCGAGAGCGCCTCGGCGAGCACAGCGCCGGCAGAGAAGATGTCGGCCTGCCTCGTCAGCGGTAGCCCACGTAGCTGCTCGGGCGGCATGTACGCGAGCTTTCCTTTGACGGTGCCTGCCTCGGTCTGCTCCTCCCGGCGCATCACCTTCGCGATGCCGAAGTCGGCGAGCCGCGCGATCCCGTCGACACCCACGAGGACGTTCTGCGGGGACACGTCACGATGGACGACACCGAGCGGTCGCCCCATCTCGTCGCTCGCCTCGTGCGCGGCATGCAGGCCGCTGAGCACGTCGGAGAAGATCGCCGACGTCACCGGCCACGCGATCGGCGCGCTGCGCGACGTCGCGGCGATGAGCTGCGACAGGGCGACGCCGTGGACATATTCCATCACGACGAAGAGCTCATCGCCGTCGACGAGGAAGTCGAGCGGCTGAACGACGTTCGGGTGGCGGATACGCGACGCGATGCGTGCCTCCTCCTCGAGCGCGCGCGCATACATCGTCGACGCTTGACCGCGTCCAAGCATCTTGATCGCGACGAGCCGCGAGAACCCTCGGTCGGCGACGAGCCGTCCAAGGTGCACGGTCGCCATGCCACCACGCGCGAACGCCTCGAAGACGACGTACCGACCGACGCGTCGCGGCGCCATCGACATCACTTGGTAAATATAGCGCCAATTGGCGCCAACGGTGGTCGACCTAACGCCCAGTGCGCACCACGACTTCGCACTTGCAGACACAAAATCGCCTGGAAAATGCCATGGATCGCAGGTCCGAGGCCCGGCACGAATCTTTCTATGTCTTGCTGTGCTCGCTTCGCTCGCTCGTCCCAGTCGCCTGCTCAGCTCGCTCGGAGTCGCTCACCATGTCCTCTCGTCTCGGCCCCCCGCCGTTGCCGCACGTCGCTCGACCGCGCGCCGCTCCGGCGGTCAACACGCTCTATCCGGTGCTCGTGAAGCACCCGCGATGCCGCCCGCTCTTCCGTCTTGGTCACTACGGCGTCGTCGCCGCTCGCGTCCTTGGCTCCTCGATCCGCTTCTACGATCGCGATGATGTCGAGGGGCTCGGCATCGACGCGATGCGCCTTCATCTGCGTGCGCGAGAGAACCTGCGTGCGTTGATGGACTCGGGGGAGATCCCCGTCCGCGGCGCGCGCACGTCCACCGGATCGAGCTTCCTCGTCATCGAGCATCCGCTCGCGAGCTCCTGCCTCTTCGCAGGCCCGCTTCGCGACAAGGCTCGCTTGATGTTTGGCTACCAGCGCATCATCGCCGTCATCCTGCGACGCAACACGCTCGTCGTATTCGCCGACCCGGGCGCCCGTGGTCGCGAAGCGATGGCCCGCGGCATCGCCAGGCACGTCTTTCGTTCCGATACCATCGAGGACGAAGAGATGGACCTCTTCTGGCTCGACGACGCGGATCCGCGTCCCATACAGTCTTCGTCGCCATCATCACCGGTGTTATCGCCAAGCGGAGCGACGGCGCACTCGCAGTCGTCGACGACGATGGAGTCCCTCGCGGAGCATCGTCCTCCTCCTCCGCCGCCGCCAGCGGACGAGATGCCGACCTATCTCGAGGGCAACGCCCGCCGCCTCGTCCTCGAGCAGCCAGGTTCGCGACCGTCTCGGAACACGCAGCGGAGCGGCCTCTACCCGCGCGACCACGCGCCGCCCGTGCAAGAGCATCCTCATCGTCAGAGGTATTACGATCTCGAGGGCCAGCGCCCATCGCGCGACCCCAACTACGGAGAGGTAGAGGGACGCGAGGCAGCGACGCGCGTGTTCAGAGCCAATGCTTCTTTTTGAACCAGACGAGGATGCCCAACGTCACCGTCGCCATGAGACCTAGCGCGTAGAAGTATCCATACTTCCAGTCGAGCTCGGGGAAGACGCCGTGGAAGTTCATGCCGTAGATGCCCGCGATCACCGTGAGCGGCAGCATGATCGTCGAGATCAGCGTGAGCCGCTTCATGATCTCGTTCATCCGGTTCGACTGCATGCTGAAGTGCGCCTCGAGCAAGCTCGAGACGAGATCGCGGTAGGTGTCGACCAGCTCCGTCACGCGCGCGAAGTGGTCGTACACGTCGCGATAGAACGGCACCATCTCGCGTGGGATCTCCTCGAACTCGGCGCGGGAGAGCCGGAGGAGGATCTCGCGCTGGTAGATCGTCGTACGCCGCATCATCTGCAGGCTTCGTTTGATCCGCAAAATACGGGCGATCGTCGCGCGATCGGTCCGCAGCGAGCCCTCGAGGATGCGCGTCTCGACGTTCTCGATCTGCGCGTCGAACCGCTCCACCACCGGGAGGTACTCGTCGACGAGGCGATCGAGCACCGCGTGCGCGACCCACGCCAAACCTTTCTTCATGAGCCGTGGGCTGCGTAGCACTTCGACGCGAACTGGGGACACGGCGCACACCTTCTCGTCGTGCGCGTGGGTGACGAGCCATGTCTTGCCGATGATCATGTCGAGCTCGGCGAGCTGGATCGGGATCTCGTTGCCCGCGACGTCCTCTTCGCGGACGCCGTGCATCACGAGCTGGAGGTAATCGTCGAAGTCTTCGATCTTGGGTAGGCCGAGATCGTTCCACACGTCCTCTTGCGCCAGCGGATGGATCTTCAGGTGCTCGAGGAGGCGCTCGCCGAACTTCGTGCGCTGATCGAGCTCGACCCAGATCGGCCTCTGCGCCTCGAGCGCCTTGATCACCTCGTCGAAGTCGGTGGACTCCACGACGCGATCGCCTTCGAGGATGAGCGCCTTGATCCCTTGCGGCGATCGCTCGGGTGGCGGTGGCCGCTCCGGTGGAAGGAGCGACGGGGTCGCCATGCGTCTCTTCGGTCGATCGCCCACGCGGGGCCGAGCTTATCGCTTTTCGGCGAGGATGAGCGTACGTGGTGATTCGCAGCCGAAGAACACGCCCGGCGTGCCGGTGCGACCACTGACTTCCGCGACACGGAAGCCGTTGTCGTGCAGCATCTTGCCAAGCTCGTGCAGCGCATAGACGCGGACCGAGTACTCGATCTCCTTCGTGCGTCCGTCGTCCATCATGAGCGTGCGCTTCACCTTCATCCGGCTCGTGATGAAGTCGATCGTCATCTCATCCATGCAGATGCAGCCGTCGCCTTCGAACCACGCGAGCGAGGGCGCCTGCTTGATGATGTAGTCGCGGTTGACGACGTCGAGCAGGAACTGGCCACCCTTCTTGAGCGACTTGTGAACGCGCGCGATCACGGCGCCGTTCTTCTCTTCGTCGAAGTAGCCGAAGCTCGTGTTCCAAGAGTAGACGCCGTCGAAGGTCTCTTCGAACGTCATCTCGCGCATATCGCCTTGGACGAAGTTGATCTTCTGTTTGCGGTCCTGCGCTTCGTCGGACGCGCGCGCGAGCATCGCGAGGCTCAGATCGAAGCCGACGACCTGGTAGCCGCGCGCGGCGAGCTCGACGGCATGACGCCCCGTCCCGCACGCGAGATCGAGGATCATCGCGCCGGCCTCGCAGCCGAGGCTCTCCTCGATGAAGTTCACCTCTTTGCCGATCTGCGCATCCGTCACCTTCGCCATGGTGCGGATGAAGTCATCGTTGAAGAGCTCTTCCCACCACGGACGCGTCTTCTTGCGATGCGCCGCGGTGTCCGTCATCGGCGGCGGCGCGAGCGCACCGACCGGCGGGACGAAGATCAGCGGGTTCGATTGGCGGCGCGCCGCCATCGACGGTCCGTTCACGGGCTGCGCAGGTTGCTGCGGCTGCGGCTGCTGCGGCTGCGGCTGCGTCGGCGGCGTGCTCGTGACGGGCGGCATCTGCGCCGGAGGGCTCGCGACGACGGGCGGTGCTGGCGTCGGCTGCGGCGTCGCCACGGCGACTGGCGGAGACGACGGGGTCGAGGACACCTGCGGTCGCGAAGGCGCCGCGGCAGGCGCAGGCTGCTGCTGCTGTGGCTGCGCCTGCGGCGCTGGCGAAGCTTGCGCGGCCGGTTGGATGACGAGCGGCTGCTGCGGCTCCGGCAAGAGCCCTTCTTTGAAGGCCGGGTACTTCCCTGCGGTCTTCAGCGGCGGCGGCGCGTGGCCTGGCGCCGGAAGCGACTCGACGCTCACGAGATCTTCAGGTGCGACCTCGACCTCGCCGGTCTCGCTGATCCGATCGCCTTCGTCGATGCGGATCTCTTCCGAGTCGAGCGGCAGGCGCGGATGGGTCGCGACCTCGTCGCTCGACGTGCTCGGGATGGAGATCGCGGAGTCGGACTCCGGCAGCTCCATGTCGACGGGGATCTCTTCGGACACCGGAGGCACATCGCTCGCGGTCGTCGTCTGCGGAAGCGCGTTGGCGACCTCGAGCGGATCGAGGATCGTCCCACCGCCGTTGCGCGCCGTAGGACCGGTCGGCGGCTCGGGCTGAAACGCTGACCCGAGCGTGCTCATCTGCTTTTGCTGGTGCGGATCGATGATGGGCGTGGGCGCGATCGGCGCCATCGCGTCGCGATCCGTCGCGGGCTTCGCGCCCATCCCGGCGTCGCGATCGACCGGCGGCTGAAACGGCGTCCACCCTGGCTCGTTCGACGCGTCGACGCCGAACGCAGGACGTGACGGCTGGCGCTTCGGTGGCGGGTTGAGCGGAGGAAGCGGCGCCGTGGCGGTGGGCGTCGGGATCACGGGCGGCGGCGGAGCGACATCCACGCTCGTCGTCTCCTCCGGCTCGTTCTTGAGCGCGGCCGTCGCGGCGGCGATGCGCGCGTGGATGTCATCGTCGCCGCGCGGGAGCTCGAGCGTGTCGTCGGCGCCGAGGAAGCCCGCGGGCGGCGGTCCGGTGAGCGGACGCACGAGCGGCATGGCTTGATGATCGTCGGGCGTGGACGGCGGACGGCTCGGCGTCGTGATCGTCGCGGCAGGCGGCGGCTCGTCCACCCGCGGCGGCGGCGAAGACGCGCTGCTCGCCGACGCGGCGATCGCGCTCGCGGTGAGCGCCGGGATGCCGCCCGAAGGCGTCGTCGCCGGCAAGTTCGGACGCGAGATTTCGTCGTCGGGGATCCGCAGCGTCATCTTCGCGCGCTTGCGGCCTTGCGACTCTTTCGGATCCTTCCCTTGCTCGGGCGGCGAGGAGGAGGCGGCCTTCATCCGGTTCGACGACGACTTCTTCTTCTCCGCCGCGTTCGCTGCGTTGAGCTCGTCTTCTTTACGCGGAGGCGGCGCCGACGGGCGATCAGGCGGACGCGCGGAAGGACGGAGCGGCGGCGGCTGCGACGCTCGCATCGGCGGCGCCGGAAGGATCTCCGTAGCGTCATCATCCCCGAGGATGATGTCGTCGAGCGGCTCGGCTTCAGGCGCCGCTTTGGAGGGTCCGTCGCCGCTCATCCAGGTCCAGATCCGTTCTTCGTCGTGCCGTTCGATCCGTTCTCGGTCTTGGCCTGTGTGGCGGGCTGCTCGATCAGCGGCGCGCCGAAGCGAACAGGACCTTCGGGAGCTACCCAGCGTCCGACAACGCCCTTCTCGAAGAACACAACCGCGGTGGAGCCGAGACGGAAGATACCGATCTCGTCACCCACACCGACATGCTTCGAGAGCGTGTGATTCTTGAACGAGACGTCACGCTCGTCGATGCCCGTCACGGTGATACGTCCAACGACCATCGCCGCGACCATGACAACCGTCACCCGACCGAAGCCCGACTCCTTGGGGGTGTCGATCACGATCGCGACGCGCCGATTGCGCACGAAGAGGTTGTGAACATGGCGAACCCCGATCGCGTTCACCGGGTAGTAGTCGCCCGGCATCGACCGAACCATCGTGATCTCGCCAGCTACGGGCGCGTGCACGCGGTGATAGTCGCGGGGTGAGAGGTAGACGACGCAGCCTTCACCACCTTCGTACCGGCGCGCATCTTCTTCGTCGCCGACGAGCTCATCGACCCGGTAGGGACGGCCTTTCACGAAGAACTGGCTCGACGCGTTGATCGGCCCGATCGAATCGATGCGGCCATCGGCAGGGCTGATCGCCGTGCGACGAAGCTCATCGCGGGACAGAAGCGGACGGGCGCCGTCACGCAGCTCGCGTGTGAAGAACTCGTCGAAGCTCTCGAAGCCACTCGCTTTGCGGCACTCGTCGAGATCGACGTCGTAGGCGCGACAGTAGAGATTGACCACCGCTTTCCCGACCGGAGAAGGCCATGAGTAATCCGCGAGCTTGCCCATGGCGCGCGTGATCCTTGTCCGCGGCAACACTCGCAGGATCTGGGCGGTGGCGTACGTGATCGCGTTCATCGAAGACAGGGGAGTAACTGGAGGAAGAGAGCCCAGACCTTCAGCGAGGAGCTACCGACCAACCCACACCCACGAGGTTCGTCGGCCTCTTTCTCTCGGCAGATTCTGCCGTTACGGATTATGCCGGCCCTCATCGGGTGAGGTCAATCGCAGGTCAGTCTTTGCCCAAATCTGGTTCTTCCCGCTTCCGTGCCGCAGCGCACAGGTCGGCTTGGGTCCCACGTGTCGAGGAGGTTTGGGAAGGTGCGTTATTGGCACTCGTGACAGCAGGATTCGTTCCGCAGGCTGCCTCGACCGTGAGCGGATCGTGGGCCAAAGCTTCGGACTTTGCGGCCTCCGCCAGCGCGGCATCCATCTTCGCGCCCGCTGCGCCGTCGGCGGCGAGCCGGCTTTGAAGAGCCCAACATGGACCGAAGCTCGCGATCCAAGCCTTGGGGTCTTCGATAAGCGCTTCGGCAGCGTGACCGTCGCCTTTTGCCTCGAGGACGCGCGCGCGGATGTAACGGAGGCTCGGATCGGAGAGGAGGGTCTCGGGGATCTTGTCGAGCTCGGTGAGCGCCTCGGCGGGATGGTTTCGTCCGAGAAGCAGCTCGGCGAGGCGAGAACGCTCGCGGGAGTCGCCGAGGCCAGGCGGGTTGCCGCCGAGCCCGTAGAGCGGAGAGAGCGGCTCCTTCACGCGCTTGGCGAGCTGCGCGCGCCACTTCACGTCCCATTGCGCGAGCGTCTCGCCGCTGACTTGCTTCAGCGCATCGTCGACGCTCTTGGCGGTTCGAAGCGCGACGAGCAGCTTCGCGAGCGAACCTTCGGGCGACGTCTCGACGAAGAATTTCACGAAGCTCGTCACCTCGGCGAACGCGACCATCGCCGCGTCCGCGCTCGGCAGCATCGCGATCGACGGGCCGAGCTTGTCGAGCGCGAGATCGAGCTTGAGATCCATCCCGCGCATGACGACGGCTTCGGGGCTCGGTCGCTCGTCGAATGGCCCTGGCTCGCGCCATCGCGTCTCTTCGCGTCGCGCGACGCCTTCGTGTAGCCAGAGCGGCGCCTTCTCGCGCGTCTGCATCGAGATCGCGAGGTGCGTCATCTCGTGGGTGAGCGTGTCGCGCCATGGGTAGCCGTGCTTGCTCGCGCGCGGCGAGAGGATCGTCACGCGTCCCCACTTCGCCACCGCGACGGTGCCGGTGGTCTGCGCGGATTTGTACGGAAGGCCCGTCATCGCCGACAGCGAGAGCAAATCGCGGACGACCGTGATGCGCGTCGGCTTCTTCCACTCCACGCCGAGGTCGCGCGTGAGCGACGCGCGTGCCTTCGCGACGGTGTCGACCATGAGCGGCATCAGCGCGCGATCGTCTTCGTCGTGCCAGCGGATGACGATGCCTTGCGCGTCGTCCTTGTCGATCGCGGTCGCGGCGGTCACGCGTGCGCAGCCGCGGGCGATGTCGGCGACGATGCGTCCCTCTTCGGTGGCGGCCGCTTCGCGGTTGCCCATGAGCGCGACGGCGAGATCGCAGTCTTCTTCGTAGAGCGCGAGGCGTGCCTTCGCGACGACGACCGAAGGGCTCGACGGGTCGGCCTTCGCCAGCTCCGCGCGTGCCTTGTCGTACTCCATCGCGTTCGTCAGCTCGAAGGCGCGCACCGCAGCGGCTTCGCCCGGGTCGACGTCGGCGCCGGCGCGCGTCGGGCCACACACGGCGAGGAGGGCCGCGCCGATCGCGACGATGCCGATGCCCACGCGGCTCCGGCGCGTCTGTGTCGTTCGAGGCGTGCTCATCGCAGGAGCCCCTCCGCGTAGCGCTTCACCGCGTCTTTGTAGCGTCCGCCGCTTGGCTGGCCGAGACCCTTGATCACGCGCTTTCGGAACTCTTCGGGCCCTTTGTGCGCGTCGGCCTTCGGGATGTCGGTGTGATCGCGCGACGGCCTCTCGCCGTCGCCCGGCTGCGAGTCGCGACCTTCTTCGTCGCCGAGCGCGTCGCGTGCTTGCTCGAGCTTCTGCTGCGCTTCCCGCTGCTTCTTCAATCCGCGATCGGCGTCGCCGTCGCGGAGCGCCTGCGCCGCCTCGTGCTCGAGCTGCTCGGCCTCACGAAGCGAGTCGATCGCGCCTTGCGGCATCTCCTGATCGCGTCCCTTCTTGCCAAGCTCGCGCGTGCGCTCGGCGAGCTTTCCTTCTTCCTCGCCATGCTCGCGAAGCTCCGGCTGCGCCCGCTTCGCTGCGCGCTTCTTCAGCTCCTCGAGCGCCTGCTCGGCCCATTTCACTTCGCCTTCCATCTGGCGGCGCGCTTCGTCGACGGTGCGCTCGGCGTTCGGATCGGACATGCGACCAAAGCGCTCCCGTTGCGCGGCGCGCTTTGCCTCGTCGAGCGCCCCGAGCGCGCTCCTGCCGCTCTGCACCGCGTCGGCGGCGTTCCCCGACTCGAGCGCCTTCGCCATTTGCTCGGCGTGCTCGCGTGCGGCCGCGCCTTTGCTCGTCCACGAGTCCGATCCGCCGCCCACGTTGGGCAGCGGCTTGGCCGCCTCGCGGATCTTCTGCGCATGCTTCTTCGCCTCTTCGGACATCCCCTCGACGTCTTCCTTCGCGACGCCGCCCGCGAGCGACTGCTCGACCTTGCCGACGTTGCCCGCGTGCTCGGCGGCGAGCTTCTCGAGATCGCGGAGGGCCTCGTTGAACGCCTGCTCGACGTCGTTGCCCTCGCCTTCCCCTTCTTCGCCCGGCGCGCCGCGGCCACCGCCCGACTCACCACCAGCGTGCGAAGGACGGCCGCCCTTCGAGCCGAACGACGGATCCGGCTGGCGGAGGCGCGCCGCGAGATCTTGCGCCGCGAGCATCGCGTGCGGGAGGTCTTCGTTCTTGCGCGCACGCGCGACGCGGAGGAGATCCATCTGAACGATCTCGCCGATGTCACGGCCGAGCGCGCCGAGCTTTCGCATCGCGCGACCGCCGCCTTCGAGCACGACGACCGCGGCGTTCATCCGTTGCTCGCTCCGCACCTTCTCGGCGGGCTTGCTTCCGAGCGATGCCCCCACGGCGAGGTCTTCGGCGACCTCGGCGAGCTCGTGCGCGACGTCGCGTGTATCGCGAAGGCCGAGCCC
>JBGAFW010000125.1:0-23315 GCA_044227045.1 Labilithrix sp.
AACGCGAGCACGGTCGATCATCGCGCCGACATCTGGGCGATGGGCGTCGTGCTCCACGAGCTCGTCGCCGGGACGCCGCCCTACGACGCCGATACGTTCGCCGCGCTCTGCGCGATGATCGCGTCCGACCCGCCGGTGCGTCTTCGAACGGTCGTGCCCGACGCGCCGGTGCTCCTCGAGGACGTCATCTTGAGGTGCGTCGAGAAGGATCCGGCCAAGCGTTTCCAAAACGTCGCCGAGCTCGCCGCCGCGCTCGCGCCGCTCGCGTCTGACGAGGCGCGCGTCATCGCGTCGCGCGTGAGCAAGATCCTCGGCTACATCCCGAACAAAACGCCTGCGGGAGGGTACAGCTCGAGCAAGCCTGCGCAAGCGACGCCGAAGCCGTCGACCGATCGCACCTTGCCGCTCGCGCCCGACTCGGGCCAGCGACCCTCCTCGCCGATGGCGTCCACGCCGATGCCCGCGGTGCCGTCCTCGAGCAAGAACCCTCCCGACGTCGGGAGCATCCCCGCGCGGATCTCCTCCGAGAACGTCTCGGCGCTCGCGGTCTCGAACGCGAAGGGCGCGCGCTCGAACGGCGCACGCATCGGCGGCCTCATCGCCGCGTGCCTCGCGATCGTGCTCGTCGCAGGCGGGTCGGTCGCGCTGCTCAAACGAACGAAGCCTGCAGCGCCGACCGCGCAGAGCGCCTCGCCCAACGCCGCCGTCGACGCGCTCCCCTCCGCCCAGCGTGAAGATCCGAGCCCCGCCGCGACGCTCCCCACCGCGCCGATCCCTTCGGACATCCCCGCGGCGACCGCCGCGATCGCGCCCGCGCCGCAAAACCCCGCGCGCCCCTCGAACGTCGCGGTCCGCCCGACCGTCCCGACGAAGGCCTCCGCCTCCGCGGTCGCGTCCGCCGCGCCCGCGCCTCCCGCTTCGCAAGCGGCGCCGTCCGAAGCGGACATGCTCAACCGACGTCGCTGACTACGAGCGACGCTTCGCGACCGACTCGCTGATCTCGGTGACGACCATCGTGACGAGCTTGTCGTAGAGGAGGTCGCCCTCTTCATCGGTCGCCGCGGCGGGCGCGCCGGTGTAAGCGCGGTCCATCCCGATCTCGGTGAACGTCGCCTTGCCCGCCTTGATGCCTTCGCTCAGGCTGAGCGCCAGCGGCTCGAGCGCGCGGTAGTCGCGCACGGTCTTGCCCGCGGCGAGGACGAGCGACGTCTCGTAGCGGCCTGCGTGGCAGGCGCCGCTCTTGAACTCGTCTCCGAGCGTGCGACCCCAACGGCGCGTGAGCGGACAGGCGACGGACGCCGCGCCGTCGGGCAAGCCTTCGATCGCGGCGCGCACGGCGGCGTCGTGCGCCGGCTCGAGGTGGTTGTTGACGAAGCAGACATGGATGAAGCCGCAGTCGAGGAGCTTGTCCGCGATCGCACGCAAGAGGGCGGTGAGCGCGGCGGGAGGCACGCCGATCGCGCCCGCGAAGCCACGCGCATACTCGGTGACTCCATAAGGCACGCTCGGCGCGATCAGGGCGTGGAGATGGTGCTCCTCGGCGAGCTTGCTGACGGCGCGCGCGGCGCATGTCTCGCTGATCGTCGTGTCGGTGTGAAGCGGCAGATGCGGGCCGTGCGGCTCGACGCTGCCCACCGGGACGATCGCGACGGCGTGCTTCGTCGCGCAGAGGTTCGCGACTTCGTCGTACGTGAGATCGGCGAGGTACATCGTCAGCCCTCTTGCGAGCCAAAGCCAGCGCCGGCGTCGGGCCGCGCGCGGAGCGCCTTCTTGTCGACCTTGCCGCGGTCGTTCTTCGGCAGATCGTCCACGAACTCGACGACGCGGGGATACTTGTATCGTGCAAGCGTCGTCTTCACGTACTCCTGGATCTCCGCGGCGAGGTCGGCCGTGGCCGCGCGGCCGGCGCGGAGGACGATGAAGGCCTTCGTCTTCGTGAGGCCGCCGGTCTCGACGCCGATGACGGCCGCCGCCGCGACCGCGTCGTGACCGAGCAGGCACTCTTCGACCTCGAGCGGCGCGACCCACTGGCCGCCCACCTTGAGGAGGTCGTCCGCTCTGCCTGCAAAGTACAAGTAACCTTCTTCGTCGACGCGGAAGAGGTCGCCGGTGCGGCACCAGTGGCCGTGGAAGGTCTTCCAGCTCTTGTCGCGATCGAGCCAGTAGCCCATGCTCACGCTGTCGCCCTTCACCCAGAGGACGCCGATCTCGCCTGGCGCGCACGGCTTGCCGCCCGCGCCGTCGGCCTCTTCCGGCAACACGCGGAGCTCGTAGCCGTCGACCACCTTGCCGAGCGAGCCTGGCTTGATGTCGCCCGGACGATTCGACGCGTAGATGTGGAACATCTCGGCCGAGCCGATGCCGTCGTAGACGTCGCTCGCGAAGCGGTCGAGCCACCGGCGGAGGAGCGGCTCGGGCAACGCCTCGCCCGCGGACAACGAGAAGCGCACGCTCGCGAAGTCGAGCCCGCGCTTGCCGTTCTTCTTCAGCTCTTCGTCGTGCTCGAGGAGCTTGCCGAGCATCGTGGGGACGTTCGTCACGATCGTCGCTTTGTACGTCTCGATCGCCTTCGTGATGCTCTCGGGCGTGGGTCGCTCGCTGAAGAGGCCGGCCGTCGCGCCGACCGCGAACGGGAACATCAGGTTCGTGCCCGTGGCGTAGCCGAAGAACAAGCGCGGCACGCTGATCGTGACGTCGTCGCGCCGGTAGCCGACCGTTCGCTTCGCATACACCTCGGTATTGAACGCGAAGTCGCGATGCGTGTGGATGTTCGCCTTGGGCTCTCCGGTCGAGCCGCTCGTGAAGAGCCAGATCGCGGGCTCGTCACGGTGCACCTTCGCGATGTGCGACCCGCCGGCGTTCGTGCTGCCCGCCACCGCGGCGGTGGCGAGCGCCGACGAGAGCTCGATCACCTTGCCGAAGAACTTCGTCGACTGCTCCGTGATGGAGGCCTCGGGGTCCGTCCCGGTCGGCGCGTCCGGCACGACGAACATCGCCTGGACCTCGGACGACTCCGCCTCGACGAGGGGGCGCAAGATCTCCGCGACATGCGGCACGGTGACGACCGCGGTGGCGCGGGTGTACGAGACGAGGTACTCGAGCGTCTCCGGCGGCGCGAGCGGATTGCCCATCGCGACGACCGCCCCGCGCGCGAGCGCCCCGAAGAACACCCACGCAAACGGCGGGACGTCCGGCAAAATGATGAGGACGCGCTCGCCGCGACGCACATCCGCCGCCTCGAGGAGGCTCACCATACGGCGTGTCTTCTCGGCGACGGTCGCATACGTGTAGCTGCGCTCCCCGAACAGGATCGCGGCTTTATTTCCGAGACCTTCCTCGAGCCGATCGAAGAGAAAGTACCGGGCGAGGTTCAAGTCTTCGGGAAAGGTGGGCGTGGGCGCGGTCGTCATCGTCATCCCTCGGGTCTCTTGAGCTACAACGGCGTCGTAGCAGGCCAAGGGCCCGGCGCGAAGTGCGGGATGGCTCGAGCCGACTCGAGCGTAGAGTAAGGAAGAGATGACGCGGAAAGGGCGGCACGACGGGAACTCGATGAGAAAGCGCGGCTCGCTCGCCTCGCGCTCGCTCGCCTCGCTTGGCGTTTGTGCGCTCCTCCTCGGAGGGCTCACGCACTGCGGCGGATGCTCGAAAGGCGGCAAAGGCGTGCCCGACGGCGCCGCTACGTCGAACGCGAACACGGAGGCCGACCCGCCGCTCACCGGTCCATGGCAAGCCACGCTCGTCGCGCGCGCGGTCGGACCGACGCTGACGATGATGCGCCGCGACGACGACGGCCTCATCGTTCGAAGTGGCCTCTACGTCTACGCCGTCGCGCCGAACGGCAGCACGCTCGAGCGGATCGGCAAGCCGGCCGACTACGCGCCGTTCTTGAAGGACGACGCCGAGCTGGGTGGATACGAGGGGCTTCTCTCGTATTACGGCTCGGAGGATCTCGAAGGGACGACCGCACGTCCCTCGATCCGAATTCCAAGCGGTCGCGACGGAGAGCTCTCGCCGATCGGCATGCCGCACGTCGTGGACAGCGCGGTCGATCTCATGACGTGGACAGGAACGGCGTGGACGAAGACCACGAGCAGACCAAACGCCAGGCAAGACGAGGACGAGCAGCAGCCCTACTTCGAAGGCCTTCCCTCGCCGGACGTCGACGCGGGGGCTGACGCAGGGGCCGATGCGGGCGCGTTGGGGCTCACGCTCCACGCGTCGCACGCCCTCCTCCCGCACACGACGCGCTGGACATACTACCGTCGCACGAAGAACGGCGACCTCGTGTGGCTCGGCGTGAACGAAGACGTCGACTACTCGCACCAGCAGTCCGAGGCCGCGATGGTCACGCGGCCGAGCGCGCCGAACGTCGCGCCGAAGGTCGTCCCGCTCGCGCTGCCCGGGACGTACGCGAAGCGGCGTACGTGCACGTTTCTCCCTGCGCGTGACGATCGCGTCTACCTCTCGTGCACGAGCGAGTCGGAGACCTACGAGCGGACCGAGCAGTACTTCCGGCTCGAGACCGGCGCCGAGCCGTCCTGGAAGCCGCTCGAGCTGCCCGCGCTCGTCGAGCACGAGAGCGGCCACATCGTCGTCGATCGTGAAGGCGGCATGTGGCGGGCGCGTTCGGGCGCGCGTCTCGCGCGGGCGATGCCTGGGTCGACCACGGTCGACGATTTCGAGCTCCCGGCGGCGCCGGCCGATCTCGCGCGTCCGTTTTACACGTCGAGGACCGAGACGCTCGCGGTGAAGGCAGCGCGGGCGAAGGCCGACGACGACGGCCCCGGTCATTACCGCCGCTGGTCGTCGGTAGGTGTCACCGCCGCCGCGGCTCCCTCGCCCGCTACCTACTTGCAAGTGCTCATCGCGCGCCGCTCCGGCGACGTTTGGGTCTTGGCGCAAGAGGGGAGCGGATCGGCGCACGTCGTCTATCGGTTCGCGCGAACGAAGGCGAAGCCGAACGCAGGCGACGCCGCGGCTCGAGACGCCGCACAGACAGCCCCGAGCGACGCAGGGTCGGCACCGCTGCCGTTCATGAATCCAAATCCTCCGCCCGCGACAATCCTTCGGTCGCCCGCCGATCAACAGACCGAGGTGAGAAACCTCCGCGGCACGCAGCGCTGGGTCGGCCACTGCGCGACGGTGTTCGTCCCGTTCCCTTCGCCCTTGACGAAGGACAAGGCCACCGCCGACGCGAAGGTGACGGAGTATTTCGAGGCGCATCGAAAGAAGCTCACCGATGCGCTGACGCGCGACGTGAAGGACAAGAAGACGGGCAAGCCGCAGCAGCGCGCCGACGCCTACGTCCTTCGAGGCACGTGGAGCGAGGATCGTCCCACCTCGGGCATCCTGTTCGTACGCGAGTACCCCGAGACGAGCGAAGAGCACATGGAGGCGACCGCCGCGCGCGTCGCCGAGATCGTCACCGACAACCCGGCGTCTCCGCCCGAGATCGTGTGCTCCTTGCCGTCGCTCGATCGCGTCGTCGAGACCTTCGCGGCGCCGCTCGGCTTCGAGGCAAGCTACGAATGATCACTTGAACGAGCAGCGACCGCCGATCGCGTAATAGCCCTCGGTGTCTCCGTCGCCAGGCTTGCCCTTCCACGTCGAGTTGGTCGGGTTCAGCGTGTTGTTCCAGTCCTTCGGGTGCTGCTCCCACGACGACGTCCACGCGAAGCGCTTCTCGCTGTCGCGGACCCACATGAGCATGTTGCCGACGCCGTCCGCGATGCCGAGCTTGTTGTAGCCCTTCGGGAAGCGGCCCGGCGGCGCGATGAAGCCGGCGCGGTCGAGCGGTCCACCTTGCGGGTCCTGGCGCTGCGCGGCGACAGGCGTCTCGTAGTTCCACTGATGGCTGAGGCGCTCGTCGGCGGTGTTCGCGCTGTAGCCCGACGTGTCCTGCCACGTCCACGGCCACTGGTTGATCCCGTTCGCGCCGTCGTTGGTGATGATCTTCGCGAGCTCGTCGATCGAAGCGAGCTGACCGCCATCGTACACACAAAGCGCCATCGCCATGTGCCACTGGATGCAGTTGAGCGCCTTCTCGTCGAGCGTGTCCTTCGGGTAGTCGCTGTGATCGTCGGCGTCGCCGTTGATGTTGCCAGGCTGCCAGTACGTTCGGCCGCCCTTCGCGTCGCCGATGTTGCATCCGCGCTTGCCGTCAGGCCCGAGCACCTGCAGCGCGTCGTCCATGTTGCCCGGAAGCTGATCGTTCCATCCTTGATCCCAGCCGGCGGGGTTCGTCGCGGCCCACGACTTCAAGTCGCCGGCAAATCGCTCGACGAACGCACGCATGCGTCCGGCGGTGATCTGGTACTTGCCGATCTGCGTCCCGTCCGCGAGCGTCGCCGTCGCGCAGCAGCTCTCGTGCTTCGCGTCGGGCGCGCCGGTCTCGCCGGCTCCGCACGTGTCGCCGCCGAAGTGATTCGTGCAGCTCGGGAACGCCGCGCACTTCTTCGTGTACGCGCAGCCGCCGGAGTCGCAGTCGGAGTCCTTCGCGCAGCCTTGGTCGGCCTTGCATTTCGGCGCCTTCGTCCCGCCGCAGTCCTTGTCGGTCTCGTCGCCGTTCTTCACGCCGTCGGTGGGTGACGGCGCGACGCAGACGTTGCCCGTGCAAATCGCGCTCGTGCAGTCCGTCGCCGTCGTGCATGCCTTTCCGTCGGCGCACGGCGGAGCGCTCTTGCCTCCGCAGTCGACGTCCGTCTCGTCACCGTTCTTCGTTTTGTCGGTGGGGTTCGCGCCCGTGACCGGCGTGCACTTACCTTGCGCGCACGTGAGCGACGCACACTCGCTCCCGTCGGTGCACTGCGCGCCTTCGGTCTTGCCGTTGGGGTTTGGTGCGCTCGACCCCGCGTCAGCGTCGCTCGACGAGCACGCTGCCGTGATGAGAAGCGCAAAGAGGACGGAGGCGAAGCTCCACACCACACGCGGCGACGAAATCGCAGCTTGTTTAGTGAGAGCGGCACTTTGCAGGCGGCCGTTCATGACGAGGATCATAGGCTGCATGATCCGCACCGAAAGGTGGATCATGCGTGAATCATCCGCTTCGTGCGTTCCTGTTCGATCGGGCGCGAGGAAACGGAGCCGGAGGTGTCACCTTCACCGATAAAGCTGAGGGTCGAGTGTGGATCGGTTCATCCCCAGTGCCGTACGATGGCTCCATGAACGGTGCATCGTCCGGTCTTCGTGGATGGGTTCGCGCCGGCGTCGTGCTCGCGTCGCTCTGCTCGGCGGGTGTCGCGTGGTCGAACAGCGGCGGCATCACGGGTCGAAGCGGCAAGCAAGGCGCGATCTGCAACTCGTGCCATCAAGGCGGCAAGACGCCCACGGTGAAGATCGACGGCCCGACGTCGCTCGACGCCGGGATGGTTGCAGTCTACACCTTTCACATCCAGACCGACGCCGCGATCACGGGGATGAACGCCGCCGCGACCGACGGCGTGAAGATGATCGGCGACGAAGACGGCGGCTTCACCTACCTCGACTACGACGAGGTCACGCACGCGCGCACCGTCAAGCCAGACGCGGCCTCGGGCGAAGCGGTGTACACGTTCTCGATCACGGCTCCGCCCTACGGCGGTAAGATCAAGCTCTACGCCGCCGGCAACGCGTGCAACAACAACCAGAACACCGACGGCGACGAGGCGGCCTCGACCACGCTCGACATCGACGTGAACGGACCGCCGAAGCCCCCGCCGCCCGAGGCAGGTCCGCCGCCGCCGAAGCCTCCGCCCGTCGACTCCGGACCTCCGCCGCAGCAGGACTCCGGCTCCTCGCTCGGTGACGCTGGCGACGACACGCCCGCGCCGGCCGACGACTCGGGCTGCGCCGTCGGCTTCCTCGGCGACGGTCGCTCGACGCTTCCGCTCGGTGGCATGATCGGCGCGCTCGCCGGCGTGGGGCTCATCGCGCGCACGCGACGCAAGAAGCGGCGCTGATCGATCACGCTCCGGCGGTCGCGCCCTCCTCGGGGACGTGCACGTCGATCACGGGCGTCATCGGCCCGCGGTTGCCGGCGAGGTCGTACGGGCGGAGCGCGTAGCGGTAGTCGCCGCCGCTGACGACGCGGGTGTCTTCGTAGCGCGTCGACAGCGCGCGGACGCTCGCGTGGTGAACGAGCGCGCCGCCGGTCAGGGCGCGATCACCGCGAAATACCTGGTAGCCGTACATCGCTTCGTTGTCGTGAGCGGCCTGCCATCGAAGGAGCACGCGACCATCTTTGCATTCTGCACGCAAATCGGCGCCGGACGCGGGCCACGCGGGCGGCGTGGTGTCGTCGCTGATCGGCGCCTGCCCGAGCTTCTTCGGCCACAGCGTGCAGTCGACGCGCCGGAAGTTCTCGTCGAGCGCCTTGCACACGTTGCCGTAGACGCAGCGAACGACGGCGTCTTCGCGGCCGGCGCGCCACTTGTTCGGCAGATCGGGGTCGGCGAGCAGCGCGCGCGCCATCCCGATGAGGTCGCCTTGTTCGCGCGCGATCACCTTCTCGGCCAGCGCGAGCGATCCGATCTTGCCGACCGCCACCACCGGCGTCGCGAGGCCCGCCGATCGGAGCGCGGCGCGGACCGCCTCGGGGATGTAGAGGTTCGCGCCGTCGGGATACGCGTTGCCCGGCATGCAGCGATCGCCGGAGTAGCCCGTGTACGGGTAGAGCGGCTCGCCTTCGATCTCGCGCGCGTCTTCGAACTTGCCGCCCGCCGACAGCGAGATGTAGTCGACGCCTGCGCGCGCGAGCTCGATCGCGATCGGCCCGGCGTCGAGCACGGTGTAGCCGTTTCGGATGCACTCTTCGCCGAGGAAGCGAACGCCCACCGCGAAGTCTGCGCCCACGCGCTCGCGCACGCGCTTCACGACGCGAAGCGGGAGGCGAAGGCGGTTCGCGAGCGTGCCGCCGTAGGCGTCCTTGCGCGGGTTCAGCCGCGAGAGAAACGACGACAGCGTGTACGCATGCGCCATGTGCAGCTCGACGCCGTCGAAGCCGCACTCACGCGCGCGCACGGCGGCCTCTCCGTACGCGTCGACGATCGCGTCGAGGTCGTCGAGCGAGAGCATGTCGACGGTCTGCCGCCAGCCCGACCGCGAGATCTTCAAGAAGTGGATGATCTGCGGCACCACCTTGCTCGGACCCGCGTCGTGGATGCGCTCTCGGAGATCGCGGAGCCCAGGCTTGAAGTCGTCCGAGGAGATCCGAAGCAGCGGCCCGCTCTTGGCGCTGTGCACGGCCATCGCCTCGACGACGATCAGGCCGACGCCCCCGCGCGAAAACCGTGTGTAGCGCGCGCGAATGTCGTCGTTCACGAGCCCATCCTCCCCGGATAGACGCGTCACCATCGCAGGCAAAACAAGGCGATTGGGGAGCGTTAGGCGGGGGGATACAGCGAGGGGCTCGAAGAGTGGGGAGGCGGAGGTCATCTCGGAGGGAGCGAAGTTCTTAGCACCTGGCGGCGACCCATGCGCGCTTGTCGACAGGCGCCCAATAGCACGCGACAATCGTGCTCCCCGATGGATCGGTTCCCGAACGGGTACGTGATCGACGCTACCTACCGAGTGGAATCGGTGATCTCGGACACCGACCGCGCGCAGGTATACGTCGTGACGCATCTCCGGTTCCCGGAGACGCCGCTCGTGCTGAAGGTCGCGGCGCTCGCGCGCACGGACGACTTCGAGCGCGACACCTCGGCGCTCACGCTCCTCACGAGCCCGAACGTCGCGCGCGTGTGCGATCGCGGCAAGCTCGCCGACGGTCGCGCGTACCGCGTGGTCGCGCGGCTCGCCGGCCCGACGCTTCGCGAAGCTCTTCTCACCACGACGTCCCCGGGTGGTCGCGCGTTCGACGACACGCGCGCGATGGATCTGATCTTCTCCTTCGCCGCCGTCGTGCACGAGGCGCAGGCGTGCGGCCTCGGCCCGGTCGATCTGTCGGTGAACAACCTGATGTTCGCCGACGGCCGCAACGGAAAGCTTTGCCTCATGCGTGCGATCATCCCCGACGCGGCGGGTCCTTCGCCCGAGAGCGATCGCCGCGCGCTCGAGGAGCTTCGCGTCGCGCTCGAGCTCGGACGCGACTCGAGTCTCGGACAGACCGCGAAGTGGTCTCCGCCCGCCTCGGCGACGGTCGAAGAGATCCGGGCCGCGATGTCGAAGACGCCGAGCGGACCTCGCTCGCCACAGCGAAGCGAGCCTGGCCAGCGCGTCGACCAATGGAAGATCGTCCGGCTGCTCTCCGAGACGCTCCACGCGACGGTCTACGAGGTCGTCGGCAACGCCGGCCAGCCGAGCATCTTGAAGGTGGCCGGACCTCGCTGCGATCACGAAGAGCTCGTGCGCCACTCCCGCCTGCTCGCGCAGATCTCGAACCCGCACGTCGTGCGGATCCTCGACGCCGGCACGCACGAAGACGCGCCCTACGTGGTGATGGAGAAGCTCCATGTCTCGCTGAGCACGCGGATCAAGAGCGAGCCGCCGCTTCCCTTCACCGAGGCGCTGGAGATCATCGACGACATGATCGACGGCGCTGAAGAGGTCGCGCGGCGCGGCGGCGGGCCGACCGACTTCTCGCTCGACCACGCCTACCAAGCGATCCCGGAGTCGGGCCGCGTCGTCATCACGCATCCGTCCGCGCCGAACCGCGTCTTTCGACTCTACGGAAGCCCCACCGAGCGCGAGCTCGCAGACGTCTGGTCCGCCGTCGTCGCGCTCTACGAGCTCATCACCGGTCGCCTCCCGTTCCCGACCTCGAAGCACTCGCTCGCGAAGGCATGGATGGGCGTGCCGGTGCCGATGGGAAGTCGCCGCCGCGACGTACCGCCTGCGCTCTCGCTCCTCGTCACGCGCGTGCTTGGAAACGACGTCCGGCTCTCGACCCGTGATCTTCGCGCCGAGCTCCGTCGCCTCCGCGCGACGCCGCTGCCCAACCGCGTGATCGCGGGCGCGACGCCGCCTCCTCCCGCGGTCGCGATCCACGATGGGCCGAAGGGGCAGAGCGTGGAGCCGCCGCCGGTCGCGCCCTCGGTCGTGCCCGTCGTGCCCGCCGTCGCAGCCGCCGCGTCCATTCCGCTCGGCGAGCGCGTGAGCATCGCGCCCCACAAACCGCCGACGCCGAGCCCGTACTCGCTTCGCGATCGCGATCGCGGTCCGAACGAGCGGCCGTCGGTGCCACCCGTGGTCGATTGGTCGATCGATCTCACCGGATCGCTGTGCCCCGTCGCGCCGATCTTGGCCGGAGCGTTCTCGCCGACCGGCGGCCAGCTCGTGGCGATCGGTCGCGAGGCGATCGCACGCTACGCGGCGCGCCAGTGGACGGTGGATCCCGCGCGCGATCTCGAGAGCACGTATGGCGGGGTCCGCCGTCTCGTTCCGATGGGACGCGACGGGACGTCGTGGCTGGCGTTGACGAACCGCGGCCACATCCTTCGTCTCGGCCCGAGCGGCGGCTTCACCCGCTGGGGCCCGACGCTCGACCGCTTCCTCTTCTACTCTGCGATCAAGGACGGCGACGGTTTTTTGCTCTTCGGAGGATCGATCGCGCCCGCGGGCGAAGGCAAAGAGAAGCGACGCGGCGCCATCGCGAAGCTGATCGGAGAGAGCCTCACCCTCGTCGCCTCCGATTTGCCGACGCGCACGCTCCTCGCAGCGACGAAGCTCGCCGACGACTCGATCATCGCGTGCGGAGAAGGCGGCCACGTCGCGCGCGTGCGCAGAGGCGCCGCGGTCGATGCGACGCGGCCTTGCGAGGTCGATCTCCTCACCGCGGGCGTCGCGTCGTCGCAAGGCGGCGAGCCGCACATCCTCATCACGGGCGCCGGCGCATGGGCGTTTCGCGTTCAGCTCGATCCGCTTCGCACCGTCGTCGAGGCGGTCGACACGCTCTCGGCGCTCTCGTGCATGAGCATCGACGAGCTCGGCAACGCGTGGATCGGCTCGAGCAAAGGGCGCATCCTCCGCCGGCGTGACCGCCATTGGCGCCGGATGAATCGCTCGTTCCCTGGCGATCCGGCCGTGGTCTCGATCTTCGCGTCGACGACGCGCGTGCGAGCGTTGCTCGCCGACGGCAACCTGGTCCGCGGCGTCCCCGTGGGCTGAGGAGAGGCAAGCCCTTGAAGAAGACATCGACCGCGACCAAGACCAAGACCAAGACCGCGACCGCCGGCGCGGATCTCCTCGCGGCGGCACGAGACGCCTACGCGAAGGGTGATCTCGTCCGCGCGCTCGAGGCCGCGACGCTGCGGTGGCAGGAGACGCGCGCGGCGGTGATCGCGGACGCGGTGGACGCGCTCGCCACGCCGGTCGCGCGTGCGTTCGCGGCGCCTCCACCGGAAGAGACGCGCACCAACGCGGACTTCCAAGCGAGATGGATGGCCACGCTCGCGTCGAACGATCCGGCGAGCGTGACGTGGCTCGCGGAGAATTTGTTCACGAAGCTCCCTGGCCGCGACATGGACGGCAAGCAAGACGCGTTCGTCCTACGACTTCGCGCGCTCCGCAAGGCGCCGCCGGATCCGCGCATGGCCGCGGCGCTCGTCACGCTCCTCGATCAAGCCGCGCCGATCGTGACCTGGTCGAGCGACGACTGCCGCAAGACGCTCCTCGTCATCGGCGACGAGCGATCGGTCGCGGCGCTCGGCGGGCTGATCGAGAAGTCGGACAGGCACGACGTCCGCAGCTGGAAGACCGCGCGCGAGAAGCTCGGGGCGATGGTCCAGAAGCTCGATGAGGCCGAACGCGCCGGCTGGAGCGCGCTCGGGCCGCGACCCACGAGCAAGGCCACGGGCGATCGCGCGGCGCTGTTCGAGGCCGTGCTCGCGTCCCCCGGCGACGATCAGGCGCGCGAGGTGCTCGCCGACTGCTTGCAAGAGCAAGGCGACCCACGCGGCGAGCTCATCTCGATTCAGCTCGCCGAGGCGCGAGGCACCGCGACGCACGAGGCGAGCAAGCGCGCCGACACGCTCCTCAAGCAGCACAAGAAGGCGTGGCTCGGGCCGCTCGCGCGCGTCACGTACCGCGCGTACTTTCGCAAAGGCTTCCTCGACGAGCTCGAGCTCGACGGCTCCTGGAAGGTCGCGAAGAAGGCGTGGCCCGACCTCGCGAAGGATCCGCTCCTCGCGACGGTGCGGTTCATCCACGGCAAGCCCACGCCCGACATCATCGCGCACTTCCTCGGCTCGCCTGCCCTCCGATCGCTCGAGACCGTCGACATCTACGCCGACCCGCTCGCCGACGCGATCGAGCGAACGCTGCCGGCGACGCTTCGCGAGATCCGCTGCACCATGTGGAAGCGGGTCGACCACAAGAAGAAATTCATCGAACGGGTGATCCCGCTCATCGAAGCGATCCCGAGCGTCGACACGGTCTCGCTCACCGACGACGTCTTGAAGGAGCTCATGGCCTCGAAGGCGTGGAAGCGCATCCGGACGCTCAAGGTGCCTGACGGCGATAAGAAGGCGATCACCGTCTGGTCGATGCTCCCCGAGCACGTCACGTCGCTTCAGTGGGGCTGGTCCTCGACCTCCGAGCTACGCCGCGCGCCCAGCGGAGAGCTCTCGCTCCACGTTCAGATCATCAACGAATGGTTCCGCGACGAGCTCAGCGAGGTCGTGCGCGGGGCCAAGACCCTCGACAGGCTGACGCGCATCGAGGTGATCGCGCCGAAGAAGCACATGCCGACCGACAAAACGTTCGCGAGCATCCAGCGACGAGGGCTCACGATTGACGTTCGCGAGCCCACGTTCCGCAGCGGTCTCGCCGCGGGGATCGGCGCGTAAGCCGTCGCACATCGTCGACGTCACGGACCTCGGAATGTCAGGGATGCGCCGGCGCGCTCGCCTCGCACGAGGCCGGGTCGTGACCGCGTCCCGCGAGATGGGACTCGAGGTCGAGGTCGAGCAGGAGCTTGCCCGACGTGCACGCGTCGTGGAGCTTGCCGGCGAGCGCCGTCAGGTTCGCGCGAAGCATGTCGATGTCGCGCTGGCCGAAGAGCGCCTCGGCGACGAAGAACTTCGGCACCTCGGTGCCCGGCGCGAAGTTGGCGGCGAGCCAACGAACGTTCGCGTAGGTCTTCGCGTTCATGTGGCTGTCCTTCAGGATCATCTTCTTCACGAGCACGCCGCCCGCGGGCATCGGCGTCTCGTGATCGTCCACCTTCGACTTCTTGACCTTGTCGACGCCGCCGCCCTCTTTCGGGAAGTAGTAGTAGTCGATCTCGTGGATGTTGCCGAAGCGGTCCTGCTGGCTCATCAAGTAGTCGAGCACGAGCATCTCGCTGATGTCCGTCATCGCGACCACGGTCTGCGCCGCGTCGGCGAGCGAGCGGCCGGCGATCTGGGAGAGGGCCCGCCCATCCGCGGCGCGCTTCCACTGGGCGGTCTGCACGAAGAGGCTCGCGTAGTTCGGGTCGGCGCCGCGTCGATTGATCTCGCTGTACTTCGCCTCGCCGCGCGCGTTCTCTTGGAGCCCGCCGTAGATCTGCAAGAAGTCCTGCGTGTAGATCGCGTCCTTGTAACGAGACGCCACCGGGTTCGCCTCGCCGTTTCGGAACGAGAGCCAGCTCGCCTTCGGGTACGAGTTGTCCGGCTGGCGCGCGAGGATGGTCAACGCCTCTTGCGTGATCTTCTTGTGCTCGCCGAGGTCCATCGTGCGGACGACCGCGGGCTTCACGTCACCCGCGCCGCCAAGCGCACGCGACAGGTGGTAGTAGCCGAGGATCGACGGCGTGTAGCTGCAGGTGATGCTTTGCTTGTACTTGGCAAGCAGCTTGTTCGGACGATCGTCCTTGCTGCACACCTCAGCCTCGGTCTGCTCACGCGTCTTGTTCGGCAAGAGCTCGAGGACATCGGTGCCTGGGTTCGTGCTCGAGAGCTTCGGACAGATCGCGACGTCCTGCTTCGGCGCGTCGGCCTCGCGTGGCCCGGCTCCGTAGAAGCTGTACGAGCAGAGCTCCTTCTCCGACTTCTCGTCGCCGCTCTTGTAGTCGGCGCTCGAGAGGTGGCTCGGCAGCACGCAGATCTCGTCGGGCGCGCTCGGCGTCGTCGCCGCGAAGTGGATGGTCGCCTTCCCGCGCGCCACGCCGCGGTCCATGATCATGTCCTCGCCCGACCCGACGTCCTCCTCCGCGCCGTCATCGCTCGACGCGGTGCACGCGACGAGCGACACGAGGACGCTAGGAACGAGCACCTTCAGAAAGGAGCGACCTACGAGACCAGAGAGAACCGAGCGAGCCATGCCCTCGATGCTGCATTGTGTATGCCACTGTCTTACATCCACTCTACCGCGCATTTCGCGCAAAATTGCAGGATCGGCGGATCGGAAATGGCCCGCGACCGCGATCCATCCGTGGCGAGGACCGAGGCGCGCACATGTGTGCCAGCCGGGACCCCGAAGTCACGCTCTCACGGGTCCTCTGATCGTTCGGCTTGCCACACATCGGGACCTGAGTCGCGGGGCGGCGTCGCTCAAGCATTTGAGCTCACGTTGTTTTCAGCGGGCCATCAAGAAAACACTCGTGTTTAGAAATGATCCAAACCGAGCGCGAAGAGCGCGGGGTCCGCTTTCTGCTGAGGCGCGCGCATCGTGAAACCCTCCGCTCTCTCTCGCCTTCTTCCCTTTCTTCTTGGTGGTGTGGCTCTCGTCTTCGCGTCCGCGTGCGGCCGCGATGGCGCGGAGGAACCTGCGGTCGTCGGCACCGAGCTTCCTCTCTACTTTGCCGCGAGCGAGGGCGATGCGCTCGTCGTCGCGAGCGTCACGCCGAGCTCGGGGACGGTGACGGCGTTTGGGCCGAAGCTTCCGTCGGTCGACAAGCACACGCACACGATTCGCCAGGTCGTGCCTTCGCGTGATCGACGGCGTGTGCTCGTCGACGTCGAGCCGATCGATCCGAGCTCGGGCGCGTCGTGGTTTCTCTTCGCGAGCGATGGCGTGTCTTGGCACGTCGTCGAGGAGAGCAAGACCGGCGCGATCTCGGCGAGCCCGTCGCGCGATCTCTCGGCGGTGTGGGTCAATCGAAACTGCAGCCCCGACGCGTTCACGAGCGTGCGACCGGAGCTCGTGACGTGGGAGGGCAAGCGCCTCTTCGAGGTGCCGTCGTGCGTCGACTATCGAAGCGCGCCGTTGTTTGCTGACTTCACCGCGGACGGCGGGGTGGTCACGCTCGAGGGACGAACGGAGGTCGTCGTGCGGTCGCCCGATGGGGCCTCGACGCGGCTCATCAAGCGCTACGCCGCGCCGGCGCTCGACGCGAGCGGAAACGTCGCCGACGTGGAGCACGCGACCTCGATTCGCCGGGTGTTCGAGACGAGCCTCCTCGTCGCGACGGGCGGCGCGCTCGAGTGGATCGACTTCGACGGCAATCACATCGACGTCCCGGGCTTCTCGGGCACGCCTTCGTGCACGTCGTACTCGGCCGACTATCACGTCACAGGCGGTCAGCTCTTCGAGATCCACGACAAGAAGCTCGTCCCGATCCAGAAGCTGCCCGCGAGCGCGCACGCGTCGGAGGTCGACGGGCACACGCCGAACTACGCCGTCGTCAGCGACGGCAAGTTTGGGCTCGTCGATGCCGACGGCTCGCTCCGCGCGTCGTACGAGCCCGACGGACCCGGGACCGCGAGCTCGTTTCCCTTTCCGCCCGTGCTCCTCGGCCCGTATCGCTGGGCGGTCGTCCACGTCGAGTTTCACGGTCAAAACGAAGGCGACTACATCCCGATGACGGGCTACGGCGAGGACCTCGTCGTCTTCGGGGCCGACGCGACGTCGATCTCGGGGACGCCGATCCGCCGCATCAAGGGATCCCCTCCCCTCTCGCGCGAGCCGTCCTCGCACGTGTTCCAAGCGTCGACGACGGGCGCGTACCTCGTCTACACGAACGACACGACGTTTCATCGCATCGACATCGCGACGAAGTCCGACGTGGTCCTCACGACGACGCTCGAGCCGCTGCTCGCCGACCGCGGCGAGCAGAGCACCTGGATCGCGCCCCCGCGCTAGCGTGTGAGGGCGCCGCCGATGATCAGCTTCTGGATCTCGGTGGTGCCCTCGTAGATGCGAAGCGGCCGAATCTCGCGGTAGAGGCGGTCGACGATGCAGCCGTCGGTGACGCCGAGGCCGCCAAAGAGCTGCACCGCGCGGTCGATGATGCGCTGCGCGGCTTCGGTCGCGTACATCTTCGCCATCGCGACCGAGACGCCGTCGCTTCGGGAGGACGACGGCTGATCCTTCTCCCACGCGGCGCGGCAGACGAGCAGACGGGCGGCGTCGAGCTCGGTCGCCATGTCGGCGAGCGCCGCTTGCGTGAGCTGGAACTCGGCGAGCGGCTTTCCGAATTGCGATCGCTTCATCACGCGTGCGATCGCCTCGTCGAGCGCCCGGCGCGCCATGCCCACCGCGGCGGCGCCGACGGAGGTGCGGAACACGTCGAGCGTCCCGAGCGCGAGGCGAAGCCCCATCCCGACGTCGCCGAGGAGCATGCCGTGAGGCACCTTGCAGCCGCGAAGCGCGACGCGGCCGAGCGGGTGATCGACGCTCATCGCGATCGGCTCGGTGAGCACGCCTTCGAGGCGCGCGTCGACCAGGAACGCGCTGATGCCCTTCTTGCCGGCGGCAGGGTCGGCGTTCGCGAACACGATGTAGTGATGCGCGATGCCGACGTTCGAGATGAAGACCTTCTCGCCGTCGAGGATCCAGAAGTCTCCTTCTCGCCGCGCGGTCGTGCGCATCGACGCGACGTCGCTGCCGGCCTCGGGCTCGGTCAGCGCGAACGCGCAGACGCGATCGCCTCGCACGACCTCGTCGAGGATGCTCGCGCGCTTTTCGCCTTCGCCCGCGAGGAGGATCGGATGCGACCCGAGGCCTTGGACGGCGAAGATCGAGTCCGCGAGCGCGGACGTGTACGCCAGCGCCTCCCGCGCGATGCAGAGCGAACGCACGCTGATGGTGGACGTGCTGGTGGTGGGGACGAGCAGCTTCGTGAGGCCAAGCGACGCGAGCCGTGGGATGACGCGCGGCGGATCGTGCAGCGCGGTGTCATCGGCTTGGCCGGCGCCTCCCGCGAGGCGGTCACACGTCGCCGCGAGCGTGCGATGCGTGTCGTCGAAGAACATCGGGAACGCTTCGCACGAGCTCTTGGTCTTGCGCGGCGCTGCTGCCGCGGTCGTCGCCTTCGTCGTCATGGCCGCACCTCGTTCGCTTCCGAGCTACTTCTTCGATGGTCTGCCGTCGTCGAACGGACCGCTAGCTCCCTCGAAGACGATCGGGCGCTTTTGCGACCAAGCGTCGTAGGAAGCGCGGAAATCCGGGTGCTGCATGCAGATCGCCTGCACCTGGGCTTCGGCTTCGATCGCCTGATCGAGCGTCATGCCATACTCGCTCTCGAGCATTTGCTTCGTCATCGCGTTCGCGAACGCAGGTCCGGAGGCGAGGCGCTCCGCGAGGGCATATGCCGTCTGCACGCATTCTTCGGGCGCGACGACGCGGCCGAAGAGGCCGATGCGATGCGCCTCCTCCGCGCCGATGATGTCGCCGGTGAAGAGCAGCTCGCTCGCGCGGCCAAGCCCGACGACGCGCGGGAGCAGATACGTCGCGCCCATGTCCGCGCCGCACAGGCCCACCTTCGGGAAGATGAAGCCGATCTTCGCCGTCGAGCTCGCGATGCGAAAGTCGCAGGCGAGCGCGATGACCGCGCCGGCGCCGACCGCGGTCCCGTTCACGGCGGCGATGACCGGTCGTCGAAGCGCCCGGATGTTGCGGATGAGCGCGCCGGTCACGCGCGTGAACTGCACGAGCCCCTTCATGTCGCGCGAGAAGAGCTCGCCGATGATGCTCTCGACGTCGCCGCCGGAGCAGAACGCGCGGCCCTGTCCGGTGATGACGACCGCACGCACGGAAGGCTCGTCGTCGAGCGCCGCGAACGTGTCGCGCAGCTCTTCGTAGATCTCGAACGTGAGCGAGTTCAGCCGGTCGGGGCGGGAGAGCGTGATCGTCGCGACGCCGCTCTTCGTGACGTCGTACTGAAAGCCCTTCGGAGTCTTGATCGTCATGGTGTGCCTGCGCTCGTCGTGGTTGGGAGAGGACGAAGGGAAGAGGTCAAGGCCCGGCGCAGGTGATCGCGGAGGCCACCGAGGAGGCGCTGGAGATCGCGTCGATCTTGCGGAGGTAGGCCGCGGAGGAGCTGCTCGACGTGCGCGGCGTGCAGCGGGAGAAGCTCACAAATGAGCGCGCGTCCCTCTCCCGTCAGCCACACGCGCGAGGCTCGTCGATCGGAGGGATCGGGACGTCGCTCGACGACACCGTCGCGCTCGGCGCGATCGACGAGGCCGGTGATGTTGCCGGCGGTGACGAGGAGCGCGCGGCTCAGCGCGGCGAGCGTCTGCCCGTCGTCGCGATGGAGGCTCGCGAGGAGATCGAAGCGCGCGAGCGTCGTCCGGTCTTCGAGCTCACGCCGGAGCTCCGTCAACATCATCGCGTGGCAGGTGAGGAGACGAAACCAGAGGCTAACCGCGTCGCTATGGGCGACCTTCTTCACTCTCTTCTTCTTCGCTCGCGGAGAGGCGCGCGAGCTCGCGTTTGCCCTCGTCGCCATGAGGAGGCCTGGCGGATCAGCCAGGGAGCATCGCGACGCCCTCGATCTCGACGAGCGCACCTGGCTCGAGGAGACCGGCGACCTTCACGAGGCTCATCGCCGGGTAGTACTTGCCCATGCGGCCGCGCCAGCCTTCACCGATCGCCGCGGTGGCGGCGCGGTAGGCGTCGAGATCCGTGACGAACGCGAGGAGCTTCACGATGTGCTCGGTCGCTCCGCCTGCCTCGCGCACGACCGCGATGACGTTGTCGAGCGACTGGAGGAACTGCGTCGCGAAGTCCGGGCTGACGATGCGCGCGTCCTTGTCCCACGCGATCTGGCCGGCGATGTGGAGCATGCGGCCTTGCGAGAGGATGCCGTTGGCGTAGCCGCGAGGCTTCGGGAAGTGCGACGGGGTGACGACCTGATATGCCATGATTTGCTCGCTTCGCTCTCCGCGTTACGGACTCTGGCGACAGGCTTAGGCGCGATTCCTTCACTTGTAAAGGACCGGGTGTCCGAGGGATTTCTCGCACCTCTGACGTGAGGTGCTCCTCAGTGAGAAGCACGCTCGAGGCGGTCACGAACGGCCCACCACGCAGGATCGTCCGCAGGGACGCGCTCGATCAGGATCACGGCGGCGCCGAGCTCCTCCATCGAGTGGAGCGCCGCGAAGACGTGGTGGCCGTAGCCGGCCGGGTCGTCCGGGAGCTCGATCGTGTGCGTCACGCCGCCCATGGCCGAGGCCGCGCGGCGGCCCTCCGCGGTCGCGACGATGACCGCGATCGGTCGCGCGGGTCGCCGGAGCTCCGTCGCGATCGCGTCCATCATCGATCCGCGCGGCACGAGCACGACGCGTCCACGTGGAGCGTAGTGCTTCGACGCGAGGCCCGGTGAGGCGCGAGGCGCGTCGTTGTCCGCGATCGTCGTCGCTGGGCTCGACGCTTCGTCGTAAGCGACCGACGGATCGATCGCGCGTAGCTCTGCGAGCGAGGCGGCGCCGGGGCGGAGGACGCGCGGGTGATCTCCCGAGAGGTCGAGCACGGTCGACTCGATCCCGTGCGCGCACGGCCCTGCGTCGAGGACGAGGAGGTCGTTCGTGCGATCTCCGAGCGACCGAACGACGTGCGCGGCGGTCGTGGGCGACACGTGCGTGTGCGCGTTGGCGCTCGGCGCCGCGAGCGGCTCGCATGCGGCGCGGATGAGCGCGAGGGCGACCGGATGCGCCGGCGCGCGAATGCCCACGGTCGAGAGGCCGCCCGTCACCGCGTCGGGGACCACGCCCTCCTTTCGCGGGACGACGAGCGTGAGCGGGCCAGGCCAGAACGCCTTCGCGAAGCGCGAGGCCGCCTCGGACCATACGCTCGCGATCGAGCGCGCCATCGCCTCACCGTCGACATGCAAGATGATCGGATGCGCCGACGGGCGACCCTTCGCCTCGAAGATCGCGCGGACCTCGCCGGCATGAAGGCCACGCGCGCCGAGCCCGTAGACCGTCTCGGTCGGAAACGCGACGAGCGCGCCCCGCTTCAAACGCTCCGCCGCGTCACGGATGACCTCGGGATCAGGCGATGCCGGATCGATCGCGACGACGCGCACCGAGAGCTCAGCGTCTTTGGATTTCGACTCGTCCGTCATCGCGATCGCGCCGTCTGTGACCACCATAGCGTGTCTCTCCTCCCCAAGCTCGAGAAGCCACGCTACGTTCCACCTGGTGAGCCACGTGTCTTTCGCCTCCCATCCCCTTCGCCTCGCGCTCGGCGGGCTCGTCCTCTGCGCGTCGGCGGCGCTCCCGCTCACGATCGCCGCGTGCGGCAACAGCGGAGGCGGCGCGGTGAAGACGCCCGCCTCGAGCCTCGATGGAGGTGGCGAGGGAGGCGCCGGGCCCAACGTCTTCGCGACCACGCCTCCGCCGAGCGGGCTTCCGCCGATGGCGTCGATGCCGCCTCCTGGCGTCCATGGATCGAAGAAGGCGAAGAAGAAGCCTGACGCCTCGCTCTCTGCATGCGGAGGCGCCTCGCGAGGATCGGGCAAGGACCCCGCTGACGTGGTCAAGAAGATCGGCGACGGCTGCGCGGCGGCGTCGAAGATGAAGCCCGCCGGTGCGTTGATCAAGAACCAGCAAGCCGACAAGGACACGCATCAAGAGAGCAAGGTGCGCGTCGAGGCCAACCACTGCTACCGCATCTACGTCGCGACCGACGACGCAGTGAAGGACGTCGTCGTCGTCATGCGCGACTCGGCAGGCGACATCGTCGCGGAGGCTCCTGGCCCCGCGATCCCGCAAGACGGCTCGGTGTGCTTCACGACCGCCGACGAGGTCACGCTCCTCGTCAGCGTCGGGGCTGGCAAAGGCGCGTGGGCCGCGCAGGTGTGGAGCGACTAGACCTCTGGCGCGTCAGGCTCGGGTCAGCGCAGCTTGGCCCACGCAGCGTCGATGCGGTCTTGCCAGCCTGCGAGCGCGAGCTGCGTCTCGATCGACTCGAGCGGGAACGTCCAGCCGCGATCGCGGTAGCGACCCGCGAGGCGCTCGGCCGCGGCGGTCTCGAGCACGCGCGCGCCGCTCCAGAAGAGCGCGTGCACGTCCTTACGCTCGACGTCTTCGAACGCCTCTTCGCGCTGCGTGGCCTCGAGGAGGGAGCGGACGACGGCGTGCATCTCGCCGCGAAGCGGCTCGACGTCCTCGCCGCGCGAGGCGGCATGAATCATCGCGATGAAGTGCTCCATGCTCGCCGCGACCCATCCGAAGATCGGATCGTGCTCGTGAAAGCGGAACACGACCGGCGGAGCATGCGCCGTCACGATCGCGGGATGGACGAAGAGGCCGAGGTGGTTGCCTCCCTCCGCCGCGAACGGCATGAAGCACGGGTCGGTCCAGATCTCGAGGTGCGCCCACTGGTCGGCCCACTCGAGATCGAACAGGCGCAGATCGCTCGCGAGCTCGCCGTCCATGCGAAGCGCGGCGATCATCCCGACGAACGCCGACACCTCTTCGCGCGGCATCGTCTTTTGGAGCGACTCGAGCGCCGCGATCGCCTCCGCGGTGCGCTCACCCATCGCCGCCGCGGTCGTCCACATCGGCGCTTTGCGGGCGAGCGTGGCGGAGCATTCGAGCTTGATCGCCTCGACCTCCGCTTCGACGATCGGTCGCTGTCGCTCGCGCTCTTGATGCGCCGTGAGCGCCGCGGTGGCGCGATCGGGCGTGACCTCGCCCGTCGAGTTGAGCACCTTCGCGCGGAGGCCGCCGAGCGGATGCGGCGCGACCTCGACCACCCACACCTCGGCGCCGATCGATGGGCGAAGGCCCACGCACGCCGAGTGACCGAAGCGGATCTCCTCTCCCGACGTGAGGCGGATGCGTCCGATCGAGTCGTCGGGCTGCCAGCTCGTGATCGTCCCGCGAATCGGAAGCGACGGTGGTGACGAGGGCGTGGACGATGACGGTGACGTGCCGCTGTTCGTGTTGCTCATAGGGCGCGGGCCCTATCGTGCCTCAACCCTCGCTCCGATCAAGTCTCGCTTGGCGCGTCTCCGCGCGGCGGTTTGTCCACAGATCTATACGCGTACGGATGACGTCGCTCCCGTCTGGGCGAGGGCCGAGATCCGTCTCTCACTCGTGACGTAGCGCGACGATCGGGTCGAGCGTCGCCGCGCGACGCGCCGGGAAGAAGCCGAAGGCGATGCCGGTCATGGCGCTCGTCAGGATAGAGACGAACAGCGCTCCGCCATCGAGCTTCATCGGCCACTCGAGCGTATCGCCGAGGAATTG
>JBGAFW010000126.1:0-23569 GCA_044227045.1 Labilithrix sp.
GAGGTCGCGCTCCTCGCGGCGCTCGGCGTGCTCATCTCGATCCTCGTGCTCGTCCTCAAGCGCAAGGAGCCCGAGCCGATCGCGAACGAGAACCTCCCGCGCGCCGCGGAGATCCGCAAGGTGGCGCTCGAGAAGTGTGGCGCGGGTGAGTGGACGGTCTGCGTCGACAAGCTCGACGAAGCCAAGAAGCTCGATCCGGCAGGCGACACGAAGCCCGAGGTTCAAGAGGCACGTCAGGCCGCGGAGAAGGCGCGCACCGCTCCTTCACCGTCACCGTCGACCGGGCCCACGACGCAGAATACGGTCGCGCCGCCGTTGCCGAGCGCGACGCCCTTCGACTTCGCGACGAAAGAAGCGGACGCGAAGGAGATGAAGACGCTCGAGCAGAAGAGGCCCGATCCGAAGAAGGCGATCCAGAAGCCTCAGCCCTCCGACTCGAGCTTCGCGCCCACGCCAGCGCCCACGCCGACGACGCCGCCGGGCAAGCCCACGGCGAAGATGAAGGGCAGCAGCTTGGATGACTCGATGGGCTTCAGCTCGGACCTCGGAAGCGGCTCGGGCGGAAGCGGAAGCGGAACTGTGGGTAAGGCCTCGAAGTCCGACGAGGGCTTCGGCTCGAAGTCCGCGCCGAAGTCGCCGGCGAAGAAGAAGTCGGCGCCGATGAGCAAGTCGACGATCCCGTCGGTCAACGTCACGCCGACCAAGTAAGGCGTCGCATCGCGCGACGTAGGCCCGCGACCGTCGTTTCGGCGGCGCGGGGCCTGGCAAGAATGCTAAGAAGAGAGGGTGGGCAGTAGCTTTGGTCCCCGTCTTGTCTTGCGTCGTGTGCTCGCTTGTCTCGCCGCCTCCGCGGTAGGCATCGCGTTCGGGTGCTCGTCCGATCCGGCGGCGTCCGGAGGCGGATCCTTCTGCAGCGTCGCCGCGTCCGTGAGCTGCAAAGAGCCGACGGACTGCGACACCACCGTCGCGAAGAGCTGCAAGAGCCTCGACAAAGGCGTCTCGCCGTCGACGGTCACCGCCGCGACCGACTGCCTCGAGTCGGGCGTATGCGGCGTCGCCAATTGCCTCGCGCGCGCGCAGAAGAGCGCCAAGCCCGGCGCCGCGCACAAGAAGCTCGCCGAGGACTACTGCACGTTCTGCGCGCCGAACGTCGAAGACTGCCAGACGCTCTTCTATGCGAAGAAGGGCGGGCTGCCCGGGAGCTTGGTCCTCCCGTACGCCGACGACATCGTCACGCAGGTGGATGATGCGTGCACGTCCGATCGGGACAAGTGCCGCGCGCAGTTCGCGTCGTGCGCGACGGAGACGATCTCACGCGCGGTCGCTGACGCGCTCGAGGCCGACCTTGCCGAGTGTGTCGTGAGCGCGTTTCAGGGCGCAGGCGACACCGGCACCGGCCCTGGCGGCGGCCCGCAGGTGACGACCTGCACCCCGCAGAACTGCGACGGCTGCTGCCGCGACGACAAGTGCGAGAAGGGCGACACCGAAGCGACCTGCGGAGCCAACGCGTCGGCGTGCGAGGTGTGCCGCGGCGCGCAGAAGTGCACCGCAGGCAAATGCAAAGAGCCGTGCGGGCCGAACAACTGCAAAGGCTGCTGCGACGGCGACACCTGTCAGCCGGGCACGGCGACGGACAAGTGCGGCAACGAAGGGCTCGCGTGCAACACGTGCACGAAGCAAGGCGCGTCGTTCATCTGCTCGAACCACACCTGCATCGACGGCTCGTGCCAGGCGACGTGCACCACGGGCTGCTGCACCGCGGCCGGCTGCCAGCCGGGCACCGCCGCCAAAGCATGCGGCACGGGCGGGGAAGGCTGCATCGACTGCGGCTTTGGTCGAACGTGCGGCGCCACCACCGCGACGTGCGCGATCGATCCGAACGCGACGTGGGACTTCTACGTGTCGTTCGCGGTCGTGCCGGACAAGGTGAAGTCCACCGGCGCGTCATGGGATCCGACGAACGGCGCGCCCGATCCCCAGCTCTATGCGTACTCGAGTGAGGGATCGAGCTTTCACTCCGGCCACACGACGGTGCAGAAAGACTCGACGTTCCCGTTCTGGGCCGAGACGCCGCTGACGGGCATCAAGGCGAGCGAGCTGATGAAAGATCTCTCGTTCGATCTCTGGGACTCGGACGAAGACATCTCCGGCGACTTCGACGACTACATGGGCGGATGCACGCTGCCGCTCAAGGCCGAAGTCTTCGACGGATCTCTCCAGTCGTACGATTGTCCAGAGACAACGACGACCGGAAAGATCACGCTCTACTATCGCATCAAGCCACACCCCTGACTGGCGCGAGCGTTAGTTGCCTTGGCCGCCGCACGTGCCGAACGTGTTCGGCAGGCCCCAGTCACCGATGTTGTTCGTCGAGCAGGGCGCGTTCTGCGGGCAGCCGTTCGACGCCGCGGGCGCGGCCGGATCGCAGAGCTGCGCGGTGTCGCCGCCACCGCCGCCGCCGCCGCCGCAGGACGCCTTGCACTCCGACGTCGTCGTGTTGTTGCCGGTCGAGACGCAGCACACGGTGCCCGGACCGCAGTTCGCTTGGCCGGAGCACTTGAGCGCCGTCGGCGGATCGCCGCCGCCTCCCGCGCCCGCATCGACCGCGCAGCCGCCGGTGACGCACGCAAAGGCGAAGTTGTTCGGTCCTGGCGGGTTCGTGATGCAGCAGCTCTGCGCCGGGATCGAGCACGTCGCCGATCCGCACGAGAGCGTCGACGTCGATCCGCCGGGCGAGCCGCCTTCGTTGCCGCCGTCGGCGTTGCCTGGGTTGCCGCTGTCGTTCGTGTTGCCCGAGTCGCCGCTCGACGATCCTCCTGCGTCGCCGTTGTTGTTGCCGGAGTCGGTCGTCGATGACGTGCCGGTGTCACCCGAGGAGCTTCCGCCGCCGTCGGGCGTCGCGCCGGTGAGGCCGGAGTCGTCGGACGAGCCGCAGCCCGCCGCGAGGGCAAGGGCGAGCGCGCCAAGGGAGGTGGCGGCGATGAGCACGAAGCGAACGGGCGAACGCAGCGTCATTCTTTTCTCTCCTGGGGTGGAGCCGAGCGGGACGTAGCCCAAGCAAGAACGCCAAGCGCGGTTCCGTCGCTCGCTCGCTCACTCCCACGACGACAGTGCCGTGCGGTCGCGTGTTGCAGGCAGGCCGCGCACGAAATCGACGTGAGCCGCGCGTCCGTGATCAGCGCGTCAGTGATCGTCGGTGCACTGGAGGCTCTCGAGGTCACACACGCCGCGCTCGTCCTTCTTCGTGCAGTCGGCGGTCGACAGGCAGCCGACGCAGCGCCCCGAGAGCAGGTCACACCGCGGGCGCTCTCCGGAGGTGCACTGCGCGTCGTTCAAGCACTGCACGCAGCGCCCACCGGTCACGTCGCAGAGCTTCCGGTCTTCTTCGGTGCAGCTGCCCGCGGTGATGCAGGGGACGCAGATGCCGCGCGCGCCGTCGCACGTCGGCGCCGAGCTCGGGCAAGGCCGCCCGTTCATGCACGACGGGACGCAGCGGCGGGTCGTGGTCTCGCAGGTGAAGCCCTCGCTGCAATCGCCTGGCACGCCGCACTGAACGCACCGATGAAGCGCGACATCACACCGGCGTGCGTTCTCGCGGGTGCAGTGATCGTCTTGTGTGCACGATACACACGTCCCGGTGGTGAGATCGCAGTGACTACCGCCCGAGCCTTTCGTGCACTCCGTGTCGCCCTTGCAGCCGGTACCCGACGAGCCGTCGGTGCCAGATGGGCCCCCGTCGACGCTGCCGCTGCTCGCGCCGCCGCCGTCGTCGGGGCCCGCGCCGCTCGTGAGATGGATCTCGCCGCCACATCCGGAGGGGACGAACGTTTGGCTCGCGAGGACACACGCCAGGAGCAGCAGTCGTCGAGGTTGCATCGCAAGCGCCGGAGTGGGCTACGGGCTCTTCGCCGCGCCGCCTTCGCCAGCGGCCTCGAGTGCTTCGCGGCGCGCGAAGCCTCGCGGGAAGCGCGCGAGGTAGTCACGGGCGGCGGCCGTTCCGCGCTGCGAACGATCGATCGCGACGAGCAGACGCATCCGCTCGACCGCCGCGCTCTCGGAGAGCTGGCTCGCGGGGTAACGCGTGAGGAAGCGTTCGTAGGCGGTGACGGCGGCCTCGTTCGCGCCGCGCTTTCGGAGCGCGGTGGCTTCGCCGAAGAGGCGGTTTTGCTCGATGAGATCGCTGCTGCTCGCGGCGTTGCTGCTTGCCACGTTGGTGCCGTTGTCGCTCGTCGTGGTGCTTCGCGCAGGCGTAGGCGAGGCATGGGCCGTCGCGGCGCGCGGCGCGGGCGTCGCGACCGCGGAGGCGAGATGCGTGCTCGCGGCGCTCGTCTTGGGCTCACTCGGAGGCTCGCTCGGAACAACGGCGAGGTTTGGCTTGGTCACGGGAGGGCTATTGTCTGCGACGGGGTTAGCGACGCATCCGGTCGGCCAGACGGCGCCCGCGCCGACCATCGCCTCGGGCTCGGCGCCGGGAGCTGCCGCTGCGCGACGAACCGCGACGATCCCTTCGGTGACGATCACGCGCGTGCGTGTCCCCTCGCACGGCGGGTGGTTGCTCTCGACGCGGAACGACGTGCCGCGGACCTCGACCTCGACGTCGCTCGTGTGGACGATGAAGCGCTCGCCCGCGTGAAGCTTCGCGACGTGGGCGTCGACCGCGCCCGAGCGAAGCAGGAAGCGTTGCTCGTTGCCGATCGAGGTGACGCCGAAGTCGCTGAGCGCGTCGATCGTGAGCTTCGTCCCGGTCGAGAGATCGAGGCTCGCTTTGCCTTCGGCTCCGACGACGATTCGATCGCCGGCCTTGATCGACCTCGGCTCGAGGGCGATCGCCTCATCCCCGAGCTCGCCATGCGCGACGGTGACGCTGCCGGTGAGGCGTGTCGTCGAGGCGAACGGCGCCGCCGCGGTGGTCGCCGTGGACCCCGAACGCCACGGCGCGACGCCGATCGTGAGCGCGATCGCCGCCGCGGCCGCGAGGCCAGCGGACGCCCACACGTAGACGCGACGGCGCTGCCGCGCCTTGGCCTTGGTCGCGATCGCGCCCGCGATCGCCGCGATCGCGCGTTCGTCGTCGCTCGCAGACGGCGCCGGGCGCTCGTCTCGTGCGCGACCACGCGCGAGATGATCCGTCGCGAGCGTCGAGAGACGCGGACGTGAAGGGGAGCTGCTCATCGGCCAGCCTCCCTCTCGAGCCGATCGGCGAGCTCGGGATCGGCCTCGATGCGTGCGTGGAGCTCGGCGCGGCCGCGGACGAGACGACTCTGCGCGGCGGCGACGCTCGCCTCGGTGATCTGCGCGATCTCGCGGAGGTCGTACCCGCAGACGTCGTGAAGGAGCAGCGTCCACGCCTTGACCGGGTCGAGCGCGTCGAGATGCGTCTGGATGCGCGTCATCATCGCGCGCGCAGAGATGCTCTGCTCGGTGCTCGGATGGCTCTGCGGGCCGGTGAGCTCGATGTCGCGCGCGTCGGCGAGGAGACGGCCGCCCGAACGACGGCGACGAAGCTCCTTGTACACGGCGTGCGCCGTGATCCGTGACGTCCATGTGTCGAGCGAGCACTCGCCGCGAAATCGCTCGAGCGATCCGACGAGCTCGATCATGCTGAGCTGCACGAGGTCCTCGTGATCGGGATCACGCGGGCCGAGCAGGTGGATGATCGTGCGATCGACCTGAGGACGCGCACGGCGGTAGAGCGCAGTGGCGGCGGAGGGATCGCCACGGCGAACGGCAGTGAGGATCTCGGTGTCGTCGAAGCCTGGCGAGCTCTGCGCGACGGGACGGCTCTCGCTCTCACGCTGTGAGCCTGGCGTGCTCAGGCCGGACGGAGGCACGGGCTCCACCGGCGCATCTTGCGAATGCACCAGGCGCAACACCTTGGCCGCCGACGAAGACGATGATCTCGCCACGAGCAAATGGTACCGCGCTCCCCGCCAAGGCAGGCAGGCCGGACCATCACGATTTCACGAAAGGAAAACGGAGTGTTGGGGTGAGGTCACAGCTCCCACCTGAGCCCAAGCTCGCCAACGCCGCGAAGAGGCAGGATCGTCGTGGAATTGCGCTCATCCACGAACACGCGGATGTCACCAAAGGCGATCTCGGCTCCCACTGCAAACACGAGCGACCAGGGAGGGGCAAAGCGCCAACCCGTCTCGAAGAGCAGGCTCGTCCCCCCGACGAGCGAGACGCCCGCCGACGTGTTGTTCGTTCGGGATAGCCGGTGCCAGAGTAGAAGCCCGTCGGCCCGCGCGCCCATCGTCACGGCGCCCGATCCGCTTCCGAACGTCACGAAGCGAGCGCTCGCGCCGAGGCCAAGGCGAAGGACCGACAAGCTCGCGCCAGCGCTGTCGACCTCACCAAAACGCGCGCCGAATCCGAGATGAGGCGCGATCCGCTGATCGAACAGCCACACGCGAGCTCCGGCCTCGGCGCCAGCGCCGGTCGCGCGCCCAAAAGCGCCCGCGGCGCCGAGCAAGTCGAACGAGAGCATCGTGGGCTTTCGCGGCTCGGGCGGCGGACCCGAAGGAGGCGCGAGATCGACCTGCTCCGGTTTGCGCTCCGGTGGCGTCGTGGGTGGTGGAGGCGGCGCCGACGCGGCCTGCAAGCGGACGATCGACGCCACGGTGAACCCGATCGTCTTTCCGCGCTCCGAGAGCGGATCGGCCTCGGAAAAGACGAAGGATCGTTGGACCACCGCGTCGGACGTCTGCGGCGGTCGCGGGCTTGGCCGGAGCACGTGAAGGGAGGCGGTGCGATGGGTGAGATCGCCGCGCCACGACACGACCGCTACGGCGTCGGCGTGCAGCGTGACGCCGACCTTGCGGGCCTCGTCGTCTCCGAGCTGGTCGGGCTCGAGCTCGCGAACGACGACCACCGAATCGACGAGCGACTCTTGCGCCGCGCGCGCGGCCGCGCGCGTCGAGGGGTCCTCTCCTTCGCCGGACGCGACGACGATGACGACGATGATCGCACCGAGCGCCATGCAGCTTGAAGGGGAGCGTAGTGCATTTCCGCGTTCATTTCTCTGACCGAACGTTCGCTGCCTGCTCCGGGCGCCCGCGCGGCACTGTCATGGCAGAGCGAGGTTGGTTTCCGATGAAGGTCTTCTTCGTTGTGTCGATGAGCGTCGTCGCGTTCGTCGTGGCGTGTGGTGGCGCGACGAGCACGGACTTGACCCAGCCGGCAGGTAGCTCGGGATCGAGCGGCACGTCGTCCGGATCGAGCGGTACGTCTGGCGCGAGCGGCACGAGCGGGACCGGCGCCGGAGGCAACACGAGCACCGCGGCGAACCCCACGCCTGGTGGAGACACGGCGTCGCTTCCTTGCGGTGACAAGGTGTGCGCGTTGCCGGCCGAGACGTGCTGCATCGACGCGAAGCAGAACACGTTCACGTGCTCGAAGGGCTCGTGCGCGGCCGTGCTTGGCGACAAGAACGACGGCGCGTCGCTCAAATGCAGCAGCGCAGCCAACTGCGCGGCGGGGCAGGTGTGCTGCGCGTCACGGAACAGCGATGTCGTCACGACCGCGTGCGCCACCTCGTGCGGTGGCGATCGCGGCGCTCAACTTTGCGACCCGAAGGCCGCGACCTCCGGCTGCGCATCTGGCCGAACGTGCTCGTCCGCGGCTGCGAGCGAGCTCAAGCTGCCAGATGCGTTTGGAGTGTGCTCGGGAGGGTGATGCGTTAGCTGCGCGGACCGCGGTCGCCGCCGCCGCCGCCGCTTCGCGGACCACGATCGCGATCGCGCCCGCCGCCACCACGCGGACGGTCTCCGCGATCACGCCCGCCGCCGCCGCCACCCGGACCGCCCGGACCACGTGAGGGTGGACCTGCTTCGCGCGCGGCCATCATGCGGGCCTTCGCGCGCTCGCCCTCTTCGCCTTCCGGCAAGGGGAGAAGCTCGCGACGCGAGAGGCGGATCTTGCCGTCGCGACCGACCTCGATGACCTTCACCTCGACCTCGTCGCCTTCCTTCATGACGTCGGTGACGCGCTCGACACGCGTGTGCGCCATCTCGGAGACGTGAAGCAGGCCGTCGGTGCCGGGGAAGATCTCGATGAACGCACCGAAGTCCGTGATGCGCTGGACGGTGCCTTTGTACGTCGCGCCGACCTCGGGCTCTGCGGTGAGGCCCTTGATGATCGCGAGCGCCTTCTGCACCGCATCGGAGTCGGCCGACGCGATGTTGACGGTGCCGTCGTCCTCGACGTCGATCGCGACGCCCGTCTGGTCGACGATGCCTTTGATCGTCTTGCCGCCAGGTCCGATGATGATGCGGATCTGATCAGGCTTGACCTTGATCGTCGTGATGCGCGGCGCGTACTTCGAGAGCTCCGCGCGGGGCTGCGCGAGGATCTCGTTCATCTTGCCGAGGATGAAGATGCGGCCTTCGCGCGCCTGATCGAGCGCCTGCGTGAGCACCGCGCGATTCAGACCGGCGATCTTGATGTCCATCTGGATGGCGGTGATGCCCTTGTCGGTGCCACAGACCTTGAAGTCCATGTCGCCGAGGTGGTCTTCGTCGCCGAGGATGTCGCTCAGGATCACGAAGCGCGTGTTCGCCTGATCGACCGGACCGTCGGTGATGAGGCCCATCGCGATGCCGGCGACGGGCGCCTTGATCGGGACGCCTGCGTCCATGAGGGAGAGCGAGCCGCCGCACACCGCGGCCATCGAGGACGAGCCGTTCGACTCGAGCGTCTCGCTGACGATGCGGATCGTGTAGGGGAACTTCTCTTGCTCCGGGATCATGCGCTTCAGCGCGCGCTCGGCGAGCGCGCCGTGGCCGATCTCGCGACGGCCAGGGCCGCGCATCGGCTTCGTCTCGCCGGTGGAGAAGGGCGGGAAGTTGTAGTGGAGGAGGAAGCGCTTCCAGCTCTCGCCGGTGAGCGCGTCGATCTTCTGCTCGTCCGCGCTCGTGCCGAGCGTGGTGGTGACGATCGCTTGCGTCTCGCCGCGCTGGAAGAGCGCCGAGCCGTGGACGCGCGGGAGCACGCTGGCCTCGATCGAGATGTTGCGGATCGTCTTGCCGTCGCGGCCGTCGATGCGCTTCTTCTCCTTGAGGACGTAGTCGCGGACGACGTGGTACTTGCGCTCGTCGAACTCCGCCTTGATCAGCTTCTCGTGCTCGACGAACTTCTCGGGGCCGAGATCCGCGGTGAGCGCGGCGACCATCGCGTCTTTGGCGGCCTTGTAGCCGTCGTAGCGCTTCTTCTTCTCTTTGATGAGCGAGGCCTCGAGGATCTTCGCGTCGACGATCGGCGGGATCTTCGCTGCGACGTCGGCGGGGAGCGTCTTCGGCTCGAACACGCGCTTCGGCTTGCCGACGGCGGCGCGGAGCTTCTCGATGAGCTCGAGGATCGGCTGCGCGGCCTTGTGCGCGAACATGAGGGCGTCGATGACGTCGGCCTCTTGCGCTTCGGCGGCGCCACCTTCGACCATCACGATCGCTTCCTTCGTGACGGCGACGATGAGGTCGATGTCCGCGGCGACCTGCTGATCGAGCGTGGGGAAGGCGATGAGCTCGCCGTTCGTGCGGCAAACACGGACGCCGACGAGCGGGCCGCCCCACGGGATGTCGGAGATGTGAAGCGCCGCGCTTGCGCCGGTGAGCGCGAGCACGTCGGTGGGGTTCACCTTGTCGGTCGAGAGGACCGTCGCGATGATCTGCGTGTCGCCCTTGTAGCCCTCGGGGAAGAGCGGGCGGCAGGGACGATCCATGATGCGGCACGTGAGGATCTCTTCATCGCGAAGACGACCTTCGCGCTTGAAGAAGCCGCCCGGGATCTTTCCGGCTGCGAACGTCTTCTCGACGTACTCGCAGGTGAGGGGGAAGAAGTCGAGACCAGGTCGCTCATCGCCACCGACGACGGTGACGAGCACGACGCTCTCCCCGTAGGTGACGAGGATCGAGCCGTGCGCTTGCTTGGCAAGACGACCGGTCTCGAAGGTCATCGGACGGCCGTTGACCATCACGGACTCTCGAACGAAGGACATATTTTTTGCGCTCCTAGCGCGGCGCCACGTCTCGTGTGGCTTTACGCTGGGCTTGCTGCGTTTGCCTTCGTTCCTCGGTTCACGTGCACGAACGAGAGCTCGTGCGCGTGAATCGAAGAGTGAAGGCTGCCCAGAAGGTTGATAGGGAACGAACGAAAGAGGGGATGACCACCTGGCCATCCCCTCGGAGAGACTACTTGCGGAGGTTGAGCGCCGAGACGGTCTTGCGGTACCGGTCGAGGCTCGACTTCTTGAGGTAATTGAGGAGGCGGCGGCGCTTCGAGACGAGCTTCAAGAGACCGCGACGCGAGTGGTGATCCTTCGTGTGCGTCTTGAAGTGCTCGGTGAGGTAAGAGATGCGCTCCGTGAGGAGAGCGATCTGGACTTCGGGCGAGCCCGTGTCGGACTCGTGTGTGCGGAACTTGCCGATGAGCTCCGCTTTCTTTTCGACGTGAAGAGGCATCTCTGTTCGTGATTCTCCCGAGAAACGCGCTGTCGCGCCCGGGCGTAAAGGGTGTCCCCCAGAGCCGTCTTCATGACGAAAACCGGAGGAACCGCGTGCGACGCTCCCCTCAAATCCTCATCATTGCGGGAAAATCCGGCAAAAATGGAGACGGGAGGTGAGCGGCGCGCAGTATAGGCGGGGGCGGGACCGCGTCAACGCCCAGAAAACCTCAGGGAAAAACTCCGGCAAATCGCGCGGCTTTCTTTTCCCGAGCCGAGCCCGAGCAAGCACGAGCGGGGTCGTCACCGTTGCCCTTTCGCGATACGATCGAATCCCTGTCCATGGCGACGCCCCCGGCCCGAGTCCTGCCGCAACCGCTGACCGGGTTGAACCTGCCCGAAGCAAGCCAGGACACCGAGCGCCCGCCGCCGCCGACGCCGCCGTCGGACAACGAGATGACGGACGCCGACGCGGGCGCGCGCCTCCAATTCACGCCCGAGCCCGCGAGCGGCGTGACCGGAACGACGACGCCGGATCCCGGGGAGTCGACAAAAATTGGACGGCCGCCGGATCCCGCCGCGATCGCGCCGCGGAACCTGCATGCAGCTCCACCCGCGATGCAGCCGCCACGCGCGACGCTGGGCGTCGGCGCGCCGAAGCCCACGCCGCTGATGCAGGCGGCGATGCCGCTCAATCCGAACCCCACGCCGGCGACGCCTCGTGTCGGGTCTGCGGTCGGGATGCCCTTTCCGTCGGCGCGAGGACCAGCGCCCGAGACCGCACGCGCCGCGCCGAACGCGATGAAGCCGATGCCGGCGGAAGGCACCGCGATCGGCATCGCGCCGATCCAGAACCTCGCGCCACCTCCAGCGCCGCCAGCGACCGCGCTCCCGCCGGTGAGCGGCGCGCCGTTCACGACGTCGCTCGGTCAGCCTCCGGCGCCGCCGACGGTGCAGTCTCCGCAGCGGGATCGCGTCTCGACGCGCGAGCTCAACGCGATGAAGGCGGACCGTCCGCTCACGCGCCGATGCACGAGCTGCAATGAGCTCTATCCGGACGACTTCCTCGTGTGCCCGCGCGACGCGACGCCGCTCGTCGCGGCCGAGGCGCAGACGGTCGACGATCCGCTCGTCGGATCGCTCATCGGCGAGACGTACCAGATCGTGCGCACGATCGGCGAAGGCGGGATGGGGCGCGTCTACGAGGCACGTCACCTTCGGCTCAAGGAGCGTCGCTTCGCGGTGAAGTGCCTCCACGCGGATCTCGCGAAGAACCCCGAGATGGCCGCGCGCTTTCTCCGTGAAGCGGAGAGCGCGAGCTCGATCAAGCACAACAACGTCGTCGACGTCTTCGACGTGCACCACTTGCCCGACGGCACGCCGTATCTCGTCGGTGAGTTCCTCGAAGGCGAAGAGCTCGCCGACTACGTGCAGAAGCGCGGGCCGCTCGACCCGCGCGCCGCCGCGAAGGTCGCGCGTCAGGTGTGCAACGCGCTCGGCGCCGCGCACGCGCGCGGCATCGTCCACCGCGACATGAAGCCCGAGAACATCTTCGTGCTTCAGACCTCGATCAACGCGGTCGATCACGGTGAGTCGCGCACGCTCCAAGTGAAGGTCCTCGACTTCGGGATCAGCAAGGCGGGACACGGCGACACGTCGCATCTCACGAAGACCGGCGTGATCATGGGGACGCCGAGCTACATGTCGCCCGAGCAGGCGCGCGGGCGGCCGGTCGATCATCGCGCGGACGTCTACTCGGTCGGCGCGTGCCTCTACTTCATGGTGACGGGGCGCCGCCCGTTCGACTCGGACGATCCGACGTCCACGCTCTCGATGGTGCTCACCGAGGATCCGGTGCGGCCGCGCGAGATCGATCAGCGCATCCCCGAGATGCTCGAGCTCATCATCCAGCGCGCGATGGCCAAGGACGTCAACGACCGCTACGCGTCGATGGCGGAGCTCGAGAAGGCGCTCGCCGTGTTCACGGGAAAGTCGAGCCTGCTCGTGCCTTCGGGGCAGTCGATGCTCCCGCACACGATCCCGACGCCGCAGGACGCGATGCAGGTGAGCGGAGCCGCGCGCGCCTTCGACGTCGCCAAGGCGATTATCGGCGGCGGCGCGCATGCCACGCCCCCGCAGCAGACCGGTAACCTCGCGAAGACGGCGCGGCCGATCATCATCATCACGAGCGCGACGCTCGGCGCGTGGCTCGTCGGCGGCACCGTCGCCGCGCTCGCCGGCCTCGTCCGCGTGCTCCACGACGGCGAGATCACGCTCACCGAGTCGCTCTTGCTCGTCGTCGGTTGCCTCTTCGCCGGCGCCACGCCGATCGCGCTCTACGTGATGCATCTCCGTCGCGTCATCTGGCCCAACAGCGTCCGCGCTCTCCAGCTCGCGACCGATTTGAAGCGCATGACGACCGCCGCGCTCGTGACGTATGGCGGCGTGTCGATCATCGGCCGCATCGTTCACACGGTCTTCTGGCGTAGCTCGCGCGGCCTCGCGAGCGGCCTCTGGGACATCATGCTCTTCGTGCTGAGCCTCGCCGTCGCGTTGACGCTCGGAGGCTTCACGCCGTTCTTGCGTAACCTCCGTTCTCGACGCCGCGCCGACTGATCGCGATCGAGCCGGGACGCCCATGAATTGCCGCGCCTGCCACCGCGAGCTCCCGACGGCCTTCCCCGGCGCCACCGTCACGTGCGTGTGCGGCGTCTCGACAACGCTCGAGAACGTTCGGCCATCCCACTCCCACGTGTCGAGCAGCGGCGTGGACTCGGGCGGTCCCTACCGCGGCGGCCCATCGTCGATGCCGAGCGAGATGCTCGACATGCGTTGTCCGTATTGCGGCAATGGCTGTCCGCCGCTCGTGCGCGTATGCCCGCACTGCGACGTGCGCTTCGACAACGTGCGCTGCGTGCGGTGCTACACACTCCAGCAACCTGGCGCCTTCTCGTGCGCTCGCTGCGGCCAGGCGCTGGAGCTCGAGCCGCTCCTCGACGCGACCGACGCGCCATGCCCGCGCTGCAACACGCCGCTCGAGGCTTCGGACTCGGGCAGCGACGCGACCGGGATCGTGCAAGATGCACGCGTTCACGAGTGCCCCAGGTGCGGCGGGATGTTCGTCCCACGTGACGCGCTCGCGGAGATCCTTTGCCGTGCCGAGCTGGCAGGGCCGTTCCCCGAGCAGCTCCTTCGCGCCGTCCCCGCGCTCGATCAAGTGAAGTACGTGCCGTGTCCGCTCTGCCACACGTCGATGAACCGCGTGAACTTCGGCAAGGTGTCGGGCGTGATCGTCGACGTCTGCCGCGCGCACGGGACGTGGTTCGACGGCGGTGAGCTCACGCGTGTCGTCGCGTTCGCGGCGAGCGGAGGTCTGGCGAAGACCCGCGCGCGCGAGGCGCAAGAGAAGAAGGAGAACGCCGCCACGACGCGCGCGCTCCACTCCGAGATGGTCGTCCTCCAGACGCGCAACGACACCGAGGAGCGCCTCTACGCGTGGCGTGAGTTTCTGCATTCGATCTTCACCTGGTGAGCGAGATGGACGAGGCGGGTGGATCCCGGGCGGGTCACGGACCGGCCGGATCAGGGCGCTTTTCTCCGAGAAAACGGCATTTGGCGCCGATGTCGGTAGAGGTACGCAAGTTGCAGGTCCGGCACCATGCCGACCGATCTCGTCCGCGCGGGCTCCTCGACTCTCCTTCATGGGGATCGCTCGTTGATGCGCGTGAGAAGCGCTGTCCGCTCTGGGCGCTCGCCGCGCCGGGCGTCTATCTCCTCGCCGCGCTGCTCGCGGTGCGATCGGTCCTCGTCGATCGGATCGACGTCGGCGTCGCCGGCATCTTGCTCGCGGCGGGCATGCTGCCTGCGTTCGTGATCCCCGCCATCTTCGCGACACGAAGCGCCACGCTTCGTATGAGCGATGACGGTCTCTCGATCGACGGACGCCTGGTGAAGGTCGACGACGCAAAGCTCGATCGCGCCGAGCGTGGATCGGGGACGCTGCGCTTGTCGATGCGCGGCGGTCAGACGCGGACGTTCCTCGTCCCGTCGTACAAAGAAGCGCTCCAGCTCCTCGCGATGTTGCCGCCGGTGAGCGCCCCGTCGCTCGACGCGTCGACGTCCATCACGGCGTGACCGGGACCAAGGTCTGAAACAGCGCGTTCGTGATCGGGAGCACCTCGATGACGTCCGGCGCCGGCTCGTGATCCACGACCGCGAAGAGCGCGATCTGGTGGTCCGGGACGTACGTCGCGCTGCTGTGGTAGCCGGACATGTCGCCTCGATGCCAGAGAAGCCGGCCGATCGAGCTCGGGCTCACGAAGATGCCGAGGCCGTAGGTCGTCTCCGGGTCGGCCGTCGGCGCCGGTGTGAGCCACAGCGACTGCGTCGACGGATCGTGGAACAGCTCTCCGCTCCCGAGCGCCTCGATCCAGCGCGCGCCGTCCGTCGGGGTGGCCATCATCGCGCCTGCGGCCCACGTCCAGCTCGGATCGAGGTGACCGAGGTCCTCCCCTTTGTCGTCGAGGGAAGGGGCGAGCGTGAGCCCGGGCGTCGGCGGCTCGGGATAAAAGAACGTCTGCGTGAGGTGAAGCGGCTCGAAGAGGCGGGAGCGAAAGAGCGCGCCGAGACTCTGCCCCGTCGCCGCTTCTGCGATCAGCCCGCACAGGAGAAACCCGGAGTTCGAGTACTCGAAGCGCTCGTCGGGCTCGGCGATCGGCGCGTGCCTCACGAGGATCGCGAGGAGATCTTCGGGCGAATACGCCTGGTTGATGACGGTGTCGTCGTTGTAGTTGTAGAGGCCGCTCCGGTGGGTCAGGAGCTGCCGCACCGTGATCCGATCTCCGTTCGGCACGCCGCCGATCCATCGCGAGACGGTGTCGTCGAGGTGAACGGTGCCGTCGCGCACGAGGAGCGTCATCAGCGCGCCCACGTACGTCTTCGTCACGCTGCCGATGCGGTGGAGTGTGTTCGGGCCGTACGCAGCAGGACCCGCGGTGAAGAAGCGAGCGCCGCACTTCGTCCGGACGACGGCGGAGCTGTTCACGCCTGGCGGCGTGGCCTCGATCAGCGCCTGCTCTAGGCGCGCGGTCTCCGACGGATCGCACGGGATCGGTGACGTCGCCTCCGCGTGGCCCGTTCCCGCGTCGGCCGCGGGATTCGCGACGTCCGCTGGATCGCCTCCATGGACGTTCGAGACTGACGCTTTCTTCTTCGTGACGCCGGCGGGCTCAGCGCACGCTTGGGTGAAGAGCGTGAGCGCGAGGATCCCCAGCGAGGTGAGGGGCGGAACATAGCGATGGCAAGCGGCTTTGGTCATGAATGAGGCGGCTGCACCTCATATGCCGCGCGCGACGCTGCGCATTTCGCGCAGATCCTGGGGTTCGCGCGGGCGTCCATGGTGTGGTCCACGCGTTCGCAGTTGGATCGCCTCGCGGGCTTCTCTTCCTTCAACCAACCGTGATCAGTCGATGGCGCTCGCGAGGTTGTTCGTCAGCGTGACGGCCAGCGTGACCTCCGCCACCGCTTGACCGACCCATCGAGCGACGTGGGGGACGCATGTCGGCGTCGCCGGCCTGGCGCTCGTCGTGGTCGTCGCGCCCGCGTCTACCGCGAGGACCTCGCTCGAGAGCGTCGAGGCGAGCTTCGCCATCTCATCGAGGCTCGCCTTCGTTTGGAGGACCACCGACGCGTTGCGGCGGGCGATTTCGCCGACGCGCTTGTCCTGATCCGTCGCGCCTTCGTGGAAGGCGACCGTCACCGTCGCGGGCGTGCAGTCGACGCGCGCCGCTGTCTCGATCGTCGCGCAGCTCGGCGTGGGCGCAGGCGTGCAGGAAGGCGCCTGGGTCGTCGTGAGCGTGAACGCGCTCGCGCTCGCCTTCTTGGCCTGAAGCGCCGAGACTGCCCACTCGCACGTGGTCTTGGCGCGGAGCGAGGCGTCGGACGCTGGAGGGAAGGTCGGGCGCATCACCATGAGGTCGTCGAGCGTCCGGCCGCACGCCTCGGTGATGTGCTGGAGGTTCTTGTCCGCGAGCGACGCGAACGCCGCGGCCGCCTCGACCGTCGCGCGCGAGGCCACGCGGTCGCCGTCATCGGCGAGCTCCGTCCAGGCTCGACCGCAGACGTCGTCTCCGGCGGCGGCAGCGCAGAGCGCGTTCTCTTTCGAGGCCGTGGTCTCGAGGTACACGTCATCGCCGCTCGAGCAGCCCAGGCAAGCCGCAGTGCAGACGAACGCGACGAGCGCAACAATCCTAGAGGAAGGGAAGAAAGAAGAAGTCATCGTCTCTTCTCTTGGCAGGCCGGGCGACGAGCGATCACTTTGTTTCGTCCTCGTCGTTCGCGGCGGCGAGGGCGCGGACGCGTGAAGGCCACGTGCCGTTCGGACGCTTGGCGACGAGCCCGGCGGCGAGGCGGCGCGCGGCGGGTGTGTCGTCTCGCGCGACGGCGAGATCGATCGCGAGCAGCGCCGCTTCGTCGGCGAGCGGCGCGGAGGCATCGAAGCGAGCGGCATGCTCGTCGAGGCGTGCCTTGGCGCAGGCATGATCCCCACGCGCGAGGCACGCGCGTGCGGCCTCGAGCAGCGCGACCTCGACGGCGAGCGGATCGGGGGGAGCCGTCCGTGCGGGCGGCGGGAGCGATGGCCGGACCTCGGGGATCGCATGGACGTCGACGCCACGCGCCGTGGGCTCGTCGTGAGGAGCGTCCTCCGTGACCGTCGAGGTGATCGCGGGCGCGCTCCCGTGGGGGACGACGGCCAGGTTCCCGGGCGGAACGAAGACCGCCGCGGGGACCGGCGCGGGACGCGAGGCGACGACGACCGCGCCGCCAAGCGTCGCGGTGACGCCGAGGACCAGGACGAGCTTCGTCGCGAACCCGATGCTGCCGGTCACGAGCGGCTTCGCCGTCGTCGCCGTGACGGAGGCGGTCGCGGCGGTCGTCGTGGTCGCGGCGGCGGCCGCGCTGCCCAACGCGACGGCGCGGAGCATCGCGGCTCTTGCGGCGCGCTTTCGCTCGGGCGACGGCTCGTCGCGGCGGCCGCTCTCGAGGAGCGCCTTCTCGAAGCGACGGAGGCTCATCGTTCACCTCGCTCTTCGCTTGCGCGGGCGTCGTCACGGAGAACTTGCGCGCGCAGTCGGCGCGCGCTCTTCGTGAACGCGTCACGTGCCCGTCGAAGACGTGACGCCACCGTGCCGGTGGGGATGTCGAGCATCGCCGCCACCTCGGGCGCGGTCGCGTCTTCGATCTCGACGAGCACGAAGACCTCGCGGAGATCGTCGGGCAGCTCGGCGAGGACGGCGTCGAGGACGCCCCGCGCCTCGTGATCGAGCAACACCTCCTCGGGACCACGTGAGGCGTCCGCGATCGCGCCGAGCATCGACGAATCGGCGTGGACCTCGCGCCGGCGCGGATCGCGGCGGCGATGCTCCGAAGCGACGCGGAGCGCGATGCCGTAGAGGTAGCGCCCTTCGTGGCCGACCTCGATCGCGTCGAGCCGGCGGCTCGCCGTCACGAACACGCGCTGCGCGGCGTCGTCGGCGGTCGCGTCGTCGACGCCGAGCCGGCGCAGCGTGCGCCATACCGCGTCGTAGTGCTCGTCGAACATCGACTCGATGCGCTCGCGATCGGTGGTGACGGCCATCGGCGCCGGGAAGCTCTGCGTCGAGGCTGCCTCGCGAGGCAGATGCGGGTGATCGAGCGCGCTCGTCAGTCCCATGCGACGCCTCCTGCGAGCGCGATCGTCCACACGACGGGCGGCGTCTCGATCGGAGCACGATCTGGGAAGTGAAAGCGATCGCGAATCGCCGGCGCGAGCGCTCCGCCGCTCACCTCGAGCACGGGTCGCAGGCCATGGTCGAGCGCGCCAACGAAGAGGCGCGCGCGTGCGATCGCGCCGGCGGTCAGCCAGAGGCGGGAGTCTCGGCTGCGAGGATCGCTGTCGCCCCACGCCTCGGCCGTCAGCGAGCCGATCGTGACCCGTCCGCAAGGCGCGAGCGACGCGCGCGGATGAAGCTCCACGCGGACAGGGCAGACCTCGGCGTCCGCGCTCCAGAGCGTGAACGCCGGCGCGCCGTCTTGATGCGTGCCGAAGGGGAGCGGGAGCGAGCCCGACACGCGGAACGACGGCGCGAGCCAGCGCAGGCCCGCGACGACGCTGCGCCGTGAGGCCAGCTCGATCGCGAGCGAGCCGCTCGGGAGCGTGTGCCCGTCGGCGAACGACGTGTCGGCGAGCGCCAGCGTCACGACGCGATCGAACGTGGACGTGCTCGGCGCGGGCGTGAGCGTGGCCTCCTTTGCGCGAGGCTCGGTGTCCGGCATGGCCGCGACGTCGTTGATGGGCGCTCTCTCGGCCTCGGGTTTGGGCTCTTCGATCGGCTCGTCGTGGACGAGCGTGCCGATGAGGACGAGCGCGTCGACCACAGCTCGGCACGAGCGGCCGTCGACCTCGCGTCGATCGCGGACGTCGCCGATCGCGATCTCGCCGTGGAAGCCCGTCGAAGAAGGTCGAACACGGATCGCGAGCGAGGCCTGATCGAGCCGCGCGTCGATCTCGCGCTTCGAGGGGCAGTCGGCGCCTTCGGGGGCGTCGTACGAGACGTCGGCCGTCGCGGCCTTTGGGCAGGCGAACGCCGCGATCGCGAAGAGCGCGCGAAGCTTACGACGATGAGCAAGAGGAAGAAGAGACATCGCGAACGGCCGTCCGAAAGGAATTGGCAGGCGAACGGGCGTTCGATCACGAAATCGATCGCTGTCACCCGCGGTTTCTCTTGGTGGACGGCGGATCGGGATTAACACGCGACAAACGACGCCGCTACGGAACGATCCGACACACCCGATCTGTGAACGCGCCGACCCGATCGGCTCCGCGTTCCGGAGCGACCGACCGATCGCGCGACGCGTGCGGGACCGCGATCAGAAGCGCGCTTGAACCGCGGCCGCCGCGCCGAGGCGGTTCGGGCTCTGGAACACGCGGAGCGACGCGCTGCCTTCGGTGGGATCGCGCACGACGAGCGTGCCGTTGTTGTCTCGGATGAACTGCACCCAGCCGACGAGCGCGAACATGTCGGAGATGTCCCAACGAAGCGCGAGGCGAGCCTGGATGACCGGCGTGCGATCCTTGTTGTACGGAAGGATCGACTCGTCGCCCTGCTGGCGGACGACGATCACGCGCTGCGCGGCGATGCCGCCGTCGGTGAACTCGCTGCGGAACGTCGCAGGCATCTGGAGACCGCCGCCGATGCCGGGCGTGAGGTGCGCGGACGCGATGTAGTAGTCCGCGGCGACGGCGCCGAAGAGCTCCGGATCGGTCTTCGCGCTCTGCGGCAGCGTCTCGAACGGAATGAAGCCCGGGACGTTGCGGACGACGAAGTTCAGGTTTCGGTAGATGCCCGTCGCGCTGAAGCGGAGGTAGCCCGCGCGCACGACGCCTTGAACGGCCGCGCCGAGGGCAGTCTGATCCTTGAGCGCGCCGGCAGCGTCGAAGTCCTTGAGGTGCTGCTGGAGGGCGTCGCCTTCGACGCTGACGCTCCACGCGAACTGATTCGGGTCGTATTTCTCGGGCTTGAAGAGGATGAGCGGCTTCGCGGGGTCGTTTCGGTAGAGGAGGAAGTCGACCGACTGCGGGACCGGCATGTTCTGGTGAACGACCATGCGCGCCGAGCCGCCGTACGTGTAGACGGACTTGCCGCGGACGTCCTCGAGGTCGAACTTGCCTTGCTGGAAGAAGCCGCCGCCGATGTCGAAGCGCAGGTTCTCGAGCGGGTCGACGCCGCCGCCGCCGAGGAAGCCGAAGTTGGTCTCACCGACGCGCACGGTCTCGACGTCGTTCTCGCCGCCGGGGCTGAGCACTTGCTCCGGCTGGATGATGTTCGCGGTCTTGAAGCCGCCGAACACGTAGAACTTCTCGTGGTCGTACTGAATCTTCGCGCCGGGCGCCGCGCCTTGGAGGCGAGGGAAGATCGATTGGTTGATCGCCGCGGCGGTGCCGCCCCACGACAAGTCGTAGAGGTAACCGAGACGGAAGCGGTCGGTGTCGAGCGGGAAGAACGTGAGCCCGAGGCCGTTCTTTCCATCGTTGCCGCCGGTCGCATAGAAGAGACGCAGGTACGAGCCCGTGTCGTAGAGCGCGGAGTTGAGGTTGCCGGTGTTCGCGGCGAGCTGAGCGAGATCGAAGCGGAGGACGAGCGCGGCTTCGGTGGTGAGGTTCTCGATGTACGCCGGGAGCTTCTTGTACATCACGAGGTGCGTGATGTTCTCGCGGCCGCTGAAGCGGGAGTTCAGGTTGTCGAAGAAGAGGCGGTACTGCGGGCGCTCGCCGACGCCGAACGTCGGCGAGAGCGGCACGAGCTCGCCCGTCTTGTGGAGGAAGTCGTCGTCACCGAACGTCCAGGTGAGACGCGTATCCATGAAGCCGCGGCCCTCGGCTCCGCCCGGAGGCAGCGTGCCGGCCGCGCGTGCGCCCGCGGTGCCCGCGCCGTCGACCGGCTGGGTTCCCGTCGACACCTGACCGCCTTGCGGCAAGCCGACCGCGCCTTGCGCGCTCACGTCGGCGCCGGCCGCTCCGGGCGTCGGGCTCGTGGCGGTGCCGTTGCCGGACGGAGGCGTCGTGGTCGTGCCGCTGCCCGAGGTCGAAGGCGCCGGTTGTCCGGAAGGCGCTGGAGTCGTCGTCGTCGGCTGCGCGAACGCGGGCGTCGTCAAGAACGCGAACGCACAGGAAGACGCGATCAGGGTGTAGGAATTCCAAAACGAGCGCATCGATCGAGCGGGCTCCAGAGCGAAATGAGAAATCCGTTGCAGGTATTGCGGGGTGCTGCGGTGCTGCGTGCTGCGTACTGCGTGCTGCTTACTGCGGGTTCTCTTCCTTGATCGTGCGCGGGAAGACGCACGCCTTGTCGGAAGGAAGCGGGGGCGCGTTGAGATCGACGACGATGTCGTCCTTGCAACGCGCCTCGATCGTGAACTGCGATCCTCCAGAGAAGAAGTGGAGGGTGCCGGTGAAGGCCTTGATCTGCTGGCCCTTCAGCTCGAGCGGGTGAAACTCGGCGGACGCGGTCGCGTCGGCTTGAATGGCCGCGGCGTTGTTGCCGTCGGTGATCGTGAGCCGGAAGGTGCTGCGCGCGACGAAGTTCGAGTACTCCGTGCACGCCGCGTCGGCGGTGCATGCGTCGGAGCAGCGCTGCTCGGGGACGCCGCTCGTGAAGTCGATCTTGCCGTCCTTGTTGAAGTCGCAGTTCGTGGCGTCGGGCTTCGGGGAGAACGTGCCGCCCTCTTTCTCCGAGCACTTGTCCGGCGTGCCGAGCGAGCAGGCCATGTCGCCGGGGCCGAAGTTCGCCGAGACGAACACCTTGAGGTTGTCGGTGGCGACCGTCGCGGCGCGAACGAGGCTGCCGCTCAACGGAAGGAGCTGCGTCGGATCGGTCTCGAGCGGCCCGAGGACGACCGGCTCGGGGACGAGGCACGGGCGGAGCTGCGGGTCCCACTCCTCGAGCGTCCACGTCGGATACGACACCTGCGTGAAGCCGAAGAACTCGCTCGCGGTGCCTGCGAAGGACTTCAAGCGATCGCACACGCGCATGCGCGGCGGTGAGTTGAAGTTGAACGCGAAGATGCTGTTGAAGCCTCCGCGCGTGTCCTTCGTGTCCGTCGCGTAGAAGCCGTCGGACGAGATGCGCGTCACGACCATGTCGAACGCGTACGTGTTGTCGAGCTCGTTGTAGCCGGTGTCGAGGAGGATGGCCTCCTTCGGATAGGGCGTCTTGCCGTTGCCCGAGCAGCGGCCGCCTGCGTCGCACTTCAAGCCGCGCACGTCGGCGATGCGCGGGAGGCGATAGTAGATGGGCTCGCTCGCGCCTTGCGCGTAGCTCGACCCCGTCTCGCTGTCGTCGTTGGCGTACGCGCAGCCTTCGTCGGCCGGGAAATCGATCGTGCCGTCGCCGTCGTCGTCGATGCCGTTCGAGCATGACGGCGGGGGCGAGCCGAGCGGATCGGCCGGCACGTAGCCAAGATCGTCCGCGACGATGTACGTGGTGCCGTACGCGTTGGCGACGCGGATCTCGACCTCGGGCGACTCGCCCGCGGTGAGCTTGAGGCTACGTCCATCGGCGTCGTTCGCCTGGATGCGCTCGATCGCGCCGGGCTTCGAGGACATGCGAACGAAGCCGTTGAAGGAGCGATCGATGTTGCCGTCGGCGTCGAGCGCGCGCACGGTGACGGTGAACGGCTGCGGATCGTCGATCTTGAGCGCGAGCGGCTGCGTGCGCGAGCCGGTGACCGTCGCGGCGTCCTTGATCGACACCTGAAGCCGAGGGCCCGCCTTCACCTTGCCGAAGCCTTGGGTGTCGCAAGCGCCTTGCGTGAAGAGCGCGCCGACGAGGAGCGCGAAGGCGGAGGAGCGCAAGATGCGCGAGCTCATCGTCGTGCTCATCGACCGATCATCTCCACGCGGCCGTCGGTCTGGCTCCCGATCGTCTGGTCGATGCACGTGAGGATCTTGCACTCCTCACCACCAAGCTGACAGGCGCCGACGACCGTCTTGCAGGCGAGGCTGTCCTTGACGGTGGAGCAGCGCTTGTTGTGGAACGCCGCGACCTGATCGCGGCAGTCCTTCCGAACGCAGCGGCCGCTCCCCGAGTCGCACGTGCCTTCGGTGCGGCATCCACCGGCGCCGTCATCGACGGCGTGTCCGGCGCACGCGCAGGCGAGCAAGGGATCGCCGCAATCCGCGTCAGCGCTGCATGCCTTGAGCCCGTCGGGCGTGCCGTTCGCGGGGTTGTAGCCGCAAGGCTTGCCCGCGCGGAGGTAGTCGATGAGCGCGTCGCGCTGCTGCACCTTCGTGTCGAGCTGCGTCGTGTTTCGTTGGAGGACGCGGAAGCCCGAACCGCCGCCAGCGAGGTAGTTGCTCGTCGCGAGCTCGTAGAGATTCGTGGGCTTGATCGTCGAGAGGCAGAGGCCGTTTTGCTTGCCTTCACCCTTCGCGCACGACCCCGGGAGCGGGCGGCCGTCTTCGGAGCACTCCGCGTCGTCTTTGCAGACCTTCGTGGTGGTGCCGATGTAGATCTGCTCGGCGCACGCCTCGATCTCGCACTGGCCCTTCTCTTGGTTGCACGTGCTGCCGTTCAGGCGGAGCGCGCACGAGTCTGC
>JBGAFW010000127.1:0-22243 GCA_044227045.1 Labilithrix sp.
CGTTCAGCGGATCGGGTCCGAGCGCCTCCCATTGCGCGATGTCCGCATGTCCTTTGCGAACGACGATGAGTCGTCCCCACCTCCGCGGGTCGACGTACGAGACGTGCCTCTGCTTCGCCTTGCCGCGCCCCGCCTTGCCGCGCGTCACGAGATCGAAGCCCACGCGCTCGAATCGCATCGGACCGTCTTGGTCGTGGCGGCGCGAGAGGTAAAACCATCCCGACATCCCAAGATGTGCGAAGACGCGCATGCCTCTGTCGAGCACGATCCGGAGCCACTTCCCTCGCCGCTCGACGCGAAGGACGTCGTGGCCGGCGACCGCCTGCACGAACGCAGTGGTGCTCTCCGGTCGCACGATGCGCCCGTCGGTCGTGGTGACGTGCGCGATGCGTGCACGTTGCATCCATCGGGTGAGGTTGCGTCGTGTGTGCTCGACCTCGGGGAGCTCCGGCATCGCGCCTCAGTCCTTCTCGTCGTCTTCGCTCGGGAGCGGTCCGGCCGAAGCGCCCTCGCCCTCGACGCGCCGGATCAGCTCGTAGAGATGCTTCTTGCTGAGGCCGGCCGCTTCGGCGGCGGCGCGCACGTTGCCTTTGTGGCGGTCGAGGAGCGCCGAGACGTACGCGCGATGAAACCCGAGCAACAGCTGCTCTTTTGCGTCCTTGTAGGGGACGGGCGCTGAGACGCCAGGGAACTCGGCGCCGATCGTCGACGGCGCGGACGCGGCGGGCCCGAGGTTGAAGATGAGGTCGCCGAACTGCGCGTTCTTTGGCGCGAGCGCGACAGCGCGCGCGAGCGTGTTGCGAAGCTCACGCACGTTGCCTGGCCATCCGTACGCGAGGAGCTTCTTCATGTTCTCGCCGCGGAAGGGCGACGCGTCCGCCTTGGCGAGCTTTCCCTCGAGGAGCTTCGCTACGAGCAGCGGGATGTCCTCGGGACGCTGCCGCAGCGGCGGCAAGCGGATCTTCACGACGTCGAGCCGATAGAGGAGGTCTTGGCGAAAGCGCCCGCGACGCATCTCGGCATGCAGATCACGGTTCGTCGACGCGACCACGCGGACGTCGACCTTGCGCGTCGTGTCTGCGCCGACGGCCTTGACGTCTCCGTTCTCGAGCACGCGAAGGAGCTTTGGCTGAAGATCGATCGGCAGCTCACCGAGCTCGTCGAGGCAGAGCGTGCCTCCGTCGGCTTGCATGAACGCGCCAGCGCGATCGGAGACAGCGCCCGAGAAGGCGCCGCGTTTGTGGCCGAAGAGCTCGCTCTCGATGAGGTCGCTCGGCACCGCGCTGCAGTCGAACACGACGTAGGGCTTCGCCGCACGCGAAGATGCCTTGTGGATCGATCGCGCGACGAGCTCCTTGCCCGTGCCGCTCTCTCCTTCGATCAAGATCCCCACTTCGCTCGGCGCGACGCGCTCGAGGATCGCGAAGATGTCGCGCATCGCGAGCGACTCGCCGAGCACCTCACCGAAGCTGCGCTTCACCGAAGGCGGCAGCTCGCGCACGTGCCAGCGAGGCTGCACGGTGATCGCCGATTGCCCGACGGTGAGCACCGCGCCGGCAGGGAGCACTGCCTCCTTGATCTTCACGCTCGCGAGGAAGGTGCCGTTGCGGCTGTTCAGATCGGTGACGACGACGTTGCCGCTCTGGTCGGCGGCGAGCGTCGCGTGGCGGCGCGAGACGGCGCGATCCGTCAGCCGAAGCGCGCACGCTTCGTCGGTGCCAACAACAACGTCGCGGTCGAGCGGGACCTCGAGGCCTTCTTCGGGGCCGGCGACCACGACGGCCTTGAGCGCGACGGGGTCGCCCCGCACCGCGCCCGCCTCGTCCCTCGACGCAAACGCGCTGATGTCGACCGTTCGATGCTTGCTCGACTCACCCGCTGGCGCGCCGGCATTCGTACCGCCTTTTTTTCCCGCTCCGCTGCTCAAGGCGACCGACATCTTCTCACTGGTTCATGCTTTCCGCATGCTACTTTCATGTCGGAGCAGCGGGAGGGTTTGGGAACCAGGCACTCCCTACGTGATCGCAATCGATGAGCAGCCAGGCGGACTTCGCTCCCGGTGACCTCCTTCGCGGGAAGTACCGGATCAAGCGCATCATCGGGAAAGGCGGCATGGGCGTCGTCGTCCGCGCGACCCATCTCCGTCTGAACCAAGACGTCGCGATCAAGATCCTCCGGCGCAATGCGTCGACCGATCGATTCGCGCGCGAGGCGCGGGCCGCAGCGCAGCTCCGCAGCGACCACGCCGTCCGCATCCTCGATGTCGACGACGACGACAAGAGCGATGTCCCGTTCATCGTCATGGAGTATCTCGAGGGCGCCGACCTCGAGGCGCTCGTCAAAGAGAGCGGGCCACTCCCCGCCCCGCGCGCGATCGACTTCGTCTTGCAGGCGTGCATCGGCCTGGCCGAGGCGCACGCGCTCGGCATCGTTCATCGTGACGTGAAGCCGGCGAACCTGTTCCTCGCGAAGAGCGCGCGCCGCGCGAGCGGTGATGGCGATCGGATCAAGGTGCTCGACTACGGCATCTCGATGAGCGCCGACGACGCCAAAGGCGATGAGAACCCCACGATCACGAAGGACGAGCACACGCTCGGCTCGCCGGCGTTCATGTCGCCCGAGCAGCTCAAGTCCGCGCACGACGTCGACGCACGCACGGATGTCTGGGCGCTCGGCGTCGTCCTCTTCTTCCTCCTCACTGGCGGAGAGCTTCCGTTCGCAGGCCCCACCGCGACGGCAGTGACCGCCAAGATCGCCTCCGATCCGCCGCGGTCGCTGCGCGCCCTGTCCCCCGACCTTCCTCCAGGGCTCATCGAGATCGTCGAGCGATGCCTCGAGAAGGACCGCGACAAGCGCTTCGCGTCGATCGGCGCGCTGGCGAGCGCGCTCGCTCCCTTCGCGCCCTCCGGTGAGCACAACGCGCGCCGCGTCTCGAGCATGCTCCTTCGCGCCGCCGCCTCGGCTGCGGCCGGCGCGTCGTCCTCGGGGACGATCGACACGCATCCACGCGCCAACGCCGCGCCGACGTCATCCGCCAAATCGCGCGCCACGACCTCCATCGACGCGGGCCCCGTGTCGCTTGGCATCCTCACCGGCGGCACCGCCGAGACGAACGACGACGACGCTGCGGGCCAGACGAAGTCCGTCGACGAAGGTGAGCGCGACAAGACCACCGACCGGCCGCCGCGACCTCGCTCGCACTTCGAGTCCGAGGCCTACCCGCGACGTTCCCTCTTTCGCGTGAGCTCGCTCATCCCGCTCGCGCTCGGCGCGGCGATCACGCTGGTCATCGCCGGCATCGCGTGGCGGCACCGCACGAACGCGCTCGAGGGAGCGTCGCCGTCTTCCTCTTCTTCGTCGTCAGCCGCGGCGAAGCGTGGAATTTGTAGTGGCGTGCTTCGGGTGCGCGTCCTCTACGACAAGACGGGCGTCACGCAAGACGTGGGGCTGCCCGGCGGTCACGGTGTGCTCGATCATCTGCGCATGCTCGACAGCCAGCCCGGCGGCCTCCGCGGATGCCGGATCGAGATCGAAGAAGGCGACACGAAATACGATCCCGAGGCCACGCGGCGCGCCGTCATCGATTGGACGCACGGACCTCACTGGCGAGACGTCAGCACCGTCTTTGGTCAAGGCACGCCGCCCACGCAGGCGATCAACGCGCTGATCACTTCGGAGAAGAAGCTCCTCATCACGACCGCGTTCAGCGGTGAGCTCGCCTCGCCGCAGCCGGTCGAGCATGACGTCGGCGTCCCGACGCTGAACCCGTCGTTCATCGAAGCCACCGTCCCGGTGCGAAAGCGATCGCCGGGCTACCCTTTCGTGTTCTTCCAAGGGAGCGACTACACGACGAGCTCGCGCGTGGCGATGAGCTTCCTCTGGCAGCGCGGCGCCAAGCGCGTGGGCTTCATGGCGTGCTCGACCACGTCGTTCTGCACGGACCCGATCGACGGGGCCAAGACGTTCCTTCACGTCCTCGGCGGCACGAAGGTGGGGCGCGACCTCTCGCTCGAGCTCGACGAGAGCGAGGCGAGCATCGAGGCCAAGCTCACGAAGTACATCGACGAGGAGCTCGCGCATGTCTCGAAGGACCCGAGCTACGCGCCGATCGACTGGATCTGGTTTGGCAACACGCGCACCACGCTCGGCCGCTTCGGGCGCGTGCTCGCGAAGATCAGCGCGGCGAAGAAGATGAGCCCTTCGCCGAAGATCATCGCCAACAGCTACGGCCTCGACGAGCACCTCTTCAAGGAGTGCGGGGAGCCGTGCGTCGGGGTCGTGCACGGCGTGCAGCCCTACCCCACGTATGGCGACACGAGCATCGCGGGGATGAACGCGATCGTCGAGATGCACGACCGCGCGCGCACGGCGTCGAACGAGCCGCTCGACAAGTACGCCACCACCCCGTACGTGAGCGGATACATCGCGGTCGCGACGTGGCGCGCGGCGGTCGAGGCCGCGCTCGACGCGGGCGATCCGATCACGGGCGAGACGCTCAAGCGCCACCTCGAGGAGCTCAGGCAGAAGGCCTTCGGAGACCTCGCGACGATCTCGTACTCACCCACCGATCATCGGCCGCAGTCGAGCGCGCGCATCTACGTGCTCGGCAAGAGCGGCCGGCTCGAGCATGTCGCGCGCCCTCCGGCGATCGCGCTACAGGCCGATTGGCTCGGTTGGTGAGCCCCGCCTCTTCTGCACTGCCCGCGCACTACTTGCGCTCGTAGGTCCCGACGATCTCACCCCACGCAACCACGTGACCCATCATCGCGGCGAGGACGGCGCTCCGTCCGGCGCCGGCGTCGAGGCTCACCATCGTGTCGAGCGCAAAGACCTGAAAGTGATAGTGATGCACGCCGTGACCTGGCGGCGGCGCCGCGCCGGTGAACTCCGATCGCAGCTTGCTGTTCTGTCCTTCGGGGAACCCTGCCGCCGTGCCGTCGAGCGACTGCACGGTCGCCGGGATCCCGTACACGAGCCAGTGCACGAACGGATCGGGAAACGGCGCGTCGGGATCTTCGCAAAGGATCACGATGGACTTCGCGATCACAGGCACGCTGAGCCAACGTAGCGGCGGAGCTGCGTTTGCTCCGTCGGCCGTCGCCGAGGCTGGCAGCGGACCGCCGTCACGAAACAGCGCGCTCGAGACGGTCAGGCGACCGATCCCCTTGTTCGTCGCGACGTTGAGCTTGTTCTTCGCGAGTCGGTCGTCGCCCGCATGAACATGCTCGAGCGCCTTGCCAATCCCAACCGCGGCTTCGTGCGCAATACCCATGATCGCCTCCGTGGAGAGCAGGTGCATGTTTCGAGCCTAACGCGAGCGCGAGCTCAGGCGACGACGAACGGGTCGGCGTCGGCGTCGCTCGTCGTCACCACGAGCGACTCGAGCCGCGTCGCGATACGCGCGGCGTACGCCTTCACGGCAGCGCGCTCGCTGTTCGAGTGCATCGTCGCGATGACCGCCATGTTCCGGCGCAGCGCCGTGAGCGCGTCGTGATGCCGAATCTCGCCCGTCACGAAGAGGTCCGCGCGATCCCGCAACGCGTCGTTCATCAGCTCACCGCCCGCGCCGGCGGCCACGGCCACGCGACAGATCAACGCATCGGGTGATCCGGCCATGAGCACGTAGTCGAGCCCGAGCGCAGGCTTGAGCGCCTTGACCAGATCCCCGAGTCGCGTGGGCGCGACGTCCCCGACGCGTCCTGCGCCGATGCCCTCGGGCTCGGTCATCCCAGGCTTCGACGCGTAGGCACGAAGCGGCCTTCGCTTCGCGCCCGTGACCACGCCGCAGGCATCGGCGAGAAAATCGTTCGTGCCGTCGGGCGCGACATCGAGCGCGGTATGTGGGCTATAGAGCGCGATGCCTCGGCGCACGGCGTCGGCCCAGAGCGCCGCGTGCGGGACGCGCTTCATCGGCGCGAACATCGGCGGATGGTAGGCGACGACGAGCTCGGCGTTCTTCGCGCGCGCCTCCTCGGCGACCGCGCCCGAGTAGTCGACCGTCACGAGGACGCGCGCGATCTCCGCGTCCGGATCGCCGACGAGGAGCCCGACGTTGTCCCAGCTCTCCGCGTAGCGAAGCGGCGCGACCTCTTCGAGGATCTTCATGACGTCGGTGAGCTTCATCGGTCCCTCTCTCTTCTCTCTTCTCGAAGCTCTCTCTCTCAAAGCTTGAAGAAGTTCTTGATCTGGCTGATGAGACGCTGCGATCGATCCTGCATCGGCACGACCGTGGGACGTCGCTCCGACGTCAGCGCCTCGAGCTCCGCCTGCCGCTGCGCGAGCAGCTCGCTCATCTTCTCGACGATGCCCGGCACCGGCGCGATCGTGTCGTGGAATGCGTCGTGACCGATCACGAGGAGCGCGCACTCGGTGACCGCGCGCACCGTCGCCGTTCGCGGCTCGCCCGTCATGAAGCCCATCTCACCGAAGAATTTTCCTGGCCCGAGCTTGGCGACCGAGAAATTGCGGCCTTCGCGTCCCACCTCGACCGCGACGTCTCCTCGATCGATGATGAACAGATCGTTGCCGATGTCGCCTTGCAGGATGATGACCTCGCCCGGTGCGAAGAGCCGCAGATCGGCGACCGAGGCGAGCTTGCGATGCGTGTCGGCGGGCAGCACGTCGAGGAAGTCGACGCAGCGAAGGACCTTGTCGCGTCGCTCGAGCTCCTTCTCGACCTCGCGAAGCTGCGTCTCCTCGGACACCTGATGCATGAAGAGCGTGCGGATCGGATACGGAATCGTCACCTTCGCGCGATGCATCGCGTACCAGACGCGATCGCGCACGAAGCCGTCCGTCTTCTCACGCGCGGCGAAATCGTCGGTGAAGAACCACACCGTGTATTCGATCCCGCTGTCGCCAAACACCTTCGTCTGCACCCACGGCGGCGGCTCACTCAGCACGCCGGGCGTCCCGAGCACGGCCTTCGCGATCGCCTCCTGCACGCGATGGGGGGCGGTGTCGTACGGGCCTTGCACCGCCACGGAGCGACGCGACACGGTCGATGGACGTGAGTAGTTGCGGATCGGAGCCTTCGCGAGCAGCGCGTTCGGGACGATCACCTCGACGAGATCGCTCGTCATCACCGTCGTCGCGCGCCAGTTGACCTCCGTCACCTGGCCGATCTGCTTCGGGTCGGGGTCGAACTGAATCCAGTCGCCCACCTCGAACGGCCGCTGCATCTGGAGCGCGAGGCCGCTCACCAGATTCCCGAGCGTGTCTTGGAGCGCGAGACCGACGACCGCGGTGAGGAGCGCCGACGTCGTGAGGAGCGAGCCTGGCTCGACGCCCACCGCATGCAGCGTGAGCATCATCACGATCACGTAGACGACCGCTTGGGTCAGATCGCGAAAGATGCGTGGCGGCGCGCGATGCGTCTTTCGTCCGAAGAAGACGTCCACGCCGAGAAGGACGAGGCTTCGACCGCACGACGCAAGCAGAAAGAACCAATAGAAGAACTGAAACGACCGCTCGATCTTGCTGCCCGACGGAGCGAGCCACACGCCAAGCCCCGAGAGGACGGCGAGCGCGAGATAGACCGCGGCGATCTTCGTGCGGACGCGATCGGCCTTCGCCTCGAGCATGCGCGCGACGAACAAAAGCGCCGCCGCGATGCCGATGCCAAGCACGCCGAGGGCGTAGTCGCCCTTGAAGAATCCGATCAGCGAATCCATCGAGTCATCCGCAGCGCGATGCTACTACGGTCGCGCGGCGAGCGCCCGCACACGCGCACGAGAGGCGATCTCGAACGGGGACAGGCTACGCGAGGGCGACGCCCAGGGAGCGTCGCAGATGCGCGCACGTATCCCCGAGATACCATGCCACGAGCTCGCGCATCTTCTCGCGCGGGTTGAGATCGCCCGGCGCTTGTGGCTCGAGCGCGATCGCCGTGCGTGCTGCTTCGAGGTCACCTGCGAGGAGCAGGCCGGCGCTCGAGACGGAGAGATCGACGAGCTGCGACCACCGAAGCACATCGAGCTTGCCGCCCTGGCTCATGCCACGTTGCACGGCCGCCGAGATGCGTCCGATGTCCGGCGGCCTCAGCTTCTCGCGAAGCGCGAGGTCGCTCTGCTCGAGCTGGTCGGTCGCGATGCGCGCCGCCGACGAGGCGAGCGCCTTCAGCTCGCTGATCGAAGGACACAGCGCACGAGCGAGGAACGGCGGCGTGAGCTCCATCACGCGCTTGCCCACCATGAACGCGAGCGCCTCACGGCTCACCCCCGCGAGCGCCTGCGGATAAACGAGCAGGCTCGGCGGCTTCGTCGGCGCGGCGGCGAGCGCGGGGCCTGGGATCTTTCGCGCGAAGAGACGCGGCGCCGGCGCTCCGAGGATCGCCGCGGTGCGGTTCACCATCTTGATGAGCCAGTCCTGTCCCTTCAGCGCGGGGCCTGGATGGTTCATGCGCTCGCGAAGCGAGAGACGCGACAGCGCGATCTCGATCACGGCGGGGGCGCACACCTGGAAGATCTCGGTGAGGAGCGGATCCAGCTCGGGATGGATCAGATAGCGATATCCCTCGGGGCCGAGGTCCATCACGATGCCTTCGATCGGCGGCTGCGGGTAGCTCTGTCGCCAACCTTGCGCCATGGGATGCACCACATCGAGGAAGCTCATCGCGCTCGCGACGCAGAGCGCACGATCCCGCTGATTTTGCGAGGCGAGGAGCTCGAAGAGCGCCGGATACGGCTGCGGGTTCATCGGGTCGCGTAAGACGCGATCGAGCGTGATTTGCGTCGCGCCGCTCGCCTGCCCGATGCTCGAGAGCAGCTCGCGGAGCATCGCTTGCGTCTCCTCGTCGCTTGGCTCGAGCTCCGTCGCAGCTTGAATGGATCGGATCGCCTGCGTGATGTCGCCGAGTCGATCGCGGTACACGAGCCCAAGCTGCTTGTGGAGCAGGTGCAAGAGCTTTCGTTCGCTCTCGTTTCTCTGCTTTTGCTCGCTCCCTTCGGTGCGCGAGATCATCTTGCGGTACATCGCCTCGAGGCCGAGCCAGTCCTTCGCCTCGGTGAGGATGCGAACGATGCGCTCGAAGGCCTCGAGCTGCGAAGGGTCGGTGTCGAGCGTGCGATCGAACAACTCGAGCGCGGTGCCGCGATCCATCAGCTCCGCGCTCGCGATCTGTCCCATCGTGAACAGCGTCTTGGCGCGTCGATGGGGATCCGTGTCGACGTCTGCGATTGATCGCAAGACGTCGAACAAGCTGACCCACTTCTGCCCCTTTTGGTAGAGCGCGAGGAGCTTGTGGAGGATAGGCAGATCGTTCGGCTTGATCTGACGCGCGGACTCGTACACCTCGGCGGCGAGCGCGTCTTCCTCGATCTTGGCGAACTGCTCACCAGCGTCGAGCAGCATCTGGAGGCGCTCGTCCGTGTCGGAGATCGCCATCGCCTGCTGGCGCTTCAGCGCGAGCGAAGCGACCTTGTTTCCCGAGGCGGCGTGATGTTGCGAGAGCCCCGCCAGCGCGCGCTCGTTGTCGGGTTTCTCGACGAGCGCGTCATCGAAGAGCGCGGCGGCGCGATCGTTCTCGCCGATGAGCGCGAGCACCTCGCCGAGGGCGACCTTCGACTCGACGGTGAGCCCATCGGATTTGTCGGCGATCGCGTTCAGCGCGTCGCGGGCCTTCAAGACCTCGGGATCGGCGCGCATGTCGCTCGCGGCCCGCACGAGATCGTTTCGCGCGTCGTCTTCTTCACGGCGAGCCTCGAAGGCTGCGAGCGCCGCGGTGAGCGCGAGATCGGGCTTGTAGAGCGCGAAGCCCACCGCCGCCTGCGCGCGGCGGGCCGTGTACAGCCGATAGCCGTCCTTGTCGCGCTCCGCCGCCGCGATCACGACGCCGCACAGCGGCTCGGCCTCGGCGTAGCGACGCTCTGCCAAATAGGGCTGGAGCAGCGCCGACGCCGCCGCCTCGTTCATCGGATCAGCCGCGATCGCTTGCTCGTACGCGTGCCGCTCGGCCGCCGCGTCGCCCATCTTGCCCTTGAGCTCGGCGAGCTCGACGAAGCATGTCGCGCGCGCGCGCGGCGTCTCGGTCGCGTTGGCGCGCTCCTCGAGGTAACGCGCGACGCGGACGGTGTCGTTCTCCGCGCGTGCGTCCCACAAGAGCGCGTTCCAGGCCGATGCGTTCGTCGGGTCCGCGGCGACGGCGCGCTCGAAGTAGTGGCGTGCGCGCTTCGGATCGATCGGCGTGAGGAGCTGGCCGGCGATGAGGTTGTGCCGTGCGCGCATCGCTGGCTCGCGCGTGAGCTCGGCGAGGCGCTCGCGGCAGTTCACGGCGAGCGTCACGTCGTTCACCTTCTCGGCGAGACGCGCCAGCTCGCTCACGACCGTCTCGTCTTCGGGCATGAGGCCCGCGAGGCGCTGGTACGTCGAGAGCGCGGCGCGCACGTCACCGAGCTTGGACTCGAGGACGTCACCCAGCCGCTTCAGGCGCGCGCCTCGCGTCGTGGCATCGGCGTCGCTGATCGCGGCGCGCTCGAGCACCGCCAGGAGCTCGGGCCACATGCGCGCGGCGCGGTAGCAGCGCTCGAGATCATCGAGCACGCCGTCGTATTTCGGCGCCCGCGCGACCACACGCTCGAGCGTTCGCGCGGCGAGCTCGGGCCGGCGAAACTCCTCCTCCTCGAGCTTGGCCAGGCGGAGCAGGATCTGGATGCGCTCGGGCTCTTCCACGTCGGCGTCGGCCTGCCGCCGGAGCACGTCGGCGAGCGCCTTGTGGTCGCCTTGTGCGAGCTGCTCGAGCCCGCGCAGCGGATCCATCATCTCGGGGTACAGGCGATGTGCCTGCTCGTATTGCTTCTTCGCCTCGACGCGGTTCAGCGTGCGCTCTTCGAGGTAGCGCGACGCGAGGATGAGATGGAGGCGAACGCGATCGTCTTTGCGTCGCGTGCTGAGGACCGCGAGATCGAGCTCGTCGATCTCCCGCTTGAAGTCGCCATGCTCGCGCGACATCGCGGCCTGCATGAAATGCACGAGCGCGTGCGTCGGATCGATGACGCGGATGCGCTCCACCCACTGCCGCGCAAGATTCGCGTCGGGCACGTCGCGCGTCAGCCAGCGCACCATCGCCTCGTTGTACGCCAGCGCGCGCACCGGATGGCGCTCGGCGCCCGCGAGCGAACGTGTCAGCTCGAGCACCTCGGTCCAGCGATTCTCCGAGCGTACGAGCGGCTCGAGATGATCGAGGATGGCGTCGTTCGTCGGATCCGACCGCCATGCCTCGAGGAGCGCGTCGATCGCCTGCCCGCTGTCCGCGAGCCCATCGCGCAACGTGATCGCGACCTCGATCAGGAGACGAGCGCGAGCGATCGGATCCACCGTCTGCTCGAGCTGCGCGAGCAACGCCTCGGCCCGCGTCGCCGCGTCCGCGCTGCTGCTTCCTGCGAGCGCGCCCAGATCATCGGGCCCGCGCCTCTTTGGGACCACGAGGCCAATGAAGTGGCTCTCCGAGATCCGATCCTCGTCGGCCATTCGTCTTGACCCGCGATCCTACTTCGCGCCCGGCAGCTTCGCCACAGCGGGGCACGTGCGAAGGGTCCGGGAGCGCGAAATTTCCCCGATTTCGCCCAAAATCCGCCGCTACCAGAAGGGTGGCGCACACAGTGCAACCAAGCTCGCTGGAGGTATCGAAGACATGCGACCCGGCAGAGCAATTCTATTCGGCGTGCTTGGCGCCGCGGCCATCAGTTTGTTCACAGCTCTGCTTCGTGGAGTCGGCGTGCCCGTCAGCCTCGAGATCGTCCTCGGCGTGCTGGTTGGTCTCTCGCCGGGCGGAGCAGCATTCGGCGTAGGCCTCGCGATGCATATCGTGATGGGCGCGCTCTTCGGTCTCGTCTACGGCGTCCTCTTCGAGCGCGTCTGGGCGCACGGCGGCGCGCCGACAGGCATGCTCCTGTCGGTCATTCACGCCGCGCTGATCGGCATCTTGGTCGGCTTCACGTACCGGTTTCATCCGGGCGCTTCGTCGCAGCTCGCCGATCCCGGCCCGTACTTCGCGAACGCAGGTGCCGTGGGCGTGCTCGTCTTCTTCGTCGCGCACGTGATCTATGGCGCGATCGTCGGCGGAGGCTATGGCCACGTCCGCGCCGAGAAGCAGTGGGCCCCGGCAGGTCGACTGTAGCCGCGCGCGTCGGATCCGTCACCACCCCGGCCTTCAAGAACAGCCCGCAAGCGACCGACCGCTCCTCCTCACGCCAGCGCGTGGGGAGGAGCTTCGTGTCGTCGTGGGATGGACTATCTCACGGAGAAAGGGTCGCCTGGAGGTGACCGCTACGTCACTTCGCGGGCGTCCACTTCCCGTCGCCGACGCGCTCTTCTTTGCCGTCGATCGTGGCGAAGAGCTCGATGTTGACCTCCTTGCCGGCGATCGTCGCGTCGAAGGCGTTGTCTGCGCCCTCCTTGCAGGACACGCTCTCGTCCTTGTCGAGCTTGCTGTTGCTGTTCTTGTCCGTGGGCGTGCAGACCACCGTGATCGCGTCCTTTCCGTCTGGCGTCGCCTTCACGACGATGCCCTTGAGGTCGTAGCCATCCGAGCGCGCCTCGGTGACGCGGACGGTGAACAGCGAATCGTTGCCTTGGGCCGTGAGCGGCGTCGCCGCGGGGTCGACCTCGATCGCGCCGTCATTTCCAGAGCAACCGGCGACGAGCGCAAGGGAAGAGAGCGTAAGCGCGGAGAGGGAAAGACTAAGCTTCATGGGAGAACACTCCGTTTCGTTGTGCGAGAAAAGATGCCGGGAGCAAACGCCCCCGACACCCTCACTCTGCGCGCCCCCACGAAGACGCGCGACGGAAAGGAAATGACACGACCTGTCTCGGCGCGCGCGCCCCCAAGCAGCCCCGTCTGAGCGCGAGCTCGATCAGAAGCATGCGATTTTCATCCACCTCTTCAAGTAGTTGAGTCGTCGGGCACCTTGCGCGCGCAAGGTCTCTGCCGAACGGCGCCGACTTCGGCAGAGCAGCGCGATGCGGCCTCTGCCGAATCCCGCGCCGACTTCGGCAGGGCAGCGCGATGCGGCCTCTGCCGAATCCCGCTCCGACTTCGGCAGAGCAGCGCGATGCGGCCTCTGCCGAATCCCGCGCCGACTTCGGCAGAGCAGCGCGATGCGGCCTCTGCCGAATCCCGCGCCGACTTCGGCAGAGCAGCGCGATGCGGCCTCTGCCGAATCCCGCGCCGACTTCGGCAGAGCGGGCGATGCGGCCTCTGCCGAATCCCGCGCCGACTTCGGCAGAGCGGGCGATGCGGCCTCTGCCGAATGCCGCGACGACTTCGGCAGAGCGGGCGATGCGGCCTCTGCCGAATGCCGCGACGACTTCGGCAGAGCCCAGATCGCAGGCACGCGTCAGTAGCTGCAGCAGCGAATGCCGTTGTTGTCCGCTTGGATGTTTCGCGCTGTCGTGTCGCGGAAGGCGCACTTCAGCCGCTCGCTCTCGGGCTGGCTCGTGTCGTGGATGATGAACGCGGCGCCGCGGTCCGCGCAGCCGGCGGAGGCGCCGGTGCCGCTGCAGGAGTTGACCCACTCTTGGACGTTGCCCGCCATGTCGAAGAGCCCGGGCAGGCCGCCCACGCAGGAGGGCATCGACGACACGGCGACGACGTCTCCTTTGCCGGCGCTCGGCCCGTTGCACTTCGTGCCGTCGAACGTGTCGCCCCACGGGTAGATCGTGGCCCCGCCGCTCGAGCACGCGCGATACCAGAGGTCGACGTCCGGGTTGTCGGCGTTGTTGGCAGGCACGGACTCGCCGGTGAGCGAGCCGCAGAGCTGCTTGCCTGCCCAACGGCAATACGCCCACGCATCACACCAGTCGACGAAGCGAACCGGCGACGTGCCCTGGGCGGGGCTTGGAGGCCAAGCGCCCGCCGGGACGTGGCTCGTCTTGAAGTTGCACGAGCCAGGGAGGTCGCTCGACCGTCCTCCGTTCATCGCAGCGAGAAACTCCGTGTACTCTGCACACGTCGCCTCGGTCGCGTCGATGCAGGCCGACGGCGTGACGCGCACCATCGCGGCGCCGGCCGTCCCCTTGCATCCGTTGCTCGCGTCGCGCCCCGCGTCGGCGCCGCCTTCGGAGAACGATGACGCGTCCGCCGCGTCGGCCGTGGCATCGCTGACCGTGCCGCCTTCGCTCGCGATGCCATCTTCGTGAAGGCCCCCCGTCGAGATGAGCAGCGAGCACGCGGCGAGGCACACCGTGGTCAGCGCGCATGCGCCGAGCACGACGCCGCGCCGAAGGCCCGCTGCCCTGCTCATGCCACGATGATCACTCACCTTGGCGCGGCTCGCTACTCCTACGGAGCTATTCTTCGGCGTGCGCCGCGCCGGGCTCCTCGCGATACGGCGAGGACGACGACGGCGGGCCGCCGTCAGGCAGCTCTTTCTTCCCCATGATGCGGCGGAAGAGGCGGCTCAGATCGTCGAAATACGAGTACGCCACGGGCGTCGCGAGCAGCGTGAGCAAGAGCGACAGCGTCTGTCCGCCGACGACGACACCCGAGGTGGCGCGGTTGTAGGCAGCGCCGACGCCCTTCGAGAGCACGAGCGGCATCATGCCGGCGACGAAGGCCGCGGTGGTCATGAGGATCGGCCGGAGTCGATCCTTGTTCGCTTGGAGGATCGCCTCGTCGCGCGGGAGCCCATGCGCCCGCAGCTGGTTGGTGTGATCGATCTGCAAGATCGCGTTCTTCTTCACGACGCCGAAGAGCACGAGGATGCCGAGGATCGAGTAGAGGTCGATCGCTTGCCGGAAGATGATGATCGACAGGATCGCGAACGGCAAGGTCAGCGGGAGTGACAGGAGGATCGTGATCGGGTGGAGCCACGACTCGAACTGCGCCGCGAGGACGAGGTACATGACGATGAACGAGAGGAGCACGGCGAGCGCGAAGCTCTTGAACACGCGGCCCATCTCACGCGTCTGACCCGTCGGCTCTGCGGTATACGCGGCGGGAAGCTTCTCCTCGCGAACGATCCGCGCGACCTCGTCGGCGATCTTTCCTTCGCTCACGCCTGGCTTCACGTTCGAGAAGATCGTGACGACGCGCTGGCGATTGAGGTGGTTGATCTGCGCAGGCCCCGTGCCTCGCTTGAGATCGACGACGCTTCGCAGCGGCACGAGCCCAAGCCGTTGCGAGGGGACGGTGAGCATCTCGAGGCCGATCGAGTCCGCGCGGTACTCGCGATCGGCGCGCACGCGTACGTCGTACTGCTCGCCCTTCTCTTCGTAGGCGGACACCTTGTCACCGTCGACGAGCAAGCGGAGCGCCGCGGCGGTGTCGGCGACGGAGACGCCGAGGTCGGCGGCGCGCGGGCGATCGATGATGACGCCGATCTCGGGCTTGCCGGTGATGAGCGACGAGTCGACGTCGACCGCGCCGGGGACCTTCTTCAGCTTCTCGGTGACGTGTCCGGTGGCCTCTTCGAGCTTCTTCAGGTCGGGGCCACGGATCGTGTACTGGATCTTCGCGGTCGAGAAGCCACCGCCACCAAAGGCGGCGACCTCCTGCACGTTGATGCGGAAGCTCTTGTCTTGCTTCGACGTGATCTCACGGCGAGCCTTATCCATGAGCTCGGCCTGCGAGAGCTTGCGACGCTCGGGATCGACGAGGCGGACGTAGATGCGCCCGAGGTTCTGCGTGCGGGCGTTGTCGTCGCCGATCGTCATCAGCGTGCGCGCGACCTCGGGCCACTTTCGCAGCTCGCGCGCCATGCGCTCGGTGATGAGCGACGTCTGCGAGAGGCTCGTGCCTTCGGGTGTGCGAACGGTGATCTCGAAGTGCGCCTCGTCGTTGACGGGCAAGAAGCCCTTGTTCGCCGCGCCGCCGAGCGGGACGCACGAGCCGAGCGCGAGGCCGCACGCGACGATGACGACCCAGCGTCGCTTCATGACGAAGCGGAGGACGACCATGTAGAAGCGCTCGATCGGGCGGTAGACGAAGTCGGTGACGCGCTCACCGAGCGGCTTTCTCGCGCCCTCGATCTTGGGCTTGAGCCACTTCGACGTCATCATCGGCGTGAGCGAGAAGCTCACGAACAGCGAGATGGCGATCGAGAACGCCATCGTGAGGCCGAAGCTCTTGAGGAAGCGCCCCGGGATGCCGCCGAGGAACGCGACCGGCATGAAGACCGCGATGAGCGACAGCGTGGTCGCGAGGACGGCAAGGCCGATCTCCTTCGTCGCCGCGACGGCCGCTTTCTTCGGCGAATAGCCCTTCTCGTCGACGTAGCGGAAGATGTTCTCGAGGACGACGATCGCGTCGTCGATGACGATACCGACCGCGAGCGCGAGCGCGAGGAGCGTGATCGTGTTGAGGGTGAAGCCAAAGCCCCACATCGCCGCGAACGTGCCGACGATGCTGACCGGGATCGCGACCGCGGCGATGATCGTGCTGCGCACGTTGCCGAGGAACAAGAAGACGACGAACGCCGCGAGGATGGCGCCGAGCACGAGGTGCTCCTTCACGCCGTCGATGCTCGTGCGAATGACGCCCGAGTCGTCGCGCACCATCTCCACGGTCGCGCCGGCGGGGAGCGTCTTCTTGAGATCTTCGAGGCGCTCCTTGACCGCGTCGACGACGGCGACGGTGTTCGATCCGGACTGCTTTCGAATCGCGAGGACGACCGCAGGCTCGCCGTTGAGGATCGCGGCGCTTTGCGCCTCTTCTCCTCCGTCTTCGACGCGTGCGACGTCACGGACGCGGATCGAGTGTCCCGACTCTTGCCGGACGACGAGATCGCCGATCTGATCGGGCTTCTCGACGCGACCGAGAATACGGAGCGTGAGCTGCTCTGGGCCGGTGTCGACGCGACCGCCCGGCATCGTGAGGTTCTGCGAGCCGATCGTGCGTTGCACGTCGAGGGACGTGACGTTGACGGCGCGCATGCGCACCGGATCGAGCCACACGTTGATCTGGCGTTTCTGCCCGCCGACGATCGCGACCTGACCGACGCCGTTCACCGACTCGAAGTGGCGACGCACGCGCTTGTCCGCGAGCTCGGTGACCTCCTGAATGGGCTTCCCTGGCCATTTCAGGGCGAAATAGATGACGGGCGAAGCGTCCGGATCGAGCTTCTGCACGGTGGGCAGGTCTATCCCCTTCGGAAGATCCGGGACGATGAGCTGGAGGCGATCGCGGATCTCTTGCGAGGCGACGTCGGTGTTCTTCTCGAGGACGAAGCGGATGACGACCTGCGAGACGCCTTCGTTCGTGATCGACGTCATCTCGTCGATGCCGCTGATCGTGTTGCACGCCTCCTCGATCTTCTCCGTGATCTCGGTCTCGACGTCTTCTGGCGCCGCGCCAGGCAAGCGCGTGATGACGACGACGATCGGGATGTCGATGTTCGGGAAGCGATCGAGCCCGAGGTTTCGGTAACCGGCGAGGCCGATGACCGAAATGAGCAGGACGAGGACCGTCGCGAAGATCGGTCGCTTGACGCAGATCTCTGCAAGCCACTGCATGGTGCGACCCCTGCCCTACTGCACCGGCGCGCCGTCGCGCACGTCGGGGCTGGGTGACACCACGACCGACTCGCCCGCCTTGAGGCCGACGAGCACGGTCGTCATTCCATCTTTGTCTCCCCCGAGCTGGACGATGCGTTCGTTGATGTGCTTGTCGACGACGACGAACGTCTTCGTCGTCTCGCCCTCCTTCACGATCGCGTTCGAGGGGACCGCGAGCTGGGGCTTCTCGGAGGTCTCGAGCTTCGCGACGGCGAACATGCCGGGCTTCAGCTTGCCGTCAGTGTTGGGGCAGAAGGCCTCGATGACCAGGTCGCGTGTGGTCGGGCGGACGTTCGGGCTGATGAACTTCACCGTGCCGGTGAACTTCGCGTCGCCGAACGCCGAGACGTTGAACACCACCGCCTGCTCGGGCTTCAGGCCGGAGACGTTGGCCTCCGGGACGGTGAGCTCGAGCCGAAGCGGATCGGGCGTGTAGAGCGACGCGATGCGGGTGTTCGGCTGAACGTATTGACCGACGTTCACGTAACGCTCGCCGATCATCCCGGAGAAGGGGGCGCGGATGACGGAGTCGCCGACGATCTTCTGCGCGTTCTGCTGCTGCGCCTGCGCCGCCGCCGCCGACCACTGCGTCGTCTGGCATTGCGAGGTGACGCGATCGTATTCGGCTTGCGAGATCGCCCCGCTGTCCTTGAGCGCCTTGACGCGCTCACATTCGCGCTGGGCCTGCTCGAGCTGCGCCTTCGCGAGCTGCGTCTGCGCGTTCATCGCCGTGGCGGTGATCGAGGCGCCCCGCGCGTCGAGGATGGCCAGCGTGTCGCCTTGCTTCACGCGTTGACCACGCTCGACGAACGTGGCGGTCACCTTGCCGGCAGCGTCGGCCGCGACCTCGGACTCCTGGCTCGCCTTGAGCGTGCCCGTCAAGACGAGGAACTCGGGCATCGGCCGCTCGACCACGGTCGCGGTCTGGACCTTGACCGGCGGGATCTCCGTCTTCGCCGAGGTGAGCTGCGTCTCGCCTCCCTCCGGCTTTTTGCAGGCGGAGAGGGACGAGAGGAGGAGAAGCCCCCCACAAAACGAGGACAGAAATACGGCCGTTCGCATGATGGAGTCGTGCCTGTGCTGCACAGGCCGATCATCCTACGGATGCCAGAGAATCGGGTACGGTTTCGACGAATCCGGATTATTTCTTCACGATCTTCACGTTGAAATCCGCGGTCTTCACCGCGCCCATGAGGCGAATCCAGAGCGCAAGGTAGGACTCCGTGCCGCGGGCCGTCGTGATGTCCCCCAGGTCAATCACGTTCTTCCACTTGAATTGCTCGACCAGAAAGCTCCGGACGGTCGCCTTCGCGCCCGCATCGTTTCCGCTGAGAAAGACGTCGCTGTCCCCACCCACGAGGGACGGGTCGACCATCACCTTGCAGTTGATGGTGTTGAGGGTCTTCACCACGAGCGTGTCGGGCACCTCGCGCTGGATGTGCTCGCCGAGCGAGTCGGTGTTGCTGACGAAGAGCGACGGCGGGAACCCCTTCGAGAAGTCGAGCGGGTTCGTGATGTCGATGAGGATCTTGCCCTTCAACGTGGCCTTCGCGGACTTCACCGCGTCCACCGCGCCCTCGCCTTTCGTGCAGTGAAAGACGATCTCGCCGAACGCGGCCGCGTCCTCGAACGTCCCATAGGAGGCCTTCGCGCCGGCCTTCGCCGCCCACGCCGAGCCCTTCTCGTTCGCCTTCGAGCGACCGCCCATCTTCACCTCGTGACCAAGCGCCACGAGCTTGTCTCCGATCGTCTCGCCCACCATGCCCGTGCCAAAGATTCCGATCTTCATCTTCTCTTCTCTTTCCTTCTTGGCGATCTCGTCGCCGTGGGAACGTGTCCTGTTCGAGACACTTCATGAGTAAGCCAGCGCGCCGGCGTTGACAATTCATGTCGAGCTACCGCACTGTTGACATGTGGTAAACAATCGCGGCGAAAACCCCGCGCCTTCGAGCGCGTCGACCCATCCCCACGATCCCTTCGATGGCATCCTCCCCTTCCTTCGCGTCTCGGAGACCCTGAGCTTCCGCCGCGCCGCCGAGGTCCTCGGCGTCACGCCCGCGGCGGTGTCGCGCACGATCCAGCGACTCGAGGAGCGGCTCGGTGTGCGCCTCCTCGAGCGTACGACGCGGACCGTGCGACTCACCCCCGAAGGCGCCTCGTACGCGACGCGATGCCGTGAGGCGTACGCCCAGATGCGCATCGGCGAGAGCGAGCTCCTCGTGACGAAGAGTGCCATCCAAGGCACGCTCATCGCCTCGGCGTCACCGATCTTGGCTCCGCTCGTCGCGCCAGCGATCACGCGCTTCGTCTCGCGCCATCCCTCGGTCCGGGCGGAGCTTCGCTTGTCGGATCGCGTCGTGCGCTTCGCGGAGGAAGAAGTCGATGTCGCTGTTCGTGTCGGAAAGATCGACGACGAAGATCTCATCGCTCATCCGCTGCTCGAGCCGCGTTGGGTCACCGTCGCTTCCCCGGCCTACCTCGCGCGACGTGGCGTCCCCCGCTCACCCGACGATCTCGAAGGGCATGCGTGCATCCGCTTCCTACCGCCGCGAGGGAAGCCGCGTCCGTGGTCGTTTGGGAGGACGTCGATCCACGTGAAGGGACCGATCGATGTCGATCGCGGTGACATGCTCGTAAGCGCGGCGCTCGCCGACGGCGGGATCGCGCAGGTGCTCGACTTCATGGTCGTGCGCGAGGTTCGTGAAGGAAGGCTCGCGTACCTTCTCGCCGACTTCGACAGCGGCGCCACGATCGTGAACGCCGTGCATCCGGTGTCGCGACGCGCGCTCCCGCGTTTGCGTGCATTCCTCACGTTTCTGCGTGAGGAGATCGTGCGCGTCTAACCGCTCACTGAGGCTTGCAGCAGAACGAGCCGGTCGACTTCGTGTAGCCGCTCGGGCAGCTCCCGCCCGACGTGAACGGCTTGTCGCACGTCCACTTGCCGCCGAGGCAGCACTTCGATCCGGTGTACGTACCGTTCGCGCCGTTGCAGTAGGAATACGTCCCGTCCGCGCACGTCTCCTCGCCGTTGACGCAGCACTGCCCGTCCCACCAATGCGCGTACGTGTAGAGCGTGCAGTAGCTCGAGGTGCCTGCGGTGCACGTCACCTTGTTTCGAACGCAGCACTTCGTGCCCGTCCAGATCTCGTTCGCAGGCGTATTCGTCCGGCACTTGTCTTCGGTGACGGCATCTCCGCACGAGACCGGTCCGCTGAAGCAGCACTGCGTGCCGTTCCACGTTCCTCCGCTGCCGGTGCACGCGAACTGCGTTCCGTCGACACACGTCGGAGGCGGAGGAGGAGGCGGCGGCGGGGGCGGCGGAGGCGGCGGCGGCGGCGGCGTGGATCGCCGTCGGGTGTCGGCGCGGAGGAGTCTTTCACTGGCGCGCCGGAGTCTTTGGTGCCGCTGTCTTTCTTCGTCGTCCCCGCGTCGCCCGCCGCGGCCGGCTCCTCGCCCGTCGGCTCACCGTCCCCTTCTCCCGTCGGATCGGCCGGCGCCTGATCGCCCGTCGGTGTGGGGACCGCTTCGGTTTCGGTGGTGCAAGCGAAGACGCTCGCCGCCACGAACAACGAAGAGGCAAGGAGGCTAACGAGACGAACGCGATACTGCATGGCGCGACTCCGTGAAGAAAGAGAGGAAGGATTCGGCGCACGGCGACGTAACGCACGGCCTCTTGGCCATGCGTTCCCATCGCAGGCGCGGAAGTGGGCCTTAGACGCCCTCCCTCCTCCCCTATTCACTTGCGCACGCGGAGACCGGCTCCGCTTCGGCGACCACGAGGACGCGCTCTACTCCGCGTCCGCGCTCGGCGCGCTCTCCTCGTTGGTGGCAGACGTCGCGTCGACGAACGAGCACGCGGCAAAGCAGGGAAGCACCTTCAGGGCTGCGTGCGCGCGCAGTCGTCCGCGCAGGAGCAGCCAGTCACGTTTGTGAATCGTCAACATGGTCCTGCGACTCTCTTCAGCAAGCGCCGCTCCAACGCGCGGCGTGAGGATGTTGCGCACGAAGGCGCGCGACTTCGCGGGAAGAGAGCGCTCGAGCCGAGCATGGGCGCGCGCGATCTCGCGGGTGATCCGTGTCCACGGTGTCTCTTGCCGCCCGACGCCGACCACCCACGGGTGGGGCCTGAGGATGGTTCGACGTTCCCTCACGGTTGGCGTCGGTCGCGCAATTCGACTCTCCAACTACGCGATATTGTTACAGCTACAACAGCGTTAGACGTGGTTCGATGTATGCAAATGATGGAGCTGTTCATGCGCTCTTCCCTCGTTGCCCTCTTCTTCGTTGGTCTGTGGACCGCGGGCTGCACCTCCCAAGCAGCCGAGGACGACGTCGCGCAGGGCACCGCCGATCTCACCGACGACGAGCAGTCGCTCGTCGCGATTCGCGCGGCGGTGAAGAACGTGGACGAAGAGCACGTCGTCTTCGGACAGAACGTCAAAGCTCCGAAGAGCAGCGCGGGCACGGGCGCGCGCGGCGAGAAGGCTTCCCTCTACGGCGTCGACTGGTTTCAGAAATGGGGCGGCGGAAAGAGCGCTGATCACGACTGGTCGATCGGGAGCGAGCACGGCCAACGATGCATGTGGGCCTCGGTCGCGCGCTTCGAAGCGATCATGAAGGACCCGCCGCCCGAGCTCGACGCGTTCCTCGCCGACTACACGAAGTGGAGCGGCAGCTTTTACAACTGGAACGACGACTACGCCGGCAAGAGCGAAGACGGCGAGCCGGCGTTCGGCGACGCGAAGGGCGCACG
>JBGAFW010000128.1:0-22481 GCA_044227045.1 Labilithrix sp.
GTGTCCGAGATGTAGATGCCGTTCACCATGCCGGGCTGGTAGGCGATCGACGCGCCGCTGATCGTCATGTGGAGGTACGGGATGTGGATGATCTCCGCGTCCGTGAGGCCAGTGGCTTGCTTGATGACAGCGAGCTGACCGTTGACCTCGGTGACCGCCTCCGCGCTCGTGCTCATGACGTCGGTGTCGCTCAGCACCTGGCTGATCGTCACCTGCGCAGACTGGTTGTTCGACCAGAACTTGCCGACGTGCATCGGGAGGCTTCCGCGCCCGGCGTCGACCTGAGCCTGGAGCATCTGCTTCGCCATCGCGGCGTCGTTGACGAGGAGCACCCAGCCACGCGGCGAGCTCGCCTTGATGAAGGAGAGCGTCTCGTCGACGTGACCGACGAGCAGCCACGACGTGTCGATGTAGAGCGGCGCCTGAATGAGCTGGGACTCGATCATCTTTTGGAAGACCTTGTCCGGGTAGTACGTCGCCGTTTGCCCGCGAATGACGCGACCGAGCGGGTAGCTGTCGGTGCCGTTCGTGTAGGGCGGGATCGTCTCGAAGTTGCCGAACGAGTTCAGCGTGTCGAACTTGCCGTTACGGGTCTTGTCGTACTCCTGGATCCCCGCGAAATCCTTTCCGCGGAGCTGGAAGACGACGCGGCCGGCGCGGCGGAGGGGGTTCGCGGCGGACGACCCTTGCTCGTTCGCCGAGCGAATGCCGACGCGGATCGCGTGCTGCTCGCCGTTCGGGCCGGGCATCGACATGAAGCCCGTCTCCCAATAATCCTGGGCCCACGAGTCCGTCGTGTTGATGCCTTGGTAGGCCGGACGACCGGCGGCCGCGAGCGCTGTCGCGAGATCCGCGCGCATCGCTTGGTTGCCCGCGTTGTTGAACGAGGACACCCACGTGCTCTCGCCGGGCGAGAGATGGTGCGACGTGAGCAGCGGCGCGATGCGCATGCGGACCTTGTCCGTGCGCGTCTGTCCGCCCGAGTTGATCGTGTACGTCACGTCGACGTAGCCGTCCCACAACGCCTTGTCGCGGACGATGTCTTTGCCTTCGATCGCGAGCTCGACGCCGGCCTTGAGGTCATCGATCGCGACCTTCAACCCGGACTCGACGACGTTGTACTGCGTGCCCTTCACCTGGAAGAGGCGAACGCGATCACCGTTGGTCCACGAGATCGTGGCGCTCGAGCCGGCAGGCGCGTTGGCGAAGGGCTTCGTCTTGATGCGGGCGAGGTCGAGCGCGTCGTCGGTGCCGTTGACGACCTCGTCGGCCGCGTCGTTGCACTTCGGCAGATCGATGTCGTCTTTGTTCGGATCGCACGCCTCTTCGTCATCGTCGATGTTCGCGAGGAACACCGCGCCGTGCTTCGCATCCCAAACGTCTTCGCCGTCGTCGTCGGCGGTGCCGTCGAACGAGATCGTGCCGTCACGATTCGTGTCGGCGCGCATGTCGATGACGATGCCGCTCGTGTCGTTCGGATCGTCCGGGTTGTTCGGGTTCTTCGGCTTGCCGCTGCTGCCGCTGCTCGAGGCAGGGTCACCGCTCGGATCCTCACCGCCCGACGAGCCGATCGGCTCGTTGCCGGACGAGGATTGCGTGGGGTCTGTGGTGGAGACAGGGTCCGAGCCACAGGCCGCCACGAACACGGCGCTCAGAAGAAAGATGCGGGAAACACGCCTCATTCGGTCACTCCCTTTGAAAGTCGCGCCCACGCTCAGCAAGACGTTCGCCAACCGTGAAGTTGATAAGATTCAGCCACTTAGAGCACATGGACGGAGGGCGTCAGTAGACGCACACCCCACGTGTCGCGAAGCGCGCGCAATGTAGCAGTCGGTAGCCATCGGACAAGGCAGCCCCGGTCGTATCTCCAAGATCTTGAAATTACGTCCAAATTGCTCTGGACCGCGCCTCGCCACCAACGGGCAGGGCGGCAACGACGGCATTTCAGAAAAGCGTGACCTGCGCTGCATCCGAAGGCGTGGAAGCACCGAAGTCACCCTCGATGATGCCGACCACTGCTGCAGCGACGGGGATGACGATGACCGAAATGAGCATCACGACGACGGGCTCGATCGCACGCCACGAGATCGCCGCCTACGCGAAGACCGCCGAGCGCGGCGACATCCTCCCCGCATGCATGCGCCTCGTCTCGGCCCGCGCCGACGGCGCGTGGGCCGACCGCACGGCGATGGCGATGGTCGTCGGGCCCGCGTGCCGCCGCGACACCCTCGACATGGCGTGCGCGTTCATGCCCCGCGCCTCGGAGCCGAGGCTCCTCCGCGCGGCCGCCGCGATGCAGAGCGCCGCCCGCGCGGGCTGCACGCACGAGCGCGATCGATGGCTCGCCGCCGCGCGATGCGATCTCGACGAGGCCGCCCGTCTCGATCCGAACGATCTCAGCGCGCGCGTCCTCCTCGCCGAGCTCGTGCGCTCGCTCTCGTGGGGTCGTCGCGCCGCCTGACGCGCGGACGCACGGCAAAAGACGCTCGGTCGCCACGATTGATCGCTCCGAGGCGAAGCGGTAAGAGCGCCGCACCATGCAGCTCGACAAGCTCCTCGCAGCGCTCGCCCTCGACCCGCAGTCTTCACGCACGGGGGATCTCGCCGCGCGGTCGCCGATCGACGGATCGATCACGGCGCGTGTCCATACGCAGAGCGAGCACGACGTCGACGTCGCGATCGGGCGCGCCCACGAGGCGTTTCTCGCGTGGCGCAGCGTCCCGGCGCCTCGGCGCGGCGAGCTCATTCGGTTGTTCGGCGACGAGCTGCGCAAAGACAAGGACACGCTCGCGTCGCTCGTGACGATCGAAGCGGGAAAGATCGTCGCCGAGGCACGCGGTGAGGTGCAGGAGATGATCGACATCTGCGACTTCGCGTGTGGTCTGTCGCGCCAGCTCTATGGCTTGACGATCGCGAGCGAGCGTCCCGGGCATCGCATGAGCGAGACGTGGCATCCGCTCGGCGTTGTCGGCGTCATCAGCGCGTTCAATTTCCCCGTCGCCGTGTGGGCCTGGAATTTCGCGCTCGCCGTCGTCACCGGGAACGCGGTCGTGTGGAAGCCCTCGGAGAAGACGCCGCTCACGGCGGCGGCCTGCCAGTCGCTCTTCCTCCGCGCCTGTGAGCGCTTCACGAAGGAGACCGGCAGCTCCGTGCCGGACGGGCTCTCCGCGGTGGTCCAAGGCGGCGCCAGCGTGGGCGAGCGACTCGTGGACGATCGACGTGTGCCGCTCGTCAGCGCGACCGGCTCGACGCGCATGGGCCGCGCGGTCGCGCCGCGTGTCGCCGCGCGCTTTGGCCGTTCGTTGCTCGAGCTCGGCGGCAACAACGCGATGATCGTCGCGCCCTCCGCCGATCTCGACCTCGCCACCCGCGCGATCTTGTTCAGCGCGGCCGGCACGTGCGGCCAGCGATGCACCACGCTTCGCCGCTTGATCGCGCATGCGAGCATCCACGACGAGCTCACGGCGCGCGTCGAGAAGGCGTATGCGCAGATCCGCGTCGGAGATCCACGCGAGGCCGCGACGCTGGTCGGTCCGCTCATCGACAAGAGCGCCTTCGAGGCGATGCAGTCTGCGCTCGCCCGCGCGAAGAAGGAAGGCGGCGCGGTCTCCTTCGGCGAGCGCGTGGCGGTGCCGGGATGCGAAGAGGGCTACTACGTGAAGCCTTCGATCGTGCGGATGCCGAAGCAGAGCGAGGTCGTGCGCGAGGAGACGTTCGCGCCGATCCTCTACGCGATGAGCTACCGCGATCTCGACGAGGCGATCGCGATGCAGAACGACGTCCCGCAAGGCCTCTCGTCGTGCATCTTCACGAACGATCTGCGAGAGGCCGAGCGCTTCGTCTCCGCCGAGGGAAGCGACTGCGGGATCGCGAACGTCAACATCGGTCCGAGCGGCGCGGAGATCGGCGGCGCGTTCGGCGGCGAGAAGGAGACCGGCGGCGGTCGCGAGTCGGGCTCCGACGCATGGCGCAGCTACATGCGCCGGGCGACGAACACCGTGAACTTCTCGAAGGACCTCCCGCTCGCGCAAGGCATCGTGTTCGGCTGATCAAGTGGCGCGTGGGCGCGTCATGGCATCAGAACGGGCACGGCTGATGCCCCGTGAGGCAGCTCCAGGTGGGGAAACCGTTCGTTGCCGCGCACGTGCAGACGTAGGACACCTGGACCTTGGCGCCGGCGATGTCTTGGCAGTACGGCGAAGTGACGCCACACTGCACCTGATCGTAGGGGTCGCAGATGTTGTTTGCTGGGCTCTTGGCCGCTGCTTGAGCGTCCGCGCAGCTCAGCGGAGGAGGGGTGACGAGGAAAGCGCGGGCTCCGCTCGTTCCACCACCTGGCGTGGGGTTCGTGAAGGTCACCAAAAACGACCCTGTCGCCGTCAAGAGCGAGGCTGGAACCACAGCGGTGGCGCTCGTGGTGCTCGTCACTGTGGTCACGAGCGCAGTCCCATCAAAAAGAACTTGCCCGTTGGCGGCGAGGTCGACGCCTGTGATCGTGAGCGTGACGCCGTTCTTGTTCACGTACGTCGAGGCCGGAGTGATGGATGACAGCACTGGCACCGGATTGGGCGCTACGGGAGCTCCAACCTGCAGCGGAACCGTCGCTGGACCGAAACCGCCACCCGGCGGCGGGTTGTAGACGTTGATGTGGAGGAGGGACGCCGTCGCGAGATACGAGGCAGGGATCGTCGCGTACAGCTGCGTGCTCGAGACGAAGAAGGTCGAGATCCCTTGGTTGTCGATCGTCGCGGACGTGAGAGCGCTGAAGTTCGAGCCCTGGACCGTGATCTGGGTGTCGACGGTCGACAGCGGAAGGTTCGTCGGGAAAATGGAGTCGATCGTGGGAACCGGGTTGCCTGCCATGACTTCGAACGCAGAGCCGGCGCTCGATCCTCCACCCGGAGGCGGAGCTGCAACGAGCACCACGTGGGAGCCTGGCGTCGTCAGATACGCAGCGTCGATCGTCGCGGTGAGCTCTGTATCGCTGACGAACGTGGTAGGGAGCGGAGCGCCGTCCCATCGAGCTTCGCACGCCGGGATGAAGTCGCTTCCCCGAAGCGTGACCGTCACTGTGAGGCTCCCTGCAAACGCGGAGGAAGGTGTGATGGACGTCAAGACCGGGACGGGATTCGCGGCCATCACGTTGAGGAGGAATGCTTTTTGAACGGCGTTTCCGATCATATCGGCAGCATTGATGAAGAAGACATTCCCACCCGCGGTCGTCGGTGTGCCCGAGAGCGTGTCGTTCGTGATCGAGAGACCGGCCGACAACGAGCCGCTCGAGAGCGACCACGTGTAGGGACCCGTGCCTCCGCTCGCCACGAACGTTGTGGAGTAGGGGACTCCCGTGGTCGCTGCGGGCAGCGCATATGCCTCTGGCTCGAGGATGAAGAGGGGGTTTGGGTTGATCGCAGGGATGAACTGCGAGAAGTGGATGGTGCGTGCGCGGATCGTGCGGGACGCCAGATCGACGTGCGAGTCGATCGCGGAGAAGTCGCTCGACCCGTGCGGAGCCGTGAAGATTTGCGCGTGCGTGGCATCACCCCCGGCCGGCACGAGCGCAGGATCGATGGGGAGGACAAGCTCGACGGGCTTCAGGAAGGTTTGTCCTTCAGGACCTGCCTCGATCGCGCCGCCGATGACCGTCGCGTGGAGCGCATCGCTTCTTGGGCTGAGCTCGCCGCTCAACGTCAGATGCGCCGGCGCGCTCAGCGCACCCGGCGGAACGATCAACTCCGCGCCCGATGCATGTCGAATCGTTCCACCTTCGGGGCCCACATCCGCCGACGCCGTCGTGGGATCGATGGTCGGTGTCGTTGACGTCGGCTCTTCGGACGAGCCAGGCGAGCTCGAGCACGCTTGGCTCACCAACATGATGACGAGGGCGAGGAGACGGAAGAGGCGTTGCTCGGTTCTCACAACCGAAAGATGCAGGCTCGACGCGCGGTCGCGCCGGCGGCCGCCGAAAACCAGACGCGGTCTTGAAAAAGCGCGAAATGGTGCGTCCGTGCCCCAGGTCGGACGCCGAATTGTCATGTAAAATCAATACTGTTGCGTATTCCTACAATGGCGGATTGGGGTGGACATGCACCTACATATGCATCATGACTTAAGCATCATGAAGCTCCGCTTTCTCCTCCCTCTTTGCCTCTCCTTGATCAGCGCCGCGTCGGGCTGCGCTTCCGACCTCGTGGACGAGTCCGCGACGACGAACGACGAGAACGAGATCGTCAACGTCGCGCAGACCGACGTCGAGCGGCAGTCGATCGGCAACTGCTGGATCTACGCGCACGCGAGCTGGGTCGAGTCGATGCACAAGTCCGCGACGGGCGAGGACTTCGACATCTCGCAGTCGTACTGGACGTACTGGCACTGGTTCGATCAGATCGCGGGCGGCTTCTCGACCTCGATCTCGACCGGCGGCAACTGGACGACGGCGAACAACATCATCAAGAAGTACGGTCTCGTCGCGGAGAAGGACTTCGTCTTCGCCGATACCCAGAACGAGATGTCGTCGCGTCAGAAGCTCGCGCTCGACACGCTGAACGAGTCGCTGAAGAGCGGCGTCCTCAAGGACCCGGCCGCACGTCGTGACAAGAAGAAGGTGCGCGCCGAGATGGACCGCGCCTGGGGCCTCGGCGCCGAGCAGATCGCGATGCTGAGCTCCGCGTTCGGCGAGGGCGTGACGAAGACGTTCTCCTCCTCGGCGAGCAACGCAGGGACGCCGATCCTTCGCGCGCAGGACTTCGACGTCGCATACACATCGGGGCCTGGTCGTCCGATGGTCACGAAGAAGCTCACGAACGCGATGACCGAATGGCGTCAGGCGTACTACTCGCCGACCGACAAGCGCGCGTTCCTCCTTCGCGTGCAGAAGGCGCTCCACGACGCCCAGCCGGTCGTCATCACCTGGTTCGTCGACTTCAACGCGATGGAGAACCGAGAGTCTCCGCTGAAGGGCTCCTTCAACCTCGGGACGCTCAACGAATTCGGACCTGGGCGCCAGGGCGGTCACATGACCGTGCTCGAGGACTACCAGGCGAAGCTCCCGGATGGGACGGTCCTCAAGGCGGGCGTGACGCTCGACCCGAACAAGCCGGCAGACAAGGCGCTCCTCGCGCGCGCGCTCGAGTCGGGCACCGAGGTGCAGTTCCTCCGCGTGAAGAACTCGTGGGGCGCGGCGCGACCGGATCGCGCGTTCGCGCCAGGCATGCCTGGCTACCACGACCTCTACCTCGACTACCTGAACGGCCCCGTGAAGCGCTGCAACGAGCGCAACGGGGAGACCGACACGTCGAACTGCCCCTACGATCACACGCCGCTGCAGAACGTCGTGCTTCCTCCGGGCTACTGAAATCGCTCGAGACCTGGCATCCTTCTCCGGTGCCTTCTCTTGCGCCTTACGGACATCGAACCAAGCCGCGTCGCGCCTTCGCGCTGACGATCTCGACCGCGATCGCCACCGCGATCGCGGCGGCGCTGGCGTTTGCGTGCGGTGACGATCCGGCTCCGGAGCCGCCGCATACGCTCTGCAATCCTCCGCCGAAGCCGACCGGAGGCGTCGTGCTCGCCGCGGCGGCGCCGTTCGGAGACACGACGTTCACGACGCCTGTCGACATCGTCTTCGGACCCGGCAATCGCTTCTACGTCGTCGAGCAGCAAGGCGTCATCAAGGTGCTTCCGCCTGGAGGCGGCGCGCCCACGGTCGTGTTCGACGTCGCGAGCCGCATCGTCTCGGGCGGTGAGGCCGGCCTGCTCGGCCTCGCCTTCGATCCGAAGTTCGCCGAGAACGGGTTTGCGTACGTGTATTATACACAAGACGTCGACAAGAAGCCGGAGGCGGTCTTCCAGTCGATCATCGCGCGCCTGACGAGCAAAGACGGCGGCAACACGTTCGATCCTGCGAGCGAGAAGCTCGTCTTGAAGGTCGACCAGCCCTTCTCGAACCACAACGGCGGTCACATCGCGTTCGGTCCGGACGGGATGCTCTACATCGGGTTCGGCGACGGCGGCTCCGGCGGAGACCCGCGCGGCAACGGGCAAAACAAAGACGTCCTCCTCGGCAAGATGCTCCGGATCGATCCAAGCCCGCCAAACGATCCCTACAAAATCCCGCCGACCAATCCGTTCGCGAACGGCGGCGGCCGCCCGGAGATCTTCGCCTACGGACTTCGCAATCCGTGGAAGTGGAGCTTCGACAAGGAGACCGGCGATCTCTGGTGTGGCGACGTCGGGCAGAGCAGCTTCGAGGAGATCGATCGCATCGTCCTCGGCGGCAACTACGGGTGGAACATCCGCGAAGGCAAGCACTGCTACAACGCGACCTCGTGCCCGACCGAGGGCTTCATCGAGCCCGTCGCCGAGTACGGCCGCAACGAGGGCATCAGCACGTCGGGCGGCTACGTGTATCGCGGCAAGAAGCTGCGATCGCTCGCCGGCAAATTCATCTACGGCGACTTCGGCTCAGGCAACATCTGGGCGGTCGACGCGCTCTCTTCGCAGCCGATGCTCCTCACCGGGTCGAGCCTTCGCATCTCCACCTTCGGGCAGGACGCCGATGGCGAGGTGTACGTCGCGGACTACGTCGGCGGTCACATCATGCAGCTCGCGCCGCCTAATCCCACCCCGCCTTCGGACGGCACGCCAGGTCTTCGACTCACCGCGACGGGCTGCATCGATCCGGCGAACCCCACCGTCGCGCCAGCGACGGCGATCCCTTACACGGTGGCGAGCCCGCTCTGGTCCGACGGCGCGCAGAAGGACCGATGGCTCTTCGTGCCGGAAGGTGGAAAGATCACCGTCCTCCCCGACGGTGACTTCGACGTCCCGGTCGGATCGTCGGCGGTAAAGACGTTCACGGTCGGCGGGAAGAAGATCGAGACGCGGCTCTTCGTTCGATATCCAGACTCCTCGTGGGCCGGCTTCTCGTACGAATGGAATGACGAAGGCACCGAGGCGCTTCTCCTCGACGACAGCAAGACGAAGCCGCTCGCGGCGGGAGGGTCTTGGTACTTCCCGTCGCGTGGCGAGTGCTTCGCGTGCCACACGCAAGCGGCGGGCTTCACGCTCGGCCTCGAGGCGCGTCAGCTCAATCACGACGGCGTCCTCGATCGCTTCGAGAGCGTGCTCGCGTCGCCGATCAACAAGGACGCCTTTCCTCCGCTTCGCGCCGCCGACACCGCGGGCGCGTCGAGCGAGGAGCGCGCGCGCGGTTACCTGCACTCCAACTGCGGCGTGTGCCATCGCGAAGGCAGCGGCACCGGAGCGGCGACGTTCGACCTTCGGATCGACCGCGCGTTCAAGGACGCACGCATCTGCAACGCGTCACCGCAGGCCGGAAATCTAGGCGTCGCGGACGCGAAGATCGTCATGCCAGGAGACCCGACGAAGTCGATCCTCGCGCTTCGGATGCGCGCGCTCGATCAGAATCGAATGCCGCCGCTCGCGAGCCATGTCGTCGACGAGACCGGAGTCGCGGCGATCGAGCAGTGGATTCGCGAGACGCCGGCGTGTCCTTAGCGACGTGGCGTGGGCGCGGGGTTCTTCTTCGGTAGCGGAGGTGCGCCTCCGCCTTTGTCGTCGGCGACGATCGGCGGCGGCTCGGGCCACTCGAGCGCAGACGGCTTCTCGGGAATGTCGGACGCGACCCATCCTTCTTGCGACGAAGAAGGCGGGCGATCGGCGGCGCCGCCGAGCATCTCCATCATCTTGGCGCGCGCCTCGACGAGCTTGGGGCTCTCGCCCGAGCTGCCCCAGATCGCGTTTTCTCCTGCGCTCGGAGTCGATGGAGGTTCGTCGTCGTCGGCCGAGTCGATCGCCGGGATGTCCGGGATGGCGACTGGCAAGCCGCTGTCGCGGCTCTCGCGCTCGTCACTGCCATTGTGCGGCGCATCGGTGCGTGCTTCGTGCGCGCTGCGCGTCGAGGGGCTCATCGGCTCCTCCTTCGACAAGGAGGTAGACGACGCAGACTCCGCGACGAGGCCTGCCTTCTTCGCGAACGCGTCGAGCGCGAACAAGAGCGCGTCTTGCGCGGTCTTGGCGAGGACGGTCTCCCAGCCAAGCGCGGCGATCAAGCCAGCGGGCGATCCATCGCCCGACTCGTGGAGCTTTCGCATCCACGCGACGATCTGATCCTTGCTGAGCGTATCGCAGACGACGTCGGTGCCCTTGAGCTTGCCGCCGCGACCTTGCACGTTCGCGAGAAACCAGCGGTCGTCGATGAGGTCGAGCTCACGCGCGGTCGCGAGCGCCTTCTGGATCGCGATGCCCGTGAGCTTTCCGTGGCGCCAAAACGACCACCAATCGCCGAGCGGGACCCAATCCACGAGGATGGGCGCAGTCACACCTTCTTCGAAGATGGCCTCATCGATGTCGCCGGCTACGAGCGCGTCGTGGACGACGTTCTTGACCTTCTCGTCGTCGTCCTTGAGCGCTGCCTTCGCGCCGCGGATGCCCCACTGCGAGAGCACGGGGCCGCGGACCTCCTGCGGCATCTGGTTGAAGATCTTGTCGGTTGCTCCCGAGTCGTCATACGGGAAGAAGTTCGACACGAACTCTCTGGCCGTGCGGACGCGACCTGCCTCGGTGCGTCGATGCTCCTCCATCGAGAGACAGAACTTCGTAACTGCGTTGTTGCGATCGTTCCGGGGCTTCGCCACGCCTAGTTCTCCTCACCAAGAAAGGATCGTTCATCTTTCGATGGCAGATCCGAGAGACAGAAAGGGTACACCTGAGACGTGGTCAGCGTGGTGTTCATCTTGCGCCTAGCCAAACAGGACAGCCGTTCAGTCCTCTTCGCAGGTGCTATCTCGAGCTTCGCGCTCGTTTTCTGCGGCGTTTCGACGTCGTGCACACCCGCCCCGACTTCGCCGATAGTGGCACCTTCAACCACGCTCGAGGTACCGCGCATCGCGGGCGGCGGCGCGGGCGCCGAGCCCGGCGTCACGAAGAACGGTGTTCGCTTTGGTCGAGTCCCGCCTGCGGTGGGCGCGAAGTGGGCGGTCTCGGTCGACGCGCGAAGCGAAGCGAGCCACCCTGATCCGTCGGCTCCGGGCGGCGCGTCGGTGCAGCTCTCCGAATACGTCTCCGAGTACACCGTCGAGATCTTGGAGGTGAACGGCCCGGCGCCCTCGAAGGTGCGGCTCGCCTTCGAGAAGAACGTCCAGAGCTATCAGGGAAACGACAAGGCGACGTCGATCGACGGCAAGACCTACGTCGTGCAGGCGATCGAGCCACACGTGCTCGACACGTCGGGGACGGGGGCGCTCGAAGAAGAAGCGCAGCGCGTGCTCGACGTCTTTCCGGATCTCGGGACGCGCACGCAGATCGATCAGGTGCTCCCCGACATCGCGATGCAGTTCGGCGAGGAGCGTCACGAGCTCGCCGGAGCGGTGCTTCACGTCATCCATCCGCGCGCGTGGACGCTGACGAGAGGCACCGCCGTGCTGTCACGCGTCGACGAAGCCGATCCGAAGAACGGGCCGGTCGCCGTCTTCGCGATCACGATCGACGCGCGAGGTCAGAGCGGAATTCGGATGGATGTCAAAGGCGAGGCGCGCATCCGCTTGCGTGATGCACGCCTCGTCGCGATCGCGCTCGACGGTACCTACGATCACCCGAAGGGCGCCGTCGCGACGGAGCCAGGGAAATTTGCGCTTCGCCGCGCCGTGCGCGATCTGTAGCGGCACGACAGCGCGCGCTCGTCAGCGCATCTCGGCGTTGCGAACGAGCTCCAGATCGGGCGTCGGAATGACGCGCTCGATTTGATCGATCACAGCGCGCAAGCGAGCGACATCGCCCGCGAGCCCGCGTTGCATGTCACGGCTGTCGGTGTGCACGAGCTCCGACTCGAGTCGCTGCATCTGGCGACCCAGCTGATCGCATACGAGGCGGGCATCTTCTTGGGAGAGTTGAATGAAAATCATGGTTGCGACGAAGCAATCGCCGGGCCGTTTGGTTAGCTGAGCAGCCAGCCGAGCACGTGGTCGATGAGCCAGCGCCGGAGGAAGAGGACCTCGACGCACGCGAGCGCGAGAAAAGGACCGAACGGAAGCCGCATCGAGAGCATGTCCGTGCGATCGGCCGCCATCGGGTCGTCGGCGAGGTCGCGCTTGGCTTCCTCGTCGCCCGCGTCGGCGCGGCGCCTCAGCTCGGCGAGCTCGGCCTTCACGCTCTCGGGCACCTCGAAGGTGAGGTTGGTCAATCGCATCACGAGCGTGACGAGCGCGGACTGCAGCCCCGCGAGGAAGAGCACGAAGACGACCCCTTCGAGCCCATGCCACGCGCCGGCCATGATCGAGAGCTTCGCGTCGCCGAGGCCCATGCTGCTCTCGTTCTGGCGAAGCTTCTTGATGATGACGAAGGGCAGGTACGAGAGCACGAGACCCAAGACGGCGCCGGCGATCGATCCCTTGATGCCCACCGATCGGAGCGGCGAGGAAAGGATGCATACCGCAGCCATCCCGAGCGTGAGCTCGTTTGGCAGGATGAGGTGCTCGAGATCGATCGCCGCGGCGCTGAGCACCGAGGCGGAGACGAGCACGTTGACGACGAGCAAGAAGGAGAGGTGAGCGAGCGAGTCACTCGGCACGCCGGTGAGGACCTGGCCGACCCCGAGCGCGCAGAGCGTCGTCAGGAGCACGAGCGCGACGTTCCTTCGCGCGCGCTTCGGCGCGGCCGCGACGTGGCGAATGCCGTAGCGCGTGGGCAGCCAGTCGGCGAGCCGTACCCCAACGACGCCGAGGAGGAGACCGATCGCGGCGCCGCCTCCTCGTAGGACATTCGGGTCGACGGCGGGCGTCGCGAAGTCTGCCTGCTCGATCATGCGCGGACGGATCGTACGTGAATCTTCACGACGGGAACCATTCGTTCCCATTCTTCACGATCGGAGCCAGTGCGCGTTCCTGAAACCAGTGGGTTCCTGACTTCTCCCCGCGCCTAGCGTCAGTCGTCGCGGGCGCCGTCGCGCTTCTCGATGAAGCGCTGCGCGCGCGTGACGATCTCGGTCACGGTGAGCTTCTCTTCCGGAAGCCACGGCCGTCCATAGGCGAGGTACGTGCCCGAGAGCGACAGCGGGAGGTTGGCCTCGATCGGGTAGTAGCGATTGTGCTTCTCGATGAGCGCGTTGTGCTTGTCGATCTCGAGCGTCGTCGCGGCGGACACGAGCGCGAGGTACACCTCGTCGTCGGACTTTCCTTTCGCGACGAGCCCGTCATGGAGCTCGACGAGCTCGTTGACGAAGCGCGCTTGGTCGTCCTCGATCTTTCGCTTGCGCGCAGCCCATGCGGGGACGCCGATCGTGAGCGCTCGAATGCGCTCGTCGACCGTCAGCGTGAAATTGCGCACGGGATCGGCGCTGTTCATGGCGGTCTTCTCCGGGTTCGGAGGATCCGGGGCATAGGCATCGGAGCCATGCTCGGTGGCGGTGTTTGCGTTACCCGACGGCCTCTTCGCGTGCGTCGTCACACCTCGAAGATAGGGATGGAATGGACGGCGGCAAGCTCGACGTTTTGCGTGGGAAACGTCGTCGAAAAGGGCCCAAGCCCAACCGCCGCGACCACGCAAAAGTTGGCCGAATCTCCGCGGAGCTTGCAGATTCGGCGAATGAGGATGGGAAACCGAGATCGAAGGAGCGCGTCCGAGGTGGCCTCGTGCGTGGTTTGTGGCTCGAACGACGCGCGCATGCTCTCGTTCACGCGCCTGCTTCAAGGGGAGCGCGTCACCGTGTGCGCCTCGCACAAGATGGCGCACCATCGCTCGGAGGTGATCGCGCGCGACATCGACGAGCTTCGCCGGATCACCGGCGAGCGTCGCAAGACTGGCTGATCCCGCTCGCGATCCGATGGGGGCTTCGCCTCCAAACCGCGATCCGCGAGTGACGACCGCTCGAGACGGCTAGCGTCCCCACTGGTTGGGCGCGGGTCGCATCGGCTGAGGCGCCCACGGCGGAGGCTGTCCGGGCTGCCATGGCTGCGGCTGCGGGACCGGACGTCCCATCGATCGAGAGACCTCGGCGCGGAGCTTCGCGAGCTCTTGGCGGAGCGGGAAGATCATGTCCGCGCTCACGGTGAGCTTGCGACCTTGCGTGGCGCGTCCTGTATGCCACTTGCTGAGCGCGAGACGCGCCGCGGCGTCGATGAACCGGCGTCCTGCGCCTCCACCCCACGAGAACGTCGCGCGCCATCGGCCCACCGGCGACGTGACCAGCTCGAGCTCGTACATCGTCATGTTGCCCATGAGGACCTCATCGCGGAGGTGATCGCGAATGATGCGGCCCTTGCGGATGACGAGGTAGATCACGAGGCCGAAGAAGGCGAGCACGAACAAGAACCAGAGCGGCAGCATCAGCGCGACGAGATCGCCCGAGAGCGTCGCGGCGGTGTTCCACGTCGAGTGGAGAAACGCCGCGAACATGTAGCCGCCGATCGGCGCGAGCCACTTCAGCCACGTCTTGTTCGTCTCGCGCGCGATGCCGAAGCCGAGGCCGGTCATCGACGTGTAGAGCGGATGGCCCCACGGCGCGAGGATGCCGCGCACGAGGAACGTGCCGAGGAAGAGGCCCTCTTTGTGCGAGAGCATCTCGGCCTTGGCCGCGTTGCCGTAGTAGAGGATGTTCTCGACCGCCGCGAAGCCGAGCGCGGCGAACGTGGCGTAGATGACGCCGTCGACGACGCCGTCGAAGTTGCGGCGCCAGAAATAGAACATGAAGAAGATGGCCATCGCCTTCGAGCCCTCTTCGACGATCGGCGCGCTGATGCATGCAGCCATGACATCGCCCGCGCCTTTGCCGAAAAGCGCATCGAAGAAGACGTGAACGCTCGTGTTGATGAGCGCGGAGAAGCCGCAGGCGGCGATCCCTCCCCATGCGAGCGCCATCGCGAGCGCCCATATGGGCTCGGGATCGTAGCGATCGACGATCCACGGCACCCACAGGTAGATGACGAGCATCGGCAGCGCGAAGAGCGCTCCGAGGAAGAGCGCCGCGATCTCGACGTCGGCGTGCCGCGACAGGAGCGCCGGGAAGAACAGCATCGCGACGAGCAAGAAGCCGCCGATCAGCATGCCGAGCACGTAGAGGACGATGCCGACGATCCGACGCGTCGCCTCGGGATCTCGCGCCAGCGGAACCGAAACCATCCCCGCCAGCATATACGACGCTCAGCGGCGCCGCCTTAGTTTGCCAGATGACGCTCGGCGACTCGTTTCTGCGTGGCGACGCTTCGCTCAACCAAGGTTGGGGGTGGCGCGGTAGAGGGTGCCCGAGCCACGGAGGGTGTAGCGCTTCGTGCTCGCGGGGATGAAGACGGAGTCGCCTTTGCCGATGCCCGTCTCGGTCTCGCCTTGCTCGCCGGACGTCGCGATGAACCCGTCGGTCACGAGGAGGATCTCAGGACCCTGCACCTCGCGACGCACGATGTGGTCGTTCTTCGTCAGGACGAGGCGCGAGAGGCGGAACTCGCGAGCCGGTGTATCATACACGGATTCGTTCTCGTCGATGCGCCGCGGCTTCACGATCACGGGCGCGCCTTCGTAGTCGAGCACGCTGAGGAGCTCGGGCACGTCGACGTGCTTCTTCGTCAGGCCGCCACGAAGGACGTTGTCGGAGCTCGCCATGATCTCGACGCCGACGCCGTCGAGGTAGGCGTGGAGGTTGCCAGCGCCGAGGTAGATCGCGTCGCCCGGATCGAGGTGAATGAGCTCGAGGCAGAGCGCGCTGACGATGCCGGCGTCGCCGGGATAGAGCTCGGCGAGGCGCGTCGCCCATGCTCGCTCTTTGATGAAGTCCGGTGACCCTCGGTTCTCGAAGCACGCGCGCACGACGTCGCCGACGATGCGCGTCTGCATCGTCGGGTCGAGCGTCATCCATGCGCGGAAGCCTGTCGCGATACCTGCGGAGCGAAAGACGTGCAGCACGGGATCGAAGCTCGGCACCGCGAGGCCCTCGAACAAACGCAGCGTCTTCGGGAGCGCGCGAAACCCCGAGAGCGCGTCGACGCCCGTGAGCGCGCAGAGCAGCTCGGGCTTGTGCGATCGATCCTTGTAGTTGCGATCGGGCGCGCTGAGCGCGAGGCCGCGACGCTCTTCGTCGTCGAACCCCGCGCGCGCACGGTCCATCGGAGGATGCGCCTGCAGCGAGAGCGGCTCGGCGGCGGCGAGCACCTTGAGGAGGAAGGGAAGGCGAGGGCCGAATTCACCGACGACCTGGCTGCCAAGCTCACGCTCCGGATCCTTCGCGATCAGCGCGTCGAGCGTCGTCTCGTGGCCATCACGCTTCGTACGTGACGGCGCGACCGGATGCGCGCCCATCCACATTTCGGCCTCGGGCTCGCTCGCTGGCGCTGGCCGCCCGGTCAGCTCCGCGATCGCGGTTCGAGATCCCCAGGCGTAAGGCATCACTTTGCAGACGAGACGATCCATCGAAGCTCACGATGTTATCGCGAAGGTCGAAAGCATGCAGTGATCTCGACGCGATCACGACGTGATCACGTATCGCTTGGGACGCGGCGCGCGCGCGGGCCATCGCGTCGCACACGGACGAGGTCGGCCGCGGTGACGAGCTGGCGGCGCCATTGCCCGTACGCTTTGCCTCTCGACTCGAGGCGCGACATCGCGAGCGCGGTCTCGGGCTCGATCTCCGAAGGAACCGAGTCGCGTAGCGGTGTACCTGGAAGCGGCATGAACGCGTGCGAGTGAATGCGCGCCCCCATCCCGACGAGCCGCTCGGCGAGCGCCATCGACGCGAGGCGATCGCTCGCTTCTTCTCCAGGTAGCCCGAGCAGGAAGTCGACGTCGGGTCGAAACCCCGCCGCGACGCAGAGCTCCACCGCGCGAAGGACGTCGTCTGTCGTGTGACCACGCCGCGTCTCTTCGAGCACGCGATTCGAGCCGGATTGTCCATCACGAGCGTGCGGTTCGTGATGTAGCGCGCCATGATCTCGAGCGCGCGCGGCGTGATGTGCTCGGGTCGGATCTCGGAGGGGAATGTCCCGAAGAACACCTTGGCGTCCGCGCCGGCGCCTTCGCGCACGGACGCCAGCAGCGCCTCGACCGCTTCGAGGTTGGGCGTCGTGTCGGGCGAGCCATACGAGAGCGACGTCGGCGTGAGAAAGCGCACGAAGGTGGACCCGAGCTCACGCATCCGATCGATGTGATGGCGCACGTCTTCGACGGTGCGATGGCGAAACTTCGCCTTGAACATGAACGGTGTCTGGCAAAACGAGCAGGCGTAGACGCAGCCGCGCGTGATTTCGATCGCGTTCCATTTCCGAAAGCGCGCGTTGAACGGCGGAAAGGCGTCGAGCTCGCGTCGCTCGCCAGGGCCGTGAGATACGAGGCGAGGTTCCTTCGCGAGCGGGTCGAGGTACGCCGTGCCCGCGAGCGACTGCGTGCGAGGATCCTGCCCGCGCATCACCGAGAGGACGACGTCGATGATCGTGGTCTCGCCTTCGCCGAGCGCCACGAGATCGAAGCCTGCCTCGAGCGTCGCGAGCGGCTCGGCGGTCGCGTGGACACCGCCGGCGATGTGGAGCACGCTGGCGCGCTCGCGTTCGCGGATCGATCGCACGTCGTCACGCGTCGCGAGGAAGTCGGGGGAGTAAAACGACCAGAGCACGAGCACGGCGCGCTTCGGCTCACGCGACTCTTCCGCGTGGAGCACGTCCGCCAGACCCGCGACGTCACGTACGAAGACAACGTCGAGGTTTGCGGTCCGCGGATCGGCTTCGAGCGCAGCGGTGACGACGTTGAGCGCCGTCATCCCGGAGCGCATGTGCATCGCGATGATGAGCGGCCGCTCGGTGCTCTGCTGCGCTGGCATCGTCATCGGTCTCATTTGTCGGCCGTCGCTCGTGGCCTCGCGCCGAATGCCACTGCGCAACCATGACGGCAAGCGTTAGCCAGCGGCTTTTCGCTTGTCGCTCTCGTTGCCTGCGTGAAGTGCCTCGTCACGCGCCGCTTTCACGAGGCCCGGACGTTGCGAAAGCACGTCGTTGGCCACGAGGAGCATGCCTTCGCCTTCGCAGCGCGGGCACACGTACTCCTCGTCATCCCACGCGCTTCCGCTTGGACCGAACGGACCACCGCCAGCTCCACCACACGAAGGACAGGGCACGCGCTCTAGTACGTTGGTCGTCATCCTTTTCGTCCAGCTCGGAAAGCTACCATGGCCACTCCGAAGGGGCCGAGCAAGCGGCAAACCGACCGATTCTCGCGCATCCCGACCCCGGAAGAAGAAACGGGAATCGCCGGCGATCAGCGGCCGCGAAGGGCCTTGATGAGCGCGACGTTGGCGGCGCTCTTCAGCTGCGCTTTGAGCTCGGCATGATCGAAATCGGCGCCAACGGGGAGGACATCCGCTCCGACCGCCACGCACCGATCGTTCAGCATCTCGAGCTCCTCGGGACGGAGGGTGGACGAGACGAGCACGAGCTGCGGCATCACGACGGGAATGCGCTCGCTCGCGGCCGCGACATGGCCCACGCGAAGGACACGAAGGCCGCCATCACCGAGCGCCTCGGTGCAAAACGCCGCCACCTCTTCGGGCAGACCGACGAGGATGGCCGTAGGCGTGGCGACCCTCTGGATGGTCTCGCGTTTCATTCGAAGCGTTATAGTTCGTTTTGGGTGGTGGGAAAAAGGGCTGCGCGGCGGCGCAGCACGATTCGGCTCGCTCATCGTTCCACAACGCGGCTCGCGCCGGCACGGTTCGAAGGGAAAAACGAGAAGAAGCCTCGGGCGTTCCAAATCGCCGCAGATGTGCGCGGTCGGCCTTGCATGCGGCTTGCTATTCCGTGGTAGCCTGCGGCGACTGATGGCGACCACTTCTCTCGCGCTTCCCGGCGTTTTGTTCGTGGGAGAGGACGAGCGCGCACGGCTCGTTGCCCACCTCGGACCTGCCGCGGGCTGGATGATCCCGAAGGGGGTTTTGCAGTGGTCCCACGAGGTCTCCGTGATCGCACGCGATGCGCTCAGCGACGAAGTCCGTCGTGAGGCCAAGATCGTGATGCCGGAGGAGCAAATTCCTCCCGCGCGCATGCCTCTCACGCACCAAGCAGCGCTGAAGAGCCCGCTTATCGGCATCTCGACCAAGCTCTCGCAGAAGCTCATCGATGCCGGCATTCGCGTTCACACGGTCGGCGCCGATCGCGTCACCAGCAGCTTCTATTACATCGCCGAAGGTGGCGGAGAGCCACCGGTGCGCGTCGAAGGCGATCTCGTCGCCGCGGTCGGCGCGATGCTCGGCGACCGCGCGGACAACGCCGCGATCGAGCGCGTGCTCGACGGCCTCGTCGACCGCCTCCTTCGTTCGCTGTCGAAAGACCGCGTGGCCGAGGTCTCCCTCGAGCTTGCCGCGGCGCTTCCGCGTGCGGCGTCGGACGGTACGGGCACACAAGACATCGATCTCGACGCGTTCGAGAAAGAGCTCGCCGCGCTCGTCGGATCGTCCGAGAAGTACAAGCCTTACCTTCAAGAGATCGCAGCAAAGATCTCGGACACGAACGAGCGCAAGGTCGAGATCCCGCTCTTCGGTGACGCACGAAAGGTCTCGCAAGGTCCCTTCGAGCTCACCGTCGGCGAGCAAAAGGTCGGCCTCGTCACGCACGAGCGCTGGTTGGCGACCGGTCCGCTCACCGAGCCCACGCGCGCCGCGCCCGTGGTCGCGAAGGCGCCGGAGCCGAAGCCCGAGCCGAAGCCCGAGCCCAAGCCCGCGACGCCTGCCCCCACGCCGAAGGTCGAGCCGAAGGCCGCGACGCCAAACCCGCCGCAGACCGCGACGAGCGCGCCTGCGAACTTCAAGCCGCTCGCGGCGCCGCTCAATCCTCCGCGACCCGGATCGAATCCGCCGCCCGTCGCGAAGCCGGTCGAGCCCGCTCCGGTGATCGAAGCGAAGCCGATCAAGACGATCACCGAGCCTCCGCCGAAGGTCGAGCCCGCGCCCGCTCCCGTCGCGAAGGTCGAGCCCGCGCCTCTGCCGACACCTGCGCCGGTCGTCGCGTCCGAGGCCGAGACCGCACCGGCACCCGCGGTCGAGCCGAAGCCCACGCCGACGCCCGAGCCGGTGAAGGCCGCGCCGGCGCCCACGCCGACGCCGACGCCGACGCCGACGCCGACGCCGACGCCGACCCCCAAGCCAACGCCGAAGGCGGCCGACTCGTCTCCCGATCTCGCGAAGTCGCCGAACCCGCGCGACCCACGCCTCGCGACGACGCAGAAAGTACCGCGCAAAGAAGGCGGCTTTCCGTGGCTCATCATCCTGGTCGTGATCGCCGCGCTCTTCGCCGGCTATCGCTTCTGGTGGATGAAGCGCGGCCAGTGAACGCGCGCTAGCGAGACACCCTCGCCCGAGCCTATTTTCCTCGGCGCGCCGACATTTCGGCGAGCATCGCGTCGCGCGCGTCGTCCGTCAGGAGGCGCTGCGCTTCGGGAAAGAGCTCCTTCTCTTCGACTTCGATATGCGCGCGATAGGCCCGTGCGATGCGCTCGCAGACCGACTCGATCGCGGACCATGCCTGGTCGTTCGACGGCGCGGGCACCTCGCTGATCACCTTCGCGAGCTCGGCATGAAGGGCCTCGTGCTGTCGGTGCTCCTCGGTGAGGCGAGCCACGACGGGGATAAGGGACTTTGCAGCGTCGATCTGGCGGAGGCGTGGAAAGAGCGATTCGTCTTCGTCCTCCTCGTGCCGTTTGATCTGGCGATCGAGGAAGGACTTCACGTCCGTGATCGTTTGCCCGTCGCGATCGGCCGAGGCGATCGAGAGGGCATCGCAGGCTTCCTCGAGTCGTCGATGGCAGCGTTCGAGCTGGAGAAAGGGGTTCGTCTCGCGCATACGCACCACTAGAGCACGAAAGGTCGAGCGCGACCCTAGCCTCCAGGATCCGACCGGAGCTCTGCTCGTCGTCGATGTTGCGCCAATGCTCTGACCCAAAAGGACCAGAAAAGAAGCTTTCGTGGTAGGAAAGATCCACCTTTCGGGATCCTGGTTCTCTTCTCCTTATTCGAGCATCAAACGGGCAATGTTCCGACGTGTTGTTGGGGGTCTGGTTGACGCCGCGGGCAGACGCCCCGCGATCGTCCTCATCCTCAGCCTGATCTTCATGATCGGATGCTGGGGCTATGCGAGGAAGCTCGAGCTGCGTTCGGACTTCCTCGAGCTTTTGCCTCGCGACAGCCCCGGCTTCAAGGCGTTCGAGCACCAGCTCGGACGCGTGGGCGGCGGCGCGACGTTCCTCGTCGTCGTCGAGTCGCCCGATCGCAAAGCGAACGAGAAGTTCGTCGACCAGCTCGGTGGCGATCTCGAGCAGCAAGCCGAGAAGCGAAAGACGTGCATCGCGGCGTGTGCCGAGGGTGACTTCGTCTGCAAGAACGCGTGCGGGCCCGACTTCATCTCGTACGTCGAGCGAGGCACCAAAGACCTCCATCAGTTCTTCGACAGCCGGAAGTGGCTCTACGCGCGCATCTCGGATCTCGAGGAAGCCGACGAGACGCTCGACCACGAGATCGCGTACCGCGGCTTCGTCGAGAAGCTCGACGACGACGTGCCGATCACGCCTCAGCCTGCGCCTGCGCCAAAGCCCGCGCCGCAAAAGCCAAAGCCCGCGCCGCCGGTCGTTCGTACCGATGCCGGCGCCGCGAGCACACCGCCGCCGCCCGCTCCGAACGCGAACGCGGGTGACGCCGGCGCCGGCGAGGCAGGCGCTCCGCCCGTCGACGAGCACGTCACGCTCGGCATGGACAAGTACTACGCGCGATGGAAGTCCTCGTCGTCGAAGTTCGACGACTTCCCCTCGGGGTACTTCGCGAACGACGCCGGCACGATCATGGTCATTCGCATCGTGTCGAACGCATCCGGCACGGGCGGATACACCGGTGACCTCTTCCTCGCCGACATGAGGAAGCGCATCGACGACCTCCACATCACCGAGAAGTTCCATCCGGAGATGAAGGTCGGCTTCGCGGGTGACATCCCGAACGCCGTCGCCGAGAAAGAGTCGACGCTGAGCGAAGCGGCCTGGGCCTCGGGCATCGCGTTCCTCCTCATTCTCGGCGGCATCGTCGTCTACTACCGCTCCGTTTGGTCGCTGATCGTCATCGCGATCCCTGCGCTCATGGGCGTCGGCGCGGCCTATGCGTTCGCGACGATCTACTTCGGGTACGTCAACACGCCCGGCGCGTTCCTCGGCGCGATCATCCTTGGAAACGGCATCAACTACCCGATCGTCCTCCTCTCGCGCTATCGCGAGTTCCGTGCTCGCGGCATGGAGAAGGAGGTCGCGCGGCGAGAGGCCGTCCTCAACGCGTTCCGCGCCGAGCTCGTCGGCGCGTCCGTCGCGAGCATCGCGTACGGCTCGCTGACGATCACGCAGTTTCGTGGCTTCAGCCAGTTCGGGACGATCGGCTTCGTCGGGATGCTCCTCGTCTGGGCGGCGATCGTCCCGGTCGTGCCTGCGCTCATCGTCGTGATCGAGTGGCTCCAGGAGAAGCT
>JBGAFW010000008.1:0-191419 GCA_044227045.1 Labilithrix sp.
GGAGAGGGACTTCGAGGCATTCAGACCCTATTTTCTGGGTCGATCATGGATGCGTTGCGGAGATCGCCGAACCGCCGATCCACCAAGACAACGATGCCTGCCACCATCGTCAGCAATGTGAATCAAGTTGGGCGTTACGCGCTCGGACAACCCATCGCGTCCGGAGGCATGGCGACCCTGCACCTCGGACGGCACGTGGGCTCGGCAGGCTTCGCGCGGACGGTCGCGATCAAGCGGCTTCATCCTCATCTCTGCGCGAGCCCCGGCTTCGTGTCGGCCTTCGCCGACGAGGCTCGGCTCGCCGCGCGCATCCGTCATCCGAACGTCGTCCCGACGCTCGACGTCGTCCGCGCCGACGGTGAGCTCCTCATCGTGATGGAGTACATCGACGGTGAGTCGCTCTCGCAGCTGGCTCGCGCGAGCATCGGAAGGATCCCGGTGCCGATCGTCCTCGCGATCGTCTCCGAGATGCTCCACGGGCTTCACTCTGCGCACGAGGCCAAGAGCGAGGCCGGGACGCCGCTCGAAATCGTCCATCGCGACGTGTCGCCGCAAAACGTCCTCGTCGGCGCGGATGGCGTCGCGCGCCTCGTCGATTTCGGCATCGCACGCGCGACCGGACGTGCGGCGCGGAGCGACCAAGAGCGTACCGGCGAGCACGATCTCAAGGGCAAGCTCGCGTACATGGCTCCCGAGCAGATCCGGCGCGAGCCGGTCACGCGAAAGACGGACATCTTCGCGGCGGGCGTCGTCCTCTGGGAGCTGCTTACGGGCAAGCGTCTCTTCGCGTCGGAGAACGACGGCGCGACGGTCGAGAAGATCCTCGTCGGATGGGTCGCGCCACCGAGCAGCGTCGCGAAGGAAATCCCGACGAAGCTCGACGACATCGTCCTCCGTGCGCTCGACGCGGATCCGGAGAGCCGCTTCGCGACGGCTCGCGAAATGGCCGTCGCGCTCGAAGACGCGATGCCGCGCGCGCTCGGACGTGAGGTCGGCGCGTGGGTCGAGTCGACGGCGTGCGACGCGCTCGCGAAGCGCCGCGCGCTCGTGGCCAACGCCGAGCGTGAGGCGAACGCTCCTTCGGTCGAGATCGAGCCGATGCACGCGACGCTCATGCAGGAGACGATCGCGAAAGCTGCGCCCACGCCATCGATGACGGTCGCGGCCAGGCGCAACACGTCGCGTCCGATCCCGCGCGAGCCCGACGCGGCGCGAACCCAAACGATCAACGACGCGGACATCCTCGCGGCGCTTCCCATCCGCGAAGAGGGAACGATCACCGCGTTCGTGACACCGACGGCCTCGCCTGCCCCGTCCGCACGCGCCTTCGACGCCAAGCTGTCGCCTCTGCTCCAAGAGCGCACGCCGCATCCGTTCGATCCGTCGCACGCGATCAACGCGTCGACGTGGCAAGTCGAGGAGTCGTTTCCGCCGCTCGAGGTGGCAGGCAGCGCGCAGCCGAGGTTTGCACACGAGGACGCGATCGCCGACACACGACCGCAGCACGTCGTGCCGGTGAAGAAGAAGCTCTTCAACCAGACGGCGATCTTGGTGTTCGGCGTGGCCGCGGCGATGACCGCGTTCCTCGGGATGCGTTACCTCGGCGAAGGCACCGCGCGTGCGTCCGCGACGACGACCTCGCTCGAGTTCACGGCCGAGCCTTCCGGGATGCCCATCCCGCCTGCACCCACGCCCGCGCCCACGCCCACCTTCGAGGTCGCGCCCGCGCCGAGCCCCGTGCTCCAGGCGCCGGCTCCGAACGTGATCACGCCCGTCGCGCCCGCGCCGCTCAAGCGGACCGCGCCCGCGTCGCCGCAGCCGCAGAAAGCACGCGTTCAGGCGCCCGCTCATGCGGCGTGCGTTGCGAAGCTCGATCCGGCGACGGGGAAGAAGGTATATCAGGGAGATTGCGACTAAGCGCTCCCCCTCGGCCTTCGTTCCCCATGTCGTCCGTCGCTCGGTGCGCGCTCGCGATTGCGATCGCCGTCACCGCCTACGCGCCGAGCGCGCGCGCGGCCAACACGTGCCTCACCGCGAACGACGCGGCGCAAGATCTTCGAAACGCCGGCAAGCTCCGCGAGGCGCGAGCGCAGCTCCTCGTCTGCGCGCGACCGAGCTGCAACGCGGTCGTGCGCGCCGATTGCGAGAAGTGGCTCAAGGAAGTCGACGCGCAGATGCCCTCGCTCGTCGTTCGCACGGTCGACTCTCGCGGTCGCGACGTGATGAATGCGCGCGTCACGATCGACGAGACGACGATCGACCTCGACGGCAACGCGGTCCCCGTCGATCCGGGCCAGCACGTCATTCGCGCCAAAGCGAAGTCGGGTGACATCGCCGAGCAGAAGGCGCTCGTCGTGATCGGCGAGAAGGCGCGCGTCATCGAGATCCGCTTCAACGCCGAGCTCACGCAAGACGGCTTGAAGCAGGAGCCGATCAAGCCGCCGAACAACGACGACCCTCCGAAAGACAACCGTGACGCGCGAGGCGCCGGTCCGAGCTCGGGGGAAAGCCCCAGGGTCGTCCCGCTCCTCCTCGCCGGCATCGGCGTCGTGTCGCTCGGGGTCTTTGGCTTCCTCGAGATCTCCGCGCAGTCCGATTTCTCCGATCTCAAGGACACGTGCGCGCCGAAGTGCCCGCCGTCACGCACCGAGCCGGTCAAAGACAAGTTCGTCGCCGCGAGCGTGATGCTCGGCGTCTCTGCGGTCGCGCTCGGCGCCGCCGCCATCCTCTATTTCACGGGTCGCAGCAAGCCCGTCAGCACGGCTGGGTCGTTCATCGACCTCCACACCGGCGCGCTGCGTTTCTAAAGCCGCGTCGCGTTGGCCTCAGCCCTTGCTTCGCCCGCGCAAGACCTGGAAGTAGCGGCGCGCGATGCCCGAGGCCGCGGCCGCGCGACCGACGTGGCCTCCGTGGCGCGCGAGGACACGCGCGACGTAGCGGCGCTCGAACTCGACGAGCGCGGCGGCGCGCGCACGCGAGAACGGCATGTCCGACTCGAGGATCTTCTCGAGCGCGTCACGGAGCGACGGGTCGGCGGGCTCCACCTGCTGAGGCTGCGTGACGGAGACCTGCGGCGTCGCGGTGATCTCGTCTTCACCGTTCGCGAAGCGACGCGCGACGACGTTCGCGAGCTCTCGCACGTTGCCAGGCCATGCGTATGCGTCGAGGCGCGCGGCGAAGTCCGCCGGCACGTTGTCACCGCCGCCGATCACACGCCAGAAGTGGCGCGCGAGCAGCCCGACGTCACCTTGACGTTTCCGTAGCGGCGGAAGCTCGATTCGCGCAGCGGCGAGGCATTGAAGGACATCTTCACGGAAGCGGCCTTCTTGCACCTCTGCGTCGAGATCGCGACGCGAAGCGACGAGGATGCGTACGTCGATCGGCGTCCATTCGTGCGCGCCTTCGCGGAGGATTCGCTTCTGCGCGAGCGCGTCGAGGATGCCGGCCTGCGCCTCGGCGTCGAGCTCGGCGACCTCGTCGAGGAGGAGCGTGCCGCCGCGTGCTTGCTCGAAGGCGCCCGCGGCGCCGCCTTCGACGCCAAAGAGCGCCGCGAGCGCGGCTCCACCGCTCACCGACGCGCAGTCGAACACGACGAAGGGACCTTGCGCGCGTGGACCCTTCTCATGAAGCGCCTCGGCGAGGAGCTCCTTGCCGGTCCCCGTCTCGCCCTCGATCAGGACGGGGTCCTGCGACTGCGCGAGCTCCTGAAATAGGGGGTAGAGGCGGCGCATCTCGGGGCTTCCGCCCACGACGCGACCGAACGACATCGCGCTCGTCGTCTTGGCGGTAGAGACGCGCGCGAGCTTCTCGACACGCAACATCGTCGAGCCGACGCGAATGACCTCACCGCCCGCGAGGAGGGCGCCTTCGATCCGCAGGCCGTTCACGATCGTCCCGTTCTTCGATCCGAGATCCTGGACGCGCAGCCCGTCGGCCTCGACCTCGAAGGCGGCGTGACGACGCGACACGAGCGAGTCGGTGAGCCGAAGCGGACAAGCCGGCGAGACGCCGACCAACGTGCGCGAGGCCTGCGCGCCGTCGAGCTCGATCGACAGGCCGCGATCCTGTCCCGAGACGACGGTGACGAGAAACGACGGTCGCGTCGCTTCGGGGTCGACCGGCGCCTTGTTGATGAGGCTTCTCGTTTCTTCTTCGCGCGGAGCCATGGCTATTGTCACGATTTGATACCGCCACTCACGGTCCCCGTGCAGCTTTTCGATCGGGACGTGCTCCGGAAGGACCGAGACGGAACGAGCCCCCGCGCAGCAGAGCCGCGGATCGGAGGCGTCGGATCCGTTCGTTCCGATCGCCTAGAACCCGTGCTTTTTGGCTCCCTACGCATCCGAACAAACCTGTGAAGCATGTTGCGAGCCTGCGATCGGAGCCCGAGGCGCTACTGGCAGGCGCGATAGTCGGTGAGGACGGTGCCCGTGCAGGCCTTGCCGTTCTGGCACGAATGAGCGGGGCCGTTGCACAGCTCTTGGCCCGGCGCCGGGCATCCGATCGAGCACGCCGAGCCCTTCGCCGACGCGACGTAGCAGCACGTCTGTCCGGGGTCGCAGTCTTCCGTGCCGTCGCACTTCAGGATCTCGCCCCCCTCGACCGTGGTGCAGAAGCCTTCCGTCCCCGCTTGGCAGTCGGGGCCGCCGATCGTCGTGCAGCAGAACTCCGCGGGGACGGGGCACTTCGTCGTCGCGGTGCACTGAATCTCGCGCGCGATGGGTCCGCCTGTGTCGTTGCCACTGTCGCCGCCCGACGACGAGGACGAGGACGAGGACGAGGTGGATGAAGACGAGGAAGACGAGCTGCCGTCGGTCCCGATGGCTCCATCCACGCCGCTGCTCGCGCCGCTGCTCGTGGTGCCGCTGCTGCCTCCGCTGCTCCCCGACTCCACCTCGTCGAACGACGGGTAGAGGCAGCTCGCGATCGAGAGGGCGACGAGGAGCGCGCCTCCACCAATCACGAACGGGCTAGGACGGCGCATGATCACGGCTCGCCCAGCAGAATAGCCCGAGATGCCCGCACGCGCTCGCTCGCCGACCGGCTACGCGGCGAACGGCGCGTCGAGCACGATCCGCATGCGTGCTTTTCCTTCACGAACGCGCGCGATCGCCTCGTTCGCCCGCGAAATCGCCATTCGCTCGACGATGGGCTCGATCCGATGCTTCGCCGCGAAGGCGAGCATCTCACGCATCGTTTGCGGGCTACCGATCACGCTTCCGGTGATCTTCTTCTGCTCGTCGAGGAGCGGATCGACCGAGACCGTGAGCGGCGCGTTCGGCACGCCGATGAGGCACAGCGTGCCCTCGAGATCGAGGACGCTCATCCACTCGTTCCACGGCAACGCAGCATGCGTCGTGACGAGGAGCACGTCGACAGCGTTCTTCGGGAGCGCGCCGCGGGTGTCCGTGATCTCCGTCGCGCCGAGCGTTCGCGCGAGCTCACGCTTCGCGGCGGCGTCGGGATCGAACGCGATCACCTCCGCGCCGAGCGAAGAGGCGAAGCGCACCGCGAGGTGACCAAGACCACCAACGCCGATCACGCCGACGCGCATGCCGCTTCGAACACCGAGACGCGACAGCGGAGAGAACACGGTGAGGCCTGCACAAAGGAGCGGCGCCGCATTCTTCGGATCGAGCCCCGGCGGCAGCTCGAAGCAAAACCGCGCGTCTGCGCGCACGCGCTCCGCGAGACCTCCGGCGCGACCCACGCACGTCCGTATTTTGCCGCCCGTGCAGAGATGGGCGCGCTCGGACAGGCACGCGTGGCACGCGCCGCATGCGCCCGCTTGCCAACCAAGACCGACGCGCATGCCCTCGCGAAGGGTCGTGACGCTGTTGCCGAATGCAACAACGCGCCCGACGATCTCGTGCCCCGGAACGAGCGGACGGACGGGTGGCTCGCCCCAATCTCCATCGATCAGATGGACATCGCTGTGGCAAACCGAGCAATGATCGACCTCGATCTCGACCTCGTCATCTTTCAGAGAAGCCCAGGGCGCGAGGAAGATCGGCTCGAGGGTGCGGCCTTTTTCGACTTGGGCGAACGCGCGGATCGATTTCTCGGTCATTTTCTCGGCTCCATCGGCTCATGGTCTCGTGGCGCCACGGTCAGAGGGTGCTATAGCCCGCGCCGAGCACCTCATGCACCCGAAGACTTCACGTAAATCTGGCGGCCGCGACCTCGATTCCCAGAGCCTCGTCGACGAATACGTCGCGAAAGAGCTCTCTCGCCGTCAGATGGTGCAAGCGGTGATGCTTGGCACCGTCGGTACGTGGCTCGGTGCGGCCGGGCTCCTCGGTTGCTCTACCACCACGACGAAGACCGCGGATCCGGGCTCGTCGGGCTCGAGCAGCGGTACGCCGGCGGAAGGTGATGGCGACGCGGGCTCCACCGCGGTGCCGCACGGATCGCACCTCGTGGGCATGGGCTACGACGAAGGCGATCGCGACGCCGCGCTCCAGGCCGCGCTCGCCGAGACGATCGGCCTCGGGATGATCAAGGCAGGCCAGTCGGTCTACCTCCGCGTCAACAGCAACTCCGGAGATCCCTACCCGTACTCGACGTCGCCCGACACCATCCTCGCGATCGGCGGAATGCTTCGCGACATCGGCGTCACCGACATTCGCATCGGCGATCGATCCTTCTGGGGCGACAAAGACACCGCGGGCAACCTCACGCGCAACGGCATCGCCGGCGCGGCGAAGAAGATCGGCACCACCGCCGAGGTCTACGACGACAACGTCGACTGGGTCACGCTCCCGTCGGGCTCCGTTCCGAACTGGACGGGCACCGTGCGTCTCCCGAAGCCCGTCACGACCGCCGATCATCAGATCATCTTGTCGTGCGTGAAGACGCACTTCATCGCGACCGTCACGATGTCGCTGAAGATCAGCCTCGGTCTCGTTCACGCCGACGATCGTGCGCGCGCGGGCAACCTGAAGAACCACGACACAGCGGTGCTTCACAAGCAGGTCGCGCAGATCAACAAGGCGTTCACGCCGTCGCTCGTCGTGATGGATGGCTACCAAGCGATCATCTCCGGCGGTCCGACGAAGAACGACACGCCGCCGAAGGCGCCCTCGTCCTTCAAGGGCGGTGTCGTCGGCAATCCGAAGGTGTTCATCGTCAGCACGGATCGCATCGCCGCCGACGTCGCCGGCATCGCCGTCCTCCAGACGATCAGCCCCGCGTACGAGGAAGTGAACAGCACGAAGGCGTTCGACAACCCGATGATCAAGGCCGCCATCGCCGCAGGCCTCGGGATCACAGCGCGGAGCGCGTTCGACCTCTCCGGCCCGACGGTCCCCGAGATCGAGACCTACCTGGCCAAGGCCACGGCGTAGCTCGGAATAATCGCTCACGGCGCTTCGGCTCGCGCGGTAGGCGCGGGTCGCACTTCTTTGCTCGAACGCAGCGATTGCGCTCATGGTTGCGCAGAGTTGCGCGCATCATCGAGCCGGGTCTGGTTCGCTTTTCTTGGGAAGCTTCGTAGCACCGGGGACGTAGCCACCCCCGCTTCCTTGGGCAGAGCAAAAAAGCTTACGCGCCGCGAATAGACACGACCACGCTCCGTCCATCACGCCTGCGGTCGCCAAAGGGGCGCGACCGGTGAAGGCATCGCACGTGCGCACGCTCGAGCGCACGCGAGCTTCACACCTGCACACCAACCCTTCGCCACGGGGTCTCATGCTGTCTGCTTCGTCGTTTCGCGCTCGTCCGCAGCGCGTCGGTCTCGCGCTCGTTCTCACGCTCGGCGTGATGTCGTTCTCCTCCATCGCGTCCGCGAAGATGGTGGATGAAGAGACCACCTCGACGAACAGCGATGTGCAAGAGTCCGCGCAAGCGCATCCGGCCATCGCGGGCGCAGGCAACGACAGCGGCGAGAACGAAGCCGCACCCGCGAGCGCGAGCTCGTCGTTCGACGCGCGTTGGAACGCGTCGGTGGACGGACCGATCGCGCCGGTGGGCGCCGACGCTCCGAACCAGGAACCGAAGGCCGACCCCTTCGCGCACAAGCGCGCGGTGGTCGCGCGTGACTTCGGCATCGCCGTCCCCGTCGGCGCGTTCGCCGATCGCGCCGCGCCGATGTACGGACCGCTCGTGCGACTCGGCTACCACGTGACCGAGAGCTTCGAGGTCGGTCTCCGCGCGGGCTACCAGCGCGGCCTCGATCGCGACATCGACGGAAACACGCAGTCGCTCTCCGCCGTGCCGATCAACGTGAGCGTCCGATACTTCGTCCTCGGCGATCGCTCGGGTCCCTATGCCGGCTTCGAGGCAGGCGTGAACGTGTTTCGCCAGCGCGAGCGCGCGCGCACGTCGATCTGGGACGTCGGCGCGGACGCGACTTGGGTCCGTCCTTGCGCGAACGTCGGCGTGGGTTGGGTCTACAGCAAGAAATTTCCAGTCGACCTGCGCGTCCAAGTGGCGTCGCTCGATCTGCTCTCCGCAGGCAAAGGACCGGTCTCGTCGGTCGCGGTGGGCGGCACGCTCGGCTACTCGATCTTCTTCTGATTGAAGAGCACCTTCGCCCTGTCTGATCTTCCTCTGCGTGAGTCAACGCGACCTGCGCCGGTGAGGCCGCAGCTTGGATACGCGAGGATCCAATTGCGCAACTTGGGGTGAGACAACCTCATAGAAGCGCGCATGGCATGCGCCTCGCTTCGCACCGCGTGGCCGGAGTGGTTGCTCGGAGGTCCGATGAGCGATCGCTTGTCTCGTGTGTTCGTGTCTCGTGTGCTCGTGTCTCGCGTGCTCGTGTCTCGCGTCTGTCGTCTCGCTGCGCTTCTCACCGTCCCCATCACCTTCACCATCGCGACGTCCTCGTGCGCCGGTGAGGACAACGCGGACGAGCCGTCCGCCATGACGTCGGCGGCGCAGACGGATCCCAACGATCCGTCGTGGGATTGCTACGCGCCCGAGCCGGGACATCCGTCTCCAGCGGAGAAGCAGCAATTTTTCACCCGCAACGCGCCTGCAGCCCAAGAGGCGGAGCGCACGTACGGCGTCCCCGCGGCGGCGATCCTCGCGATGGCGGCGCAAGAGGGAGGCTACGGCTTCACGCGCATCGCGAAGTACGCGAACAACACGTTCGGCTACAAGTTCACGTCGACGTCCTCCGCAGGCGGCCGCGGCTCGTACACGCTGACCTGCCAGCCCGACTGGGACGTCGGCAATCGCTACATCGCGTTCTCGAGCCTGCGTGATGCGATCCTGTTCATTTCGTACAAGCTCGCGAACCGCGCAGACTACGCGAACTACAAGGCCGCGACCGATCGCTATCGATCGCGACGCGCGGCGGGCGGCGACATCGCGACGGCGGTCAACGAGTGGATCGATGGCATCGCGGACGCGGGATACAACTACGACCCGCCGACCTACAAGCGAACGTTGAAGGCGCTCCTCGCGTCGGCGAGCCTCTACGCCTACTCGGCGTCCGTGAGCGTTCGGGGAACAGGAACCACCGCGCCTTCGTCTTCGTCTTCACCCTCGTCTCCCTCCTCGCCCTCGACGCCGTCTTCTCCCCCGAGCTGGATCTCGATCGACGCTCCTGCGAGCGATGCCTACGTGAGCGGCGACGTCGCGCTCGGCTCGTCGGTGCCGAGCAACGTCACCGCCGTGCGCTTCGTCTCGATCACCACGAGCGGCTCCGAGTACACCATCGCCACGAAGTACGGTCCCTTCACCGCGACCTGGGCGACCGCGGGCTCCGTTCCGAACGGGACGTACACGCTCCGCTACGAGGCGTGGAACGGGCCGACGAAGCTCGCACAGGCCTCGCGACGGGTGCACGTCGCGAACTGACGCGCCCGCTCGTCAGGGGCTCGAGAAAATGCCGCATTTCGACGGGTCGCCGGGCCGGCTGTAAGGTCGAGCCAGAGCCGTCGTTCTCTTCGCATGAGAACGCGCCTGGCCCTTTTCCTTGCCTCTGTCCCTGCGGCTCTCGCCGTGATGCTCTCCGCGACCCCCTCCTACGCGGACGACTCGATCCCGGTCGCGACCGACGATGCGCCTCCTCCTCCTCCTCCTCCGCCCGTACAACCGCCGCCCGTGCACGGTGGTGAGGCGCCGATCGCGACGGAGCCGCCGCCGAACTGGGCGGTGCTGCATGCGGGGTTCAGTCCGCGTCTTGGGACGTTCGTCGGCATCGGCACGTTCGCGCTCGCGCGTGCGCAGACCGAGAAGCTCTATGGCGTGATGTCCTTCGCGGGTGTCCGCAACGACGCCGACCTTCACGTCGGCCTCGCGCAGGTCACGTTTGGTCGTAACTTCGCGCACGATTTCTACGGCGGCATGCAGCTCACGCTCACGGAGAACGGCGCGAAGAATTTCGTCGGCGTGGGGCAGACCGCGCTCGCCTACAACCGCGCCGGCAAGATGATCGCCGTCGGGCAGGTCGCCGCGTACAACCGCGCAGAGACATTCGGTGGCGTCGCGCAGCTCGGCGCCTACAACCGAATCGACGGCGACTTTCGCGGCGCGGCCCAGCTCGGCGCCTACAACCGCGTCGACGAGACGTTTGGCGGTGTCGGGCAGCTCGGCGCCTACAACCGCGCGGACGAGAAATTCACCGGCCTCGTGCAGCTCGGCGTCGTCAACGGCGTCGGCAAGGAGCTCTTCGGCCCCGAAGGGACCGGCGGTGACACCGATCGCTTCGCGGGCGCCCTGCAGCTCGGCGTCGTGAGCTCCGTCCAAGGAAGCTTCTACGGTCTCAGTCAGATCGGCGCCGCGGCCTGGACGTCACGAGACTTCGTCGGTGTCGTGCAGATCGGCGCGATCGGCGCGTCGGCGAACACGTTCAAGGGGATCGCGCAGATCGGCGGCCTCAGCGCGATCTCGGCCAAGGAGTCGTACGGCCTCCAGATCGCCGGCGGCGCGATCGCGCTCGGCTCACACGAAGGCTTTCAGATCGCGGGCGGCACCTACGCAAAGAACATCGACGGCGCGCAGATGGGCGTCGTGAACATCGCGGGCAAGGTCCGCGGTCTTCAGGTCGGCGTCGTCAACCACGCGGAGAGCCTCCGCGGCGTGCAGATCGGCCTCGTCAACCACGCCGAGGAAGGCGGAGTCCTTCCGTGGACCGGCCTGGTCAACATCGGCTTCGGCGAAGGCGACGACGACAAGAGCGGCGCCGCGATCGCGGCCTGGCGCTGATCTCGCCGCGGTGATGCGGCAGAGCGAGCCAAGCCGAGCCGAGATCAGAGTCGCGTGTCGTCGGGCTCCGGCGTCTCCACGCGGCGTTTGAGCCCGAGGAGAAGCTGCCCCCAGCGCGTCGTGTTGGTGGCCATCTCGTCGGAGTCCCCGTCGCGCCAGTGGCGGTGACTGAGCCTCACGACGGTCTCGGTCCTGTCACGCCGCCCGAGCTCGACGACGATCTCCGTCCCGACCCAGTCGAGCGGGCCGTCGAGCACACGCAGCGACGCGCTCCGGGCGCCGCGCGGGATCGGGATCGAAGGTCGCCGATTAGGTTCGTCGTCGCGATGCCACTCGAGCTCCGTCTCGCGATCGGGGTTTGGGGGGGAAGCCCCCATCGGATCGAACACCACGACGCATCGCGCGACGCCTTGGGAGGACGCGCTGGCGAACACCTCCGTCGCGATCGCCGCGAACACGTCGTCATCGTGGGGAGCGCACATCGTCAATCGATGATGAATGTCGGCCATGAAGCGAACCTCGTGCTGGTCTCTCGTTGTCGTTTCGCCCGCTAGAACTGGAGCCCGTGGGTCAAGGTGTCGATCGCGCCGCGCTTCGCGTCGACGCGCTTGCTCGGGCTTCCCTCGCGAGGATCGCGTGCAGGTTGCACCCAATACCAAACGAGCCCTCCGGCGAGGACGAGCAGGCCTCCCACGCCCACGCTCATACCAATGTTGGCGAGGCCGACGCCGCTCTTCGCTTGCCCGATCGCGGGATCCGAAGACGATGTCGTGCACTCGTTCGTCGACATCGAGCAGCTCGCAGGCACCTTCGTGAGCCCCACCGCCGTGAGCACGCCACCCGTGATCGTCGCAGCGGCGCCGATTCCCGCGAACACGAGCGGGATGCCGGATCGCTTCGGCTCGATCACGGGTTCGAACGACTCCGAGGACGTCGAGCTCGCAGCGCGCGCCGGTGACGTGGCCGACGGAAACGTGGCGACGAGCACGCGTCCCTTCTCTCCTTGATTGAGCACCACCCGGTTCGTCGTCTCGTGACCGTCATGCACGTACCGGATGACGTGCTTGCCGGGATCCAGCTCGTAGGTGCGCCCGTCGTCGAGCCGCGTCGTCATGAGGACGTCGTCGACGTACACCGACGTCACGGCCAAGTCGGCGCCGCTCGAGTCGCGCGCGCCGAACGTGACCGTCGGGAGCAGATGCGAGATCTCCTCGTTCAGCCGGGCGCAGTCCGATTGCACGACGGAAGGGCACGCGTTCTGCGCGCACGTGACGAACGCCTGCCGCGCCCGCACGAGCTGCCCTTTGTCGCGCAAATCTTGTCCGCGACCATGCGCGTCGACGCACTCGTCCTTCGACGGAGAGGACGACGCGGAAGATCCCCCCGCGGCCTCCGCGGGCGACGCAAGAACGACAGCGACCACGAACGTCGCCCCGACCATTCCGAACTTTCGCAGACGCATGAGCGTTCCCTCTCTTGTTGAATCGGCCGCCGAGCTCAGAGGCATGCGGGCTTGAAGATCTTCTTGGTGCCTTCGAAGTAGAAGGGCGGCGTGCAGTCGGCCTTCGCGCCAAGCGGCGTCGGCGTCGGCACGGGCGTCGGGCTGCTCTGCGCGCCTCGAAGAGGAGCTGCCGGCGCCGCTCGATTGGCGCTGTTGTTGCTGTTGTTGCTGTTGTTGGCGTTGTTGTTGGCGTTGTTGTTCGCTGGAACCGGCACGTACCGGACCACCGTGACGACCGACGGCGGCGGCCGCGTCGTCGGGGCGGAGGCGGTCGTGACCTCGGGCTCGGCCGCCACCGGTGCTGTCCCGGCGGTCTCGCTCGGCGGCGCGGCCGTAGGAGCAGGCGTCGCCACGGGCGACAATGACGGGCGCACGAGCACCATCCCCGTGAGGAGCCCGATCACGACGAAGAGGCCCGCTACGACCACCCACGGGATGAGCGCACGCTTCTCGATCTTCGCGGACGACGGGGCCGGGCCGCGCATCGGCGCAGCGGACGGCGCCGATGGCAGCGTCGTCGCGAGCTCGCCAAAGGCAGGCTCTGTCGGTCGTTCACGTCGAAGCATGGCAAGCTCCTGCTCGGCGACGAGGCGCATACGGGCACCCGAGCTTCGAACGCTGTGGCTGCTCGCGTCTTCCATGACCATGTGTTGATGAAGCTCGAGCCGGCCCGCACGCCAGCTCTCCTCGTTCGCGAGCAGCGCCTTTTGACGCTTCTCGAGGAGCTCCGCGCCGAGCATCTTCACGAAGATGGCGACCTCGCCCGGCGGAGCCGGCGGCACCGCAGAGGCCAACGCGGCCGCCATGTCGGCCGCGGTGGCGTAGCGATCGTTTGGGTTCGCCGACATCGCGCGGCTGACGATCGGCTCGAGCGCCACGATGTCCGCCCAGCGCGACATCGGAACGCCACCTCGCTCGCGTTCGCCCTCGAGCGCTTGCGTGAGCGTGGGCATCGATCCGAGCGCGATCGCACGCACGAAATCGGCGTCGCCCTTGCCGTCGTAGAAGCGACGGTTGACGAGCGCCTCCCAGAGGAGAACGCCCGCGGCGTAGATGTCCGCATGCCTGGTGACGGTCTCGGCGCGAAGCTGCTCGGGCGACATGTACGAGAGCTTTCCTTTGAAGAAGCCCTCCCGTGTGTGATGCACGCTCGTCTTCGCCTTCGCGATCCCGAAGTCGACGAGACGCGGGATGCCATCCACGCTGACGATGACGTTCTGCGGAGACACGTCACGATGGACGATCTCGAGCGCCTCTCCGTATTCGTCGGTGGCCTCGTGCGCGGCGTGCAGCCCGGCGAGCACGCCAAAGACGATGGCGACGGAGATCGCGACCGGGATCGGCTCGTCGGATAGCGACAGCTTGAGCAGCTGGCTCAGCGGGACGCCATGCACGTACTCCTGCACCAAGATGAGCTCTTCACCTTCGTGCACGACGTCGAGCACGGGCACGACGTTCGGATGATGAATGCGCGACGCGATGCGCGCCTCGTCGTGAAACATCGCGACGAACTCGGGATCGTCGGTGAAATGCGGATGAAGGCGCTTGGCCGCGACGAGACGAGTCACGCCCTCCGCGGCGACGAGACGGGCCGCATGCACGGTCGCCATTCCTCCACGCGCTATCGGCGGATGAAGAACATAGCGACCGATCCGATTGACCGCCGACACGGGAGCGGCCGAAGACCCGGTGTAGGAATAGGCCGAGACCGGCGCGGACGACGAGCCTCCCGAAGGCGACGACGGACGGTCGCTGTCCCCCGAGGGAATGGGTGTAGGAATGCTGTTTTGCTGGGACATGGGGTTTCCTCGGAAAGACTTCTCCGGACGTGTGTTCTTCAGCTCGTGACGTGGCACGAACAGCTCCACTACTCGAACAGCTGAAGGGCCCCGCCTGCGCTCCAGTAATACCGATTGGAAAAGCCACCATCGGCCGTAATGGCCGTACCAAATACCGATTTCGAATAATCGTGATCGTCGGGTCCAAATCCTGCCGTCGCGCCGAGCCCGAGGCTCAGGCGAGGCATGGACTCGAACGTCGCGATGAGCGCCTGCGGCGTAAATGCTCCTTGATGACGGAGGAGACCTGCGACGAAGACGCGCCCCGTGAGATAGCCCTCTAGCGACGTAAAGCTCGGCTCGAGCCCTGCGTCGGCGAGCGCCTTCTTGTAGTCACGCACCGCGTCGCTCTGATCGCTCTCGTAGTTGGGCACCACCTGCGACACGAAGACGTTATCGGCATAAGGCTTTGGGCCATCCGGCGTCATCACGGTCTTGGCGTCACGAAGACGCGCCGCGAGCGAGTTCGGGCCGACGAACGATACATTGCTAAAGAGAATCGTGAGGCGTGAAGCCTTCTTCAGCGATGTCTGCTGAGCGTCATTGGCATATTGCCAATCGCGAATTCCCTTGATGAAGCGGATGGCGGGGCCATACGTATCCGTCATCAAGATACCGACTGTGTGGTTGGCCGAGTCACCAGCCAGGAGCCCTGCCAGGTATTGCGAGGCCGCGTCGACCTGCGCCGGGACGCTCGACTCGTCATCACGGACATAGCGAAACCGCGCGATCGACGGCGGCGTCTGGTTCATCAGCGAGGCATACGCGAGGGTGAGCCCGTCATAGCCTGCCTGTCCGAACGTGTCGTTTTGGTCGAAGCTGATGAGGTGCTTTGCGTCCGGCACGCGCTGCTTCAGGAAGAACTCGAGCGTGGCTCGTGCCTCCTGCGCATAGCTCGCGCGAATGTTGAAGATGTACCGGCGGCACGGCCCCGACGCGCCGTCGCGGAGCACCTTCGCGGCGCCGGTGAAGGCTCCGAAGAAGAGACTGCCCGTCTCCACCGCGATCGGCGCAGAGCGCACCATCGTCGGCGTGCCCACGCTTCCGACGAGGCCGATCACGGCGCGACGCCCTCGCACCATCGCTGTCTGTCCGACCGGAGGATCGCCCGCGACGACCGGCGTCGTCGTCGTCGGGCATTGCGGCGGGTTACTCTGGACGGCCGCGACGTCGAGCAGCTCGCGCGCGGCCGCCTCCGCGCTCGCCGGACGATATTCGTCGTCCCGAAAAACAAGCTCGATCATGCGTCCGCGAACGCCGCCGGCGCGATTCTGCTCGTCGAAGGCGAGGCTGATCCCCTTCTTCATTTCAATGCCGAGATCCTGGCTCGGCCCGGTCACCGGCGCGCTCATCCCGATACGCAGCGGCGCGCTCGCTGCCGCGATGCAGGTGGATGAGGATGCCGTCGATGGAGAAGACGTGTCCTCTGCGTCCTCATCGGCGCAGACGAGACCTCCTCCGCAGTCGTCGTCGACGCGACACGCCTTCGCGTGAAACGCCGTCGAGCATGACGGCAGAGACGTGAGCGCAGCAAGGCTCACGAACGCGAGCGTTGGGAGAGCTACCCTCGGCACGACCATGATTCCGTCTCCTGTTTCTTTCGCGATTCGCTTCCGCGATCCGATGGGAGCTTCACCCCCAAACCCCGATCGCAAAGCGCAAGTTTCTGCTTGCGGCTTCGTCGTCTCGGTAAGAGCACTTACCGCGCCAAGAGGAGACGTTCTGATTCGTGCTGTTTCGTGAAGGTGCTGCGCAGATTTCTCAGGTTACGTGTGTGCTGCGGGCCTTGGCCTGCAGCAAACTTTGCTGGCCGCGCCCCGCATCGCCGTCACTCGTTCGCCGATGCGAACATCAGACGTAACGCTTACGCGCATAGAGCTCTGCGACAGGATCGTGCACGCGCTCGACGAACAAGTAACCGTCGAGGTGATCGATCTCGTGCTGAACGCACCGCGCCTCGAACGCGTCGGCGTTGATGAGGAGAAAGCGTCCTGTGCGCGGCTCGTAGCCCTCGACCGTGACCGCCGCTGCGCGAGCGACGTCACCAGTGAGATGCGGCACGCTCATGCATCCTTCGCGCATCATCACGTTGCCTTCGCTCGCGACGATCCGCGGGTTCACCATCACGATGAGACCTGCGCACGATTTGGCTTTTTTATGGCCGGTTACGTTCATCGAGAAGATGCGAACGTCCTCTCCAATTTGAGGCGCCGCGAGGCCCACGCACGCAGGAGACACGCGCATCGTGGCGATGAGCATGCTCGCGATGGCCACCGTGCGCGGATCGCACGGATCGACGTCCACCGCGCGACGCGCGAGCACGGGATGCGGATGTTCGAGCACGGGCCGTACGAGCGTACGAAGTTGCATTCCGCTCTGCGGCGCCGCAGGGACGCGAATCGCGAGCGACGGCTTCGGCTGATACGGGCGATTGGGGTTTGGGGATGAAGCTCCCATCGGATCGAGATCGTTTTCGTGCCGCGGACTCTTGCGATTGGACTGTGCTGCCATGCTGCTCACCACCTTGTGCGCGCGTTTCTGCGCGTCATGCCGCGCCAGCTTGCACGTTGCGAGCCTGCGAGAGCGCCACGTGGCGGACTGACAGCTACGACATCAGGCGCGGCGGGAGGGAGGTCTGCGCTCGCTGCCGATCGACTTCGTTGTGCACGACGGCGACCGCGTCATCGGCGTGGAGGCTGATCGGGCCGATCGACACGCGCGTCGCGCCGATGGCGTCGAGCTTCGCCAAGACGTCGGCGGGGACACCGAGGTGGTCGCCGATGACGAAGAGCATGGAGTCGTCTTCGCTCGTGAGCTTCATCACGTCGCGAATGTCGGCGGCGCCCTCGTCGAGCACGTAGACCTTGCTCGTTCTTCCGTCGCGCTCGGAGCGCGCGTGATCGCGCAGCACCGCGTCGAATCCGTCGTGCACGAGCGCCACGCCAGGCTTGAGCTCCGTGAAGTCCACCCGAGACTCGCCGCGGGTCGCGAGCACCTTTCGCGTGAGCACCGCCAGCGCACGCTCATCCGGCCGCAAGAAGCGAACGCTCGCGCCGTCGACGCGCATCGTCCGCGGGGCGAGCTCGTCGTCTCGCGGCGCTCCCTCCTGACCTCCGAGGAGCACGAGGTAGACGACCACGTCACGGCGGAGCCCATGCGAGCAGAGCAACGCGGCGCGAAGGCAGCGGAGCAAGACGTCGAGGCGCCCGCTCGTCCCCGGCACGTCATCGAGGAGGAAGTCCTCCGACGCAGTCGCCCTCTGGCCGACGATCACGAACGCGGTTCTTCTCTCGTTCGTCACAGCGCCGCAGACATCGCATGGATTTCCCCGCGCTCCAAGCGAGGGGCTGCAGCAAGGGCCGGCCATTGGGGCTCGCGATGCGACCGCTCGCTCCTCGCGCGTCGCCAGCCAGGGTTTCTGCCTCGGCGCGGCGCCAAAAGCGGCCCCATCTTTACCTTCGAAGACAAAATCGATGGCTCTCCACCGCCCCTTCGCACGCCTCACCTTCGTGCTCCTCGTCGCTACCGTGATCTGGCTGCCTACGGTCCATCTCTTCTTCGGGGTCGACGGAGCCGATCGGGAGGCGATCGCCGCCGAGCTCGCCGCCTCCCAGGTCCAGGCCGCTCGTGGTGGCGCGGGTGCGTCGGCCGGCGTGGCCACGATGCGGGCCGTGAATCCGGAGTGGGACTTCATGCGCCGCACGTACGCCGTGCTCGCGCTCGCCAACCGCGCGATCGCGCACCCGCAGGAGCGCACACGAAACCTCGCCGCGATCGACGCGATGGTCGACGCGACGATCGCGACGGCGAGCTCCTCGGGAGATGCCCACTTCATGCTCCCCTACGCGAAGCGAGCGCCGTTCTCCGATACCGATCCGCAGACCCGCAGTCTGTTCATCGATGGCGAGATCGTCCTCATGATCGCCGCGCGCGACCTTGTCGAGCCACGCGCGAAGACGCACGACGAAGCCCGCGTCCGCGCGGCGCGGATCGAGGGCGCGATGCGGCGCAGCCCGAGCATGTCGGGGGAGAGCTACCCGAACGAGTGCTGGACGTTCTGCAACACGACGGCGCTCGCAGGCCTCGCGATGCTCGACCGGGCCAATGGCTCGCGTGAGGACCATCGCGCGCTCATCCAAGAGTGGGTGGCGCACGCAAAGACCCACCTCACCGATCCGAAGACCGGGCTCCTCGTCTCGAGCTACACGTGGGACGGTCAGACGCTCGATGGCCCAGAGGGCTCGTCGATCTGGATGAGCGCGTCGAACCTCCTCTTCCTCGACGAAGCCTTCGCGCGCGATCAATACGCGCGTGCGCGGCGCGAGCTCGGGGCATCCTTCATGGGCTTTGGCTGGGCGCGTGAATGGCCGAGCGGAACGCCAGCGCGGCCCGATGTCGACTCCGGCCCGATCGTGCCGGTCCTCGAGGCGAGCGCGGGGTCGAGCGGCCTCGCCTTTCTCGGCGCGAGCGCCTTCGAAGACAAGACGTGGCTACGTGAGCTCTTCGCCTCCCTCGAGCTCGCGGGCTTCCGTGACGACCGCGGTCACTATCGCGCGAGCAACGAGGTCGGTGACGCGGTGCTGTCGTACGCGCTCTCGTTTGGTCCGCTCTTTCATCGCGTCAAAGGCGATGAGCCGCTCCCCAGCTTCGATCCAGGCCGTGCGGCGTTCTACTCCGTGCGAGGTGTCCGATGAGCGCCCCGCAGAATGCCTCGATGAAGCGACCTGCCTGGCTGTTTGCGATCGCGGCGTTGTTGTTCGTCGCGCACCTCATCGCGCGTGCCGCGGGGCTCGCCGATCACACGAGCGCGATCGCGGGGATGCCGATCTCGGCGGCCTCGTGGACGCTCGGACCGCTCCACGTGCTGCTCTATCTCCTCGTCGTCGTCGTCGCGCCCATCCTCACCATCGCGGCCACGATCGACACGCTCATCACGTTACGCGGACGAAGAAGCGCCTAATCGCTCGCGGCCCGGTCGACCAACGCGTTCAATCGGCTTCGAATCTCGGCCATTCGCTCGCTCGAAGGAGTGGAACGAAAACCGAGCTCGATCCGTTGAGGCTCCGCCGCGTCGCTCGTCGTCGAGAACGTGACCCGCACCGGGATGTCGCCCGCGCTCGAGCCGAGCCGCAGCTCCGCCGTGATCGGGACGAGCTCCCACTCCTCCCGCTTCTCTGCGGTGAGCGCGCGAAGCCCTTCGGTCAACCCGTCGTGAAGCGCATCGAGCCTCTCCATCGCAGTGCGATGCCATCGGTTCGACGCTGGATTGGCCGCTCGGTTGGCTCGTGAGTAATACGCCGCTGTCGCGGCCAGGTGGAACACGAACATCTGCCCTTCGCCGCCTCCGCGAAGCACCTGCGCGCCTTTGCATCGCGGAGGTTCGTACCACTGATCCTCGTTCGGCTGGTCGTACACGACGACGTTGCGAAGGCACACGCTGGATCCATCGATGAGGGCCTTCGCGCGCTCGGTGTCGACGTGCTCTCCGAGCGGCCTGCTCGATCGCTCGAACGGCAGCGTCTCGAGGAGCAGCTCGTCTTTGGTCTGCAAATAAAGCGAGTGGTCGAACGAGGCTCTCTTCGGGACTGTCCCGTCGTGAACGTGCAACGTCGGATAAAACACCGACGCCGGCTGCCGTGATGGAAACGTAAACGCCATAGGGTGAATGGTTTGGCGTTTGAGCCTTCCGATCCAACTCTTCAATGGCTTTAGCTGGAAGACAGCAAACCCATAATCGGCATATTCCGCATGCTCTTGGAAGACGACCGGCGACAGCCGAAACCGCTCATCGAGTCGATCGAAGTCTTTTGGGGTCGGGACGAAGGACGCCTCGAAGTCACCCACGTCGTGGACGACCAGCTTTGGCTGTTTGGAGCGCGACTGCTGAAGGAACCCTCGCGTCTTCGGTCCGAGGCGAAGGACGGGGAACGCGTCGCGGACGTGATGAAAGAACTTCGGATAGCCGGAGAGGTCCACGAACGTGACGGCTTCGTCTGAAGGATCGGCCATCACCGGGAGCGGCAACACCATCGCGAGCTCGGAGTCGATCTCTACGTCCATGCTGTAGACGAGCGCCTGCCGTCCCTCATGGAGAGGGCGTGCGTAGATTTGGGTGGCGGAGACATGTTTGACCGGTCGCGAGAAGCAGCACATGCGGTCGCCAAGCGTACCAACGAAGCCTCGCTTCTTCTCGTCACCCGAAAGGCGGTGTCTACTTCTTGGTGGCCGCGTCGAACGCCTCGGCGATGTCGGTCTCCGACTCGCCCGCGGTGGCCGCGTCGAGCGCAGCGCGCAGATCTTGGTGTGCGGTCGCGCCCGCGATCTGGGCGATGCGGATTCGCCCGAGCTCGTCGAGTCGCGAGCGAAGGGCGATCAGCGCCCCTGCGCGCGCAGAGGAGTCCGCCGCAGGATGCTCGAGGATGCGCCAGAGCTCCTCGTCCGGGAGCGCGCATTCGCGATAGCCTTCGGTCGTTCCGGCGCCGCCGATGCGCCGCAGATCCTCGAGCCACTGCGGAATCGGCCGGCCAGCACGCGCGAAGAGGCTTGCTCGCATCCCCTGGCTCTCCGCTTCGTCTTGTTCGCGAAGATGGATCTGCGCGGCGCGCGCCCGCTTCACGAAGGCGTTCGCCTTCTCTTCGGCCGCGTTGCCCGCGAAGCGGAGGAGGAGGTTCTGCGCCTTCGCGTTCGCCGATCGATCGACCTCGAGGACGACCTCTCTCTTCTCCTGGGTCTTCGTGATCTTCGTGATGGCGTTCAGCGGGATCTGCTGGAGGGCGCCATGGGCGCGGACGACGAGCCCGTCGTCTCCAATGGCGACCCGCGTGGTGGAGCGCATCCGGCGAAGGATCATCGAATAGACGAGCAGGACGGGGACGAGCAGAAATCCGATGAACGCGCTCTGGATCGCGAAGTAGATCACGGCGCTCGAGAGGGCGAGGCCGCCCATCCAGATCATCGCGCGAACGAGCTGCTGCATGAGCGGCGTTCGGAGCGGCGCGCTCTCGACCGCGAACGTCGCGGCGTGGCGGTCGTGCTGGAGGTCGAGCGCTTCGATCAGCGCGCGGGCGCCGGCGTCGTTCTCGACGAGGAGCGCGAGGTCATCGCGCGCGCGCTTCGCTGCGAAGTGAACGCGCTGCGTCCCGTCGCGGAGCTCCTCGATCCACATGCTCTCGATATCGCGACGCGCGAGGAGCAGCTTTTTGCCAACGACGATCCCCTCCCGGTCGACATGAACGCGCACCTTCGCGTTTTTCGCAGAGAGACCGTCGGGGGCGATCGCCGGAAGCATGAAGAAAATGAGCGCCTCGATGAACCCGACGACCGCCGCGAAGAGCTCGTACTCCTCGCGCTTCGTGGCGATGAAGAGCGCGAGGAGCGCGACGGGCACGCCAAGCGCGATCGCCACCAACCATCCCCTTCCGGATCGCCGTTCTACGACTGCGGTGCTCGAGCCGACCCCCATGCCTCTTCTTTCCTAATCGCAAGTAGGGCGACTCGTATAGGATCGCCTGCGAGATGCCCTACCGGATGCCGGGAGCGCGCACTGTGATCGACTACGCGGGGGCGTCGGTCACGGGGCGTCACCGGGAGATCAACGAGGATGCGTGGGGCGCGATCGAGAGCGCGAGCGTGTTCGTCGTCGCCGATGGCGGCGGCGGGGAGTCGTCCGGTAGGCTCGCGGCCGATCTCGCGGTGACGAGCTTTCGGCGCTTCTTCTCGGGGCGTGAGGCAGGCGTCGCCACGCATTCGAGCGTGGCGCCCAACACCGAGCCGCTCGCCATCGCCGTGCTCGAGGCGAACGCACGCATCATGACGGCGGCCGTCGGCGACAGCGTCGGGATGGGCTGCGCGCTCATCGGGCTTCGCCTCGCTCCGCCGTGGCTCGTCGCCGTCTCGGCGGGTGACTGCCGCCTCTATCGTTATCGCCGAGGCTACGATCCGGCGACGTATGCGTCTGCCGATGCCTCGGGCGGCGAGCTGCGACGCATGACGGTGGACGACGTCCTCGCGCTCGAGATGTGGAAGACCGGTGCGACGCTCGAGCAAGCGGCCGAGATCGATCGCTCGCATCCGAACGTCGTCACCCGGATCGTCGGCATTCGCCCCGACCTCGAGGTGAACGTCAGCTACTTCCCGCTCGTGAGCAACGATCTCTACTTGCTCTGCACCGACGGGATCACCCGGCAGCTCGACGACTACACCATCCGCGAGATCGTCTCGAACGACGAGGAGGCCCTCGCCGATCGATGTGACTACCTCGTGCAGCAAGCCGACGAGCGCTCGGGCGCCGACAACGTGACCGCGGTGCTCCTCCACGTCATGGGCTAGCGCCCGCGCCGGCGCTCATTTCGCGGCAGCGCCTGCCTTTGCGGCGGCCTCGGCGTCCGCCGCGCGTGCCTCGGCGGCTTTCTTCATCGTCGGGTCTTCGAGGAGCGACGCGGCTTTCTTGAAGCGCGCCGAGACATCCATCAAGTACGCGCTCGCCTCCGCTCCCTCTGGCGGAGACAGCGAGCGGAGGTGGGCCGCGTCGAACGCCGCCATGCCGGCCACTTTGCCACCTTCGGCCACCAGCGCGTCGAGCGCTTCGGTGTGATTCAAGCTCAGCGCGGCGGGCGATGGCGCCATCATCATCTCCTTGGCGTTGCTCGGCCCCTTCGCGAGCGTCAGGGAGAGCGCGAGCAGCAGTCGCTGGGGGTCGCCCTTGTCGCCCTTGTCCGCGAGCGGCTTTGCGCCGTACGCGGCCTCGACGAAGTCGACGCGCCGCCAGTAGCGCTTTCCCATCTCGAAGCGCGCGCGCGGAGACTTCACGGGCGGAGCGGGCGCGACGTTCATCTTCGCGAACCACTCCTGCGAGGGGCCTGCGGTGGGCACGAACGCGAGCACGACGCCCGAGACGGGGTTTCCCGCCGCCATCTCGCCCTCGGGCAAGAGCAGCCCGTCGAGCGCGTCGATGCGGCGTCCGCCATAGAGCTTCGACAGGAGCGCGCGCGCGCGATCGATGCGTGCATCCTGCATGATTCCCGCGGACGCGAAGTCTGCGAGACCGACGAGCGCTGCATCACGACCGCGCACCTTTCGCGGCTCGAGCGCCTCGTCGAGTGAGGCCTCGTAGACGGCCTTGAGCTCCTTGTCCCACGTGCTCGGGGTGGGCGCGCTTCGGATCTTGTCGACGAGACGGAGGTCCGCCATCCCCGCTTCGATCGCCGTGACGCCACGCGCGAGGCCGCTCAGCCCGGCGGCCGGCACCGACAGCGCGTCGATCGCGGCCGCTTGCTCGACCATCCACGCACGCAGCGGACCTTGGATGAACGCCTTCACCTTCTCTTTGTCGGCGGCGTCCTTCATCACGGGCGCGGTCGCCGCCGTTCGCGAGAGCTTCGACGCGAGCGACAGACCGACGAGCGCATGAGCGGCCGCACCGCTCGCCGTGGCCGCGTTCGGACCGGTGAGCAGCGGATCGGTGAGGACGTCGGCGCACTCGACCGGCGCGAGCTCGGCGCGCATCGCGCGGAGGACGACGACCTTCGGGTCCTTCGGATCCTTTCCTTCGAAGGCCGCGAGCATCGCGTCGCGCTTCGCCGGATCCTTCTCGAGGAGCGACACGACGAGATCGGCCGGCGCCTTTTCGTTGGCCGGTGCCGGGGCGCGCTTCGCGAACGCAGCGCAGGACGCAGGCGCCGCGGGGACGCCTTTCGTCTTCGAGGCCTTCGCCCAATCGTCGAGCTTGAGCGGTCCCGGCTCGGCCGGCTTCGCAGCGCTCGGGTCGCGCGGACCTTCGGGGAGCGTCCACGGATCGCTCTTTTCTTTCCCTGGCGACGCGGTCGCTGTCGTGGTCGTCGGCGTCGTTGTGTTCGGCGTCGCGGGTGGAGGCTGCTGGGCCGCACCTCCGCAGGCCACGCTGAAAATCCCTCCCAAAACGACGACCGCAACCCCACGCGAGAAATGTCTCATTTTGCCCTCGAATTCCGTGACCTACACCAAATCGCCGGCGCTGGCAGGTGGGAAGAGGCCTTTTCCGCCCTGGGATTTCCGAGGCCTGAACGACTCACCGAGCGCAGGCGTTCAGCGAATTCGCGTCTCAACACCAATATCCGCCGATGTCGCCCTTGACCACACACACCCAGATGCTAGACCGCGCCGGTCCGATCCCATGCTCATCCGTGAGGGAGCAGCCGGCAGGAGGAAGCCGGGGTGGGTTTGGGCTCTGGGAGTGAGTGAACAAGGGGACTGCTCGTGATCAAACTCCACGTGGAGCACGAGGAAAGAGGGTCAACGTCATCATGGGTTTCGGTTCGTCGCGCTTTGTCTTTGCTGGTGTGCTCGGTGTGGTCACCGCCTTCGCCAGCCTCTCCGGTTGCTCCACAGAAGCAGGCGACAGCAAAGAGAACGTCGCGTCTTCTGCAGAGAGCGAGCTGAAGCTCTCCGGCACGCGCTACCTCGGCAAGCTCTCGAATGGCGAGACGCGCACGGGTTACTACTACAACCCGCCGACCTACCGCTCCTTTGGCTTCGACGCGAAGGGCGGCGACTCGATCACCGTCGACATCAAGTCGCAAGAAGGCGACGCGATGGGTTGGATCACCGACTCGAGCTACAACGTCCTCGCGCAGAACGACGACGCCTCGAGCAGCACGCTCGACTCGAAGGTCACCTACAAGGTCCCGAGCGGGCAGGCCTCGCGGGCGTACCGCATCGTCTTCCGCGACTACGATCTCCTCGACGCCACGTTCACGGTCTCGCTCAAGATCACGAGCAGCACCCCCGCGACGTGTACGTACAACAAGCAGACGTATCAGTCGGGTGATCAGTTCAGCGCGATCGACGGCTGCAACACGTGCACCTGCAGCTCGACCGGCTCCGTGGGCTGCACCAAGAAGGCGTGCGTCTGCGATCCGGCCAACGAGACGAACCGCACCTACGTCGGTACGCCTCAGCAGTGCATGACGCTCCGCTACACGTGCCAGCCCGGCTGGACGCCCTTCTCGAACGCGTGCGGCTGCGGCTGCGAACACTGATCGCTCCGAGCTAACGCTCGCGCAGGTTCGCTGTTAATGTTGCCGATATGCGAATGACGCGTATCGGCCTCATCCTCGTGGGTTCGTTCCTCGCGCTCTCGAGCCTCGCCGCCTGCTGGAACAACCAGCCGCCGCAGACGCCCGAAGAGTGCAAGGTCACGACGGACCCCGAGGCGTGCCGCAAAGCCTATCGCCGTTAAGCGCGATGGTGCTGCTAACGCGGTGACGCGCCGAGCGCCCGGACGCGCTAAGAAGCATCCCGATGCTTCTCCGTGTCCTCCGAACGGGCCTTCTGCTCTCACTCTGCATCGCCGCGTCGCTGTCGTGCGGTGATGACGACGCTCCCGCCTCCTCGACCGCCGAGGGGACACCGACGCGTTACGCGGACGTGCCCTCTTCGAAGACCGTCGAGATCAGCGGCCTCAAGGCTCCCGTCGACGTCGTTCGCGACAAGAACGGCATGGTTCACATCGCCGCGCACGACATCGAGGACGCGATGCGCGTGCAGGGTTACCAGGTCGCGCGCGACCGAACGATCCAGCTCGAGTTCATTCGGCGCTCCGCGACGGGTCGCCTCGCGGAGCTCTCCGGCGACAACAGCAAAGGCCTCATCGACCAAGACATCACGATGCGCACCGTCGGCCTCGCGCGGGTCGCGGCGCAGATGGTCGATCTCCTCTCGCCCGAAGAGAAGCGCGAGCTCGAGGCGTTTGCCGATGGCGTGAGCCAGTTCAACGCGCGCGCGCTCGTCGGTGAAGAGGAGCTCGCGGGCGGAATGATCGGCCTCTCGCAGACCGCGTTTCAGCCGTGGACGGTCGCCGATGTCATCGCCATCGCGCGCTTTCAAGCGATGAACCTCGCCTACTCCGCCGACGACGAGATCAACCAAACGGACTTCGTCACGGCCGCGCGTGAGAAGCTCGTCGCGTCATCGCAAGATCCTGGGCTCGCCAAGCGCGCAGGTCTGCTCGTCGATCTCGTTCGCTTCGCGCCGAGCGAGCTCGTGAAGCCGCTCGACGGATTCCCGAACGATGGGTCGCTCACGATGAGCTTCCCGAAGGCCCCGGTCGTCCCAGCCAAACCGAACGTGCCGTCGAGCTACGCGACGCAGCCGCGTGCGCGCGCGCCGCTCGCCGCCGCGAAGACGTTCGTGGACAGCTTGCGCGGCGTCCGCTCGATCATGGGAGATCGCCGTGAAGGCTTCGTCGGCTCGAACAACTGGATCGTGGCTCCTTCGAAGTCCGCGACCGGCCACGCGATGCTCGCGAGCGATCCCCACCTGTCGCTGCAAGCGCCGAGCGTGTTCTGGATGGTGCAGGTGTCGGTCGGGAGCGACGGCGACGCCACCCCCGAAGCCGACCGCGTGGACTTCGCCGGGCTCGCATTTCCAGGCCTCCCTGGGATCATCCTCGGCTTCAACAAGAACGTCGCGTGGGGCGCGACGACCGCGGACTACGACGTCACCGACGTCTACGAAGAGACGATCTCGCCCGACGGATCGGGCGTCATGTACAAGGGTCAGGTCGTCCCGTTCCAGAAGGTGCACGAGACGATCAAGATCGCGAACACACCGCCCGTCGAATACGACGTGCTGATCGTCCCGCACCACGGACCGATCATCCCGACGATCACCGCCGATCACACGGTGCAGCCGCCCGCGCCCGGCAGCAAAGCGCTCAGCGTGAAGTGGACCGGGCACTCGCCCACGAAAGACATCAGCGCGCCGCTCGGGCTCGTCAAAGCGAAGAACGTCGACGACGCACGCACCGCGCTTCGCAACTTCGCGATCGGCGCCGAGAACTGGGTCGTCGCCGACACGAGCGGCAACATCTTCTACACCACGCAAGCCAACATCCCGAAGCGCGACAAGTCCGCGTTCACGTGGGACCCCGCCACGTTCACCGGCAACATTCCGTGCTTCGTGCTCCCTGGTGACGGCACCGCCGAATGGACGGGCGCGATGCTCGAAGAGGCGTTCGTGCCTCATCAGAAGAACCCGCCGAAGGGCTGGCTCGCGACGGCCAACACCGAGCAGGTCGGCACGACCTTCGACAACGATCCCACGAACGACAAGCTCCCGAACGGCGAGCCGATGTACATGGGCGCCTGGCACAGCAACGGTCATCGCCTCGCGCGCATTCAGAAGCGGATCGAAGAAATCCCGAAGCTCACGCCCGATGACATGTCGAGCATCCAAGGCGACGCGAGGTCGGCGATGGGCTCGAAGCTCTCGCCCGCGATCGTGACGGCGATCGATCACGCCTTGGAAGAGGTCGCGACGCCCGGCTCGCACAAGGACTTGAGCGCGCTCGTCGCGCAGAGCAACTTCAAGAGCGCCAACCTCGCCGAGATCAAAGACCTCCTCGCTCGCTGGGGCTCGGAGAGCGACTACCTCGCCGCGAGCGGCATGAACCCGGACGACAACTCCCCGAGCACCGACGCCAAAGAGTCGATGGCGTCACGCGCCACGATGCTCTTCAACGCGTGGCACGTTCGGATGTTCCATCTCGTGCTCGATGACGAGCTCAAGGCGCTCGGCTTCACGTACTGGCCGTTCGGCGACACGCGTCCGCTCCTCGATCTGATGCTGCCGCCGCCGAGCTCCTTGAAGACGTTCGACGCGACGACGAACGACTCCATCCTCTTCGACGATCTCACGACCACGGGCGTCGTCGAGACACGCGACGAGCGCACGCTGACGGCGCTGCTCGACGCGGTCGATTTCCTCAAGACACGCCTAGGCCAGGACAGCGCGCAGTGGCAGTGGGGGCGCCTTCACACGATCCGCTTCGTCGCGCTCGTCTCGCTCTGGAAGACGCTCTCCATCCCGGCCGACCCGGATCCGGTCTTCCCGCTTGGCTTCCCGCGTCATGGCGACGGAGACAACGTCGATGTCGCCGGGTATGGGATGCCCGCGGCGCTCGACGCGACGACGTCGTTCTCCTATTCCCACGGCCCGACGCAGCGCTTCGTGATCGATGTGGATCCCGCGGGGGTCGTGGCGCGAAATGCCCTTCCCGGCGGCAACGTCTGGGACTCCCGCGACCCACATTTCCGCGATGAAGCGGAGCTTTGGAGGAAGAACCAGACGCATCCCGTGGCGTTCCGCGCGAGCGACGTCATCGCGGCCGCCGAGGGCCGAACCGTCTACAAAACGAGCGCGGCCGCCCCATAGCGCCGATTTCGGAGAGCCTCGGCAACACTTCGGCCGCTCGATTGTCTAGGAACGGCCATGATCGAGCTTCTGGTGATCGGGGCGACGATCACGATCGCCGCCTGGGCGACCGGCGCCTCGGCGCACCGCCGAAATGCCGCCTCACGCGCGCTCGATCGGTACGCCCAATCACGGAGCTACGTCTTCGTTCCGCCTCCAGCGAAACCGCGTGGCGCGAGCCCTCGTGTCCTCGGAGCCAAGGATGGCGTCTCGCTCGTGTTTGATCTGTATCGCCTGAACAAGGACGGCGACATCCGCACACGTGTGCTCACGGTCGTGGAGCGTGGGTCTCCGCCGATCCTCTCCGTCACCCAAAGGAGCGGCTTCACGTTGAGCCGCGCCGCGGCGACGGCGACGCTCGCGGGCTCGGCGAAGTTCGATCACGCGTACGTCATTGCCAAAGGCGCGTCGGAGGACGTCGAGGGCTTGAAGACCGCGCTCGGCCCCCTGCTGCTCCTCGCCGAGCATCGTCATGCGGTTTGGCTGTCGTCCGATCGAAACAAAGTCAGCGTGTCGTGGCATGGGATGGAGAGCGACCCCCTCCTCCTCGACGCCGCGCGCGACGCGGTCGCGACGATCGCGAAGTACCACCGCCCCGAGTCACCCTATCGGTGACACCCCCACGAAAAAAATCTCGAAACCCGCCCATGGCTGGCGCGTCTCACGCGTTGAAAGAGAGAGTGTGTGAGAGACAGAGACAGGCAGGCGGTCCTATGACGGGTAGCAGCAGCGGCAAGACGCGAGACGAGAGTGTGCAGTTTTCGTTGAAGGAGCTCTTGAAGCTCGAAGACGAACGACAAGAAGAGCAATCGCGCGAGCGCCAAGCGCACGAAGCGCGGATGGCGAAGCAGCGCGAAGACGACGAGCGACGCCGTCGCGAGGAGGCAGCGGCCAGAGAGCGCGCCGAGCTCGAGGCGTTCGAGCGGCATCAACGTGAAGAGCTCGATCAGGTCGCGCGCCGCGAAGCGATGCAGAAGGCCTTGGTCGAGCAGTCGCGGCTCGAGGTCGAGATCCGCGCGCGCGCAGAGGAGCGCGAAGCCGAGCGCCGGCACGAGCTCGAGCTCCAGCGCCTCCGTCTCGAAGGAAAGAAGGGCCAGCTCTCCTCGCTCATCCCGTCGACCCTGCTCGGCGCAGGCATCATGCTCGCGACCGCCCTTGGGCTCCACTTCGGGACGATCAAGCCGTCCCACGACCGCCATGTCGCCGAGCTCGAACAAAGCATCGCGACCGCCGAGTCACGCACGACCGACCTGAACCACCAGGCCGACGATCAAAAGCGCACGATCGAAGGCCTCGAGCGAAAGGTCGCCGAGCAGCAGACCGAGATCGCGACGCTGAAGAACAACCTGGCAAGCACGTCGACCAAGAAGCCAAACGGCTCACCGGCCGGCACGAACGGCACGCGACGTACGACCACGACCACGACCTCGACGACGCAAGCGCAGGAAAAGCCTTGTCTGAAGGGCGATCCGCTCTGCCCGACGATCGGCGGGAATTAGCCCATCCCTCCGCGGGGAATGCAGAGGGGAATTGGGCCGTCGTTCTCCCTTTGCTCGTCATGCCCTCGTAAGAGCTCGGCCGCGGACAGGGAAGCGCGGAGACGAAGTCTGTCGTATCCTGGAAGCAGGATGCCGTCCGACGACGACGTGAACGCGAAGGATTCGCCCGCTCCGGTCACGGCGATCGAGCCGCGCAAAGCCGAGACGGCGAAGGCCAGCCCGGACATCGTCGTCCTTGGTCCGCCGACGGCCGACGGCGCGGGTGTCCATGTCTTGCGCGCACGAGAGCATCGCCTCGAGACCGGCGAGCTCCGCACGATCGAAGAGGGTCGGCCGATCACTGGCGAGGTCGTCACGCTCACGCCGCGCAAGGACAACCCGCGCGTCTGTGACGTGAAGGACAGCTACACCCCGCCGGCGCTCGCCGCGTCGAGCGCAGCCGCGGCGCTCGCCGGCGGAAAGAAGAAGGGCCCGGCCCAGGTCGCGACGCAGCAATACCGTGACAACTGGGAAGAGGTGTTCGCGCGCCGCCCGCGTGGCGAGCTGAACTGAGCGGCTCAGGCGCTCTCCACGCTACCAGCGCGCGCGCTGATCGAAGAACCTCTGCATCGCGGGGATCACGACGTCCGGCCGCTCGATCATCGAGAAGTGGCTCGAGCGCCACAGCTGGATGTGCTCTGCGTCGGGCATGCGGCGAGCGATCTCCCGCGACTGGTATGCCGGGGTCAGCGCGTCGAGCAAGCCGCTGATCACGAGCGCAGGCGCCTCTATCTCGCGAAGCAAATGGTACGTCGAGTGCGCGTCGAGCTCTTGGAAGAGCCGCAGGTAGTTGGTGAAGCTCGGTCCGAGCACGTCATCCATGTAGCGAGAGAGCAGCGGCGTGATCTCGCGCGCACGGGCGCCTGACGTCAAATAGAGAAACAGCCACGTCGGCGCCTCGGCGAGCCGAGAGACGCGCGCGAGCTGCTGCGCGACGTCGGGATGATCTTGAAGCCAGTCGAGGAGCGCATGGAGCCGCTTCGGCAAGAACGGAATCGAGACGACCGGTTGAAAGCCCGTCGAGAGCACATGCCCGTGCGTGCCGTTCAGGAGCACGAGCCCCGCGACGCGATCGGGGTTCGTCGCCGCGAAATCGAGCGACACCTGGACGCCCATGCTCCATCCCGCGAAGACAGCGCGATCGACCTTCTCCGCGTCGAGGATCGCCGTGACGTCGTCGACGTGGTTCGACACGGAGAGCTTGCGCTTCGACTTCGGCGAGTCGGAGGCGAAGAGGCCGCGGTAGTCCCACGTGATGATGCGATGGGTCCGCCAAAACGCTTCGATCGCCGGCGTCCACGCGTAGAGGCGACCGCCGAGGCCATTGGCGAGGACGAGCGTGCGCGATCCGATCCCGAGCACCTCGTAGGCGATGCCGGTGCCGTCGGGAGCGACGATGCGCTTCTCCTCGAGCGTCGCTTGCCAGCCCAACGTGGTGGCCGGCGTTCCGTTTGCCGTTGCCTTCGCTTCGTTCGCCGTCCCGGAAGTCGTCACAGCTCGCGATCATAGCAGCCCGTAGTCCGTCACCCACGAAAAGCCCGGTTCGTCTAGGATGCCGGAGAAATGATGACGCTCCCCTCCTCGAAGAAGACGCCCTCCGGCAGCGTTGCCTTTGGCAGAGCCGCGACCTTCGGCAGAGCCGCGACCTTCGGCAGAGCCGCTGCCTCGGTCGCGGCGTTTGCCCTGCTCTCGCTCGTGCCTGCGAGCGCGTACGCGGTGGACAACGATTGTCCGCCAGGCTCGACGCAGAAGAGCGAAGACGGCTTCACGTGGTGTCAGCCGAGCGTCTGCCTCAACGACAGCCAATGCAATCCAAGCGAGGTCTGCCGTCCCATCGCGCTCTGCATGGAGGTCGGGACGCTCGGCGACGCCGCCGCGCCCGTCGGTACGAAGGACGCGAGCACGCAGCGACTCGCGGTCACGCAACGCTGCGTGTCGGATCAGACGTGCCCGCAGAAGCAGACGTGCAGCAAGCTCTCCCGCTGCGTCGCCAAGACCACCGCCGAGAAGATGGGCATCTTGTCCGATCCCGCCGCGTCCGCCTCGGCCGCTTCCGCTTCGCCATCGGGCGACGCGCCGAAGAAGTCATCGTGCGGCTGCCGGACGGTCGGATCGGAGCGCTCCTCATCCCCGCTCGCCGCCGCCTGTGCGCTGCTCGCCGGCTTGGCGGTGGTGCGACGACGAGCGCGCGCCCGCGCCTGAGGGCGGATCTCACGAGATCCAGAAGGTCTTCCAAGGATCACATCGCGGCGTCGTTCAGCTTCGACGAACCTCCCGATCCCACATAAAAATAGGCTGATCGCACGAGGTACGCCAAACACCTACATTGGCTCGCGTCGTGCAGCGTGGGCCGCCGTCATGGCGCTCTCTTTGTCTTTGTCACTTGCTCGACTGGCCACGGTCGGGTGCTCCCTCGCCGCTCTGGTCGTCGCCTCGGGCTGCACGGCAAGCTCCGGCAGCGACAGCCCCGACGACGCCGTCGGCAGCGACGACAACGAGGTCAAGGTGGACACGAGCTCGCCCGAAGCACGACGCCAATACGACGCGAACGTCGCCTTTGCGACCAGCTACGCCGCGCGCTGCACGCCGACGCAAGCGACCGACGGCTCACCGCGTCCGGTCGCGCGTGTCCTCCTCACGGGCTTCGGCCGCTTCATGTCGATCGATACGCGGTGGACAACGATTGCCCGCCCGGCTCGACGCAGAAGAGCGAAGACGGCTTCACGTGGTGTCAGCCGAGCGTCTGCCTCAACGACAGCCAATGCAATCCAAGCGAGGTCTGCCGTCCCATCGCGCTCTGCATGGAGGTCGGGACGCTCGGCGACGCCGCCGCGCCCGTCGGTACGAAGGACGCGAGCACGCAGCGACTCGCGGTCACGCAACGCTGCGTGTCGGATCAGACGTGCCCGCAGAAGCAGACGTGCAGCAAGCTCTCCCGCTGCGTCGCCAAGACCACCGCCGAGAAGATGGGCATCTTGTCCGATCCCGCCGCGTCCGCCTCGGCCGCTTCCGCTTCGCCATCGGGCGACGCGCCGAAGAAGTCATCGTGCGGCTGCCGGACGGTCGGATCGGAGCGCTCCTCATCCCCGCTCGCCGCCGCCTGTGCGCTGCTCGCCGGCTTGGCGGTGGTGCGACGACGAGCGCGCGCCCGCGCCTGAGGGCGGATCTCACGAGATCCAGAAGGTCTTCCAAGGATCACATCGCGGCGTCGTTCAGCTTCGACGAACCTCCCGATCCCACATAAAAATAGGCTGATCGCACGAGGTACGCCAAACACCTACATTGGCTCGCGTCGTGCAGCGTGGGCCGCCGTCATGGCGCTCTCTTTGTCTTTGTCACTTGCTCGACTGGCCACGGTCGGGTGCTCCCTCGCCGCTCTGGTCGTCGCCTCGGGCTGCACGGCAAGCTCCGGCAGCGACAGCCCCGACGACGCCGTCGGCAGCGACGACAACGAGGTCAAGGTGGACACGAGCTCGCCCGAAGCACGACGCCAATACGACGCGAACGTCGCCTTTGCGACCAGCTACGCCGCGCGCTGCACGCCGACGCAAGCGACCGACGGCTCACCGCGTCCGGTCGCGCGTGTCCTCCTCACGGGCTTCGGCCGCTTCATGTCGATCGACAACAACGCGACCGGACGCATCATCAGCACGCTGATCCCCGACGCACACTACCCCGAGACACACGCGCCGCCGCGCGGCCAGGTCGATCCTCCCGAACCGCAGCTATCGGTCACGCAGTCGATGCTCGATATTCCGAACATCGGGCGCGTCGAGGTCTGCGCGATGATCCTTCCGGTGTACTGGGACCTCGCCGCCATCCTGATCGCGAAGGAAGCCGAGTCGTTCTCCCCGTCGTTCGTCATGATGAACGGCGTCGCCGGACCGCAGCAACCCGTGTGGATCGAGCTCGGCGCAACGAACCGCGCCTCGAAGAACTTCGACGGATCGAACCAGCTCCGCCCCGCCGTCATGCCTGGCGAGGAGTACGTGAAGATCATCGAGAGCGCGTCGGCCCGTGAAGACGCGCGAGGCAACCTCCTCTCCTGGCGCGCCGTCGAGAGCGCCGCGAAGGAAGCAGCGACGCGGCATGCCGATGAAATCGAAGGCGAAGCGCGCTTCGACTCGATCCTCCAAGGCGCACGCCTCGCCGGCTTCCCGCGCGCGTCGAACACCTACCTCTGCAACAACGTGACGTACGTGACCGGCTGGCTGATGAGCCATCCAAACAAAGAGGTCCGCTTGCTCCGCGCAAGCCGCACCGTCTCCGGCGCCCCCAACGACGTGAAGGTGAAGATCAAGAGCGACCTCACGAAGGTCCCGCGCGTCTTCGTCCACTGGCCCAGCGAGCTGGCCGACAAGCACCACGCCGCCGCCGCCGACGTGATGAAATCGATCATCGGCGCGCAGCTGAAGGCCCTCTCCGAGGGCGACGCCCCCACCGTCGGCGACAACGCCCTGGCCGACCCAACCCTCCAAGGCGGCGCCTTCTTCTGAGCGCGCGAGCACTGCGGGCGCCAGCATACCGAGCACCCCAAAGTGCTGTGGGGCCGCGAACTTAGGGCGCTTCACTGCGGGCGCCCCACTGCGGGCGCCTCACTGCGGGCGCCTCACTGCGGGCGCCTCACTGCGGGCGCCTCACTGCGGGCGCCTCACTGCGGGCGCCTCACTGCGGGCGCCTCACTGCGGGCGCTTCACTGCGGGCGCCTCACTGCGGGCGCCTCACTGCGGGCGCTTCACTGCGGGCGAACAAGGTAACAGCGTCGTGAACCTCGCAATTTCGCGACGGTTTTTCTGCCAGCGAGAAATCACGCAACAGCTCGTCGGACGGGCCGATGCACGGACATGACACTCCGAATCAGCTCCTCCAACGCTCACGCCATGGCCGCCCTCGCGGCCGACACCAACGACCCGGACGTCGCGCACGTCACGCACGTCACGCACAAGATGATGAGCGCGACAGACAATGTGAGGGAACAAGTGGCGCAAGCGCTCTTCGGCGGTGGCGACAGCAGCGCGGTGAGCACGTCCGCGACGAAAGACGCGCTTCCGCGGCCGTCGCTGATGCCATTCATGCTTCGAGGGTGAGCGCGCGCCGGCCAGCTCCTCAGCTCGCCAGCACCTCACGTACTTTACCAAGGAGCAGGTCAGGCGTGATTGGCTTTGCGAGGAGTGTATTTCCCTCTTCGAACACTCCGTGGTGACCGATCGAGTCTTCGGTATAGCCAGACACATAAAGCACTTTGGTGGTTGGCCGGCGCTCCTTGATTCGTGCCGCCAGCTCACGCCCACCCATCCGTGGCATGACCACGTCGGTGAGAAGAAGATGGATCTCCGACGGCGACTCGGCGGCCACCCGGAGCGCGTCGTTTCCGTTTTGCGCCTCGAGGACGTTGTAGCCGTTGCGGCGGAGGATTCCGACGTTCAGCGTGCGCACCTGATCGTCATCTTCGACGAGCAGCACCGTCTCCGTCCCCTGAAGCGCGGTCGTCGGCGCGGGAGGAGCCTGCTCGTCGTCCGTCGTACGGTCGGTGCGGGGCAAGTAGACCTTGATCGTCGTCCCGACGCCGACCTCGCTCGACACCTCGATGTGCCCTCGGCTCTGCGACACGATCCCGAACACGGTCGCGAGGCCGAGGCCGGTCCCTTTGCCCTTCGCCTTCGTGGTGAAGAACGGCTCGAAGATTCGCTCGCGCGTCGCCGCGTCCATTCCGGTGCCGTTGTCCGAAACGGAGATCATGACGTACCACCCAGGTGTGGCGGTCGGCGCGAGCGCCGATGGGACGTCGATCTTCACGTTGGCCGTCTCGATCACGAGCTTTCCGCCGTGGGGCATCGCGTCGCGCGCGTTCACCGCGAGGTTCATGACGATCTGCTCGATCTGGCTGCGGTCCGCATACACGTTGTCGACGGGGCGGCCGACCAGCGCGAGCTCGACGTCCTCACCGAGAAGACGCCGCAGCATCTTCTCGAGGTCGAGCATCATGTGCGTGAGATCGAGCACGCGTGGCTGCAGCATCTGCTGGCGGCTGAACGCCAAGAGCTGGCGCGTCAGCTCGGTGGCGCGCTCTCCGGCGCGGCGGACCTCCTCGATGTCCTCCCGCATCGCGACGAGGTCGACCCCGGGCTGCTTACCATTCGGGCGTGGAGCGAGATCGTCGAGGACGAGCGTCGTGTAGCTCAGGATGACGGAAAGGAGGTTGTTGAAGTCGTGCGCGATCCCGCCCGCCAATCGGCCGACGGCCTCCATCTTCTGCGCTTGGCGAAGTTGCTCCTCGAGGCGGCGATATTCCGTCACGTCACGCGATACGCCTGCGACGCGGTACACCTGTCCTCGAGCGTCTCGGACCGGATACGCCCTCGTTCGTATCCATCGCACCGCCCCGTCGGAGCGCACGATTCGATAAGGCTCTTCGTGCCGTGAGGCACCGTTCACCTCGAGCATTGCCTTCACACGAGGCCGGTCCTCCGGATGAACGGCGTCGAAGAAGCAGCTCGGTGACGCATAGAGGCTCTCGCAGGTGCGGTCCCAGATTCGCTCGTACGCCGGGCTGACGTAGAAGAAGGTCTTCGTCTCGGGATCGCTCAGCCAGAAGACGTCATCGATGTTGTCGGCCAGCTGCTGGAAGCGCTCCTCCACCTCATGGCGGGCGCGCTCGGCCTTCTCTCGAGCGAGGATGTCTCGTTGTAGCGAGCGATTGGTCTCTTCGAGCTGGAGCGTCTTTTCTTCGAGCTTTCGAATGAGCGTCTCGCTGTACTCGCGAAGAAGGCCACCCTCGTCGCCGTGGACGGTTCCGTCGTCGGCGTCGTCAATCGGACGTGAGCGCGTGCCTCGTGCACGCATCGACTGCACGCGTTCGAGGAATTCATCGGGCTCGGTGGGCTTGAGTATGAACTCGTCGGCCCCGAGCTTGAGTGCCAGCTCCTCGTCCGCTGGCTCGGTGTAGGTCGCCGTGTAGACGATGAACGGCACGCTCTTGAGCTTGGCGTCGCGCTTCCATTGACGGAGAAGGGTGAAGCCGTCCATCACGGGCATGAGCAGGTCCGAGATCACCAAGTCGGGCGGTGATTGACGGGCCTTCGCGAGCGCCTCTGCACCATGGCGCGCGCTCTCGACCTCGAACCCGCTTCCTTCGAGGAGCTTACGAAGAAGATAGTTGTTCTCCTCCTTGTCGTCGACGATGAGAACACGTGTAGAGCTCAAGCTACTTCCCCCCAAGTTCCATTGCGTCACGAGAGTCTTATGGGTAAGAGCACAGTGAAGACACTGCCCTCACCGAAGGTAGACTCCACCTGAATAGTGCCACCAAGAAGAGAGGCGAGTCGCTTGCAAATCGCGAGTCCGAGCCCCGTACCCTCGTGTTGGCGCTGGAGACCGCCGTCGATCTGACGAAATGGCTGAAAGAGCTTTTCGAGATCCTCGGGCTTCATCCCGATTCCGGTGTCGGCGACGCGCAGGAGCACACGAGTCTCGCCCTCCACCCCCACCGTGAGCGTGACGCCTCCTCGCTCCGTAAACTTGATCGCGTTGTTCAGCAGGTTGATGAGGATTTGTTCGACGCGGCGCTTGTCGCTGTGCATCGTCAACGTGTCGTGAGCCCCTTGCGAAGATGGCTCGATCGTCACGGTGATCCCGAGTCCCTTCTTCTCCGCGAGCGGCGTCCCCAAAGCGACGACGCGGTTCACTGCCGCCACGAGGTCGAACGGCGCGGCACGCACCTCGAGCTGGCCGGCCTCGATCTTCGAGATGTCGAGCACGTCGTTGATCAGCTCGAGAAGGTGCCGCGCGCTCCCCTGCACCATGCCGAGCTGCTTCGATTGCTCTTCGGTGAGCGGGCCGGCCATGCCTTTCAGCACGATCCCGGTAAAGCCGAGGATCGAGTTGAGAGGCGTGCGCAGCTCATGTGACATCATCGCGAGGAACGCCGACTTCAGACGGTCCGCCGACTCCGCCCGCGCCCGGGCGATCTCGAGGTCTCGCGTTCGCTCTGCCACCTTACGCTCGAGGCTGTCGTTGAGCTCACGGAGCGCGCGCTCCGCGATCTTTCTCTTGGTGATGTCCATCGACAAGACGAACACCCCCTCGGCCACGGGTTGTACGCGCACGTCGAACCAACCCGAGGTGCCATCGACGAACACGTACTCGACCTCGCCACGCGCATGGGCGCGCTCCTCCATGCATCGCCTCAAGAGCGCAAACACGGGGGTGCTCTCGATCCCAGGCCATACGTCCTGCATCCGCCGGCCGAGCAGCTCTTCGTTTGGCCTGCGGTTCTGGCCGACGGCTGCCGGATTCAAATAGAGGTAGGTCCAGTCGAAGGCGAGGAGCTGACAAGCCTCGAGCGCGGTATCGAGCGTCGTGCGATATCGCTCCTCGCTCTTCTTGAGCGCGTCTTCGATCTGTTTACGCTCGGTGATATCCACCCCGACGCCGATGAGACATCGCCCCCCGTCGAACTGAATGCGCCGGCCAGTGAAATAATAGGGCTTGCACGATCCATCCGCGGCCCGAAAGGTCGCCTCGACCGTGGACCCACCGTGTTCGAAGACATCGGCGATGCGCTCCCGAATCAGCGCCACCTCCTCCGGCGGAAAGAAGTCTGTCGCATGCATCTTCGCGATCTGGACTGACGAGTAGCCCGAGACTGTCTCGAAATTGCGGTTCCACCGCAAAAAGCGCCCTGCCTCGTCATAGAGATAAAAGATACCTGGCAGAGACTCGACGAGGTCGACCGCAAAACGCCACTCGCGCTCCGCGATGAGCTCGGCGCGTTCTCGCTCGATATCTGCCCAGCTCCGTGCGTGCTCATGCGAGAGCTTGTCGAGCGCAAACCCAATATCGGCGGCTACGTCGTTGAGAAGATCGATCTCCTTTTCGCGAAAGAAGCCTCGCTCCGCGGCATACACGTTGAGCGTCCCCGAGACGGCAGGACGTGTCGTCACCACATCCGTCACGGCAATGGGAAATGCCGCCGAGGCGCAGAAGCCATGGCGCGCGAGCTGCTCTCGCCACGGAATCATCGACGGATCATCGAGAGAGTCATTGCAGATCCGAGGGCGGTTCTCGCGAAAGGCGCATCCGGACGGACCGCTACCGATCGCGCTGTCGTCCGTACGGATCTCGACCGATTCGAGGTAGCTCGTCGCCGCTCCCGCCGACGCGACAGGCACGAGCCGATGCTCGAGCGGATCGTTAAGGCCGATCCAGGCCATCGCGAACCCTGCATGTTCGACGAGCACCTCGCAGATACGTTGAAAGAGCTCCTCGCTCGTACGCTCGCGGATGATCGCCTGGTTGACCTGGCTCAGGCCGAGGTACAGGCGGCTGAGACGAGCGAGCTCCTCGTTCTCGAGCATGTCACGTGCCCCGAGGGGCGCGACCAAAACGCCACCTCTTCACTCGAACGATAAAATGCAAGGAATCGTCCATGGTCGCCGTCTCGGAGCCTACGGTGCGTCATCCAATCAAGAAACCACCGACACGAACAGGCCGCAGGGCCCCTAGCCAGCTTCGCGGCGAAAAGCCGCAAAATTGGCGCGCTAATTATGCACGAGGCTGCAGGTGCTGGGGAAGTTGGACTACCGCGCCCGTTCGAGCATCACGATGTGCGCGCCGACCGTCACCGCGATCAGGACGGCCGTCGTCGTGTGCATGCGCCGCTTCTTGCTGCGGTCACGGAGCTTCGGATCGCGGAGCTGAAGCCCAAGACCCGCATGCGCCACCAGGAGGAAGAATGCTCCTCCGGCGGGCAAGAGCGCCATCACACCGCCGGCGATGGCAGCGGGCGACCCGAGCGCTGGGATCACCATCAGCGTGTGCGCGAACGCGAGCGCTGCAGTCGCGAGACCGACCAGCACGTGCAAGCGAATCGGCGGGGAGCCGGGCGCCGCGCGCTTTCCGGCGCGGAGGCGTTGAACGATCGGAACGAGCACCGCGAGGACGATCGTCATCGTCGCAATCCATCCGCTCCAGAACGCCATCACAACGCCATCACGATCGTGTGCCTTCTACCGATTCACTTCACCGGGATCTCTTCGAACACCTGGTCGGCCGGCAGCTGCAGGACCTCGCGTCCGAGCGCGCGCGCTTTTGCAGGTGGAGTATCCGCATAGCGCTCGCGAAACGACGGCGTCGGCCTTAGCGCAATACTCTTTCCGGTCTTCTTATCACGATAAATCGTTAGGACGTTTTCGGCGCTAGCCTCGACGAGCGAGAGATTGAGCTTTCCGAGGCTCGCGCCCGAATACGCAGCAGCGCCGTCGGCGATACACGAGTAGCGGACCTCTTTTGGGGTCCAATGGACGACCTGCAAGTCGAGGCTGCCACGCGGAAGCCCGAGCTTCGCAAGCGCGTGCTCACCCATGCGATATCCTGCGACGGCCCACGGTCCTGGCGCCCCGTGGATGACGGCGACCTCGTTCAGCGCACGCTCGATCGGATCGGCATCTTTCGCATCACCTGCAGCCGAAGGAGCCTCGTGCATCCCGCCATGAGGATGACCGGAATGCGCCGCTTCGTTCCCCGATGGTTGAGGCTGGGACGAGGCGGACGGCGTCGCCGGTGAGCTCGTTGACGGCGCCGTGCCGCCACAAGCCATCAGCGCGAGGCCAAGAACGAGCGCCCATCCGTGGGACACCGACCAAAAGGTGCAGCGCATCGAACGTCAGGATCCGCGGCTTACGCCGAGCACCCAGCCAACGAAGAACGGACCCATTTTTTCGATGAACTCGCTCGTCTGGCGCGTCTTGCGCATGGCCTGAACGAGATGGGAGAGAGGGTGGAGCTGATCGCTGACGAGGCCGATGACGAACTCGTTGTCCCCTGCGTCGATGCCGTGACACGCGAGGCGAACGTCATGCGCGAGCTCGGCCTGCCCGTACGCGATGCCGAGCGCCGCGTGCTCGCGAAGGATATGGCTCTGATCGATCGGCTCGAGCTTCGCGAACGTCCCCTTGCGGCGCAGCGGATACCAGACGTGCCAGCGAAGCTTCTCGTTGGTGACGTTGTCGATCGGACGGCGAAGGAGCGTGTATTCGAGCTCGGGCTCGTGCCCCGTCGCGTACGACCGACCGAGCATCGCGTAGTCATCGCGGAGCGTGACGTTCGAGAGGAAGGGCTCCGCGAAGAGCGGGCGCACCTCACGAACGAAGAGCGACGGGTCTTCGCTCCACGTGAGCAGCGCGAGGCTTCGTGGATCCATCGTGTCGGCGTACACCACGCCGGCGATCTTGCGCTCGCGAAGCGTCTTCACGAGCTCGGCGCCGATCGCGTCGGGCGCGCTGTTCGGACCACCGCTCACGGGCTGCGCCCCGGGTGGGCAGCGGAAGACGAGGAGCTGCATGAAGAGCCGTCGATTCATCGACTGCTTCACGCCGTCTTTCTTACCGCCGTATTCGTTGACGTCGATCGTCGGCAAGCCCTTCGCGATATCCGACGATTCAGCCTTGTTTCCGCCACCCTCAGCGCCGCTGCTCATGGCTACTTCTTATCACGATTAGGGCGTGCGCTACTCGTTGTCCGTCGCCGCGAGAACCGCGACCGTAGTGCCGTCGGGCCGAAGCACGATGACGCCGAAGTCCCAGGCCACATCGTGAAACCAGGGGCCGGGCGCGCGGTATGTCAGGAACGTAGACTTCGCCGTCAACGCGTTGATGTCGGCAATCGATGCGTCGGCGGGCGCGCCGATCAGAGCGCCGAGCGACGTCCAGGTCGCGAGCCGCCCATACGCGCCACCGAGACCCGAGGAGTACGCGCCACCGTTCGACGCCGCGGAGAAGAGCGGCCCGAACACGCCCTCCACGCCGGTGCGCGAGCAGTCGAGACGCGCGACGCCGTTCGTCGAGTCGAGCGGGAGCGCCCGAAGGAGCCAGCTTCCGAGCGCGCCACCCTGAAGGGGAGGGGCGAGCGAGAAGAGCTTGGCTTCGACCTTGCCGCTCTTGCCTTCGGCCCACGGGCGAACGGCAGCCTGCATGCGATCGGTCGTGGCGGTGTCGTCGATGCGCGTCGTCCGCACCGCGGCGCCGTCTGCGGGCGGCGGGATCGTGCGAATGGACATCGTCCCGCTCGCGAGCGTGTCGATCGCGCGACCGAGCCCTTTGTCGCCGTAGAGCGGCATGTACGAAGGCGCCTCGCGCTCCGTCTGCAAGAGCTCGAGCGGCATCGACGCGAGCGGATGGCCGCTCTTCGTGAGCGTCGCTTGAAAGCGCTGCGCTCGGGGATCTTTGGCGAGGGCTTCGCCATGGCCGCGGAGCACGACCTCTTGGAGCCAGCAGGCGAAGAGCTCTTGGTGCTCGGCGCGCTCACCGGCGCGATCGATCGCGGCGAGGAGCTCGTCGGGCGTCTGCCCATAACCAAGACGCGACGCAAACGCGCAGAGACGCATCGATCGCGTGCGTGGAACCTCGACGGTGTTCACGCGATCCTGAAGCGACAGCTGCAAGAGCGTATCGATCGCGTCTTTGCCCGCGACGAGCGCGACCTGATCCTCGATGTGATCGACGACGGCCTCGAGCCGAGCACGTGTCTTGCGGCTCTGGCTAGGGTCGGTCCCCTCGAGCTTCGTCGCGAGGCCGACGAGGTCTTGCCACCGGCTCGACTTGGCCCATGCCTCGACGACCTCGCATGCGCGCGTGACACCGTTCTCGCTATCGAGCATCGAGACGACCTCGTCGATGCTCGGATTTGTAGTCGTCGACATGATGGTGCGCGAAAGATGCCCGTTTAGACGAGGGTCGTCAACGCACCACGAAGGAAGTCACGGGCGACGACGACATCGTGCACCTCATCCGGACCGTCGGCGATCCGTGCTGCACGCGCAAAGCGGTACCAGGTCGCAAAAGGCATGTCTTCGCTGTATCCGAGCGACCCATGCATCTGGATCGCGTCGTCGAGCACCTGACAGAGGAGGCGTGCGACGTGGTTCTTCGCCATCGAGGAGTAAGGCTTTGCTTCCTTGTCGAGCCCCTTCTCGAGCATCTGCGCGCAGTGGATCGTCATCAAGTTGCCGGCGTGGATGCCCACCGCGGCGTCCGCGAACTTCTTCTGGATCAGTTGATGGTGCGCGAGTGTCTTGCCGAAGCTCTCGCGCGTGAGCACGTACTCACGGCACAAATGCAGCGTGCGATCGGCGAGGCCAAGCCAACGCATGCAATGCGTGAGGCGAGCCGGCACGAGCCGCGTCTGCGCGAGCTTGAAGCCCTCTCCCACTTGGCCGAGCACCGCATCATCGCTGACGCGAACGCTGTTGTACCGAAGCTCGGCTTCGCGATGGACGAGGATGGGCGGGCTCATCACCGGCACATCACGCACGTGCTCGACGCCCTCGGCATGACGATCGACGACGAACATCGTCGCGCCCGTCCGCGGGTCATCGGAGGTGCGGGCCATCACGATGAGGAACGATGCGTCTCCGCCGCCCGTCGTGTACCACTTGTGCCCGTCGATCACCCAACCGCCATCGACCTTCGTCGCACGCGTCTTCAGGTTCGACGGATCAGCGCCGGCTCCAGGTGCGGGCTCGGTCATCGAGAAGCCGCTCGTGATCTCGGCCCGAGCAAGCGGCGCGAGATACTTTTCACGCACGCTCGGCGACGCCGACTTGAGGAGCAAGTCCATGTTGCCTTGATCCGGCGCGTCGCAGTTGAAGCACGCCGCTCCGACCGGAGAGCGCCCCATCTCGCGAAACAGCGCGCACATTCCCATCACGCCGAGGCCGAGCCCGCCGTGTTCCTTCGGGAGATGCGGGACGAAGAGCCCTTCGGACTTGGCGCGTGCGCGAAGCGCGATGAGCGTGTCCTTCTTCTTCTCTTTGTCCTCTTCGAGGATCTTCTTCTCGGCGGGAAGAATGTGATCGTCGACGAAGGTGCGAACACGCGCGCGAAGCTCGGTGAGGTGCGGAGGGAGATCTAACATCATGGCTTTCGCGCGCCAGCATACGCCGCCTCGTGTGCGCGTGGCGCGGATCCATGATCGACCATGATCACCCTCCCTAAAGACGATCGAGGTCTGGGCGATCCAGTGGTTTTTGCGCGGACATCGTGGCCCACGTGCTCGACGGCATCGGCGGAGGTGCGGCACGTTCGATGCTGCCATCCAGCTTCATGCGAACAAGCCGCCTCGGGTTTCTCGGGCTCTTCCTGCTCCTTGCTGCGTGTGGATCCGGAGGTGGTGACGGAAGCGCGCCCGCGAACCCGAATGCCGGGGGCACCACGACACCGCCTCCTCCCGCGCCGGCGTCACCCGCGGACCATGGCGCGGTGAGCACGACGTATCCGGCGTTCAAGCCCGACTTCGCGATGCTGAAGAACAAAGGCGGCAAGGTCCTCACGAGCCCGGTCTTCGTCACCGTCGTGTGGGACGACAATCCCAACGCCGCAGCTTACGAGCAGCTCGCGGACACGATCGGGACGACGAAGTATTGGAAGGAGATCGTCGGTGAATACGGCGTCGGCGTCGCGTCGAGCGGCGCTGCGAATCACGTTCGCGAGAAGACGCCGATCCCTCCCTCGTCTTCGCCGAACGCGGACCCTGTCGACGCGATCATCACCTTCATGCAAGACAAGCTGAAGGACACCACGACCTCGAAGTGGCCATCGCCCACGGATCAGACGGTGTATTCGCTCTTTCTCGCGGGCGAGACCGCGCAGAAGATTTGCAACGACGGCGCTGGCGGTCTTCACGAGAGCTTCACATTGAATGGGAAAGAGGTCGCCTTCGCGCTCATCCTCGAATGCAACGACGGCCCTGGCGGAGCCGCGCAGGCCCTGCAAGAAGCCACCATCTCGGCGAGCCACGAGTTCGGCGAGGCCGCGGTCGATCCCTACCCGGAGACAGGCCCTGCCTGGCAAGGCGTCGACGATGAGCACCTCGCCTGGGAGCTCATGCAGATGGGCCAAGACGAGAACGCGGACCTCTGCGAGCTCTACGAAGACGCCTACGGCAAGGTCTCGCCCGAGATGCCGTTCTTCGTCCAGCGCCAGTGGTCGAACGCGAGCGCGCTTGGCGGTCACGCGCCATGCGTCCCTCAAGGCGAGAGCCCGTACTTCAACGTGACGCCGCTCGCGCCTGCGGATGCGTTGACGATCAAGTTTCCAGGCGGCTTCGATCTTCCCTTCAACCCGACGTCGAAGGGCTTCAAGGTCGCTGTCGGCGAGACCCGAACGATCCCGCTCGGCTTCTACAGCGACGCTGCGACCGAGCCCTTCTCCGTCGAGGCGTTCGAGGTCGACGCGTTCGACGAGCAAGGGGAGCCGATGAAGGCGTCGTCGTCTCCGAACCTGGAGCTCTCGCTCGACAAGACGACGGGACAGAACGGCGAGAAGACCTACCTCACGGTGAAGATGAACAAAATGCCGGCGGCCTTTGCGTCCCTCGTGCTCGTCTCGACCACGCTCGGCAAGACCACGCACATGATGCCGTTCCTGATTGGGCCTGGCGCCGACGCAGCGAGCGCAGCTCCTGCCGGAGGGTCGACCGGCGCCAACAAGAAGTCGTCGTCATGGGGGCACGGCAGCGTGGATGGCATCGCTTCGTTCCATCGACTAGCGTCAACGCACCATGTCGACCGCCGCGGCGCCGCCATCCACGACAACGCTCACTCCGCCCTCCAACACGCGGCCGCCTCGCGAAGCACATCGCCTCGACGAAGCGCGGCTCGGTGACTGGATCGCGTCGAGCCTTCCGGAGTGCGCGGCCGCGAAAGGACAGCCTGCCACCATCCTTCAATTCAAAGGCGGTCAGTCGAATCCAACGTACTGGGTCGCGGTGAACGACGTCCCTCTGGTGTTGCGCAAGAAGCCGCCGGGAAAGCTCTTGCCGTCTGCTCATGCGATCGAGCGCGAATACCGCGTCATGCGCGCGCTCCGTGACACCGCGGTCCCTGTCCCCGAGGCGCTCGCGCTTTGTGAAGACGACAGCGTGATCGGGACGCCGTTCTTCCTCATGCGTTGGGTGCCCGGGCGCATCTTCTGGGATCCCACCATGCCCGAGCTCGACGCCTCGAATACGAACCGCGCCGCGCTCTACAAGGACTACGTGCGCGTCCTCGCGGCGCTTCATTCGGTCGACTACGCGGCTGTCGGCCTCGGCGACTACGGCAAAGTGGGCGGCTTCGTCACGCGTCAGGTCGAGCGTTGGTCGAAGCAGTACCAAGCGTCACGCACGAGCGACATCGCCTCGATGGAGGCGCTGATGAAATGGCTCGGCGACAACATCCCCTCGAACGACGAGACCACGCTCGTTCACGGGGACTACCGCATCGACAACATCATGTTCGGCATGGACGATCCGCCCAGAGCGATCGCGGTGCTCGACTGGGAGCTGTCCACGCTCGGTCACCCGCTGAGCGACCTCGCGTATGCATGCATGGGCTACCACCTCAACCTTCCAGGGCGCGGCGGCCTCGCGGGCGTCGACGTCCGGGCCCTCGGCATCCCCACCGAAGACGAGATGGTTGCAGAATACAAGTCGTTGACGAGACGCGAAGGCAGCTCGTCCGCGACGTGGGAGCGCGAGTGGCCGTTCTTCATGGCGTTTGGCATTTTCCGGCTCGCGGCGATCGCGCAAGGCGTCTACGCGCGAAGCCTTCAGGGCAACGCCAGCTCCGACGACGCCGGAAGCTATGGCGCGGCGGTCACGATGCTCGCAGAGCTCGCGTGCTCGATCGCGAAGGTCCCCTACTGACGGCGGAGCGCCGCAGAACGCGTCCCGGCGCGTGGCCTCGCGTGCTAACGTGACGGCGCAATGCACGAGCCGAGCGCCGATCTTCATGCGTTCCGTCCCGTCCCGAAGACGGGCGTCATCTACGTCACGAGCGAGGCTACGAAGCTCGGCTTCTCCTCATCGAATCCAGACTGGTGCAACCTCGGACAAGGTCAGCCCGAGACCGGCGAGCTCCCGGGCGCGCCGCCGCGCGTTCATTCGATCGCGATCTCTCCCGACGACCAAGAGTACGCGCCGGTCGCTGGCCTCTGGGAGCTTCGCGAGGCGGTCGCGTCGCTCTACAACCGCCTCTATCGCAAAGGGCTTCCCTCGCAGTACAGCGCGGAGAACGTGTGTATCTCGGGCGGAGGACGAGCCGCGCTCACGCGTGCCGCGGCGAGCCTCGGCAGCATCAACCTTGGCCACTTCATCCCCGACTACACCGCGTACGAAGAGCTGCTCGACATCTTCAAGGCGTTCACCAGCATTCCGATCCTCCTCGACGGCGAGCGCGGCTACAGCTTCACCGCCGACGATCTCCGCCGCGAGGTGCTCGGCCGCGGTCTCTCCGCGATCTTGCTCTCCAACCCGTGCAACCCCACGGGCAAGCTCGTCGCCGGAGAAGAGCTCGATCGCTGGGTAGCCGCCGCACGCGAGCTCGACTGCACGCTCCTGCTCGATGAGTTTTATTCACATTACATTTACCGCGGTCGTCCAGGCGGCCTCCCGATCGAGAGCGCCGCGCGTTACGTCAAAGACGTCGACAAAGATCCCATCGTCGTCTTCGACGGGTTCACGAAGAACTGGCGCTATCCCGGCTGGCGAATTACGTGGGCCCTCGCGCCAAAGCCCGTGATCGAGCGCTTCGCGAGCGCAGGCTCGTTCCTCGACGGCGGCGGCTCGAAGCCACTCCAGCGTGCGGCCATCCCGCTCTTCGACGACGACTACGTCACGAAAGAGACGCTCGCGATTCACAATACGTTCCGCGACAAGCGTGACCGCATGCTCTCGCGCCTCGAGCGTATGGGGGTTCGCTTCGACCGCATTCCGGACGGAACCTTCTATGGCTGGGGCAACGTGTCTGCGCTGCCGGCGCCGCTCAATGACGGTATGGGCCTCTTTCGTGCTGCGCTCACGAAGAAGGTCATCACCGTCCCCGGCGAGTTCTTCGACGTCAATCCCGGCAAGCGCCGGCACGGCCGCGCCTCTCGCTTTCGCGACTACGTTCGATTCTCGTTTGGCCCCGCCAGCGATTCGCTCGATAAGGCACTAAACCGCCTCGACGAGCTCGTCGCAAGCCCGCCTACTCCCTAGTCGTCAATCGACTCTGCGCCGCTCACGGCGGGAGTGGACGCGACGCGACGAAGATCTGCTGGCCGCCCGTACCGCCGACACGGGAGAAGTAGATACGGCAATTGTCGAGCGACAGCGATCCGGCCTGCTCGGTCACCGCCGTATTGAGCTCACTCAGCGGCTGCGGTGAGCCAAACGCGCTGTTCGTGTCCGCGCGTGTCGCGAGGTAGAGGTCTTGGCCACCTTGCCCGCCGTCGCGGGTGGAGCTCCAATAAATCGTCTTGCCGTCCGCCGAGAGCCACGGGAGAAAGTCGTCTTGCGCCGTATTGAGCTCGGTGACGGGCGCGGCATTGGCGAAGGAGCCTCCGCTTCGCTTCGAGTGGAAAATGTCGTACGTGCCATCACGGTTCGAGACAAACCACAGCTCGTCGGCGATCACGGAATAGAAGCCTTGCCCGTCGTAGTTCATAGTCGCGACTCCAGGGACGGCCTCGGGTGGACCAAAGGCGCTCGCGATCGTGTCGCGCTTCGACCACCAGACGTCGTTGTTGCCCGATCGCCCGGAGTGGAAGACGAGGGTGAGCCCGTCGGACGAGATCGTTGGGTCGTTGTCGTTCGACGCGCTGTTGATGACTGGCACAGGCTCGACGTTCCCGAAGGGATCATCCTTCTTCGCGCGCGTCGCTCGGTAGATTTGGGCGCCGAGGTCGGGGTCGGTGCTGGTGAAGTAGATCGACAGCTCGTCGGGCGTCGTGTGGGGAGAGGATGCGTGCCGATCCGGATCGAGGCCGGGGAGGAGCGTGGGCGCGCCGAACGGAGTCAACGACGAGCACGTCGGGGTCTTTGGCGCTCCGGTGTCGACGGGTCGCCCGCTATCGCTGCTCGAAGGAGAGTCGCCGCTCGCGTCGGACCCCGGGGCGCGGATCGGAAGATCGCAGCTCGGACACGCCGCGAGGTCATCGCCGTTCGGATCGGGGTACGAGCACGCGGCGCCTGCACCCGCGGTGAGCCCCGCGATCGCAAGAAGCACGACGAGACGTGCGCTTCCCTTCGCCACGACCTCCATTTTGCCATTCAATCGTGGGGAGCGCGAGCTAGGCGCAAGGGCCGCCGAAGCCAACCGCAAACCCCATCGAATACCGCGCATTGATCTCGGTACGTGGTTGAAGGCGCTCCTCGCCCGCGGCATCGCGGTAGGTGAAGGCATCGATGCCGAACGGCCCGAAGTAGCCCGCGCGCTGCAGCGCCTCGGCCACCATCGTCGCGCTCGCACGAAGGGCCTCTTCGACAGGCGACGCCTCGGACGCGGTCGCGAGCGTCGTCTCGAGCCACTGCCCGCGCCGGTCGCACCGTTGCACGACGACCTTGCCGAGCGCGAACCTCCCGGCCGCGTCGATCATCCCGTGAAGACCAAACTCACGCACCACGGTCACCTGCGGCTCGATCTGAACGCCGCCGAGCGCCATCGCGGCACGTAGAAAGCTGCGGTCGGCCTCGGCCATCGCGGCCGGCGAGGCGGGCGTGATGACGCGCTGTCCGCGGCCCGCCATTCCAAAGACGCGCTTCGCTCGCCACGCCGTCGCGATGTCGGGCGGCGGAGAGGTCGCGAGCTTTCGAAGCGCCGCGTCGAGATCGACGACGAGCTCCGCGCCCTCGAGTGTCTGTCCGAGCGCTGCACAGAACGCGCGGCCATTGACCTCGCGCAGGACCGCGTGGGGCGGACAAGCGAGCAGCTCGGCGCCGGCGCGCTCGAGGACTCTCCGCGCGCGTGCGGTCGGACAGAACGCGCGGCCGATGTATCCCTTCGCGACGTTCGGCGGCGATGACTCGTCGACGAGGATGTCACCCTCACGCAGCAAGCTCCGCGCGAGCACCTCGACGTGCGGGCGCATCGCTTCGCGCACGGCCTTCGTTGGGGCATACGCGGGCGCACCTGGCGCGACGGAGATCTCGACGTCGGCGTCTAGGTTCAGAAACCAGGCGGATTGCCGGACGCTTCGCTGCTCGGTGGGCGTCGTGGAGGCTGCTCTTCCGGTTCCCATGCGTCGAGCTCGTCTAGGAATTGGCTAGTCTGACCGGCTTTCATCCGCGCGTCACGGCGAAGCGGCTTGCCGCGCATGAGCATCGGGCTCAGCGGCTCGGGCAGCGCACGCTTCCAGGTGTCGAAGTCGAGCTCTGCGCCTCGATGGAGCTCGCGAAACCATTTCACGCCGAAGCGGACGTGCGCGATCTCCTCGAGGCCCACGATCTCTTGAATGCGAGCGCCCTCTTCATCGCCCACTTCACGAAAGCGCGAGGCGAACAGCGCCGTGTGCTCGAGGTTTGCGCTCTCGAGACCAAGCCCCATGACGGCGACGAACGACGCCGCGTCGGGACAAGACGGGATGCGCGTCCAGAACCAATCACGGACGGCAAACTCACCGACCTCGTGACCGAGCCGCTCGATCTGCTCCGCGTACATGCGCATATGACGCGCCTCATCGAGCGCGATGCGCGCGAGCCCTTCGCGAAACGACGCGGGCATGCTCGGAAACGCGAGCAGCGCCCAGGCCATGAGCTCGGCGGCCTGAAGCTCGTGATGCAAGAACGTGTGCAGCGCTCGCGCACGTCCGAGTGGCGCGCGAAGCCCACGCACCTTCTCCGCGCGTGCGTTCAAGCGCAGCCCCGCCGGACGACCAGGCGTGTGAAGCCGCAGCGGCGCGACCTCCAAAGAAGACGGCGTGACGGGCGGCGGCGGCGCGGGGTTGAGCTTCGCCTCGAACGTCGTCGCGTGGATGTAGTCCCACGCCCAGCGCTCGATCGTCCCCGCAGGCGGAGCCTCCGGACTCATCTTTGGGGGGTCGGCCCGACCTTCGCGCGGAGCCTCCTCGACGCTCACTGGATCGCTCACTTCAACTTCGCATCGCAGAGTGCCATGCACATGCGATCGCCCTGCTCTTTGCAGACATTTCGCAGGAGTCGAATCTCGTCCTTCGACGCCTTGTTATCGATGACCTTTGGCTCGAGGATGTCGCGCGCTTCCTTCAACTTGTGCTTCAAGAGGAGGTCACGCGCGCGCGCCGCGTCCGAATCGGGCTCCTTGTGCTCACCCGCGTCGAGCTTCGTGCGTGACGGAACGCCGCCGTCGAACTTGAGCTTGCGTCCGAGCTTCGTCCCGCACGTGTCGACGCACGCCTCGTCACCCTGCTGATGACAGAGCGACGCGAGTAGCTCGATCTCCGCCTTCGTCCCATCCGGCCCGAGCGCCTTCTTCTCGAGGACGAGGCGGGCGAGCCAATATTGGCCATTCGCCTCGTAGGAACGTGCTTGGTCGTACGGCGTCTTGCCATCGACCGGCGCAGCATCGGCGAAGGACTCGACCGCGGGCGCGCCGCTGAAGGCCACCGGCGGCACCGTCGCCGTGGCGCTCACGATTTGCGGCGGTGGCGGGCTGTCTTCCGGTTTCTTCGAGCACGGCGCGATCACCACCGCACAAACCGGCATCGCCAACACGCCCCGCCATGCCTTACGCGCGAGCTTCGCTGCTCGGTTCTCTTCCGCTTCCGTCGCTGTCATCGTCACGGTTTCTTGATCCACACTTCGACGTTTCTGTCGTTCACAGCCACTTCACCACTTGGCAACCAACCTGACGTGAAGTCAACCACCCCACGCTTCTTTCCCTCGGCTGCGACCGGATCGCCCTCGAGGCTGAAGTCCACGCACGTGGCGCGCAACATGAGCCAGCCGTTGTCCTGATCGAAGATCTCGACCGTACGGAACTGGTGCGGGTAGTCCGCGATCGCGGCCGTCATGATCTCCCAGTAGGGATGTCCCGTTGCCGGCTTGATCGCGCGCACCCGATGCTGGTGCGAGTGGCCTACCATACTGAACACGACGTTGTCGTATTGACCCAAAAACGCCGTCCACTTCTCCGTCGAGAGCGCGTCGGCCTGAACCTCGCCGCCGAGCCCGCTACCGTCGCCCAAGCTCCCCGCCGAGTGATGAGACGACAAGATAACGAGCTTACCGTCGGCTTTTGCCTTGTCGAGCATGGGCTTGATCGTTTGATCGACTTGGCTCTGCTTGATGACACCCTCGGAGCCGCCATTCTCGTGCGCCGTGTCGAGCGCAAGAACACGAAGCGGCGTGCCCTCGATATCGAACGTGTACGTCGCGCGACCGCTCGTTTTTTCGGCATCCGAGAGGCCATGACCATCGCCATGAGCCCGCACCTTCGCCATCAAATCGGTGCGCGACAAGAGCGTACGGCGATCGTCTTTGACGACGAAGTCGCCGCGCTCGACGGCTCCTTTCACGGGACCATCATAACGGCGTGTCCCGCCATTGGCCTCGGTGCCCAATGCCTTTTCCCGATTGCCGGAGTCCGTCTTGAGATTGCCTTGAACGAGGATGTCGTGATTGCCGGTGATCCACTTCCACGGCATCTTGAGCCCCTCGGGCTTGAACGGGTCTTTGCCGTCGTTGTCGGGCCCCGGCAGGATGTCGTCGTCATCGCCCGAGTCACACTCGACGCTGTCGGCGCCCGAGAGAATCCCGAGGACCCAATCGACCTCGTTCGTCTGCGCGCTGTCGGCGTTGTCTCCGCCCATCAACGTGAACGCGAACGGATCCTTTGCGTGGAGCGCGTTGATCGTCCGCACGGAGGCATTCGCCATCCGGCACAGATAGGCATCTTGCGGGCGAAGCGCGGACGACGTCGAGCCGGAGCCGTCGAAGCTGCCGAGCCGCGTCGGCGACTCGTCGTCGGCGATCTGCAAATCGGCGAGATGGGCGAAGCGGACGAGACGCTTGGCGTTGGGTCCTGGCGCCGGCGCCTGCGAATCATCGATCACGCGCGTGATGTACGGCTCACCGGGCATCGGGTTCTGATCGCCAAAGCCGCGATCGAAGTAGCTCTGCAGCGCCTCGGGCAAGGACGGGTTCGGCTCCGCCTCCGGCGCGAGCTTCGCGTTCTTCGGAACGAACGTCTGCGCGGTGGTGAGCGTCGCGCTCGCGAGCGGAGGGAGGATCGTCGGCGCGTACGTGCTCTTCTTTTGATCGGTCGGCGTGGCGGTTTGGTCGTCGGTCGCGGTCGAACCGTTGCAGCCACCTGCGCCCCCAAATGCGACGACGAGGCATGACCCAAAAGCTAGGCGGTGAAGCATGCGGGCCATTGTACCATTCCTCCCGGAATGCTCACGCCGCTCCTGACACGTCGCGATCTGCTGAAGGGGCTTGGCCTCGCCGCGCTCACGGTGGCAGCGCCGGCGTGCAAACGATCCCCTTCTCCAAGCAACACCACCTCCGCGCCGACGTGGCCTCGAACCACGACGCACGAGGGCATCGAGATGGTGGAGCTCTTCCCGAACGGCGCGACCGAGTCGTCCCCGCTCATCGTCTTCATCCACGGGATGGGCGGACGACCCGAGCATGCGATCGATTGGTGGAGCAAGCGTTGCCCGCACAAGGCCCATGTCCTCCTTCCGCGCGCCTTCGACCCGCTCGGCGACGGGTACACGTGGTTCGAGTTTCGCGACGGCATGACCGACGAGCAGTTCGGCGCCGCCGTGGGAGCAGCCGAAGCGCGACTCTGGAAAGGGCTCGCGGCGGTCGCCGGCAATCGCCACATCATCGTGACGGGCTTCTCCCAGGGCGGCATCCTCTCCTTCGCGATGGCCTCACGCCACCCCGATTCGATCGCCTATGCGTTCCCCATCTCCGGCTCGTGCCCAGGGCCGCTTCTTCCGAAGGACAAGTCGCACGCCGCTCCGCTCCTCGCGTTCCACGGCACCGAGGACAACGTGCTCGCGCTCAAATGGGGTCGCGAAGCCGTCAATGCGTTCAAGGAACAAGGCAACGACGCCCAAATCAAAGAGTACGCCGGTGTGGGCCACACGATTACGACTCAAATGCGCACCGACCTGATGGACGCCATCGGCAAAGCACTTCCACTCGCCACATAAAGGGTTTGGGTGAAGGGCGTCAGGCGTAGCGAACGATCGTCCAGAGCACGAGCGACACCACGACGGACGCGGCGTTCGCCATGAACGAGGTCGCGACAGCGCGCGACCCGTCGAGCCTCAGGCTCCGTGCATACAGCGCGGCCTCGATCGTCGCGACGACCAGCTCGATCCCCAAAATGACGACGGGGTTCGGATATCGCCACGCCAGGGCGAAGGCCAGCGGATGCGTCAACAGATTGACCGTCACAATCCACTTCACGCGTGTCGCGATGGACGGCCGCCGCGAGCGCTGCATTCCCATGATCGGCGCCGCCACCAGGAGCTCGACGAAGCACGTGAGCGCGAAGGTCACGAGCCATTGCCAGACGAAGGACGTAAGGAGCAGTCCCAACATCAAGGAACACCGAGCCTCAAAAGAGCAGCCGCGCGATCAGCGCCGCGCTCACCACAGCGGCCGCGCTGGATGCGACGCTGCCAAAGCATGTTGCATAGATGGATTTGAGAGCTTGTCGCGTCGACGCACCGAGGATGGCGCACTTAACCAGGGTGGACCCGAGCTCGATGAAGGGGCTCACCCACATCCAGCTCCACGCCCCGTTGATACCGACGTAAAGGACGAGGCAATTGATCGGATGCGTCAGCAGGTTCGAGACGACAATGGCTCGCCAAACCCGTTTGCTGTTTCCCCGCGCGGGGATCAAGGGCTTTGCGATCGCGTTCTCGATCATGACGCGCACCACGAACGTGAACAGAACGAACAATAGGACCCATGCCGCCTCCATCTCGAACCTCTCTCTCTTTTGCGTAAGGCGATAAGAGCCAAGCGCCGATCGCCATTTCGAGCCATACGTGACACCGCGCGAGGACGAGGTATTCGTCACGCGCCACCGTGGGACCGAGCGTGAGCGCCGCGATCCCGAGACCAACCATCGCGATCAGCATGACGCCAAGCCCCCATGTGCCGAGATCGCGACGCCACCCGCGCGCCGTCATACGAAACGTCGGCGCTCCCGCAGATTTCACGCCATCTTGCGGGACGAGGCGAAGCCACACCGCATAGTGCACACCTTGAAGAAACGCCTGCGCGATCACAGGACCACGAACGAAGAGCACGCAAGCGAGCGACGCCGTGAGGACCGCACCGACCGCGAGCGCGACCTCGAGCCTCTTGTTCTTTCGAAACACGAGCAGCCAGAGCGCGAGCGACACGACGCCGTGCACGGCCACGACCGCGTCGCGCGTCACCACCGCGACGCCTGGCAGCGCGATCACCACCGCGGCGCACGCCGTCCCGGCGACGAGAACGAGCGCACGACTTGCCCACGTTCGACGCATCGCGAGCGTCAGCGCGATCGCCGAAAGCCCGAGCGCCACCTCCACACGTGGGAGCGAGAGCACACACGCCGTCACCAACGCCACCGCCAGCGCGACGGCGAGCGGCTTCGCTGGCGTTCTGCGAATCGACGGCGTTCGAAGCAGCCAGCGCGCCTCGCTCGCCAGGTGCGGAATCCCGAGGACGAGCGGGCTCACGATCAGGGCGACGATCGGCGTAGCGAGCGCGATGGTCAACGCGACGACTACGCTCGCGACCGCCTGCACGGCGATGCGGCGGTCTTTGTTCGTGAGCACGAAGCGAAGCGCAGGCGACCGCAGCGCGATCGCAAACAGCGCACGCCGAACGGCATCGAGCGCGTCGAGCATCGCTCTCATCCGCGAAACGGGTAGCGGCTCGCCTTTCTTCGCTCACGATGAAGCGAGAGGAGGAGCGCCACCATGCCGATCACGAAGAGGAGGGCGGCGACGAAGATCATCAGGATGATCCAGCCGAGCATCGCGTAGCCGCCTGGACCAAGCCCGTCGGCGAGCGCCAGTCGGGGAAGGCAGAAGACGAGGAGGGCGAGAGCCATCCCGACGACTCGAGGCGAGCGGCGCCCCTCGAGGTGGTTCGAGAGTGAGCGTCCGCCTTGAACAATCCTTTCGAAGAAGCGCATGCCGTCACTCTGCGCGCGCGCTTTGAACGGCTCGGCTAACGGGCGTGAATCGAGGCGCCCGTCGATGTGAAACCGAGATGAACGGGTCTCGCTTCATCCATTTCGAGCGTCGCGGCGCCGCCCGAGGAGGACGAGCGCGGAGGGCATCACGAACACCGCCGCGAACACGCAGGCGAGCTCCCCGAGCACGGCGAGCTTGCCAAACGACTCGAGCGCCTGAAAGTCCGAGAGCATGAGCGACCCGTACCCCACGATGGTGGTAAAGCTGCAGAGAAGGACCGCACCCGACGAGCGCGCGACGGCCTGCGGCACATCGCCTTTCAAGAGCCGAACGCGGTCGGCGAGGTTGAACGGATACTCACATCCGATGCCAAACGTGATCGGCAGCGCGATGAAGTTCACGTAGTTGAGGCGAGCTCCCATCGCGGCCGCGCCGCCAAACAGCCAGATGACACCGAGCAAGAGGGCGCCAAGCACGGCGATGGCGACCTGTCGATTCCGCGACAGCACGATGACCACGAAGGCCACGGCGATGAGCGACACCGCACTCGCGAGCGGACCGTCACGTCGCAGCGACGCGAGCATCTCGGCGAAGATCGTCGACCGGCTGGCGGTCATCACCACCGTGCCGTCGGGCAGCCGCACGTTGTCGGTGGTCTTCGAAAGTCTCATGTGGTTGTGGCCGTCGGCGAAGACGATCTCGTTCTTTGGCTTGACGTAAAACACCGTCCCGATCGCGCCATTTCGCTCGGTGAATCGACGTTGCAAGAGTCCCGGCAGGTCGGTAGGCCCGAGCACACGAAGGCTCTCCGGTGGACGCGCCTCGCTCACAGTTCGCCGCTCCTCTTCCGAGAGATCGTGCATGACCCGCGGCGTGAGCCTCGATCGAATGCGTTCGAGCACCTCGAGCTTCTCTTTCTGCTCGTCGATCGTTCCGGGCAGGGCGTCGTCCACCGTGACGATCTCGGCGATCATGCGGCCCTTCGGATCCGCGGCGTCGTTCGCGAGGATCTGCTTCTTCACGAGAGGCACCTGCTCGGGCGCGTCCGCGATCATGAGCGCGCCTGCGATGTTCATCTTCCCGCCAAACACCTCGTTCGCCTTGTTCGACCACTCCCCCGCCCCGCTCACGTCGCTCGACTTCGAGCCCAGCTTGCCAAAGTCGTACTCCCACGGATCGACGATCCACCCAGGCACCGGGACGAGCGCGATGATCGCGAGCACCAACGCCACCGCCAGGATCAGTCTCGGACGTGACGTCGTGAGGCGCGCCGTCTTTCTCGCGATCCATCCTTCGTGCGAGGACGTGCGCCCCGCGGTTGATGCACGTCGCGCACCTCCGCGACCGAAGGACTCCACCACCGTGATGAGCGCCGGGACGATCGGCACGATACTCGCCCACACGAGCAGCATTCCAACGAAGCCAATCAACCCAAACTGCCGAAACCCACGAAACTGCGTAACGGCGAGTGAGCCATAGGCAATCGCGGCCACGCAGGCCCCGACGAGCTCGGCCCGTAATGCATTGACGACCGCCTCACGTCGCGCCACCGCTGGCTCCATTCCGCGTGAACGAAACTCGCGATAACGCGCAAAGAGCACAATGGGGTAGTTGATCCCATTGCCAACGATGATCGCGCCAAGAAAGGCGCCCGCCGCATTCACGTAGCCAAACGAAAAGCGCGCAAATGCATAAGCGGCGCTCACGCCAATCGCCACCGGCACGCCGATGATGAGCAGTGACCACAGCGAGCGGAAGTAAACGACGAGCGCGACGAGGATGATCGCGATCGCGATGGCCGTTGCGCCGATGGCCTCGCTCACGAGCGCCTTCTTCTCCCCCGCAGCGCTCGCGATGTCTCCTGTGAAGCCAACCGTGATCCCAGCGCTCGCGGGATCGCTCGCGAGCTCGCTCGTCAGCTTCTGCACTTCGCCAAGGAGCTGATCGCCCACTGCCCCACCGAGCGAGGCGTTCGAGGCGATCCGAACCCCGAGCAAGGTACCGTCCTGCGCAGAGAAGTATCCGGTCGGGAACGAGTCCTTGTCCTTCACGCGCGACTTCCAACGCGAGAGCGCGTCCGACATCCCGAGCGCGTCTTTCTTGTCGACGGGCTTGACGGAGTCACCTGGCGCGACCCCTTCATTCGGCGCCGCAGCATGGGTCTGCTGCGGCTTCGTGGAGGACGGCCCGTTCGCATCCGCGTTCCCGTCTCCGCTGAGGTCCTCGACCAGACCGCTTCGAATCGCGATCTGCCGGTCGAGGTCGTCGTCGATGCGCGTGAGCTCGTCGAGATCCGCGTAGAGCCATTTGTTGGCCTCGTAGTACGCGCGAATGTCCCGCGTGCCGCTCTCCACGTACGAGACCAGATCGGGGCGATTTCGCCGCAAAACCTCGAGCCTGCCCGCGAGCTGGTCGACGTATCGCTCGTTCTTTGCGCGGTCGGGCGACGACACGATCACGATCAGCATCGAGCTGCCTCCCGCACGCCCTGCCTGATGCTCGAACGCCTTGAATGCCGGACTGTCACGCGGAAGGAGCTCGGCGAGATCCGATCGAACGTCGATGCCTCGGGCGTACCAGCCAGTCAGCGCGAGCACCACCGCGGCAAGCGTGAGGACGATCCACGGCTTCGTCCCGGCGAAGTCGACGATGCGCACCACGAAGCGGATGGCGAGCGAGGCGCGCTTGGTCGAGCCAGGCGCCGAGTTCGACGTGCTCATCATGAGGAGGCTCACTCCGCCGCGCTCTCGTGCTTCGCCGCAGACGAAGCGCCGCGACGGTGCGACGCGACGAGCGCGCGGACGAGATGGACCTGGAGGTGTGCCCACACGACGACGAGCGGCACGAGCCGAAGAGGGTGATAGATCCGGTGCGCCGCCAAGAACGAAAAGGCGCCGGTCAACCGAGGATCGTCCACGACATACACCGGGCCATGCGCCACCGACGCAAGCGCCAAAAGCACATAGCTTGCCGGCGTCCGTCGAGCGTCGGCAAACCACAACCCCACCCCGATCGACGAGATGACGAACGACGTGTATTCCGACCGGTGATTGCAGAGCACGATGAGGATCAAGAGCGACGCCGCGAAGGCACGTCGCCACGCCATCGTGGGAGGCGCCGGTGCGGTCATCGCGCCAATCACCGGCAACGCAAGCGTCGTGAGCGCGGCGATCTGGACGCTGAGCGCCGGAAGGCCGATATCGCGCGCCAAGGTCACGAGCGACCAGCCTCGATTGTGCGCGTGATCGAAGCGGGTAATGGATACCCACGACGAATATTGCGCGGCCAGCTCCGAGGGATGAATCACGAGGAGCGGCAAGAGCAGCCCGATCGCCATCGCCACGATGACGCGAAAGAGGTTTCGTTCTCTCTCCCTATCGAGCAATGCAAAGAGCACGGCGCCGAGTGGAAAGATCTTCACGAGAAACCCGAGGATGACGAGCGCGGCACCTCGAATCGAGCGATTGCGCGCAAACGCCGAGCAAGCGAGCAACATCAGGCCAGCGACGAGCAGGTTTGCCTGATCGCCATCGGTCGCCAGCAGCACCCCGGGTAGCGCGGCGAGCATCGCGACGTTGCGTGCCCCGCTCGAGTCGACGCCACCACGTGGGTCCTCCCTCGTCATGGCGTGGATCCCGGCAAAGGCCGCGCCGAAGTTCACCGCTCCCCAGACCGCCGCCGCAAGCCACGCGGGTACGAGCGCGAGCGGCAGGAAAATCAGCGCGAAGCTCGGGCTGTACTTGTACCAATCGACAGAGCTGCCGTCGTAGAGATCGCGATGTGTGAGGAGCGACCGCGAAGCATGTCGAAAGACCTCGAGGTTCTTCGACTGATCGAGCGCGAACGAAACGATCCCCGCGATGATTCCTGCGAGGAGGTAAAGGCCAAGAAGAAGGCGACCTCGTACGAGAGCGAGCTTCGAAAGGAAGGAAGAGACGCGGAGCGCCATGCACTCGTCCTGCGCCGCCGATCGTCACGCGACAAATGAGCGTGCCTGACACGACCTGACGTGGCGGAGGCGCCTTTTTCATGCTCGAGCTGGCGAGGCTGTCTCGAGCGGGATCCACCGCGCGCGAGCCGACCCACACATCCCGCGGACCACGCGGTAACATCGCGGCCGTGAGCCGCTCCTCCTCGACGCCCAACGACGCCATCGGCCGTTTCACCATCGACGCGGACGTCACGCCTCGTTTCACCGCGTGCTACCTCCGCGTTGACGGAGGCGAATGCGCCTTCATCGAAGCGCACACGGCGTACGCGGTGCCTCGACTGCTCGCCGCGCTCGACGCACAGAACAAGAGGCCCGAGGACGTTCGTTACGTCGTCGTGACGCATGCGCACCTGGATCATGCCGCAGGAGCCAGCGCGCTTCTCGAGGCCTGTCCGAAGGCGACGCTCTTGGCGCACGCGCGCACGGCCAAGCACATGATCGATCCTTCGAAGCTCGTGAAGGGAGCCGAGGTGGTCTACGGTGTGGATCGCGTGCGAGAGCTCTATGGCGCGATTCGACCCATCGACCCGGCACGGGTGCGGGCACTCGAAGATGGTGAGAGCTTCGAGCTGGGCTCGTCGAAGCTCACCGTGTGGAACACGTATGGGCACGCGTTCCACCATTTCATTGTCGACGATCCGGCGGCAGACACCGTCTATACCGGCGATACGTTCGGGCTCGTTTACCCGGCTCTCCAAGATGTCGCTGGCGTCGCGCGTCGCTTCGCGCTCCCTTCCACCAGCCCGACCGGATTCGACGCCAAGCTCGCGAACACGAGCCTCGACAAGGTGTTGTCGCTTGGGCGGCGCTGGGTCTGCCCAACGCATTACGACGCCTGGGAAGACGCGGTCGCCATCGGCGCGCAGGTCCGCCGATTCGTGAATCGCGCCGGCGCGTGGGTCGATGAGGCGGCGAAGGGCGATGAGCCCGTGGACGCGATGGCGCGTCGCTTCACGGCACTCTGGTGGAATGCGATTGAAGAGGAAGCACCCTATTTCGGCGCAAAGGAGCGCGAGCTCCTCACGCTCGACGTGAACCTGAACGCGGATGGCCTCGCCGTCGTCGCCGATGCGCGACGGAAGGCGCACGACACATCACCGCGCTAGCTCGGTCTTCGCGAAGCCTCTCCACCGGTAGACGTGGAGACCAAACGTCTCGCGCAGCACCGCTGACGAGTCCTCGAAGTTGCTCGAGCGTGGAAGAAACGACGCGTGGTCTGGCGCGCGCGCCCGTCGCGCACGGTAGTCGACCATCATCGTGTCGACCTTCCATCCGACGGCGTTGAAGCACTCGATCGCGCGACGCATGTGAAACGCGCTCGTCACGATGACGATCTCGTCACCAAGCCTCATCTCGGAGGCGAGCTGCTTCGAGTAGACGGCATTTTCGTACGTATTTCGTGCGCGATCCTCGAGGATCACGCGCGACGGCTCGATCCCCCACTCGACGAGCTGGTTCTTCAGGAGACGCGCCTCCGAGTACTCCTGCAGCGCCGGGTTCACGGCGGCGCCCGATACGATCGCGACGCGCGCGTGGTGGGTCGCGAGCAGGCGATAGGTCATCGTCAAACGCTCGACGTTCTCGTTGAACGCCGGCTGTCCAGTCTCCGCCGTCACTCGCTCATCCGTCACGCCGCCGAGGAGGACGACCACGTCGTAGGTCGCCTCCGGTCGATACGTCGGGCTCACGGCATGCTCGAGCGCGTACCTCATTCGATTGGCGACGATGTCCATCGACAGCGGCATCAGGATGAGCAGCGCGAGAATGCCGAACGCCCGCCGGCGTCGCCACTGCGATGGCCGGCGCGGCCTCCGGCGCCAGGGGATGGCGAGCGCGATCGCGATCAGCGCCCACGTAAACGGACTAAGGAAGACATCGAGCGTCTTCGAGAGCGCGTAAAACACGTCAACGAGCCCGAGTCGTTCCGCGCGGGCGGCACATCGCGCTCATGCTTTGTGGTCCCATGCGGCTCGCGCGTCGAATCCGAGCCGGGCAAACCGTGGTATCCAGTCCCGTGTTAGTGCTTTATCCACCGACGACCGATAAAGCGATAAAGGCATGAGGCCCCATGCGCGCTCCGCCTCGGGCATATCGCGCTCATTCCCCGTGGAGGGTGGTGCGTAAGCCGCGCGCAAACGTGCAAACCACGTCGGAAGCTCTCGCTCGATCAGCGGTCGAAGCTGCGGCTCGAGTGGATGCTCCATCAACCATTCGAGGGTCGTCCAGCCAAAGTCTCGATGGCGAACCTCGTCTTTGAGCACGCGGTCGAGGGCCTGACGTGCGACGGTGACGGTGCATCCTTGCCGGAGCTCTTTGAACAGCGGCACGGCGACCGTCTCTCCGAGGCAGAAGATCTCGACGACCACGCGCGCGACATCGTGCTCGAGAGGATCACTCGGATGCCGGCCAAGCTCGAGGCTCTCGCGTGCGAGCGATGGGCCACCCTGCCCCTCGGCGGCGAGGAAGACGCGATGGCTAAGCTCGGCGTGAGCGATCTCGTCGCCGGCGATCCGAAGACCACCACGCACGAGATCGGGCGAGGCGCCGATTTGGATGAGCCAGAGCGTGAGGTGCTGCGTGCGCGCGGCGGATCGGTACTCCGCCTCGACGCGGCGAAGCCACTCTGCCCGAACCGCATCGGTCGCGGGCGTGCTCTTTCTCTTCGCGCCTTTGCTCTGCTTCGAGCTGCCGCTTCGTGCCAACGCCGACATCTGCCGCCCTCGTCAGAGCGAAGTCCCGCGAAGGAAAAACAGAAAGCCGAAGAGGAACGCCGCGAGGATCGCCATGATGACGACCGCGGCGAGCCACTCATGGACCATGTTCACCGGGGCGGGCGCCGCCGCTTGCGTCGCGGCCGCGCTCTCGGCCGCTCCGGGTGCGTTTTCGGGGGTCTTGGCGACAAGCACCTCCGCCTTGGGCTCCTGCTCCGAGGTCGAGGCCGCGGACGGCTCCTTTTCCGTTGTCGCAGCAGGCTTCTCCGGGTCCGCCGCGGCTTCGGCCGCTTTTTCCTCGTCTGCCATGGGTGCGACCGCAGCGTCGCGACGAATCGACCGCGTGTCCAGAAGCAGCTTCGGACCGACCTCGAACTCGCATGATTACGAACACTTGCAACTCCAGCGGGTGCGCCTTCGAGAAACCTGCTCGATCGTGAAATTTGGGCTCGCCCTCAGGCGACTAGCCCATCGACGATGCTCTCAGCGCTCATGACCACGGCGCTGCTCGCCGCGACGGACACACCGAACCTGCACGCACAGGCCGGTGACCTGCGTCCGCTGGTGCGTGCGGTCGTTGCGTGCGTCCTTCGGGAACGGCCTGACTCGGCCGACGTGGAGGACTGCACGAGCGAAGCGCTGCGGCGAGCATTCGAATCCCAATCGCAAGCACGTGGACCGATGCGCCCCTGGGTGCTCGGGATCGCGCGACACGTCGCGCTCGACACGCTCCGCGCACGACAGCGTCAGCGCGCGCGCATCGTCGACAACGGCTGCATCGACGACGCGCCTAGCTCGACGACCGCAGTCATCGATCGCCTCGCCGATCCGGGTGCGGGCGCAGACGAACAGATCGAGCTCGCCGAGCGCGCCGCGCGTGTTCGTCGGGTGATGCAGACACTCCCCGATGGTCCGCGAAAGGCGCTCGAGCTTTTCCATCTCGAGGGTGTGCCGTATCAAGAGATCTCGAAGCGACTAGGGGTTCCGTTGGGGACCGTCGCCACGTGGGTCACGCGTGGTCGCAAAGCGATGGCCGAAGCTTTGGAGGACGAAGTGGAGAGCGCACGAAGAGCAGCACCACCGCCCGCCGCGACGAAGAAGGAAAGCACGAAGGCGGCTGGAGGAACGACAGTATGAGCAGCCAAACACCGCAATCCAAACCTTTGGGGGACATTCAAGGCGTCACCAATGACGACTTCCTCCCCGAAGATCTGCTTTGGGCGGAAGGCGGTCACGCCAGTGACATCGTGCTTACCGCTCTATCCGATAATCAGCGCAGCATCGTCCCCAACGCTGTCCGCATTCATGTCGAGCATTGTGCGATCTGCATGAGCCACCTCGGGCATGCAGCTCTCCTGTCTCTTCACGTCGATCGCCAAATGCAATGGAAGGCCGAATACGACCGGTCTCTTGCCAGCGCGCGGCGCCCGCTTCCGCGTCTTGCCATCGCGCTCGGCCTCGCTGTCGCCGCGCTCGGTGTTCTCCCGAGCATCCTCGATGACGCCGACGCCTCCGCGGCGCGCTCCTTCATCACGCGCGAGGCGCCGCTCTTTTTGAAGGGACTCGGCACGCTCGCACATCGCGTGGATGGCAGCTCCTTTGGTCTCTTCGCGACGTACACGGCGGCCGTCATGCTCGTCGTGATGGGTCTCGCTCTCGTCCGCTTCCTCCCGAAGAAAGAAACGTCCCAATGAACGCAGTAACGAAGAAGAAGAGCAGCGCAAGCTGTTTGGGTCGTCTCGGTCGCCTCGGGCGCCTAGCCTCGATGGTGAGCGTCTTCGCGATCGCCTTCGCGCTTCCGTTTACCGCCGGCGCGACGGTGAAGAAGGAAGGCACGTGGCCGACCGGGGAGAAGAAGGTCGATCTCGAGTTCGACGGCAAGCCAAGCGAAGGGCTGAAGAAGCTCGCGGAAGAGGCGGGCTGGAGCCTCGTCCTCTCCAATGCTGCGCTGGTCGATGGCAATGGCGGTGACGTCCACGTCAACGTGGATGGTCAGCCGGCAGACGCCGTGCTCGAGGCGCTGTTCGTCGGTCATGACGTCATCGCGCATCGAAGCGGCTCTCTCATCACCGTCGTGCCTGGCGCGAACGCGCCAAACGGCACGATCACGACGCCCGGGCTGTCCACGCCTCCCACGCCTCCCACGCCTCCGACGCCACCAACACCACCCACGCCCGAAGCGGATCCTACGGCGCCTGCCGCTGCGACGCCTGTCGCGCCGCCCGTGCCGACGGTGCGTGGCGAGGACCGCAACGTGTTTGGCGGCAACCTCGTCATTCACAAGGACGAGATCGTGCACACGGTCACGGTCGCGGGCGGCTCTCTGAAGGTGGAAGGAACGGTGACGGGCGATCTCGTCGTCGCAGGTGGCTCGGCGCGCATCCTCAAGGGAGGGCGTGTGATCGGAAACGCCACGGTGTTCGGCGGATCACTCCGCCTCGAAAACGGCGCTCGGATCGATGGCGACGTGGGCGTCGCAGGCGGATCGCTCCGGCGCGAAGACGGCGCCGTGATCGGAGGCAAGGTCGTCGATGACAAGCATCGCGGCAACGTGAAGGTGCACGGTGGTCAGGGCGGCATCGAGACGAACGTCGAGCCGTCCCACGAAGAGCACAGCGACTCAGGGCGCTCTCGAATCTCCGAGGCCATTCACGACTTCGGTCAGTCGATGACGAAGATGTCGCTCCTGTTCGTTCTTGGATGCGTTCTCCTCGCCTTGCTCGCGCCACGCATGGAGCGAATTCGTGTGGAGGTGGCCTCACGGCCGATGCGTTCGTTCGCCGTCGGGCTCGTCGGCACCTTCCTCGGATCGATCAGCGCCGCGATCCTGCTGACCGTGCTCTGCATCACGGTGATCGGGATTCCCGTCGCGGTGGTCGCCGTTCTTCTAGCGATTCTTGCCGTTTACGGCGCGATCGCCTCCGTGCTCACCACCGTGGGCGCTGCGGTCATCGGGCACAAGACCCAGAATCCGTATTTTCACCTTCTCCTTGGGTGCGCGGCCTTCCTCGTGATCTCGTCGATTCCTTGGATCGGTGGCATCGCCGCCTTCGCCGTGACCATGATCGCGATCGGGGCGCTCTTTTCGACGAAAGTGGGTGGCCTGCTCGAGCGTACTAAGAAGGGACCCCCTTCCGCTTCGATGGGTCTCGTTTAGCCCGCACGACCACGACTCCACGAAGCACGGATATTGCTCGGGAAACGAGCCGTCCGGGAATCTCTGTCACACGATCGCCAGCTCGAGCGACGAGATCCCGCCGATGACGATGATGAATTCCCTCTCCCTGCTTCGCACCTCCGCCATTTCCATCGTCCTTCTCTCCGCCGCGTGTGCCCGTGCGGACATGCCACAGGCCGAGGCTTCGACGAAGACCTCCACGAAGGCGAGCACAACCGCAGCTCCCGGCACGGGCACCACAGGCAACGCGCATCCTGTCGTCGCCGCGGCCGTCCCCGACGCCCCTTCCGCGGCTCCCACGAAGGAGCTCGCGCCGCTCGAAGGCTCGTGGATGGAACGCATGGTGCTCGACAACGGCGAGGTGGCGTACGTCGCCGTGCCGCTTGGGGCGCGTGAGAAGCGCCCGATCATCGTCGGCGTGCACGGCGCCGGTGACCACGCAGACTGGTCGTGCTCGGAATGGCACGCCGTGGTCGCGCACTGGGCGTTCGTCGTCTGCCCTCAAGGCGTAAGGCATCCCACGGACAAGACCGCGTTCGTGTGGGGCTCGGCCGAGGCGATCGCGGGGCAAGCCGATCGCGCCGTCGCGGCGGTGCGTGCAAAGTACACCGATCATGTCGCCGCCGGTCCGCTCACCTATGGCGGATGGTCGCAAGGCGCCTCGCTGGCGTCGCAAGTCGTCTCCTCACGTCCGGGTGTCTACGATCGCGCCGTGCTCGTCGAGGTCGGTCACACCCCGCTCGATCCCGCGGCGGTGGCCCAGGGGCTTGCCTCGGGCGGAGTGAAGCGCGCTGTCATCTCGTGCTCGAGCACCAAGTGCCGAGACTTCGCAAAAGGGTTCGAGCCCGCCGCGAAGCGTCGCTCGATGCCCGCACAAATCAATGACGTTGGCAATCGCGGTCATTGGTTTGACGAGCCCGTGTTTCGCACGCTCGGACCGAAGGTCGCATGGCTCGTCTCGGACGAGGAGCGTTACGCCGGTCTTGGCGCGGCGGTCGAAGCGCGATTCCTCACGGATTGAGTCTGCGACGCCGGACGCAAACACGCTTAAAAGCACAGGCGGGGCACGCCAACACACGGGAGGGGGTCCCCCCCACCCTCACGGCGCCATGATGAGAAAAAGGGAGTATCGAGAGTCGAAATTGCCGTAATGGGCAATCTTGTCGCTGGCGATCGCCTTGGCCAAGCAATCGGCGACGGGCTTGGGGTAATCACAATAAAACTTCCCATTCGCCGCACGGATCGATTCTTCGCGGCGTACGGAGGCGAATCGAACGGGTCGGCTGGTCGAGCCCTCGATGATGATCATCCCGAGCTCGTCGGTGCATTCGCCTCGCGGGAGATTGAGGCACGCTGGGATCTTTGGCTCGACGACGGCGCGATAGCGGTCGTACTCGGCTTTCTCGATGAACGTGGGCGATGTGTCGGTCGCCATGCGCACGCTCCCAACGTGCCCTGGGAAATCTTTGATTGGCCCGGTTGCACGGGCACTCTTTACAACGGAAGCCGTCGGTGCCGGCGGGCTCGCGGAGGCTTGCGGTGGCGGCATTGACGAGGCCCAAGCAGACACGCTCGGATCGACGATCGTGGAGATGATCGCGCAGTGGATCGTCGTCCGCATGATCGGTTCTTTGGTCGATGCCACCAATGGCAACGCGAGATTCTTTCGCGTAAAAACGTTCTCGAGACAGCTGCCGAGCGGCTCACCGACGTTACCAACACGCGACAACGCGAGAAGCGCGCCTTGACGATCGTGATGGCTCGCCACTTCGATCCACCAGCGAGGCACGTCGAAGTCCGCCTTGTGCACGGCAAAACACGTCTTGATCGCGCTCATCCTCGCGACGCATGCGTCCTGCACCTGCTTGCTCGAATACACGTCCGAGCCACTGCCGGTGATCGTGATACGGCGCCGCTTCTCGGTGACTGGATCGACCGCGTCCGAATACACGTAAGGCGCCACGGTAGCGCCCGCCCCTCCCGTGCTCGCCATGGAAGTGCTGAGCGGCTTTCCTTGTTGCCGCGTGCCGACCGAGGCGTCGCGAGAATCCTCGTCTTCCATGACGAGCGATCCCGCGTCGTCGTCGGGCCTCGATGCCGAGACCGACGCGGCGGGCGTGTCGGTTGACGGGGCTGGCGGGAAACTACTGTGCTTTGGTCTCGTGGCGCGCCAACCGGCATAGAGGCCTCCACCGACCAACATCGAGGTGAGGAGCGCAGAGCCAACGAACAACGTCACTCGCTTTGCCGCCCCGATGGACGCCGGCGAGCTCTTTCTCTTGGGTGCTCCGCGCGTCTTCTCTGCGCGGGTAGCCTTATCGTCTTTTCCCGCGTCGCGGATCGTGGTCGCGAGCTCGAAGTGCCCGGCGCTCGATTCAGCGGCGCCAGCGACGACAGAGCTGCCTGGAGGCAGCGCCTCGAGCAGCGCCTTCATCGATGAGAATCCCCCACGCGAACTGATCGCTTCGTTCGTCGATGATGCCGAGCGTCTGCTCCGGCGCCATATAGCCGGGTGTGCCCGCGATGATCGGCCCTGTCGCCGTCATCGTCCCCGTCTCCGTCTCGATCGGACGCGGAGCGGACCACTTCGCGATCCCGAAGTCGAGCACCTTGAGCGATCCGTCGTGCTTGACGATCACGTTCTCTGGCTTGATGTCACGATGAACGAGCGAAACAGCATGGGCGGCGGCGAGCGCCGACGCGACGTCTCGGATCCACCCGATCCGTGACGCCGTGGTCGCGGATGGGTTTGCGGCGGCGCTGCGCAGGTTTCGGCCCTCGATGAGCTCCATCGCGATGAACGCCGTCGCCTTGTCTTCGCTCCTAACGACATCGAAGATCGTGACAATGTTCGGATGTTGCAGCGCCGCGCACCTCCGAGCTTCACGCAAGAGCTCGCGAAACGGGTCGCTGGCATGGCTCGGCTGCTCGTCTTGCTCGTCGCGCCGGAGCACTTTCAGCGCGACGTAGCGTCCGAGGATGGTGTCGAAGGCGCGATGGACCTCGCCCATCCCTCCTTTGCCGAGCGAGCCTTCGATGCGGTAGCGATCGGTCTCTTTCACGCGATCCGCTCTAAATGTACTCTAGCGCGATGTTCGAGTCCGCAGAGCTGGGTCACAAGGTCGACGACAAGGCGTACGCAAAGGAAGTCGAGACGCTTCGCGTCGATCTCGTCGAAGCGCAGTACCAGCTCCTCGAAGACGCGACGTTCCCGGTCATCATCCTGGTCAACGGCGTCGACGGCGCGGGCAAAGGCGAGACCGTGAACCTCCTGAACGAGTGGCTCGACCCGCGGCACATCCGCACGCGTGCGTTCGGACCACCGACCGAGTCGGAGCGAATGCGCCCTAGCATGTGGCGATTCTGGCAAGCGCTCCCTCCGAAGGGAAAAATCGGCGTGCTGTTCGGCAGCTGGTACACCGATCCGATCAACGGCAGGGCGCATGATCGACTGAGCGAAGGCGAGCTCGCGATCGATCTCGAGCACGTGCGCTCCTTCGAGCAGATGCTCGTCGACGACGGAGCGGTGCTGGTCAAGCTTTGGTTTCATCTCTCGAAGAAGGCCCAGAAGAAGCGCTTGAAGGATCTCGAGAAGGACAAGCTCACGCGGTGGCGCGTCACAGCGCACGACTGGAAGAACTTCAAACGCTACGACAAATACAGAGAGACTGCCGGCCGCGTGCTGCACGAGACGAGCACGGGCGCGGCCCCTTGGCTCGTGATCGACGGGAGCGATCCCAACTACCGGGCCCTCGCGGTGGGTCGTGCGCTGCTCGCGGCCCTGCAGACGAGGCTCGAGGCCTCTGCCGCCAAGAAGGAAGAGGCCAAGAACAACAAAAAGGGCGCCAAGAACGGCAAGCGGGGCCCGAAGGACAGCCCTCCGTCCGCTGTCTCGATGCTTCGAACCGTCGACACGACGTCGATCTTGCGCAACCTCCCGTTCACCGAGCGCCTCTCGAAGGAGAAATACGAAGACAAGATCGTCAAGGTGCAGGAGAAGCTTGGTCGCCTCAGCCGCTCGCCCAAGAATCGAAATCGCTCCTTCGTCGCGGTCTTCGAAGGAATGGACGCCGCAGGAAAGGGCGGCGCCATCCGGAGGATCATCCAGTCGCTCGACGCGCGTCAGTTCAACATCGTCCCGATCGCCGCTCCGACCGACGAAGAGCGCGCGCAGCCGTACCTATGGCGCTTCTGGCGGCAGTTGCCTCGCCTCGGGCATTTCGTGATCTTCGATCGCTCGTGGTACGGCCGCGTCCTCGTCGAGCGCGTCGAAGGGTTCGCGTCCGAAGACGCCTGGTCTCGCGCCTACCGCGAGATCAACGAGTTCGAAGAGCAGCTCGCCGACCACGGGCTCGTGGTGATGAAGTTCTGGCTCGCGATCACCAAAGAAGAGCAGATGAAGCGCTTCAAGGAGCGCGAAGAGACGCGCCGCAAGCAGTTCAAGATCACGGAAGAAGACTGGCGAAATCGCAAGAAGTGGGACGATTACATCGTCGCGGCGAGTGACATGATCGAACGGACGAGCACGTCGTATGCACCGTGGACCGTCGTGGAGGCGAACGACAAGCATCTCGCGCGCATTCGCGTGATGGAGACCGTGCTCAAGCGCCTCGAAAACGGGAAATGACGGACAAAGACGACGAGGAAGCCGACGGCCTCGACGAGGAGTCGCTTCCCTTCGACGTCGAGATGGAGCGCCTCCCGACGTGGGTCCACGTCGCGTCGCTCGCTGTCGTCATCGTCGGGGTGCTCGTCACGGCGCACCTCATCCCGATGCTGGCGTTCCTCCCTTTTCTTTTGGCGAGCTCGATCGGACGTCGCTTTCTCCACGTTCAGACCCATCTCGAGGTCGACCCTCACGCGTTGTCGATCGGCGATCGCGAGATCCCACGCGCCGAGATCATCGACGTGTGGCTCGACAGCGATGACGCCGACGCGCGCGTCGCGGTGCATTCGAAGGACGGCGACAAGGGACGCGCGTCCTTCTCGATTTTCTACTTCGTGAACCGCGACCAAGCCGTTCGCTTCGCCGAGGCCCTTCGCGCTCCACTTCCGGCGACCCAGGTGGATGAGGAGGCCGCGCGTCCGTATGCAGCGGGCTATGCACCCGGCCCCATCGACTTGCTCTCGAGCCTCCGTTTCGTTGCCGTCGGCGCGTCGTTCGTCGAGTCGGGCCGCTACTTGTCGCTTCCCGTGTTTGCGTTCGCAGCGCTAGGCATCGCCACGTTCGTTCGTGCGCGCCAAGTGATCGCCGACAAGAGCACGTTCACGGTTCGCAGCGCGTTTGGCGCAGAGATACACCCTTACAGCGACGTGGAGAGCGTGGTGGTCGAGTCCGGAGCGATCACGCTGCGCGGAGGTCGCGTCGTCTCGGTCACGCGCTCGGCGATCCGCGATGGGATGCTCGCTTCGCCTGCATGGCTCGAGCGCACCCGACGTCGCGTGCTCAAGCGCATCCGCGATCATGCGCGAGACCAGCAAGGCGACGCGTAACTCGTTGGCTTTGTTCGCCGTCGCCTCGGTCGGGCGCCTCGGTCGCGCGCCTCGGTCGCGCGCCTCGGTCGCGCGCCTCGGTCGGGCGCCTCGGTCGCGCGCCTCGGTCGGGCGCATCGGTCGCGCGCCTCGGTCGGGCGCATCGGTCGCGCGCCTCGGTCGGGCGCATCGGTCGCGCGCATCGGTCGCGCGCATCGGTCGGGCGCCTCGGTCGCGCAGCCTCGGTCGGGCGCCTCGGTCCGGCGCCTCGGTCCGGCGCCTCGGTCGCGCGCATCGGTCGGGCGCATCGGTCGGGCGCCTTGGTCGGGCGCCTCGGTCGCGCCTCATTAAAGCAGTCGGGCCGAGCATCCTTTCGGCGCCCGGCCCAACGCATTACCGTGATTGGTTTGGCTCAGCGACCGCGCGGGCCGCCACGTCCACCACCCCGACCGCCGCGACCACCGCCGCCGCCGCCGAAGTCTCCACCACCACGGCCGCCACGACCGCCGCCGCCGAAGCCGCCGCCGCCGCCGCCGAATCCACCACCACCGCCGCCGAAGCCGCGGTCGCTACGGGGGCCGCCGAAGCCGCCGCCGCCACCACCGCCACGCGGGCGTTCCTCTGCTTCGTTCACGCGAATCGCGCGACCGTCGAGCATCGTACCGTTCATCGCCTCGATGGCCTTCTTCGCCAACTCTGGCGTCGCCATCGTCACGAACCCGAAACCACGCGAGCGACCGCTTTCGCGATCCATCACAACATGTGCATCTGTCACTTCACCATTGGCCGAAAAGGCCGACCGGAGCGTCTCCGTGTCCGTGTCGTAGGAAAGATTCCCTACGTAGAGGCGCGAGCTCATTCGAATCCCGTTTCCAACGACCCACCAGTAAAAGTCGTTGATGTATGCCGCCCAGGTGGGTCGTTCCGAGGAATCAGGGGCATACGTTGGCTGGCAAAGAGTCCACCAGCCCACAGTCCGTCTGCGAGTCGTGCCCGATTCCCCTCAGATCCGAGAGAGCCTCGATACCGTGCCCGTGACCAGCGCCGTGTCGTGGTCCAGCTTAGCAGTCTGGAACATTCGGGCAAGTAGGCCTTCCACTCGAGATTGCGTTGGAATGTCATCGCTGTACGGATTGTGTCCAACCCCCGACCGCATGGGCTCAAGGCCCCAAATGCGCCGATCTCGCTGGATTTACGAGGGTTCGTGCGGGCGACTCACTCGACTGTGACAGTCGTGGCGCGGGTCTCGACCCCACGGCGGTCGATGAGGCTGATCGCAAATCGTCCTGGGTCGAGCTCGATCGACTGTCTGTCCGGGGTCGCCGGATCGGCCTTCGCCGGCACGAGCCGATCGAGCACGAACCCACCCGCGCTCGCGCGGTAGATCGCGATCGAGCGAATGGGCGTGGACGAGGGCGTGGACGGCGTGGACGACGACGGCGGCATGGAGGACGGCGTGACCTGCACGGTCACGTGCTTCACCTCGCTCATCACGAGAGGCGGTCCGGGTGGACTCTCTTTGCCGCTCTTGATGTTCTCGCTCGCGACGGCGAACGGCGGCGGCGCGGCCGGTGACGTGTAGTGCTTCTGCGCGAGCGCGGTGCGAAGGCCGGCCTTGTCACTCACGAGCGGTGACGCCGACCAGAAAATGCTTCCGAGAACGCCGTGCGGGCGCTCGGCGCGAACGAGATCGATCTCGGTGCCGTACTCCGAAATCGTGAACGGTCCCTCACCCGCACGTGTCGCGTCGTGACCGATGAAGATCGAGCGACTGTTCTTCGCGATCGATCCCCACCACGTGACGAGCTTTCCGAACGCTTGCGCCGTCTGCGTGGTCGGCCAGTAGAGCTGCGGCGCCAAATAGTCGACGGTGCCAGCGTTCATCCACGCGAGTGGATCGCAATAGATAGCGGCGTAGGCATCGAGCCCTGTAATCCCCGCAGGCGTGCCTGGACGATAGATGCCAAAGGGGCTGATGCCGAAGCGTGCGTCCGCGCGCGTCTTGGCGACTTCACTCCACACCTCAGCGACGAGCTTGTTGACGTTGTCGCGTCGCCAATCGTCTTTTCCCAACATGCCGCCAGCGGCGGTGTACTTCGAAAAGGAGGCGGCATCGTTGAACGCCGAGCCCGCCTCTGGATAGGGATAAAAGTAATCGTCGAAGTGGATGCCATCGACGTCGTAGCGCATGAGGATATCGCGGATGACATCGAGAATGTGCGCGCGCACCTCGGGCACACCGGGATCCATCCAGAGGCCTGGGCCCCATGCGACGGCCGCCGACGGAAGCATCTTCGTGATGTGGTTCGGCGCGATATCACTCTGCGTGCTGGCAATCCCGCGATAGGGGTTTAGCCAAGCGTGCACCTCGAGGCCGCGACGATGGCCTTCTTCGATCGCGAACGAGAGCGGATCCCATCCCGGATCCTGTCCCTGCTTGCCCGTGAGCCATCGGCTCCACGGCTCGATCGTCGACGCATAGAGCGCGTCCGACTCGGTGCGTACCTGAAAGAAAATCGTGTTGAGCCGCGCTTCTTGCAAAGCGTCGAGGATCTTGACGAGCTCGGCCTTCGCCGTCGCCTGATCGAGCCCGGTCTTGCTCGGCCACGTGCTGTTGTGGACTGTCGCGATCCACGCGCCGCGAAGCTCGCGCTCGTGAGAGACGATGACGTTTCCGTCGGGCGCGACGCCTCCTCCATCGACGACCGGAGTGGCTGGCTTCTCGTCGTTCGGCGTGCGCGCTGCGGGCGGGACGTCGCCGCTCGACGCGGGCGCGTCATCGCCTTCACCGGAACAAGCGGCGATGCCGATACCGAGCACGACGAGGCTGAGAAATGCGGTGCGAGCCACGGAGGCAAAGCTCATGCGCCGCGAACATGGGTGGGTCAAGTCCGATTCGACAGAAACGCCACCGATCCGTCTGTCATTCCACCAGCTGTGGAGGACGCACGCCGTAACGCCGCCTTCGACTGAAAGAATCGAGCGCGGATAGCAGGATGGACGGCGTGCTCGTAATGCGCAATAAGGGCCGCGAACGCCATGCGGTCCGTTTTCCTTCGCCACACCCACGCCGACAACGCGAGCGCCCGCACCCATGGCGCCAGCAGCGCGCGCAACGCTCATGGCGCCAGCAGCGCCCATGGCGCCAGCAGCGCCCGCGACGCCCATGGCGCCAGCAGCGCCCGCGACGCCGACTCGCGTCAGGCGCATCGCTGGGTCCCGATGCTGATGGCGTTGTCCGTCTCGTGCGCGTGCGCCGGGGTCGGGCTCGTGGCCTGCGCCGACTCCACCGAGGACGTCGGAGCGGGTGCCGGTACTGGCGATGGTGGCGGGAGTAGCAGCGGCGACGCCACGACGAAGAAAGACGGTTCGAGCGGCGGCGCCGACGCCGGCTCGACGAACCCCGACGGCGGCAAGAAGACCACGTGCGAGATCACGCGCGCGTACTTCGAGGGGTGCAACAACACGTCGGATCTCAACTGCGGAGCGAGCTTCGACTCGTGGTGCGCAGCCAACGACGTCGCGATCAACAGCGAGGCCTACCGACGTGCAGAAGCCGCGTGTCTGACGCAAGACAACTGCGACGGCAAGAAGCGCCGCGACTGCGAATACTCGCACTACAACAGCGAGACGCCGACGGCTTCGGAAGCGGCGCTCGTCGCTGCCTACTGCCAAACCTGCGAGCCGGGCGATGTGACCGGATGCACGACGCGCTCGACGAAGTACGACTCGGTCAAGGGCATCAACAGCGTGGGCGATATCTACGTAGCGGCCTGGGAGCTGACAGACACGCTCTGCGACGACATCAAGACGAAGTGCACCGGAGCTGCGCTCGACGGCGGCACCGACGCTGGCGCTTGCGCGAAGAAATTCGGCAGCTGCGCCGCTGACCTTTACCTCGCCAAGGTGCCCGACTGTCCGAAGTAAGCCGCCCGACGACGCCGATCGCGGACGTTGACCAACCTCAAGCCCCTCAGCCCTCTCTACCTTGATCGTCACGCCATCGTCATGCCGAGCCGCTTGCGAATCGGGAAGACGAATGCGGCGATTCGCGCGACACTGCGCACCAACCTACACTCAGCGAATGGAATCCTCGGGCCGCACGCGAATGAATCCTCCTCGGACCGCACGCGCGTGGAATCCTCGGAGGGATCCGTCCGCTGGACGGAATTGGGTCTGATCTCGAGATAGATGGATAGATGAGCGTCCTCGCCGCCCTCGACATCGACAAAGCCTATGGCGAGCGCACGCTGCTCTCGAAGGCCTCGCTCACGATCGACGACGGCGAGCGCGTCGGCGTGGTCGGGCGCAACGGCGCTGGAAAGAGCACCTTTGCGAAGATCCTGGCGGGCGTCGAGCCGGCAGACGGCGGGTCGATCGCGCTTCGTCGCGGCGCGCGTGTGGCGTTCCTCGCGCAAGAACCCGACCTCGATCCTGCCCGGTCGGTGCGCGCGACCGTCGAGCAGGGGCTCGAAGTGTGGCTGGCGGCTCGCAAAAAGCACGAGGAGATCACGCACGCGCTCTCCGCAGGCGCGACCGGCGCCGCGATGGACAAGCTGCTCGCCGACCAACTCGCTGCTGGCGCGGAGGTCGAGCGACTTGGCGGCTGGGATCGCACGCACGAGGTCGAGCGCGTGCTCGGTCACCTCGGCATCATCGACGCGATCGATCGTCCGTCTGGACAGCTGAGCGGAGGACAGCGCCGGCGCGTGGCGCTCGCGCAAGTGCTCGTCGGCGCGCCCGACGTGATGATCCTCGACGAGCCCACGAACCATCTCGATGCCGACACGATCGATTGGCTCGAGCAATTCTTGGCCGAAGAGTTCCGCGGCGCCGTCCTCTTCGTGACGCACGACCGATGGCTGCTCGATCGCATCGCCGATCGCACAGTCGAAGTCGATCGCGGCGCGATCTACGCCTACGAGGGTGGCTATGCCGCCTACCTCGAAGCGAAGGCAGAGCGCTTCGCGATCGCGGAGCGCACGGAGAAAAACCGCCAGAACTTCCTCCGCACCGAGCTCGAGTGGCTGCGGCGTCAACCAAAGGCGCGTGGGACGAAGCAAAAGGCACGAATCGAGCGCGCCGAAGCCGCGAAGGGCATTCGGGCGCCGCAAGACGACGGGCGCGTCGAGCTCAACGCCGAAGTCGCAGACGCGGGCCGAAGCATCCTCGACATCCGCGGCCTCATCGTGAAGATGGGCGAGCGCACGCTTATCCGCAACCTCGACCTCGCGATGACGACGGGCGAACGCCTCGGCGTGCTCGGCCCAAACGGCGCCGGCAAAACCACGCTTCTCCGCGCGATCCTCAGCGAGGTGGAGCGCGACTCGGTCAACGCGCTTCCCTCCGCGATGACGAAGGAAGGCGTGATCGGCCTCGGCCGGCGCGTGCGGGTTGGTTACCTCGACCAAGAGCGCGCCTCGCTCGAAGGCGACCTCACGGTCTACGACTGCGTCGCCCGCGCCGTCCCATCCGTCGAGAAGGAGCGCGTTGATCCTCGAAGCTACCTCGAGCGATTCCTCTTCGACTCCCAAGCGCAAAAGAAGAAGGTCGCCGCGCTCTCGGGCGGCGAACGCGCCCGTCTCGCGCTTGCACGCCTCCTCGCGTCCGCGTGCAATCTCCTGCTGCTCGACGAGCCATCCAACGATCTCGACACCGACACCCTGAGCGCACTCGAAGACTTCCTCTCGTCGTATGAGGGCTCGCTGCTCGTCGTCACCCACGATCGCTACTTGCTCGACCGCGTAACCACCGGCATTTTGTGCTTCGAGGGCGACGGCCGCGTCACACGTTACGCGGGCGCCTACCAAGCGTATGCCGCGGCGCGCGAACGCGAAGCAGACGAGCGCCGTGTCGCCGCGAAGCCCATCGCGCCCGCACCAACCACAGCGCCCACGCAACAAGAGAAGCCAAAGCCGGGCATCTCGAAGAACGAGCAACGGGAGCTCGACGGCATCATGGATAAAATCGACGCCGCAGAGCAGGCCGCCGCCGCGATCGAAGCGGAGCTCGGCGACGCCGCGCTCTATGCCACGGGCGCCGACCCAAAGAAGGCCGCCGCCGTGCAAGCGCGTCTCGACGAAGCACGCGCCCTCGTCGCGAAGCTAACGGCGCGCTGGGAAGAGCTCGAAGCGAAAAAAGCCCGCTGACGCAGCCGTCGGCGCGAGCACTTCGGCGCGAGCACTCGGGCGCGAGCACTCGGGCGCGAGCACTCGGGCGCGAGCACTCGGGCGCGAGCACTCGGGCGCAAGCACTCGGGCGCAAGCACTCGGGCGCAAGCACTCGGGCGCGAGCACTCGGGCGCAAGCACTCGGGCGCAAGCACTCGGGCGCGAGCACTCGGGCGCAAGCACTCGGGCGCAAGCACTCGGGCGCAAGCACTCGGGCGCAAGCACTCGGGCGCAAGCACTCGGGCGCAAGCACTCGGGCGCGGCACTCGGGCGCGCGCACGAGGGCGTGAGCGCTTGGGCGCGGCACTCGGGCGCGCGCACGAGGGCGTGAGCACGAGCGCTCGTTACAGGACGTCGGTGGCGGGATCGGCGAGAAAAGCCGTGAGCTTACGCGTCAGGTGCGCGCGCGTGACGGTGTTTTCGGGAATCTCGACGAGCGGCGTGGACGTGTCGCCTTGGCGGAGGACGAGGAACGCGCGTCCGTCTGGCTCTTGCTCGATCGTTGGGGTTGGCAACGGCGCTAGAGAAAGCGAATGCGTGGTTCGGACCATCTTGAACGCGGTCTTGGGCGTGAGATCGCGGACGATGAGCAGCGTGCCTTTCTGATCGTCAATCTCGAGTCGAGCCATTCCGCGTTGGCGGAGCGAGAGTCCGCCGATGGCCGTGGCGATAAGGACGAGTATCCCCACCCCAAGATCCGACTTGAGGTTCGTCAGCGCCCGTGGGTAGCGAACCTCCGATGACTTGTGCAGAAACATGTCGAGGTCGTGCACAGCCTCTGGCCGCGAGTCCCACGCGTAGTACGAATACCCTCTCTCGAGCGGTACGCGCTGCGTGCGGGTGACCAGAACGAGGCGGGTCAGGTGATCGTCGTTGGTACTGCGCGCTGTCGCAACAGATTCATCGCCGTCCTTACCCGATGCGCGAGCGGCAGCTTGAGCCTGCGTCTCCAGATCCATGCCAACGATCTCATCGAGACCATAGGTCTCGCGCGATGTGTAGCAATGACCGCCACCGGGACCATTCCCATCCCGCACGCACGAGAGATAGCTGTCTCGTGTGGAGAAGAGGAGGAACGCGAAGAGCAGCGGGATGAATGCGACGCCAAGCAGCGCAGGCGTCCGCACCCCTCCGATCGTGCACGTTCGTACGGCACCACGTTGAGGCGCCTGTCGATACGCCGTGCTCACAATGCGTCCACGTCCAGCGAGACGGGAAGCGCTTCAGTGCTTGCGTGGCTTTGCTCCACCTCCGGAATAGTAGAGGAGGATTTTCGTTTTGGCATGCTCGAGCCGTGACGCATGCAGTCACGCGCTCGCAATCATGCGCTCGCAATCACGCGCTCGCAGTCACGCGCACGGGCTCACAGTCGCGCGCTCACGGTCACGCGCTCACAGCGCGCTCACGGTCACGCGCTCACGGTCACGCGCTCACGGTCACGCGCTCACGGTCACGCGCTCACAGGCCGAAGTGTCGTGCACTTGCCTTCCTTGTTCGGCTTTCCGACCGCCCGAATGACCTCGTTCTGCTCAGGCTCGATATGACGGCCGCTGAGCTCGACTTCGATCATACGAACAATGGCCGTATCGAGACGGGTGACGTTGTAGCAAGGGATGTGTGGCTCCGCATGGCTGTTGCCAATCCCGGAGTCATTCGTGAGGAACACGTACCGGCCGCCGGTCATCTGCGCCGCCGAACGCATCTGGTACTCGGCAGCATCATCCGCGTCGCTGGAGGCGATGGGGTAGATGTGGACACCCTTCTTCTTCGCATCGCGGATCACGCTTGCGAGGACCTTGCCTTCACCGGGATGAGCTGGCGCGTCGGCCACCCAAAACGCCAGCTTCGCGACATTGTTCTGCTGTCGCCAGCTTTGCTTGAGGCCAACGCCAAGCCCTTCGACGACCGCCTCGGGAGTGTCGCCTCCGCCACCGGCTGACTGAGCGCGGAGATCCTTTCGAAATTGGGTTGTGTTCGTCGTGAAGTCGAACTGGCGCGTGAGGTATTCGTCGCCATGATCGCGATAGACGACAAGACTCCAGCGTGGTGTCACGTTCGGAAACTTCACCCTGATGCGGGCGGCGATCGCGTCGAACTCGCTCTGCAAGTAAGAGAGCTCGTCGCCCATGCTGCCGGTCGTATCGAGCACCAACTGCACGTCGAGATCGGTATGTGGCGATTGCTGCCCGTTGGCTGCATCACGGGCCGTCGTCATCTCTTGCTCGACGAACATCGCGAAGTCCTGTCCGTTGCGTGCCTTGAAGCTCGCCATGTACGGCTTGAAGAAATCGAAGTTGCGGTTGTCGTCCCAGACACCTGCGGTGAGCTGACCTGCTTGCGGCAACCGCGTCTCGCGGGGAGGCGGCGGAGGCGGCGGAGGCGACACAGCGATGGGGGACGTCGTCGGCGCGGCGCGCGAGGCGCTCGACGGAGCTGCGTCCGCTGCCTCTGACTTCTTCGCCGTCGACCCTGCCGTCGGAGCAACGGGAGCGGCGGGCGCTGGGGTCGTGGCGGCCATGGGTGCGCCCATGTCTGGAGCGGGGTAGCCCGGTTGCGCGAATCCTGCAGGCGCTTCAGCCGCGGGGTAGGAAGCACCACCGGTCGCCTCCGCTGCCTTGGGGCTCGCCGCATCACGCGAAGCCGCGCCACATCCCACCATCAGAACCACCAGAAGCCCGAGACTCACTTTTCGCATGGTGTCGAACAAACGGGACGTTCGGCAGCGCCTTACAGGAAAAAGCGCGGCCATGAAGCAACGGCGCGCGAAGCGCGAGCATCGGCACTACCAGGTGGCCAAGCCCTCGATAAACACGGAGAAAGCTCGGCGTGCAGCCAAGCATCCGAACCGGCCCGGTGAAGACTGCCGCGCGCTTGCGGGCACCTACCACCCGACGGTCAACCGGTCGAAATGCGAGGGGAAGAAGGACTGCGTCGATGTGTGCCCTGAGGATGTGTTTCGGGTCGAGCGCATGACGGATCAAGACTTCGCTGCGCTTGGCTTCCTCGCGAAGCTAAAGAGTCGCGCACACGGACGAATGACCGCATACACACCCAACGCGGACCGGTGCAGGGCGTGTGGCCTTTGCGTCGTGGCTTGTCCGGAGAACGCGATCACACTGCACTCGACCTGATGAGCGCGAAATGGAGCGCTGCCCCTGTCGTGCGCATGGAGTGACGGACCCGGATGCGGCCTGCAATCTGGCGATGGTGATGGTGATGCGTTGGGCTTCCGGAGCAGCAGGGGGCGTTCGCTCGTCTCGATCACGCCGCGCGTGAAACGGCCACGGCCTCGCTCGCCTTGCTGCCACTTTTCTCTTTTTCGGTCCGCGCGGCCGCTTCACGCAACGCAGAAAGGATACCGAGCATGGGAACCGCAACGAGCGCCGCAAGTGGCAACATGGGTTGGTGAATGACGTTGGCGATCTCTAGAACCGCTGCAAGTGCGGCCATCACGACACGTACCTTCAAGTAGAGCGTGAGCCGCTTGCCGCTAAGCCACGGTATGAGGAGATCGGTCGGCAAGAAGAGAGCGAGCGACCAGTTGTGCGAGATCTCGGACCACTTCACCGTCACGGCAACGGCTTCGAGAGAGAGCGCAAACACTCCGAGAAGGCCACCGACTATCTTGAGCGCGAGCGCCAATCGATTGCGACCAATCAAAAATCGCGCGAGAAACATGAGGGCGAAGGCGAGACCGAACACCACATAACGACCGAGCCCGGGACTACCCGGTTGATAGGGCTCCACCGCATCGTCGATTTTCTCTGCGGGGATACCGAAGCGGTCCGTGACGCCCTCGCGCAGCACGTTGGGCAAAAGCATGGCGTCCCATGGCGTCGGCTTTAGGTCGTTGCCTTCACCAAGGTAGAGCGCCATCACGGTAAGAATATCCGCATTGCCACCGTGTCCCTGCTCCATGTATTCGCGAAAGCTGCCCGGCGGGACGGCCTTGGGTCCGCCATGAAGTCGACCGCTCGTCGCATTGTCGATGTGATCCCGAATCTTGGTCGCGCAGTTCGCCCAGTACGGGTGGTAGGCGTACGCGCGGTGATCACGGACCTCCGCCTCGAGCGCGCTCACGAGCTTCATCGTCTCGTCCACGTTCAGCGGCAACCGCTGCCGCTCGATCGACCGCCCCTGTTTCCGGAAGAACCGGATCACGGTCTTCTCTTCGATCGTCACCGGAATGAACGCCGGCTCCATGCGAATGGCCGTCCAAACGACGTGCCCGAGGTCCTCGCGATCGGGAACGCCGTAGTCGTAGCAACGGCCTTCGTCGACGGAGTCCTTCCCGGCTTCGTGGACGCAAAGGAGCGAGTGCCCGAAGCGCGACGGAAACTCGGGCGTCGACCCAATCGTGTAGAGATCGACTGTGACGCCTTCGCCGCCTCCTGCGTGCGCCGTACGCGAGACGCTCAGTAGCGCGGCAACGAACAACGCCAAGGTAGTCACGAACCGCCATCGCCACGTAGAAACCGACCACTCTTTCGTGAGTTGACGATGCTGCATCACGCGCCGTCTATACCCCAACCTTTCGCTCACCCCAAGGCTCGTGAGAGCGGCTTTCGAGCCGAAACACGAGGTCCAACGTCGGCGACCGACCTTCGGGCGCCAGTGCCCTACCTCGGCGTCGCTAGAACGTGAACGTCGCGAAGGATCTCGCTCGCCGCACGCTGGGTGAGCTCGGAAAAAGCGACGCCGGCATCGGTGCGCCTAACACCGTGCCCGCCAGCACCGCGCGGCCCGAGGAGCTCGAGAAGCTCGATCGTCTGCGTGGGCCGTGCCTTTACGGGACCGATGGTGAGGCCCGGTGAGATCGAGAGGCGTGCCACTACACCCGTGCCACGTTCTGGATCAAGCCGATCGACGGGTAGCTCGAGATGACGCACGGTACCGCTCGTTGGCTCCGTTCGACACCACCCCTTTCCGGTGAGCAGATCCATCACGGCAGACCACGATGCAGTGTGCGACGAGAATGCTCTGCATGTCGCTCCTTCCGTGAGCGACGCGACGTCCATCACTTCACGGTCGAGTTGCGCGAATGGCTGGAGGATCTCGTAGTCGAAGAACACTTTCTTCAGCGCCGCCCATTCGGTGCCCTTCGCCGCGCTGACGTCGATGGGGTGCGGGATGCTGACGCGGGGCTCCTGACCTGCAGCAATGTTGGGCGACCTCACCAAGCTGGGGATGGCTTCATCGTCCGCGTTCGCGAGCGAGCCATCCTCGGCGACGCGAACGAGCATGCCATCTCGTCCATCATCGACACACCACACGATCCTCGTCGCGAGGTGCCGTAGAAGTGGGTGGTGGACGACCTCTTGAACCCATCGTTCGAAGGACCATGACCGCTTCTCGCGCATCGCCCTTTCGAGCCGGAGGATCTGGGTCGCGGCGGCGCGCTCGAGATCATCACGGAGAACGTCGAACCGCGCGCGAGCAGCCTTCGCGAGCCTGGCGTCATCATTCTTCGTGACGCGCGGCAGCGAATCGAGGCGCTCTTTGTCTGCCAGCACTACAGGCATGAGACGCTCATCGAGCTTCACTTCGAACGTTCGTGCACCATAATCGAAAGCAATCGGGCCATCCCCGAGCCCGAGCTCCGGCACGAGCTCATCTTCAAGCTCTTCGTAGGCAATACCCCGGCGCACAGCGACGAGCTCGAGCAGTTCGCGCGCTCGTTTCTGCGTGTCTTCGAAGCGCGCTCGTAAACCTCGCTCATAGAGGAGGGACAGGCTCACTTTGCTCTCAATCATCGCAAGGACATCGAGCACTTGCTGCATGATCTGCACCTTCCCCTCCTTCACCCACTCGGCGCACTTCGCATCGAGCTTCCGAGCCAAGCCATCGGCCCCAAGGTGACCAGCTGCAAAAAGCACCCAGTCATCGCGGCTGTGAGCACCGGCGAGCGACCAGTCTGAAATCAGGGTCCAGACGAAGGTCTCCAACGACTCTTGGGTGAGGGTTGCCCTAAGTTCTTTGCCGATGGGATGTGGCTGTTTCGGCAACACCCTCAAGATCTTCAGCAGCGTCTCGACGGCAGCAAGCGGCAAAGGCTGGTTGGTAGCGGTGATGATCGGCGCCGGCAGCGCCTCGGCGCGCGCCACTTTTGGCATCTTCTTTGGTGGTGGAGGAAGTCGCGCGTCGCCCTCGACAAGCGCGAAAGAAGGAAGTCCGAGGCTCACGCTCGCCCGCTCAATCACCTCCTTTCGCCCTGCCTGAACAAGGAAAGACAGCCCGCGCGCGTGGCGTACGGCCACGAGGCCGAGCGCGGCAACGTCGGCATTCTCCAAGAACCACGAGCGAATACGTCCGCCGACCTTACCGTTGTCGATGAGGGACGCCAGCGCGACAGCCACGACGGGCGAGCGAACATGAAGCAACAGGTCGAGATGTCGCATCGGCTTCTTCGCGGCTTGTTTGATGAGAACCGGAATCGCTCGGGCACCCAGCCGCGAGATCAGAGCTTCGATGTACTGAGGACGTCCGTCCCAACGAATCTCGTCGGCATCTTCCTCGAGACGGACCAGAAGACTTTCATCGCTAAGCAAGCGCATGTTGTGAATGGCGTTTCCAATCACCATTCCCTTCAACGACATCTCTGCATATTGCCGATCTGAGTCGTCTCCAGCTCGCGGATACCGCTCGACCCACTCGAGGTATTGCCCTGGGCGCAAGTGCTCCGCCGGCACCTCAGGGATCGGCACTGCGTGCGTTGATTCGCGGTTAGCGCGCTGCCCAAGAGGCTCACTACCGCGCATCCAGGGCGGCAGCGCAAGAATCGCTGGGATGTTCGGCTGACTTGCTGCGACGTCAGATACATCATCCACCTGCTCGATCGGCAACATCGAAGGGGTCGAAGGACCGTTGACACGTCGTTGAACCGCCTCGAGAACTGCCCGCGCGGCCGCGGCTTGCTTACCTTTGATGGCGCCAACATGGGTCGCGAAGACTGGAATGTGGTGTGGAAGCCGCTCGAAGTAGTCGGTCGCGATGGTCGTCAGATTCTTGATATGGCAGCGCGCCGCCAGCAACTGGGCGACGCTTGCGTCATCGATGCAGGCGGCCAGTTGTACGATGTGCTTCAGATCCCCGCCGCTGGCTTGAGTGCTCTCGAGCTCGGAGACAGCGCGGATGAGCGCCCGCGCGGTGACGTCGGCAGGGTGTTTGGTGATTGCTACCGCCACCAGCTTCGCGCCACCGTAGAGCAACTCTCGCGAGACGCCGCCCAGAAGCTCCTCGAATGTCTCGGCTGATGACGTTGCCGCGAGGACCTGGCGCACACCATTCAGAACCTCACCCAGCTTCGTGAGGACGGTTGCGTCCTCTGTCGCCAGTAGAGCGATCTCGTCGATCCGCTCTTGGTTCCCCTCGATCTCCGCGAGGATGAATCGCGTCATCGGATGGAGAGGGATGCGAGGATCGCCTGGGCCAGCTTGGGCGCTTGCACGCGCGCGACTCAGCGCTGCGAGCGCGCCGCTCACTGCGCGCACACGCTCGTCTTCTGGATAATTCGCCGCGATAAAGCGGAGGCCATCAATCCGGTATGGCGCCAAATACCCTGCCTCGACATCGTCTTGGTGACGGCGACGGAAGGTCTTCGCGCCATTCGTTTCCAAGCTGACGAACTCGTCGCCGAGAAGGGCCAGTCGCAGCGCACGTTCAAGCGTCGAGACAGCGGCCCATCGCGCAGGAAACGCGTAGCCACACCAGCCAGAAAAGAGTGCGAGCGCAGCGAGCTGGACGTCGTCCCCATAGGCTTCGGAGAACCGAGCTCGCCCCTCGTCGCGATGGTCACCCATCCATACACGCACACCAGAGACGACGCTGCCCAAGTCGGGCGCTGCACCCTCGAGAACGGTGTCCACGAGGCGGATGTTTGCGGGGTTGCCGATGATCTCGTCAAAGAGGTCTCGGCGCCAATCGCGACCAGCTTCTGCGACCCACGAATCGACGGGTTTGACTAAAGCTACTCGCGCGGGAAGCATCGCCGTCGCGCCGGACATGTCCGCAACTTTTCTCTGCGGCGGCGCTGGCGGACGTTTCGGTCGCGACGCGCCAGCCTTCGCCTTCATTTTTCTCGCGGTTGCCACCGATTTCCCTTCGTGCGCTTCCGTCTCTGCGCGGATTTTCTGACACTACCTGATCTGTGCCGCTGGCCGCGTTGCGTTCGCAAAGCCATCACGTCGTCTTCTTGGACGACGTCGCGCGCGCTATGCTGAGCTGGATGTCGTTGTCCTCGCTTCGCCGATGCGCGCTTGCGTCGTGCGCCTTCCTTCTCTTTGCCAGCACTGTTCACGCACTTGGAGCCTGCAGCAGCACCGACACGAACGCGCCTGCCTACACTTCACCGCCGACGAAAGATGCCGGCGCGAGCAGCGGCTCGTCGGGTCACGACGACGCCGCAAGCAGCTCGTCGGGCGCCGACGGCAGCCCGTCGACTCATGACAGCGGCCCGAATCCTCATCCGGACGCGGGGTCGAGCAACCTTCGCGTGGTGGCAGCCAACATCTCTAGCGGACAAGCCTCGACGTATGACTCCGGTGAAGGGATTCGGATCTTTCAAGGACTCCACCCCGACGTCGCGCTCATTCAAGAGCTCAACTACGGCACGAACTCCGACGCCGACATGACGTCGTTCGTCACCATGGCCTTCGGTGCAAACTACACGCATTATCGAGAACCTGGCCTTCAAATCCCGAACGGCATCGTCAGTCGCTATCCCATCGAGGCTTCCGGCCACTGGACCGACCCGTCCGTGTCCAACCGTGGATTTGCGTGGGCAAAAATCCAAGTCCCCGGCACCCATCCGCTTTGGGCTGTCAGCGTCCATCTTCTGACGTCGGGCGCCGCCAACCGGAAGACGGAAGCCACCGCGTTGGTGGGGGAGCTCAACAAGGTCGTTCAAGCGGGTGACTACATCGTTATCGGAGGCGACTTCAACACCGACAATCGTACGGAAGAATGCATCACCACGTTCGCGGAGATCGTTTCAACCTCGGGCCCCTACCCGGTCGATCAGCAGAACAATGACTTCACGAGCGGCCCGAGAAGCCGCCCCTACGACTGGGTGCTTCCGTCGCCCAACCTCGCTGGCGTTCAGGTCCCCACTGTCATCGGAGCAAACGCGTTTCCGGCGGGCTTGGTGTTTGACAGTCGCGTCTACACGCCGCTCACCGACGTGAGTCCCGTCCTGAAAGACGACAGCGGCAGCGTCAACATGCAGCACATGCCTGTCGTGAAAGACTTCGCCGTGCCGTGAGCAGAGGACGGTGCAAGTGGCATCGGAAGCAATGCGCCCTAACGGATGCAAGTCGACTCTCGAGTCGGTGTGGCACCGGCCCTAGGTGGCCCGGGGCCAGGCCAAACCTGGCCCGGGCCATAGGGTCACTTTTGCAACGGCGTGAAATCGTTGGAGTGGAGATCCGGCGCGGATCCTGCTGTTGAGCACTCAGTCTCACCGCACCGCGTGCGGTGCGGCGGACGTCCACGACTGCTTTTGCGAGCGGTTGTCGTCGTTCTTGGGAGCCGACGCCTTCACACCAACGAGATAAAAATGGAATTCACCGACTTCACCGACCACAAGCTCGTCTCTGACCTCAAACAGATGTGTGGAATGCAGAAGAGGATGACCGCACGAATCGTGATGTATCTCGCCGAAGTGGAGGCTCGGGACATCCACACGGCGAAGGGATACGACTCACTCTTCGCCTTCTGCGTACGCCGACTCAAGATGAGCCACGGCGAGGCGGCGGTGCGTATCAAGGTGGCGCGGATGTATCGCGCCCACCAACAGATCATGCCGCCGCTCATGCGAGGCAAGGTCCACCTCACTTCGCTTTACATGCTCCGAAAGCATATGAACGATGACAACTGCGACGACCTGCTCAAGAACATCAAGGGGATGACGACGCGCGAGGTCGAAGCTTACGTCGCTACGCACTTCCCTCGTCCTGGAATTCCCGCCTCGATTCGCAAGACACCAACCCCACGCTCGACGACAGGCGACGGAGGACAGATCGACGCCGCGCATACACCATCAGGTCTCGCTGCAATGTCGACGAAATCGTCGGCAGCCGAGCGAACGCTCTCTATGTTCAATGACTCGAGCACGCAAGCGCCCGCTGGAATCATCGGTGCCGTCATGTCAAAAGCATCCAGCGCAGCAGATCGCGAATGCGACTCGGGTATCGACTCCGTTGAAGGAGAAAGAACGGACGCATCTCCAGCGCCCAAACGGCTGCGTCCGTTCGAGCAGTATTCCCACGATAGTCACAAAGTGCAGTTCATGGTCACGACCAAGGTGCGCGAGAAGATTGAGCGTGCGGCGAGTCTCTCGAGCCATCGAAACCGCGGCGACCTCGCAGCACTCGTGGAGCACGCCATTGACGTCCTCCTCACCAAGCTGGAGAGGCAGCAACTCGGGAAGCTAAGTCGCAGACCCTCGGCCGCCGCCGACGTAGAAGCCACCCCCCGCAGCTCCGACGTCCTCGGCGCGCATGCACCGTTCGCATCTGCGTCCAAAACGGCAACAAGCAACGGTGCTGCGGCCGAGTCCGTCCCCTCCACATCGAGTGCATCGCAGAATTCGGTCACGTCGAACGTATCTACCGAGGCCGCAAACACGTCGAGCACATCGGACGACGCGTCAGCAGCGTCGAGCGAGTTGGTTCCGGTCGCTTCATCCGCGACCACAGAGTCTTCGTCGAATGCACAGGATGAGACCACCACGCTGCGCGAAGACGGCCGCGAGGGGAAGTCATTCACGCGAGCCGCCCGCCGCGCTGCGTTCGAGCGCGATGGCGAGCAGTGCTCGTTCGTCGGTGACGATGGCGTGCGTTGCGAAGCGCGTACGTTCCTCCAGGTCGACCACATTCAACCGCGTGCGCTTGGTGGTGCTGGTGACACGTCCAATGCGCGAGTTCTCTGCGCATCGCACAATCAATACGAGGCTCGACGTGTGTTTGGAGGTGCCTTCATCGAACGGAAGATCGCGCAGTCGCGCCGGTCTGACCACGATTCCGTGCGCAAGGACGGCCGCGCGTCGCTGCCGATACTGGCGCCAAACACCAACCAACCAGCATCAGAAAACCTCTCAGGCGAACCGAGTGATCATCAACCGTCGCCGCCAACGCGTACACCGCCAGTCGAGCGCGATCCGTCTCGTCCGTCGCTCTGATGACTCGCCCTAGTGGATGGCGATATCCCTGCTCGATGGCAAGTAGCCGAAGACGACGTTCGTGACGTCGCACTCGACAGAACAAGCGAGCACGACGACCCATGCGCCGAAGGCGGTGCTGTTTTCCCAAGTTACGGTGCTGGTGGGTATGAGGCGCGCTGGCAGGTGTGTCTCGTGGCGCCGACGCTCACCCTCAAGTCACCGCAGACGTAGAGGAGCTCATGTTCGCAACCTCGTGCCTGGATGACGCTTGTCCCGTCGTAGTCAGCACGGCGACGCGCCGCTTCCTTCTGCCAAACGGCGAGCCGTCCCGGGTCTGCAGCAATGTCCTTGGGAGGAGCTTCCTGGCGGACGGCCAGGTCGGCCCCTACGAGATCTTTCCGGGGTGTAACGGTGACCCGCTCACTCGGACAAGTAAACTCGTGGGCGAAACTCTCCCGCGCAATCGTCTCATCGCTGCGGCAGCCAACGAGGAAGACGGCGATCATTGCCACGCCGGGCACAAGCGAGCGACGAACACACAGCATGCGCGGCAGCATAGAACATCGGGAGGGTCGATCACGCCCTGGTCACTGCACGAACCGCCCGTCGAGAGGCGACAACCGCGTGAAGGTTCACAGCGACTAGCGACGCCGGCATCACACGGACGACTGACATCGCCCACGTCCGACCGCTCATTGAGCGGTCCGTTAGGCTCGTGGCTCCGGGATCCCGAGGGCGCGGCGCATGACGTTTTGGGCAACCGCGAGCGAATGATAGCGCTCGAGAAAGGCATAGCCTTCATCGCGGAGCTTCGCGCGGAGTTCCGCCGAATGGCTGAGGCGCTCGACGCGTTCGGCAAAGCCGGCGGGCTCGTTCGAGATCAACGCTTCGTTACCGTCCACGAGCGGGAGGCCGAACGCGCCGTCAGGCGTCGTCACCACGGGCATGCCGGCGCGAAAGCCCTCGAGAAGCTTCAAGCGGACTCCTGAGCCACCGGTGATGGGCGCGAGCATTCCAATCGACCGATCGTAGAGCGGCTCGAGGTCTTCGAGGAACCCCACGGTCTCGACCCCTGGCACCCGCCACGCGTCGGGCACCGGCAGCTTCCCGGTATCGGGATCCGGCTTCAAACCGACTCCTGCGATCTCGAAGGTCGCGTCCGGGACGCGCTTGCGTACGAGCGGCCACACTCTCTGGCAGAACCAGTCGAGGCCAACGACGTTGGGCTTCCAGCGCAGACTTCCGACGTAACAGAAGTGCGGTTTACCCGGATGTTTACGTGTCTTTTGCTCGAATGTCATGACGACCGGTACCACGTGCGCCCGAACATTCGCGAGCGCGTTGAAGTGCTTTGCGTCTTCATGGGAGATCGCGACAACGGCGTTCACCTCACGAAGGGCGCGCTCCTCGAAGCTTCGTGCAGCGCGATACTCTATCTGCGCGACGACTTTCTTCGGCCCGGTCTTCTCTTCTGCGAACTGCTTGAAGAAGTCACTCTCGACGTTGTGTTGGTCGAGAACCGTGCGGCACGAAGGTCGCTCGGACTTAATGTCTTTCAAGTAGCCCGCCATTCCAAGGTGATCGATGTAGACCACGTCGACGGGTGTCGCGGCGAGCTCGTGGCGAAGCGTCTTCCTCAGCTTTCGCGAGTCCCATTTTCCGGCGAGGTACGGGATCCCCTTCATCGCACGCAACGCGACCACGCGTGGAACGTACCGTTTGAAATCGAACAGATGGATTGGATGAAAGATCGGCGGGATGACCTTGAGCTTGTCGACGGCGCGTTCGAGCGCACGCACCTCGCTGTCTGGTACGGGACGTTCCGTCACCGATAGAAGCGTCACTTCGTCGACTTCGGGCAGAGAGCAGACGATCCGCAGCTGTGAGAGTGTTCGGACAGGACCGCCGCTCGTTGCCGGCCAAGGAAACTCGGTCGTCAGATAAACCACGCGCATGGTTGGCTCGCGTCCAACGTAGCCTACCCAGGTGCCGGCGTCGCCGTGTACCATTCACCCATTCCGATGGCGAAGCGACGCGTCCTCTGCGTGTTCGGCACGCGACCCGAGGCGATAAAAATGGCGCTCCTCTCGAAGGCGCTCGAAGCAGATGCGGCGTTCGAGGCAGCCGTCTGCGTCACCGCGCAGCACCGGTCGATGCTCGACCAGGTGCTCGCCATCTTCGACCTGAAGCCTCGCTTCGACCTCGACGTCATGAAAGACAACCAGGGACTCGCTGACATCACGTCGCGCATCGTCCTTGGGATGACGACTGTGCTTCGCGAATACAAGCCGGACTGGCTGCTCGTCCAAGGCGACACGACGACCGCATTCGTCGCTGCGCTGGCCGCCTTTTACGAGAAGGTCTCCGTGGGCCACGTCGAAGCCGGCCTGCGGACGGGCTTCAAATACTCGCCGTGGCCCGAGGAGATGAATCGCCTTCTCGTTGGACGGCTTGCTGACCTTCATCTGCCACCAACAAGGCGCGCAGAAGAGGCGCTCCTCAAGGAGAACATCCCGGCCGACCGCATTCACGTCACCGGCAACACAGTCGTCGACGCGCTTCTTTGGGTGTCGGCGAAGCTCGACAGCGATCACTCCGCACGCGCAAAGCTGGACGAGCGCTTTGCATTTCTCGACAGCAACAAGCGCATGATCCTCATCACCGGCCATCGTCGCGAGAGCTTCGGCAAGCCATTCGAGGATATGTGCAATGCGTTCGTCGACATCGTTCGCGAGCGCTCGGACGTCGAAATCCTCTACCCGGTTCACCTCAACCCGAACGTTCAGGCGCCGGTGAAGGCCATCCTCGCCGCCGCACCTCCCGAGCTGAGGGAGCGCATTCATCTGATCGATCCGATCGAGTACTTGCCCTTTGTCTATCTCATGAAGCGCTGCCACTTCATCATCACGGACTCCGGTGGCGTCCAAGAAGAGGCGCCATCGCTCGCAAAACCTTGCCTCGTCACGCGCAACGACACCGAGCGTCCCGAGGCGGTCGAGGCAGGCACCGCAAGGCTGATCGGAACTCAGCGAGAGCGCATCGTCGCTGAATCGCTTCGCTTGCTTGATGAGCCAGCGCATTACGCCAGCATGAGCCGCGCGCACAATCCCTACGGCGACGGAAAAGCCAACGCTCGCATCGTCCAAATTCTCAAGACCGCACACCCTGCCAAATGACGTCGGCCCACTCCTCACCCCCTTCTTCAACCCCACCGCCCTCGGCGGCGAAACATGCAGAAGCGTCGTCGCCCGAGCGGATTGACCTACTTGGGTGTCCGTTCGACCCGATCACGGAAAAGGAGACGCTCGACCTCATTTTCGCATGGCGCACGGAGCCCGACCGCAAGAGCCATCACATCATCACAGTGAACGTGGCGATTCTGATGATGGCGCGTGAGGATCCCAAGCTCGCGAACGCCATCGAGAAAGCCGATCTCGTGGTCGTCGATGGCAAGCCGCTCGTGTGGACATCGAAGTGGCTCGACGCGCCAGTTCCCGAGAAGGTTTCGGGCGTCGACTTGATGCGGAGTGTTCTCGAGCGCGGCAACGGGCTGAGTGGAGGGGTGGAGGACGCTTTCTCGATCTTCTTGTTGGGCACGACGCAAGAGCGTCTCGAAGTCCTCGAGCGGGTCATCCACGCCAAGTACCCCAACATCAAGATCGCGGGCTCGCGCAACGGCTATTTCAAAGCCCCGGACTATCCGGCTGTGACGAAACAGATCCGCGAGGCGAAAGCCGACTTGCTGCTTGTTGGGATGCCTGCTCCTTTCAAAGAAATCTGGTGCGAAGAGCATCGCGACGAGCTCGCCACTCCAGCGATCCTTGGCGTCGGGGGTGCTTTCGATGTCATGGCTGGCTTCGTTCCGCGAGCGCCTCGCGTGATGCAAGAGGCGGGACTTGAATGGGCATGGCGCCTGCTGATGGAGCCGCGAAAGCTGTGGAAGCGCTATCTCGTAACCAACTCGGCGTTCCTCGCGCTACTTGGAAAGACGCTCGTGCTCCGCAAACGACGGTGACTGCCCGCGCGATTCCGCGCCCGCACCGACGCCCGCAAACACGCCTGCACCGACGCGCCCGCACCAATGCGAGGAGGGGAGTTTTCGACGCGCGCGCGCATCAACGCGCCCGCATCAACGCCCGCATCAACGCCCGCATCAACGCGCCCGCATCGAGTGCCTGCACAAACGCCACGACGTTGCGAGGCGGCGTGCAGGACGCCTAGAGGCCGACTCGTTCGCTCGTTCTCAGCACTTCGTGCTCGTCGCTTCGCACCAAGGAGAGTCCCGCGGGTAGCTTCGCAACTGCCGCTCGAGGTAGCTCGAACCAGAACGTGCAGCCGCACTCCTTGTTGCCGAATACACCGACTTCGCCGCCGTGAGCTTCGGCGATTCGACGAACGGTCGCCAGCCCTAGACCAATTCCTGCGCCGGTCTTTTGACCGCGTACGTAGGGTTCGAAGATGAGAGGCTCGAGGCCCGGGGGCAGCCCAGGGCCAGTGTCCTCCACCTCGAAGCGAACGCGCGCGGCGGGCACGCCATGCGCAAGGGTGATGCCGCTGGCGCGCGCCTCGCCTATCGCGCCCGCCATACGCATCTCGTCTATCGGGCCTGTGCGCTCGTCGTGCAGTCGAGCGCGAACGGTCACGCGGCGAACCTTCGTATCGTCGCCGATGTACTTGATCGCATTGCTCGTCAGGTTCGAGAGCAAGCTCGAGAGGACCCCGTCCTCACACATCACGTCAAGGTCACTCGGGATGTTCTGGGTGTCGACCAGCAGCTCGACGTTCTGCGCTCGGGCTACGTTCGACTGATCGGCGAGGATATCGTCGAGCGCGACCAGCACGTTGGTGCGCGCCATCTTGTCGGGCTTTGCGGCGGCTTTCGCGAAACCGAGAAGGCCTTCGACCAGACGCACGACGCGCTCGGTCGCGCGCTTTCCGCGCGCGACCGCAGCTCGGCGTTGTTCGTCGCCTCGGTCGCCCGGTCCTGCGCGGCTCACGACCTCGAGCGCCATGCTCACGGTGCCGATTGGGTTTCGGATGTCGTGCGCGACACGCCCGGCGAACTCCTCGAGCTCAGACGCGCGCGCCTCCAGGAGCTGGCGGTGTTGCTCGGCGAGCGTGAGGTAGCTTCGGATGGCCCGTCCCAGCATCACGACGGCCAGGACTGCGATGACGAGGCAGATCGTGTCGAGCCCGTATGCCACGATCGTCGCCTTCGTGCGCTGGGCGCGGATTTGTTCGGCGAGGTCATGTGCGTGCTGTGCGTTGAAGTCGATCGCACGGCCGATTGCGACGCTCAATTCGCGAGATGCGTTGACCAAGTCGCCATCGATGGTCGACTCGGCGTCTTCGATGTCACCACGCGTGAGCTCGCCGATGAAGCGCATGATGATGTCGTCGAAGTTGCTCTCGGAGTGAAGGATCTCGGCCCAATACTGCGACTCTCCATCGAACGGTCGGATGAGCATGTACGCGTTGATTCGTTCGTCGAGTGCATGGCGTGCCGCGGCAACCGGCTTCAACAGCCCGCTGCTCGCATGCTCGCGGTTTCCAGCCGCATCGCTGGTTCTGGAGGCGTCGTGATTCGCAACGGACGGAGCGTGTGCGGCCGCGGCGCGTGCGGGCGCAGCGGCCGCAGCGGGCATGGCGGGCGCGATGCCGGCGGCGCCGCGTGCGACCGCGAGCTGCTCGCGGCTTACCGTCAGGACGTGCGTGACTTCGCGTCGTGCTGCGATCAGCTCCTCGATGCTTGGCATCGCGTTGTCGGCGATATCCGAGGCGTCCCGGTCGATGGCGGTCAAGCGCAGCTGCGACACGACCGTCGCGAGGACAAAGCTGAGAACGATGATTGCGAAGACCGCAGGAAGCCACACCCGCCACGGAGGTCGCCGCATGCGAGGCACAACCCACGAAGGTGCTCGTTCCTTTCGTTCAAAACGCCATTTGGCAATTCGACTCGTCTGGCTCATTACGCGCTCGACGAGGTTGTTGTAGAGCGCTGGCGGGCGTTCGAATCACCTCAAGCTCGGAAAACGGACGAGCCGTCGCGCGGTCGCGGTGCGGGCGCGAAGGTTCCGCCACAAGGCCACGACAGCGCTACGCCTTCAGACGCCAACCCGTTCGGAAGATGCGCCAGATACCGACGAGGCAAAGAACCATGAACAAGAACGTCATGCCGACGCTGATTTCGGGGCTCACGTCGGAGATACCGTAGAAGCTCCAGCGAAATCCGCTGACCAAGTAGACGACGGGGTTGAATAACGTGATCTTCTGCCAGACTGGCGGAAGCATGTTGATCGAGTAGAAGCTTCCGCCGAGGAAGGTAAGCGGCGTCACGATGAGCGTCGGAACCAGCTGTAGCTTTTCGAAGCCATCGGCCCAGAGGCCGATGATGAAGCCGAAGAGGCTGAACGTGACGGCGGTGAGCACGAGAAAGACGACCATCCAGACGGGATGCGCGACGCTGTACGGGACGAAGACACGCGCGGTGATCAGGATGATCGTGCCAAGCATGATCGACTTCGACGCCGCCGCGCCGACGTAGCCGCACACGATCTCAATGAACGAGATCGGCGCGGAGAGGACTTCGTAGATGGTCCCCGCGAATCGAGGCATGTAGATGCCGAAGGATGCGTTCGAGATGCTCTCGGTGAGGAGGGCGAGCATCGTGAGGCCGGGGATGATGAAGGCGGCGTAGGCGATGCCGTCGACCTGCGTCATGCGGGAGCCGATCGCGGAGCCGAAGACGACGAAGTAGAGAGAGGTCGAGATCACCGGCGAGAGGATGCTCTGCATGAGTGTTCGAAACGTGCGAGCCATCTCGAACATGTAGATCGCTCGGATCGCATGGACGTTCATGAGCGCTCGTCCTTCTTGTGAACAAGCCCAACGAAGATTTCTTCGAGGGAGCTCTCGCGCGTCTGCAAGTCTTTGAAGGAGATTTGCTGGTTGGCGAGCTCGCGAAGGAGAAGGGGGATACGCGTCTTGTCCTCCTGGGCGTGAAATGTGTAGACGAGACGCGACTTGTCGCTCGAGAGGTCGAGCGCAAATGAGGACAAGGACTCTGGAATGTGGTCGAGCGGCTCGACAAGCTCCAAGATGAGCTCCTTCTTTCCGAGCTTCGCCATCAGCGCGTTCTTCTCCTCGACGAGGATGATTTCGCCTTTGTTGATGACGCCGATTCGATCGGCCATCTGCTCGGCCTCCTCGATGTAGTGCGTCGTCAAGATGATCGTCACGCCCGTCTCGCGGAGCGATCGGACCATCTGCCACATGTCGCGGCGCAGCTCGACGTCGACGCCGGCCGTGGGCTCGTCGAGGAACAGGATCGTGGGCTCGTGAGACAGAGCTTTCGCGATCAAGACACGTCGCTTCATGCCACCCGAGAGCGTCATGATTTTGTTGTCTCGCTTCTCCCACAGCGCAAGATCGCGGAGAACCTTTTCGATGTGCGCGGGGTCCTTTCCTTTCCCAAAGAGTCCTCGACTGAACGAGACGGTCGCCGTGACGGTCTCGAACATGTCCGTCGAGAGCTCTTGAGGGACGAGGCCGATCTTGGAGCGCGCGGCGCGATAATCCTTCAGGATGTCATGTCCGTCCGCGACGACGGTGCCGCTCGTTGGGTTCACGATCCCGCAGATCACGCTGATGAGCGTCGTTTTGCCCGCGCCATTTGGACCGAGGAGCGCGAAGATCTCGCCGCGACGAATCTCGAGGTTCACGTTCTTGAGCGCCTGAAACCCCGACGCGTAGGTCTTCGTGAGGTTCCGAACCGAAATGACCGCCGGGCCCGCTGCGCTCGCTGCGCCTGCGCTCGCCGCGCTTGCTCTCGCTGACTCGACCTTCGACGCCACTATCGGACTCTCCACTACCTCGAACGGCCTCTACCTCGAATCTCCGGCGATCTCACGTGATCTCCGGCGATCGTGAAGGTTAGGGACGATACACGCATCCGCGCGCAATACGGTATGCTGTTGAAATCGTGGGCGCTGACGAAAGCACACTGAGTCTCGGCGGTCGGATGTCGCTCAAGGTTCGGGCAGCGACCATCCATGTGGCGAAGGGGCCTGACGCAGGGCGCCAAGCGCGGGTCGACCAGGTGTCGTTCATCGTCGGCGTGGGAGACAGCGCGGATCTTCGCCTCACCGATCCGGCGGTCTCGCGCGAGCACCTGCGCATCTCGCTCGGCAGCAGCGGCATTCGCATCCGCGACGAAGGAAGCAAGAACGGGACGTACCTCGGTGGGGCGCGTGTCCACGACATCACCCTTACGAACGACGCGGCGCTCACGATAGGCGCGACGACGCTGGCCTTCACGATCGCGACCGATTCGATCACCCTTCCCCTCAGCGCGAGTGACCGCTTCGGCGAGGCGATCGGTACGTCGACCGTGATGCGTTACCTCTTCGCGCAGCTGGAGCGCGCGGCCAACTCGGATCTCACCGTCCTCGTCGAGGGCGAAAGCGGCGTCGGCAAAGACCTCCTCGCGCGCGCCATCCACGCGAAGAGCCCTCGCAAGGAAGGGCCCTTCGTCATCGCCGACTGCAGTGCCATCCCCGAGCACCTCATCGAGAGCGAGCTCTTTGGGCACGAGCGTGGGGCGTTCACGGGCGCGGACCGCGCACGGCGCGGCGTCGTGGAAGAGGCGAACGGGGGCACGCTCTTTCTCGATGAAGTTGGCGAGCTTCCACTCGATCTTCAGCCGAAGCTGCTTCGAATGATGGAGCAGCGCGAGGTGCGGCCCGTCGGATCGAACACTCCCCGCTCGGTCGACGTGCGCGTCGTCGCCGCCACCAATCGACGCCTCGCTGAGGCCGCCCGCACCGGTGAGTTCCGAAACGACCTTTTTTATCGGCTCGCCGTCGTGCGCGTTGCGGTCCCACCCCTTCGCGAGCGACCGGAGGATATTCTGCCAATCGCCCGGTCGATGCTTCGTACGCTCAAGCGCGATCCGAGCGCCGAGCTCCCCGAAGACTTCGCGTCGATGCTCGTAGCCTACAACTGGCCTGGCAACGTACGCGAGTTGCGAAACGTGATGGAGCGTTACGCCGTGCTTGGCAGCGAGGAGAAAGGTCTCTTCGAAGAGGCGAAGGCGATGACTCGCTCGGCCGACGAGGAGCTCGCCAACCTCACGTACCACGAAGCCCGCAAGGTCGTCCTCGACCGCTTCGACGAGGAGTATCTGCCGCGCGTGCTCGAGCGCGCCGAAGGCGTCGTCTCACGCGCCGCCGAGCTCGCCGGCGTCGCGCGGCCAAGCTTCTACCGCATGCTCGAGCGCATTCGTCCGGGCGGCAAGAAGTCGATGCCGCCAAACACCTGACACGCGCTTCACTGGGGGCGCTTCACTGCGGGCGCTTCACTGCGGGCGCTTCACTGCGGGCGCTTCACTGGGGGCGCTTCACTGCGGGCGCATCACTGCCGACGCTTCACTGCGGGCCCTTCACTGCGGGCGCTTCCACTGCCGCCTCACTGCGCGCGCCTCGTCGCTGCCGGTGCCTAAACTGCCAGCGCCTCACTGCGGGCGCCTCGCTGCCGGCGCCTCGCTACCGGCGCATCACTGCGGGCGCTTCAGTGCCGGCGCCCCACTGCAGGCGCCTCACTGCAGGCGCCTCACTGCAGGCGCCTCACTGCAGGCGCCTCACTGCAAGCGCCCCACTGCAGGGCCCCACTGCAGGCGCCTCACTGCAAGCGCCCCACTGCAGCGCCCCACTGCACGCGCCCCACTGCAGCGCCCCACTGCAGGCGCCCCACTGCAGCCCCACTGCACGCGCCCCACTGCACGCGCCCCACTCCACGCGCCCCACTCCACGCGCCCCACTCCACGCGCCCCACTGCACGCGCCCCACTCCACGCGCCCCACTGCCGGCGCCCACGGCTCACGCGGCGAGCGCCGCGACGCCGTTTGCCTTCACGTCGCTCTTGTCGATCCCAAGGCGACGGCGGACGTCGGCGAGCGGCATGGTCCAGAGCTCGTCCCAGTGCACGCCGAAGAGGGGCTCCGCGGACTTGCCCATGCGCCACCCTCGGATCAGCGCGTCCATGAACGGCTCGGTCAGCGCTGAATCGTAGATTCCGCTTCGCAGAAAGCCGACGGCGACGAGGAGCGAAGGGAGCGGGCCCGGGATCTGCGCGAGATAGAACGCTTGGAGGCCAAGCTCACCGACGAGGTCGGTGCCGAAGCCGGTGACCGCATGCCAAATGTCATGCGTCTCGTAGAGATGCGCGCGGAAAAACGCGATGTCGTCGGTCGCGACGAGATCGGGGAGCGCCGAGGGGTCGAGGTTGGCCGCGATCATGTGGTCGGCGAAGGCGCGGCCGAGGGTTTCCTCGGGCAAGGCGCGGAGCTCGGACAGCTTCACGCGGACGCGGTGCTTTTCGCTCATCGCGCACGCGATCCGAGGGTCCTTCGAGATCCGTTCGATGATGGGCGTCATCGCCTCGGGGGTGGCGAGCGCGTCGGCCATCTCGAACACCTGGTTCAAGCGATTGGGATCGCGGACCAACATCGCGAGGCTGTAGAGCGCCTTGAGACCGCGAAGAGGGTTCATCTTCATAACGTTCAATATGTGAGTGATGGCTCGCATTTTCTACTCGCATCCTGGAGATTCTCCGAGCGCGTCGATCCCTCGTCATTTCCGTGCTGAAACCGCCCTCGGCTGACGTAGCGCGAGCATCGCTCACATTCTTTGTATGATGGCGGTGGTGGGACGCGCGCGGCGAACGATGGAGGAGGGAGCACGGTGGAAGGCGTGCCCGATCCTGGTGCTGCTCCTCCGGCCCGTCCCGCCCGTCCCGCCCGTCCCGCCCGTCCCGTCCGTCCGGTCCCTCCGACCGCCGCTCCGGCCCCTCGTTGCTCTCCTCTCCCTCCTTCTTCTGCTGGCGCCTTCTACCGCGCGCGCGGATCCCGAGACGGATCGCCAGGTCGCGCAGACGCTGTTCGATGAGGGACGCGCGCTGATGGACGCCGGCCGATATGCGGAGGCGTGCAGGAAGCTCGCGGAGAGCCAACGCCTCGACGCGGCCGGTGGCACGCTCCTCAACCTCGCGCTTTGCCACGAAAGTGAGGGTAAGAGCGCGACGGCATGGACGGAGTTGAAGGACGCGCTCGGTGTGGCGATGCGGGACGGCCGGATGGACCGCGCGGAGATCGCGCGCGCGCATCTCGAGAAGATCGAGCCGCTGCTCGTGCGAATCATGATCGTGCTGCCCGAGTCGCTCGCGACGAGGAGCCCAGCGCCGGAGGTGTTGCTCGATCGGTCGAAGCTCACGAGCGCGGCTTGGGGCACGGCGCTGCCGATGGATCCTGGCGAGCATTCCGTCGTCGTGATGACGGCCACCACCAATCCGGCGTCGGAGCCCCGTCGTTGGGAGACCACCGTCTCTGCCACCGAATCCGGCAAGACCTATCGCGTCGACGTCCCCGTGGACGTGCCCGCGCCAGGTCCGTCGGCGTCGCCCCATCTTCACGAGGAGCACGTGCGGTCGAAGGCATTCTGGATCGTCCTCGGCGGCGCGGCGGTGCTGCTCGCGACCGGGGCCACGACGGGCATCCTCGCGCTCGTGGACGATCAGTACGTCAAAGACAATTGCTCGGCCGAGCGAAACTTCTGTCGCATCCCCGACGCGGAGGAGATCTCGTCGCGCGCCAAGGCGCTTGCGTGGGTCAGCACCGGCACCCTGGCGCTCGGCGCGATCGCCACGTTTGGCGCGTTTTTCCTTCCTCGCGAGACCAAGACCTCCGTGATGACCGCATCGCCCTCCCCTCGTCCGCACATGCCCACAATCGCTGTCGGCGGTGTCGGCGGCTTGGGATCGTCATTCGGCGCGAAGCTCACCATTCCGACATCCTTCTTCGGGTTATGAGACGGCGGGCCGTCATGAGGCGAACCCGGGCGCTCAGTGCTTTGTGCGCAGTGGGCGTTGGGCTGGCGCTCGCGGCATCGCAGCCGAGCTGCATGCTCCTCATTTCGTCGGAGACCTACCCCGGGCCCTGTCGTTTCGACGGCGCGGACACCCAATGCGGCGCATGCGTGCGCGCTCAGTGCCAAGAGGCGATGAACGGCTGCTGCGGAGACGACGCGTGTTTGCCGCTCGTAAAGTCCGTCGAGACATGTGCGCTCACACACGACGCGAGCTGCGACGATCTCCGCGCCGCACGCAATCCGCCGAACGGGAAGATCCCGTCACCCCTCGCCGTCTGCGCGGTCGATCGATGCGGCGCCGTCTGCGATCGACTCGCTGGCGCAAGCCAGACGCGATGCAAAGAGCCCGCGCTGGGTGAAGGGTCGACCTGCACGTGCGAAGCGGCGCCCGCGTTTACAGGGTCGAGCACGGGTAAGACCGCGAAGGGCGATCCCGCGAACGACTTCGTTTGCGGCGCGACGACCTACCCGGAGACCATCTGCTGCGCGCCGCGCAATTGGCCGAGCGTCGGTCAGGAGTGCACTTGCTCGGCGCTCTCCTGCACACCGAGCCCTGGCGGCTGCTTCTGCTCCTCCCGCTCGTTCACGCCGGAGCAAAGGCAGTGCTCGGGGCTACACTGTTGTGTCGAGAGCGACAATTGCGAGTGCAACGCGCGCGAGTGCTTCGAGTTCGAGACGCCCGTCGCGAAGTGCGAGGTCGCCGCCGTCGGCTGCAAGAAGGATCAGGTGCGCGTCGACTCCTGCTCCGCACGCCGCTGAATCCTCGCCCTTTTCGACAAGGAACCGGCCACGCGTCACCGTTTCAACAAGGAATCGGCGTGCGCCGCTGACCCCGACGCGCCGCTGACCCCGACGCGCCGCTGACCCCGACGCGCCGCTGACCCCGACGCGCCGCTGACCCCGACGCGCCGCTGACCCCGACGCGCCGCTGACCCCGACGCGCCGCTGGCTCGGCGCGCCCGCGCCCGCTGACCCTCTAGTTCACGCGGCGGATCGACAGCTCGACGTTGTCCATGTGATGCGGCGGCATCACGCCGCCGTTGGTGCCGAGCTGCGCGCCGATGTTGAACGTGACGACCGTATCGTTCGACGCGAAACCCGCCTTCGCAAAGACGCTCAGGTTGTTGTAGCTGATGGCGATCTTGCCATCTTTTTCCCACGTGATCTCGACGCCCGTCCACACGTTCGGCGGCAAGGCCTGGGTGATCCGAAACTTCTGGAGGATCGCCGCCCCGCCAAAGGCTGCGTTGCTGACGTAGTAGCCGAAGTGTTGCGTCGAGGACGACGGAGCGTCTTCGAAACCCGACGCGCCTCGTGAATAGCCAAACGCGACGAGCGCGTTGGAGGTCCGGATTTCGGCGAGCTGAAGGAGTGTCTCGGTCGGGGCGGAGAGGCCACCGATCTGGCCAGGATTGATCTTGAACCTCGCGATGGCTTGGTCGAACGCCTTCGCACCGGCGCGCTTCCAGACGAAGTAGCCGTCGGCCGGACCACCGACCGCGGCGGTAAGCATCGAGTTGGGCGCCGAAACGAAGACGTCGGTGCTCTTCTCGAGCGTTCCGCCATCGCTCCGTTGGGCGTTGTCCCAACCCTTGCCGAGCACGAGCGAGTCGAAGTCCGCGCAGAAGAATTGATCCGCGCCCACAGGCGGAACGAAATCATCGCAATAGGTCTTCGGCTTCGCAGCGTCGGCATCCTGGCCACCGCCGTCGGGTAAGGTGCTCGTGTCCGCTGTGACGTTGCCGTCGTTCGATCCGGACGAGCCGCTGTCACTCGTCGGCGCTCCCGTGTCGGCCGTCGACGCGGGCTCGACCTCGAAGTCACCAAGGATGGCGCTGCACGCGAACAGCGCGAAGACGGAGCTGGCGAGCGCGGCGGCGACGACGAGACGCTTTCCATACGACGGTGAAGAGCGAAGCATTTGCTGCGCATCTTACGACAAAAGAGAGAAACCCTTCGCGACTTCCTAGGTGAGTGGGGGCGACGCCCGCGCGCGCGTGCCGTCCACCAGGAGGAGTGGCTCGATTGGGAAGCGCGAACGCCGTCCCCGCAAGGAGGCGGTGACTCGACGGTGATCTCGAGGCAATTTCGCCTTCATCGCCGCCGGACGCGACGCGGGCGCCTGGCCTTTGCGAATTCCCGCGACGACTTCGACAGAGGGCAACGCTAGCCTTTGCCGAATTCCGCGACGACTTCGGCAGAGGGAGAGAGGCCTTCGGCGCCGTCGACTCGCGCGGGCCCCGGCCCGAACGACTCACACGCGCGCGACGACTTCGGCAGAGGAGAGAGGCCTTCGGCGCCGTCGACTCGCGCGGGCCCCGGCCCGAACGACTTACGCGCGCGCGACGACTTCGGCAGAGGGAGAGAGGCCTTCGGCGCCGTCGACTCGTGGGCGCCGGCCCGAACGACTCGCGCGCGCACGACGCTCGACGCTATTTCGCCTTCAGCGTCATCGCTGGGAGCGTCGTGTCGGACTCGCGCACGCGCGCTTCGGTGGCCTCGAACGAGGTTTTGCGCAAGACGAGCTCCGACGCGCCTGGCTCGCTCGGAGCGGGCTCTGACGCGGCCAGTTCACGAAGCTTCGTGCCGCTGAGATGCAGGCCGACGCGGTTGTTGACGAAGCGGCACGAGTCGACGATTCCGTCGCCACCGACGAGCATGAGCGCGGCGTCGCCGCTGCCGCGGATGACGGAAGACTCCATCGCGAGACGCGATTGGTTGTCGATCACGATCGCGTCGCCGCCACGCATCTCGGCGATTCCGTCGTCGATGGCGCCGGCGCCGTCGACCACCGAGCCTCGGATCTCGACCAGCGCGGCGTCGCTCGCGAAGACTCCGAACTGTTGGCTCTTCACGATCGCGCTGTCCTTGATGATGAGGCTGGCTTGGTCGCCAACGCCGACGGCGATCGCGCTGCCGCCCGTCTCGGCGTTTGGGCCGGGCGCGCGAAACTCGGTGTTCGTCACGAGCGATCGATCGAGCGTGAGGCTCGATCCGGCGTGGCCGACCATCAGCGCGCTTTGTCGTGCGTTCACGATCGCGCTGCCCGTGATCGTCGACGAGGCGCCAGCGGTGATGAAGAGCGCGCTACGGAAGAAGTCGTCGGTGGGCGCGGACCGGAGGACGCTGTTCGTGAGGGTGACCTTCGACTCTGCATCACCCGCCATGAGCGCATAGAACGACTGATGCTCGAACGTGCTCTCCTCGAACGACACGCTGCCGCCGCTCGTGATCTTCCCCGCTGCGCCTTCGCGGTTGAAGTCGACCTGACGCACGTTCGAGCGCACGAACGAGATGCGTCCGGCGCGATCGACGTCTTTGGCTGGAATTCCAGGGAGATCCTTGCCAAGAAAGAGGACGCTGCTCGCGCGGGTGCGCACGAGGCTCTCCTCCACGCGAATCTCTCCGCCGCGAAGCGCCATCAGCAAGTCCGCCTTCTGGTTCGCGCCTTCGTACGTCACGATCGATCGCTTCACGACGACCGAGCTTGTCGGATCGAAGGACGCGATCGCGGTCTGCGTCCCGCGAAGCTCTACGTCGGTGGCCGTGAGCAAGCCTCCCATCATCGTGTTCAGCGCGTTTTGCGACTGCGCATTTCCCTCGACGACAGAGGAGGAGACGGTCATCGTCGCCTCGCCGGAGAGGAACGCGATCTTCGTCTTCTCGATGAAGAGGTTCGCCGCGTCGACATCCGAGCCGTAGCTCGAGACGACGCCTCCGTCGAAGCCGGTCACGGAGAGCGAGCGGAGCTTCGCCTTGACGTTCTCTCCCACGACCTGAATGCCGCGCGCGCCTGGCCCGACGAAGCGGACGCGTGAGGCGCATCGCCCAACGAGCGTGACGTCTTGCTCGATCTTGATCGCGCCGTATTGCCCTTCGTCGAGCGCGATCGTCGCGCCGCGCGGCGCCTTCGCGAGCGCGTCTTCGAGCTCGGCGGCGCTCTTCACGACCGCAAAGGGCGTCGCCGGTGGAAACGGCGCGGCGCAGTCGTCGATCGCGACGCAGGCGCTTCGCTCACCGAGCTTTGCCCGGGTCGGCCCGGTGCAGGCGGTGGTGACGGCGATCGCATCGCATCCCCATCCGGAGCTGCTCGGCGCGAAGCCCTCCGCGCATGCGGTGGTGCCGACGGGCGCACACGACGCGCTGCCGAGCACCGGCATCGTCCCGGCTGCACAGTCGACCGCCGGGAGCGTCGCGTCGTTCGCCGTGCGCGCTTCGTTGTCACCTTCGCTCGGCGAGGACGAGCATGCGCCGAGCACGCCAGTGGTGGCGACGGCGAGGACACGAACGAGGAGCGCCCTTGATCGCGCACGGGAGGGGGTCCCTCTCGAAGGAAGCTGGTCGGCCGTCACGCGCGCGTGCTAGCACGCGCTCTTTTGACGCGCCACGTCGGCCCGGATTTGTCTCTTTCTTACACGAGCTTCGGTCGCTGCCGCGCCATCAAGTGCACGGTGTGGCCATCGCCGTCATCGGCGACATCGCGCACGAAGGTGAAGCCCGCCTTTTCGTAGGCGCGAATGGCGGCGTGGTTGTGTTGCTCGGGATCGATGAAGCACGTCGTGATCGCCGCGTCTGCGAAGATGATCTCGTCGGTGAACTGACGCACGAGCGCGCCGCCGAGACCACGGTAGAGGAGCGAGCTGTCGCCGATGAACACGTCGCAGTTCGCCCCGCCCGCGATCTCGTGCTCGGTGAGCCCGAGGATCGCTCCATACCAAGCGTAGTCCGCGTAGCGCGCCCACTGGGTATGACCGATCTCGCGACCTTCGTAGCCGACGATGTACGCCTCGATCGGCTCGACCCCATCGATGTACTCGCCATACTCGCGCGCAAGCTCGGTGAGCGATGTGTTGTCGCCCCACCACACCTTGACGTGCGGAAGGTTCAGCCATCGATGCATGAGCGCGATGTCATCCCGCGTGACCCGGCGAAAGGTGAACCGTGGAAGCCGCACAGACGACGTCATGTCAACGCCGCATCATGCGTACGAGACCTCGCTTGGCAAGGGACGCCATCACCTTCGCGAGGATGGCTTCGTCGATCACCGGCGCGGAGACCCCGAGCGCGCGAACCGCCGCCTTCGTCCGCGACGAGGGCCACGGGCCCATCGCCATCGAGAAGCCGGTCTCGGGAAAATAGGGCAAGAGTGGATGAAGCCGGGAGGTGGGCGCGCCCGCCAGCGCAGCGCGGAACGCGTCGTACGACGCCGGCACGAGATCGAGCCCCGTCACCTTTCGAAGCGCCCGACCTACCGCCGCGTAGCTCATCGATTGATCGACGTTCACGAGATGATGGGTCTCGACGTGGGGATCGCATTCCGCGGCCCGATCGCGCGGCGCGAAGACGAGCGCGGTGATGGCGTCGGCGACGAAGTCGACGGGCGTCATGTCGAGCCGCGCATCCTCGATGTCGAGGTAGGTCCCGAGCTCCGTCACGCCGGTGAGATAGCGATGGACGAAGTCGTCGGGATTGCCGTGTCCCCGCGCTGAGTGCGCCGCGATCATCGCGGGTCGATAGACGGTGACCGGGAGCGGCGTGCCATGAAGCGCGCGCACGTGCTCTTCGGCGATCCATTTCGTGAGCGCATACGGGGACGCCCGAAGCACGTCCGTGAAAGAGAGCATCGTCGTCTCGTCGCCATCGGCCGGCGCCGTGCTGATCGTCGAGACGAAGTGAAATGCCTTCGGCTGATGCGTCGCCGCAAGCTCGAGCAGCTCGATCGTCCCGAGCACGTTGGAGGTGCGCAGCGTCTCGTACGGTGCGAGCCAGCTCACCTCGGCGGCCGAGTGGAGGATGGCATCGACGTGACACGCGAGCTCGTCATAGCGCGCTTCGCCGAGGCCGAGCCGCGGCTTCGAGAGATCGCCTGCCACGACGTCAATCGAAGGGCGAGCCGTGATCGCGTAGCTCGCGAGCACACCTTCGAGCCGTGATCGCGCCGCGGCATCGCTGCCCGCACGCACGATGCACGTGAGGCGCGTCTCTTCCCCGCCAACACGCAGGAGCGACTCGACGAGATGCGCGCCGAGGAGACCGGTCGCGCCGGTGAGCAAGATCGATCGCGGAGGCCTTGTCATCGCTGGCGTGGCCGGAAGCGCAGCGAGCCGTGCCGTGATCGCAGCGCGAAGGTCGCTCGATCGATCTTCGCGTGCACGCGCCTCGAGGGTCGTCGCGCCTCCCGGTCGCTTCGCGCTCGGCATGGCGAGGCGTTGCGCGAGCTCATCGAGGGTCGCGACCTCGAACCACATCGACAGCGGCACTTCACGTCCGAGCTCCGCGCTGATGGCCGCGAGCACCTCGGAGACGACGAGCGAGTCGATGCCCGCGCTCTCGTCGCGAAGTGATGTCTGTGGCGTCACGGGACGACCGAGGACACGCGACGTGAGCTGAACGATGCGTCTTCGCAGATCGGCCTCGTAGTCGTGCTCCTCTTCTTCGCCCTCCCTCGCATCTTCGGACGCTTCCTCGTGCGACCAGGCACCTGCCGCGAGCCGCGAGAGTGCCGCGCCGTAACGTTCTGCGATCGCTGCGCGCGCGAGCTTGCCGACGTTCGTGAGGAGACCGCTCTCCGTCGTGGGCGCGATCGAGACCTCGACGAGCGCTCCGCGCGGAAGCTCCCACGCGGAGAGGCCTCCGCGCTGTCCGTGCCTGCGAAGCGCGCTCGTGATCGCCTCGGCGGTGTACGTGCGCGCGTGCTCGGCCGGAAACACGAGGACCGAGATGCCGGGTGCGCCGCTCTCGGCGTGGACGTAGATGCGATCGACGAGCGGCGACGTCGCGAGCACCCGCTCGATCGTCTCGGCAGCGACGAACTCGCCGTGCGCCAGCTTGACGGCGTTGCGGAGGCGGCCGATGACCTTCACCGATCCGTCGGGAGCACGCTCGCCGAGGTCTCCGGTCGCGAAGTACCCCTCGTCTCCAGCGATGGCCGTCTGCTCGTCGCCGAGGTAACCCGAGATCATGTGCTTCGTTCGCACCCAGATCTCACCGCGCTCGGGCGCTCCCTCTGGCACGCTCGACGCCGATGCGCCTTTCTCCAGCGCGTCGATTGGCACGAGCTTGACCTCGACGCCTGGCACGATCTGGTTGTCGATCGCGATCGTCCCGAGCTCGGTGCTTCCGTAGCCCTCGGAGACCCAGATGTCCGAGAAGCATCGCTGCATGAACGCGAAGACCTCGGCGCTCACCGGCGCGCTCCCGACCGACACGGCACGTAGGTTGGGGCCAAAGGACGCACGCGCCTCGGCGAGCGCCGTCTTCTCGTGGATCCCGAGCGGCGCGTCGGGCTCGGCCGCCACGAGCGCGCTGACGCGACGCTTGTATTGTGCATACAGCACGTCGAACAGACGCGGCACCGACGACAGCTCGGTCGGACCGAACGCACGCAGCTCGTCGACCAGATGCGCGCCTCCACGCGAGAACGTGATGAGCGCGCCCGAGATGAGCAGCCACGACATCCCCATGCGCTCGCTCAGGTGAGAGAGCGGCTGAAACGACACATGCCGTGCGGCTTGGAGCGCACCGTAGCTCTCGAGCATCGCGTGAAAGGACGCATACGTTCGCATCGCGCCCTTCGGCGTGCCCGTGCTGCCGCTCGTGAAGAGCACGCTGTAGAGGTCGTCTTGGCTTCGCGGCGGCGGCGGCGGAACCGCCGACGTCGAGCGTGACTCCTTCGAGAGCAAATCCGCGAACGAATCGTCCGACTCGATCACCACGCGAAGGCCGTGTCCTTCACCAAGCCGTCGAAGACGCGCTGCATCCTTCGACTCGCACACGATCGCGTCGGGTCGCGCGCGCTCGAGGATCTTGGCGAGGCGCTCGTCTGGGTCCTCGGGCGAGAGCGGCATCACGACATAACCGCGCACGATCGCTGCGAGATCGCACATCACCCATTCGACGCAGTTGCGAAGCACGAGCGCGAGACGAACACGCCCGTCGGGTCGTGACGCAGGCTCGAGCCGGCGTGCCAGCGCGACGCCGAGCGCGTTCGAACGCTCCCACACCTCACCGTACGAGAGATGAGGCTCGTACCGACCTGCCGTCGTGCGGAGCATGAACGCGGTCTTGTCATGATGAACCGCGAAGGCGCGACGCATCGTCGCCTCGAGAGACGACGTGAACACGTCCGCGGCGAGCACCTCGAGCGCGGCGACCTCGAGCACCACCTCGGTCGGCGCGACGAGACCGACGCGTACGAACCGCGAGATCGCGTCACACGGAAGGTCGACGGTGAGGTAGCCGCCCGCCGTCCTCGTCATCTCTCGGATCGCGAACGTCCGCCGAAAGCAGCCTTCGGGAGGTACTGCGACGTCTTTCGATCGAAACGCATAGGCGTCGAGCGTCACCATGGTCGAGGGTGGAAGGTCGGCGCCCGCGATTTCGAGACGAAGTCCGAAGACGTAGACCTGCTTGGCGAGATCGATCTCCCACCACGGCGTGGTCTCTCCGGCGGTCGGAGGTGCCCACCCCAAGTCGCCGCGGGCCCGTGAGGAGCTCGAGGACTGGAGCGTGTGGCGATGAAACGCGACGTCGGTGATCGGAAGCTTCTCGCCGTGCCGCTCGACGCCGCGTCGCTTGACGCGAAGCTCGATCGAGAACGGCAAATCGTGCGCCATACCCTCCTCGATCGGGATTGAGATCGCGGGCGCGTTCGGCTCGAGGAGCCAGCTCTCTCCTCCATCAGGACGGAGGATCTCGAGGAGCCAGACGTCGCGCCATGCGCTTCCGTCGACGCGGTGCGGACGGAGGGCCACGAGCGCGTGATCGTGACGAGCCGGATCGACCTCGTCGAGATGGAGGAGCAAGCGAATCGAGTCGTTCATGGATGAAATCTCGACGCGCGCGCCATCGATCGACGTGCCGTCTTCACTCATCACGACGAGCGATCGGCGCGCGAGCTCCGCGAAGAACCATGCTTCGTTGGGTGTCCAGCTTGCGACCGGGGTCGTCACGAGAGAAACGTCGCATGAATGCAGCGAGCGATCGAGAATCGACGACATTCGCAGATGTGCAGTAGGAATCTCGAGGTCGCTCCCGTCATCTTCTGCCTTCGCCGCGCTCCTATCCGTCCCTCATCTTCCGCCCGCGCTACCGGGCAATGGCTACGTGATCGAGGACAGGGCGGCAGGACGCCTTCAGTGCTACTCGTCCAAGCCCCCGCGCGAGAACGGCTCACGCCCACCTTCACGAGGGGAACCAGCGCCTGGTTCCCAAACCCTTCCGCTTCTCCTCGTGCACAGCGTCAACGCCGCCGCGTCGGCGTTCGAGGTGCGTCCTTTGTTCGAGCACTACTCGACCAAACGACCGACGTACTCGTTCGATCTGCCTGGATTTGGCCTGTCCGAGCGATCCAAACGCCCGTACACGCCGCAGCTGATGACGAGCGCGGTGGATGCCGTCGTGACCTCCATCCAAGAACGCGAAGGCGACCAGCCGATCGATGTTCTCGGCTTGTCCCTTGGATGTGAGCTCGTCGCGCGCGCCATCACCAAGCGACCGAAGGCGTTTCGCAGCGTCGCGCTCGTGAGCCCCACCGGCGTGAGCGGTACGAAGCGTCGCGCGGGCGAGGATGGGAGCACGCGCGCGATCCCTGGCATGCTCGCGGCGCTCAGCTTGCTCGACGACACGCTCTTCAAGCTGCTGACGAAGCCCAGCGTCATTCGCTTCTTCCTCGAGAAGACGTGGGGCGGAAAGGACATCGACGAGGCGCTCTGGGCTTACGATGTCCTCCTCACCCAACAGCCGGGCGCGAAGCACGCGCCGCTCGCCTTCCTCTCGGGGCATCTCTTCAGCAACGACATCTCTCGCGTGTACGAGTCGCTCGACCTTCCCGTGTGGATGGCGCACGGCAATCGCGGAGACTTCGTCGATTACCGTGGGGCGGAGGCCTTCAAGCAACGCGCGCGCTGGTCGTTCAAGATGTACGACGCGGGGGCGATGCCATACTTCGAGATGACCGAGAGGTTCTGCGCCGACTACGACGCGTTCCTCGCGGGCGTCGCTACATCCTGAATCGCGTCATCGCACGAACCCATTCGTGACGAAGCCGATGTGCGGCGAGCGTCTCGTGCATGGCGATGACGCGTTCGCCGCCGAGCTCCGTCTCGACGAGCGCACGTGCGTAGAAAGGTCCGTCCTCGAGCGAGCGAACGACCTTGGGGCTCGTACGGACGTCCACGCGAGCGCTGCGATCGAGCCCGAACAAGGTGCTCGGAAGCGGCATCGTCCATGTCGCGTCGATCTCGCGAAGGGCTCCGCTCGAGGACACGTGAAAGGCATGGGACCGATCCGCGCCTGATGCGCAGGAGACGTCGTAGGTGAGGTAGGCGCCGTTCTTCGCGCGCGCGCGTGACCAGCTCCACGTGCGAAATGTGGCCTCGAGCGGCACGTCTCCGGCGTTGGCGTCATGATAGCCATGGCCTGAGAAACGAAAGCCGCGCCGCGGAAAATCGACGTCGATGCGTGCGAGCGGAGCGATCGGCCACCACCGATGCTCTCCTCGCTCGTCGATCGTGAGCTCGAGCCCGGTCTGCGCTTCCGGATGAAGCAGGACGGTTCCGCGAAGGGGCCTTCGTAGCGGCGTCGTACGCTGATCGATTTCGATCCTGAGCCGATCGCCGTCCCATTGCATCGTGCTCGCGCCCATCCGAACGCCGTCGGCGCTCCGATCGAAGTCGAGGAGAGAGCGCTCCGCGAGTGACCACGCCGAAGAGGTCATCGTCCGCGCGTAGAGCGCCACGTTCATCGAGCAATGAGCGAGCGGATTCGCCCTGCGCTCGTGGTGACCGAGGTGAATCTCTCGTCCCCGCCTCCTTCCATAGGATGGCGAGAACGGATTGCCGAAGAGCGCGATCACGACGATGGCGAGGGTGCCGTCGTCACTTATTCCGTCCACGTAGTGCCAGTGATAGCCGCCGGACGGGATCGCGCGGTCGAAGCGAGGTCCTCGTGCACTCTCGCGGCTGCGAGTCGACCGCTCAACGCGGCCATCGGCACTCCCGGTCCTGGATGAACGCTGCCCCCCGCGAGATAGAGTCCCGGGATCTTCGGACACGTCGACCCCTGACGCAGGAGCGCCGCAAACGGTCCCTTCGCTCGGGGACCGTAGAGCGCTCCCCCCGTACCCCGAAATAGCCGATGAAAATCTGCTGGCGTGGTCTGCACGCTCACCGATGACTCGAGGCTGAGCCCGTGTCGCTGCAATGTATCCAGCATCGTCGTCGTGCATCGTTTTCTCTCCGTTTGACCCCAGCGCGCTTCGTCATCGCCGGTCGCGGGTGCGTTCACCAAGACGAGCAATCGCTCTTCGTGCGGCGTCACGTCTCCTTCACCGTTGGCCTCCGCGCCGTCCGCGCGATCCTGCGCGCAGACGTAGACGGTCGGCTTGCGCGGCAGCTCCTCACGCGAGAAGACGGCGGCGAACTCGTCGGCGTATTCCGTTGGCTTGGAGAAGAAGACGTTGTGATGAACGAGCGGGACGCTTCCGCTCGTCTTCGCGCGCATCGTCCATGTGACGGCAGACAACGAGCGCGTGCTCGTTCCCGTGGGCTCGGGCGCGAGCGGCGCCGGCGCGAGGTGCTCGGCGCTGAGGGCGGAGACATCGCCGTTGAAGACGATGGCTCGGGCGCGATGCGTGCTCTCGCCAACCACCACGCCCACCGCGCGACCGCGCTCGACCAGGACGCGCGTGACGGCGCTCCGGCAGTGAATCTTCACGCCGAGCGTGCCCGCGAGCGTCTCGAGAGCAGTGACGACCGCGCGCATTCCACCGTGCGCGCGATAGACGCCCTCCCCTTCGACATGGGCGATGAGGTTCATCGTCGCCGGCGCCTCGAAGGGAGACGAGCCGACGTAGGTCGCGTACCGAGCGAAGAGCTGGCGAAGCTTGGGCTCGAGGAAACGGCGCTCGAGCGCTCGCCACATCGATCGATGGGAGTCGAGCCGGGCAAGCGTGACGAGCCCCGCCGCTCCCCACTGCTTCACGATGCTCTTCATCGTCATGCGCTGAGAGCGGAGGAACGACCGCTCGGCGATCTCGAAGATGCGTTGGCCATCCTCGCAAAACGCAAGATATGCGCGCGCCTCGCGGGCTCCGAACTGCTCACCGATCGCATCAGCGGACGCAGCGCGATCGGCGTGGAGATCGAAACGTGTTCCGTCCGGCCATGAATGACGAGCGAGGATGCTCGCGCGCTCGAGCCGAACGGCCTCTCGAAAGGAGGGAAGCTCGGCGCGCGATTGGCGGGCGCGCTCGAAGAGCTCGTCGAAGACCCAAAGCATCGTGAGGACGGTGGGCCCGGCGTCGGCCTCGAGCGTCTTCGTGCCCTCGACTTCGCCAAGCGGGATTGTACGGGCCTTGCCCCCCGTCGAGGCGCCGCGCTCGAAGACGGTGACGTCGTGCCCGCGCGTGGCGAGGTCGATCGCGCACGAAAGCCCGCCGATTCCTGCGCCGATCACAATGACGTCCTCGGACATGGTCCTCACTTTATCATAGACGTCAATCTAACTTTACATCAAAGCCCGCCGGACGTCGCACCGACGCCGTATTTGCCGCAACCTTCACCGATTTTGGAAATCCGCGCGACCGTGTGTAAAGACTGATTGACACTATTGTGTGTCAGCGACAATCTACACCGACCCAATGAGGAGGCTTCGGGCATGAAGGGATCGGCGCTCTTTCGGACGACGCTCACGAGCTTGTTCATCTTGCTCATGCTCGCGTCCGCCCACCTGTTCATGGACTCACCGCGCGCATGTTGACGGATCGACCGATGGTCGAGGAGCTGCACGCCGCGATCAAGAAGGCCAAGTCGCCCGAGAAGCGCGCCGTGCTCGAGCAGGCGCTCGCTTCCGAAGAGGCGGGTGTCCCCGTGACGCTTCACGTGCTGCCAGTCACGCGGTTCCTCGCGCTCGCCACGATCGGGCTCACGCTCCTTGGCGGCTTCTTGATCTGGCTCACCTCTCGATTGAAGAGCGACACCGCGCAAACCATCACGGGGATCTTCGGCGGCAACCTGATCTGGACAGGCGGCGTCGAGTACGGGCTCACGATCGCGGCGCGATCGCTCGGCATCGGCAAGACGGTCGGCGTCGTCGATGGTCAGGTGACCGCGATTTACGGCGAATACGTGATGCTCAAGCACACGTGGGGCTTCCTCGCGCTCATCGCCGTCTATTTGCTCTTCCTCGAGACGTCGCGTTGCCCGGTGTTCCTCTTCTGGCGCAAGCACGTGCCGACGATGCGTGGACCGATCGTGAGCGGCCGGATCGACAACTACGGACCGCGAAGCGGCTTCCAGTACGCGACCACCGTTTGGGGCTTCTACCTCCTGCTCCTCTGGGCCTACGACGAGCAGGTCCTCGGTGTGTACTCGGTCGCCACGAAGGCGATCATGGTCTGCTCGATCGCGGGATCGCTCTACTGCATGCGCCGCCTCCATCAGCAGACGGGGTGGGGCCCAGCGCTTCGCTACGCCATCGCCGCGATGATCGTCGTGTGGACACCGATCGAGATCGCCGGCAAATGGGGCGTCCTTCGTGAGCCCTGGCTCCTCCTGAAGCCAGAGGCGATCTTGGTGTTCTTCGGCGGGCTGGCGCTCGGTACATGGGGGCTCTGGCAAGCGCAGCGAAAGCGAGCGCGAGGCCTTGCGGATCTCGCGATCGTGGAGACCACCTCACTCGCGCTGCCCGAAGGCACGCTTGCGAGCAACGCCATCACTCCCCCTCCGATCTCCACCACGAGAGTCTCTTCGTCACCCATCCCGGCGTCCGCGCCCGCCACGGCGGCTGCTGCAGGCAGCGCCGAGCAGTGCCCCTTTGGCTTTGGCAAGGAGTCGGAAGGCCTACGCGAGATCGGCACCGTGACCGCGGCCTGAGACAAGAACCACCCGATTCAGGAAACGTATCATCATGCCTCTCTTTCCTTTCTCAGCGGTCGTCGGACAAGACGAGCTCCGGCTTGCGCTGCAGCTCGTCGTTGTTGATGGGACGATCGGCGGCGTGCTGGTCTTTGGGGATCGAGGCACCGGCAAGTCGACCACCGTGCGCGCGCTCGCTGCGCTCTTGCCGCCGATGCGTGCGGTCTCTGGCTGCGCCTACCAATGCGACCCGTCCGCCTCGGAGAACGGAAACGCGCTCTGCGAGGACTGCAAGTCGAAGAAGCAACGCGAAGCGAGCGCAAACGCAGGTGCGTACGCGCTGCCGTCTTCGATGATGGCGGTCCCCGTCGTCGACCTTCCGCTCGGCGCTACCGAAGATCGCGTCCTCGGCGCCCTCGATCTCGAGGCGGCGCTCACCCGTGGAGAGCGCGTGTTCTCGCCCGGCCTTTTGGCGCGCGCCCATCGCGGATTCCTCTACATCGACGAGGTCAACCTCTTGCCCGACCACATCGTCGACTTGCTGCTCGACGCTGCCGCGTCCGGTGAGAACGTCGTCGAGCGCGAAGGCGTGAGTGTTCGCCATCCATCTCGCTTCGTCCTGATCGGCAGCGGAAATCCGGAGGAAGGCGAGCTTCGGCCGCAGCTGCTCGATCGCTTCGGCCTCTCGCTCGACGTGAAGACGCCCGACGCCGTCGCCGAGCGCGTCGAGGTCGTCAAGCGTCGCCTCGCCTTCGACGCCAACCCTGAAGCGTTCGCCCGCGCGTACGAATCGCACGAGTCCGCGCTCACGGAACGTCTCGAGAAGGCACGCGCCGGTCTGCGCGATGTGGCGCTCGAAGACGCGACGCTCGCTCGAGCGGCGACGCTCTGTCAGGTGCTGGGCACCGACGGGCTTCGTGCCGAGCTCACGCTCGTTCGAGCGGCCCGCGCGCTCGCAAGCCTCGAAGGCCATGCCGCAGTCACCGACGAGCACCTCCAGCGCGTCGCGCCGCTGGCGCTCCGACATCGACTGCGTCGTAGTCCGCTCGAAGAGGTGGGCGGCACGGTGCGCGTGGCCAAGGCAATGGAGCAAGTATTTGCTTGAGCCCCGATCCTTCCGCCCGAAGCGACGATGTCACGTCGAAGGACCAGCCTTACAGCCGCTGGCGCGATGTCGTGCTTTCGCTTCGACTGTTCGCCGTCGATCGCGGCGGGCTTGGCGGAATCGTCGTTCGCTCACGTCCTAGCGAGCAGCGGGACCAGCTGTGTTCGCTGCTCGAAGAGCTCTTGCTGGGCACGCCGTTCGTTCGCCTTCCGCTTCGCGTGACTGAGGACAGGCTCCTTGGAGGGCTCTCCCTCGCCGAGAGTCTTCGCACCGGCAGGGCGTGCTTCGAGACGGGGCTCCTCGCCCGCGCGCACGGCGGAGTCATCGTCGCGTCGATGGCGGAGCGCCTCGAGCCGAACGTGACCAGCCACCTCGCGGCCGCGCTCGATCGCGGCGAGATCTCCGTCGAGCGCGATGGATTCAGCGCTGCGGTGCCGTGTCGGATCGGAGTGCTCGCGCTCGACGAGAGCGATCCCGGCGAAGATCGCTTGCCGATCGCGCTTCAGGACCGCCTCGCGTTCGAGGTCGACTTTCTTTCGACCAGCGCGTCGTCTCCCAATGACGAAGCGTCGCTCGGGTACGCGCCGCCGAAGGTGCGTGACCTCGTGCGAGGCGAGGGTCACTTCGTCGACGACGTGCTCCTGCCGCTCGCACGTACCCAGCTCGAAGAAGCACGCCGGCTGCTCCCGAGTGTCGTCGTCGGTGATGACGTGATCGCCGCGCTTTGCCAGCTCGCCACCGAGCTCGGGATTTCATCACCACGAGCCTTACTGCTCGCCACCGCGGCCGCGCGTGCTCATGCCGCGCTCGAGGGTCGGACGCGTGCCGCCGATGAAGATGCCTGCGTCGCGGCGCGCCTCGTCTTCGCCCACCGCGCGACGAAGCTCCCGACTGCCGGCGATGCTCCCACGGAGCCATCTCCGCAGGCGCCCGAGAGCCATCGCGACGAAGACCAAGACCACGACGAGGACCCGAAGCGCGACCCTGAAAACGATGAGGGAAAGGCCGCGTCTTCGATGGAAGACCGCGTGCTCGCGGCGGTGAAGAGCGCTCTCCCGCCACATCTCCTCTCCTCTTTTGCTGGCCGTACCCGAGGCAAGCCGCTCGACAACCGAAGCGTCCACGTCGGTGCTGGCTCGAGGGGTCGCACGCAGGGAGCGATCCGCTTTTCGCTCGCGGGCGGCGCACGTCCATCCGGCACACTCCCCACGCGGGACCTCGCGCGTGAACGGCTCAACGTCGTCGAGACGCTGCGCGCGGCAGCGCCGTGGCAGACGATTCGCCGGAGAGAGCATCTGCGTCGCGACCTTGCGATGCCGCGACGAGAGAGCGCCGTCTTCGTTCGCAAGCAGGACTTTCGGTCGACCCGCTTTCAATCGAGGAAAGAGACGAGCGTCATCTTCGCCGTCGATGCTTCCGGCTCGGCGGCGCTGCAGCGACTTGCCGAAGCGAAAGGCGCTGTCGAGCAGGTTCTTGCGGACTGCTACGTACGTCGTGACCACGTCGCGCTCGTCGCGTTTCGTGGAACGACCGCGACCCTCCTCTTGCCGCCGACGCGATCGCTGACGCGCGTGCAACGATCGCTCGCAGACCTCGCCGGTGGTGGCGCGACGCCGCTCGCCGCCGGGATCGACGCCGCGCGCGCCCTCGCCTTCGCCGAGTCGAGGCGGGGGCGCACGCCGCTCATCGTGCTGATGACGGACGGCCGCGCGAACGTCGCGCGCGACGGACGCGAAGGCAACATCACGGGTAACGAGGACGCGACGCGGAGCGCGCGGGCGCTTCGCGAGACCGGCACGCGCGTGATCTTTCTCGACACCGCGCCGCGACCTCGCGCGCAAGCACGCCAGCTCGCCGATGAGATGGGCGCTCGCTATCTGCCGCTTCCCTATCTCGACGCCGTCGGGATCTCACGCCATGTGCAGGCGGCTCGCGACGAGAACGACGCGAAGGCGACGGGAGGTGAGCGGTGATGGACTGCACACCGAGCGCCCTAACAGCTTCGAATGCTTCGCGTGCGTCGATGCTCGTGGCGCGCGCCTCCTCCTTGGGGACCTCGACAGCGACCGAAGAGACAATCCGTCATCGCGGCATCCGGTGGAACGTACGCCGAATGGGAAGCGGGGGCCGCCCCGTGCTTCTCTTGGTGCACGGCACCGGCGCGTCGAGCCTGTCCTTCCGGGAGATCATGCCGCTGCTGGCCGAGCGCTTCGACATCGTCGCGCCCGACCTGCCGGGACATGGCGACACGATCGCGCCGTCTTGGTTCACCCCTTCGCTTCCGAGCGTCGCGGCGTCGCTCGACGAGCTCCTTCGCGAGATGAAGTTGATGCCCACTGTGTGCGTGGGTCACTCGGCAGGCGCGGCCGTCCTCACGCGCATGGTCATCGATCGAACGCTCGACCCGACGCTCCTGGTCGGACTCGCCGCGGCGCTCGTTCCGTTCAACGGCGTCGCCGCCGCGCTGCTACGACCGATGGCGCGGATCCTTGCGCGTACGTCGAAGGTCGTCAGCCTGCGGATTCGCAAGACCGACACTGTCGCGCGCCTTCTTCGAAGCACGGGCTCCGAGCTCGATGCGCGTGGGGTCGAGACGTATCGCGCCCTCACGTCGCGACCGAGTCACGTCACCGGCACGCTGTCGATGATGGCGAGCTGGGACCTCGAGCCATTGAGCGAGGCGCTCCCGAGCTTGCGCGTTCCTCTCCTTCTCCTCGCGGGCTCGCTCGATCGTGCGGTGCGCGTCGAGGAGCACGAGCAAACGATGCGACGCCTGGCCCACGCGAAGCCGAAGCTCCTCGTCGTCGAGGGCGCGGGTCATCTCCTCCACGAGGAGAGGCCGGCGGAGGTCGCGCGCCTCATCTTCGAAGAGACCGACGTGCTCACGCGAGGCAAGCGATGAGCCCTCGGATGGCGGCGCCCGCTGCGTCAATCATGAATGACCCAATGTTTCGTCCAATGTACTGGACAGCCAACAGCAAGAGGTGATGGCAATGAAGGACAGAATCGAAGCTGCTCTCGCGGCCACCATCCTCCACGCCGAGGAGCACGCTCCATCCAAGCTCGCCTCGGCGCTTCGTTACACCGTGTTCCCCGGAGGAGCGCGGATTCGACCGCGGCTGTGTCTTGCCGTCGCCGAGGCGTGCTCGGAGGACGTGCCGGCGCTCACGGACGGCGTCGCGGCCGCGATCGAGCTGCTCCACTGCGCGTCGCTCGTCCACGACGATCTGCCGTGCTTCGACGACGCGAACGAGCGCCGTGGCAAGCCGTCGGTGCATCGCGTCTACGGTGAGCCGATCGCCGTCCTCGTCGGCGATGGATTGATCGTGCTCGCCTTCGAGACACTCGCGCGTGCCGCGGTAGCCTCGGGCGCGACGCATCGTCTCGCGTCTCTCATCATGACGCTCACGCGCGCGGCCGGCACACCGAACGGCCTCGTCGCCGGACAAGCATGGGAGAGCGAGCCATCCGCGCCGCTCGCGCAATACCATCAAGCCAAGACCGCCTCGCTCTTCCTTGCTGCCACGATGGGCGGCGCGCTCGCCGCGGGCAAGGATCCGGCGCGATGGCGCGCGCTCGGTGAGCACATCGGCGAGGCCTACCAGGTCGCCGACGATCTCCTCGATGCTCTCTCTGACACCCAGGAGGCCGGCAAGCCAACGAAGCAGGACGTCTTGCTCGGCCGCCCAAGCGCCGTGCTGACTCTCGGCCTCGACGGCGCGCTCGCGAAGCTGCGCTCGCTCGTCGATGACGCGGTCGAGTCCGTGCCGGACTGCCATGGACGCGCGGCGCTCCAGAAGCTCGTGCTTCGCATGGCCGAGCGGCTCGTACCGACGAGCCTCAAACAATCGGCTGCATGACACGGGCGATGCTCACGCCTCCGAGCTTGGCCGACGGAGGCATCGCGCCCGCAGAGACGACGCATCGCGAGCTGTCGTCCACGTTGGAGACGCGTGCCTGGCTTCCGAGCGTCATGGATCGCTGGTGTGAGCTTCGAAACCAAGTGCTCGCGAGCCCTAAATTCCAGCGCTGGGCTGCGCGTTTCCCCTTCACGCGCCGGATCGCGCGCCGGCGTGCGTCGACGCTGTTCGATCTCTGCACGGGGTTCGTCTACTCGCAGGTCCTCCTCTGCGTTGTCGAGCTTCGCCTGCTCGAGACGCTGGCGGAGCGACCGCTCTCGATCGACGAGATCGCCCGCCGGACCGATCTGCCGGCTGCGTCGTCCGAGCGTCTCGTTCACGCCGCGGTGGCGCTCGGTCTCGTCGAGCCACGCCGTCCGACCACGATGGGTGTCGCGACGTATGGTCTTGGTCAACACGGCGCGTCCTTCCTCGGCAACCCTGGCGTCCGAGAGATGGTGCTTCATCATCGGCTGCTCTACCGCGATCTGGTCGACCCCGTCGCGCTGCTTCGCCGCGAAGGCCCGCCGGCAACCGAGCTGAGTCGCTTTTGGAGCTACGTGGGTGGTCCCGCTGGACACGAGCAGGCTCGCGACGCCGCGTCGTATTCGGCGCTCATGGCCTCGTCGCTTTCCCTCATCGCCGAGGACATCCTCGAGGCGTATCCGCAACGGCGACATACGTCCCTGCTCGACGTCGGTGGCGGAGAAGGTGCCTTCCTCGAGGCGGTATCGAAGAGCGCTCCTCATCTCGATCTCGCGCTGTTCGAGCTCCCCGCGGTGGCGCAGCGTGCACGCGAGCGGTTGGCGCGAGCGGCGCTCTTCCCTCCTCCGCGCGTCGTCGAAGGTGATGTCCTTCGCGACCCTCTGCCACGTGGCGCCGACCTCATCTCCCTCGTGCGCGTGATTCATGACCACGATGACCCCGACGCGCTCCGTATCCTGCGCGCGGTGAGAGCTGCTCTGACGAGCGGCGGTGTGGTCCTCGTCGCCGAGCCGATGGCGGGGACGAAACACGTCGAGGCGATGGGCGACGCGTACTTTGGCTTTTACCTGCTCGCGATGGGACAGGGGCGTCCGAGGACGGCCGCACGCCTCCGGGAGATCATGATCGAGGCCGGATTTGCCGGCGTTGAGCTTCGAAAGACCCGTCGCCCGCTCCTATCCCAACTGATGATCGGGCGGGTCCCGTGAAGACTTGTCACACCCAACCGTCAATCGTACTTGACACTATTCATAGTCAAGATACGTTGACACCACTTCCATGATGACCACGGCCGTCGTCCTCAACGGACCCAAAGAGATTGGTCTTCGCGATCTCGAGCTCGCCGCGCTCGGGGACGGTCATGTCGTCGTCGACATCGAGTGGAGCGCGATCAGCACGGGCACGGAGCGCCTCCTCTACAACGGTGAAATGCCGCCGTTTCCAGGTATGGGGTATCCCCTCGTACCCGGCTACGAGTCCGTGGGGCGCGTCGTGGAGTCGATCGGGGCGCCGGCCCTTCGTGTCGGAGATCGCGTCTTCGTGCCCGGCGCGAGCTGCTTTGGTGGCGGCGTTCGTGGGTTGTTTGGTGGCGCAGCGTCGCGGCTCGTAGTCGCCGCGTCTCGCGTCACGCCGATCGGTGACGTTCTCACGGAAGAAGGCGTGCTCTTGGCGCTCGCGGCGACCGCTCAACATGCGCTCGCTGCTGCGCCCGGTGGACCTGCCAGCGCCGACCTCATCGTCGGGCATGGTGTGCTCGGCCGACTGCTCGCACGGCTCGTCGTCGCCGCAGGTGGCGATCCGGTGGTCTGGGAGAAGAACGAGGCTCGCCGCGCCTGCTCTTCGGCGACGGATGCTTACCGTGTCCTCGATCCAACCGACGACGCACGCAGAGACTACCGTTCGATTTACGACGTCAGCGGCGACGCACGCCTCCTCGAGCCGCTACTTGGGCGCCTCGCGCGCGGCGGCGAGATCGTGCTCGCAGGCTTCTACTCCGACCCGATCACCTTCGCCTTTCCTCTCGCCTTCATGAAGGAAGCGCGCCTTCGCGTCGCTGCCGAGTGGCGACCCGAGGACATGAAGGTGGTGCTCGATCTCGTCACGACCGGACGCCTTCGGCTCGATGGCCTCATCACGCATCGACGCCCCTACCTCGAAGCCTCCGATGCGTATGCGACGGCGTTCACGAATCCCGACTGCTTGAAGATGCTCATCGACTGGAGAAGCTGCCCATGAACACGCCAAACACCAATCCGTTCACCGAGATGAACGAGAAACTCCGGGCGGAAGCGTCGATCGAGCCGAATGCTCCAGCGCTCACCACGGACCATGGGGCGTCTGCCACCACGGGCAAGACAAAAGAGACGCAGGTCATCGCGATCTACGGCAAGGGCGGCATCGGCAAGAGCTTCACGCTCGCCAACCTCTCCTACATGATGGCGCAGCAGGGCAAGAAGGTCCTCCTCATCGGCTGCGATCCGAAGAGCGACACCACCTCCCTTCTCTTCGGCGGACGCGCCTGCCCGACGATCATCAACACATCGGCGCTCAAGAAGCAGGCCGGCGAGGAGATCGCGATCGGAGACGTGTGCTTCAAGCGCGATGGCGTCTTCGCGATGGAGCTTGGCGGACCCGAGGTCGGGCGCGGCTGCGGAGGTCGCGGCATCATCCACGGCTTCGAGACGCTCGAGCGCCTCGGCTTTCACGACTGGGGCTTCGACTACGTGCTCCTCGACTTCCTCGGCGACGTCGTCTGCGGCGGCTTCGGTTTGCCGATCGCGCGCGACATGTGCCAGAAGGTCATCGTCGTCGGCGCCAACGACTTGCAGTCGCTCTATGTCGCCAACAACGTCTGCTCCGCCACGCAGTACTTCCGCAAGCTGGGCGGGCACGTCGGCGTCGCGGGCATCGTGATCAACAAAGACGATCACACCGGCGAGGCACGCGCCTTTGCGGAGAAGGTCGGCATCCCCGTCCTCGCCGCGATTCCGGCGGACGAAGACATTCGTCGCAAGAGCGCGAAGTACGAGATCATCGGTCGCCCCGGCTCACCGTGGGCGAGCCTCTTCGAGGAGCTCGCTACGAACGTCGCCACGGCGCCGCCGCTCCTTCCGCATCCCCTCGATCAAGACGCGCTCCTTGGGCTGTTCAAGGGTGACGCCGTCGGTCGCAACGTCGTGCTCGAGCCCGCCACGATCGAGGACCTCTGCGGTCCTCAGGTGAAGAAGAAGAAGTCTCTCGAGGTCCTCTACGACGCCTCGGCATAACTCGTCCTCTTCGAGAAAACCCGCCATGACCATCACCGCACAACACCCAGCTCAGACCTCGAGCGACGCCACGCACGCCGCAGCGTCGGCGACGTGTCATGGCAGCACGAAGGAGTCGCTCCGCGCTACGGCTGCGGCGGCGGGTAAGAGCGAGACGCTCGATCAATATGCGCGCGACTACCCGGTCGGTCCGCATGATCAACCGCAGAGCATGTGCCCGGCGTTTGGGTCGCTGCGCGTCGGTCTTCGCATGCGTCGCACGGCGACGATCCTCTCGGGCTCGGCGTGCTGCGTCTACGGGCTCACGTTCACGTCGCACTTCTACGGCGCGCGCCGCACCGTCGGCTATGTGCCGTTCAACTCGGAGTCGCTCGTCACCGGGAAGCTCTTCGAAGACCTGCGCGACGCGGTCCACGAGCTCGCTCGTCCCGACGACTACGACGCAGTCGTCGTCATCAACCTCTGCGTGCCGACGGCGTCGGGCGTCCCGCTTCGCTTGCTCCCGAAGACGATCAACGGGGTTCGCGTCATCGGGATCGACGTCCCCGGCTTTGGCGTCCCAACGCACGCCGAGGCCAAGGACGTCCTCGCCGCGGCGATGCTCAACTTCGCTCGCCTCGAGGCGGAGCAAGGCCCCGTGCAGGCGCCGCGCACGGGCCCTTCCAAGCTCCCGACCGTCACGCTCCTCGGTGAAATGTTCCCGGTCGACCCGGTGATCATTGGTCGCATGCTCGAGCCGATGGGCCTCGCGGCAGGTCCCGTCGTCCCCACGCGCGAGTGGCGTGAGCTCTATGCGGCGCTCGACTGCGCGGTCGCGGCGGCGATTCACCCTTTCTACACCGCTTCGATGCGCGAGCTCGAGGCGGCGGGTCGCTCGCTCGTTCCTTCCGCGCCGGTTGGGCGCGATGGCACCGCCGATTGGCTCGAGGCGATCGGGACGGCATGTGGCATCGCACGCGCGAAGATCGACGCAGCGAAGAACGCCGTGCTCCCCGCCATCACGGGCGCGCTCGCGGCGAAGCCGATCAAAGGACGGATCACGCTCTCGGGCTACGAAGGCTCGGAGCTGCTCGTCGCACGTCTTCTCATCGAGAGCGGCGCGGACGTTCGCTACGTCGGGACGGCATGCCCGCAGACGGCGAGCTCGGAGCCCGACCGCGCATGGCTCGCCGCGCATGGCGTCACCGTTCGCTATCGAGCCTCGCTCGAGCATGACCTCGCTGCGATGGCCGAGCACTCCCCCGATCTCGCGATCGGGACGACGCCGGTCGTGCAAGCCGCGAAGCAGCGTGGCATCCCCGGGCTCTACTTCACCAACGTCATCTCTGCGCGGCCGCTCATGGGCGTCGCGGGAGCTGGCTCCCTCGCCCAGGTCGTCAATGCGGCGATCGCCAACAAGGAGCGCTTCCTCGAGATGCAGCGCTTCTTCGAGAACGTCGGCACGGGCGAGACGTCCGGCGTTTGGGAGCAAATGCCACGTTCGCGTCCCGAGGTTCGTGCCCAACAGCTCGTGCAGCTCGCTCGCAAGGCGAAGCACAAGAAGGAATCAGAGGAGGCCGTCGGATGCTAGTCCTCGATCACGATCGCGCCGGTGGCTACTGGGGAGCGGTCTACGTTTTCACGGCGATCAAAGGCCTTCAGGTCATCATCGATGGCCCGGTGGGCTGTGAGAACCTGCCGGTCACGTCGGTGCTTCACTACACCGACGGGCTTCCGCCTCACGAGCTCCCGATCGTCGTCACCGGCATCTCCGAAGAGGAGCTCGGAAAGAAGGGCACCGAAGGCGCGATGAAGCGCGCGCATGCGACGCTCGACCCTGCGATGCCGAGCGTCGTGGTGACGGGCTCGATCGCCGAGATGATCGGCGGCGGCGTGACCCCCGAAGGCACCGGCATCGAGCGCTTCCTGCCGCGGACGATCGACGAAGACCAGTGGCAGACCGCGAACCGCGCGATGCTTTGGCTGTGGACGCAGTACGGCCTCAAGAACGGCCGCGCCCCGAAGCGCACCCCCCGCAAAGAGGGCGCCCGCCCGCTCGTCAACATCATTGGCCCGAGCTACGGCTACTTCAACACGTACTCCGACCTCGCCGAGATGCGCCGCCTCATCGAAGGCATCGGCGCAGAGGTCAACCTCACCTTTCCGCTCGGCAGTCACCTCGTCGATGTCCCGCGACTGGCAGACGCCGACGTCAACGTCGTGATGTATCGCGAGTATGGACGTCTCCTCTGCGAGGCCCTCGATCGACCGTATTTGCAGGCGCCGATCGGCGTCCACAGCACGACGCGCTTCTTGCGATCGCTCGGTGAGCTGCTGAAGCTCGATCCCGAGCCGTTCATCGAGCGCGAAAAGCACACCACGCTGAAGCCGCTCTGGGATCTCTGGCGCTCGGTCACGCAGGACTTCTTTGGCACCGCGAGCTTCGGCGTCGTCGCGAACGAGACGTATGCGCGTGGCCTTCGCTCCTTCCTCGAAGGCGAGCTCGGGCTGCCGTGTCACTTCGCGTTCGAGCGAAAGCCGGGCGCAAAGACCGACAATGCCGCCGTTCGCGCCGCGGTCCAGAAGAACACGCCGCTTATCGTGTTTGGCTCTTACAACGAGCGCATGTACCTGGCAGAGGTCGGCAGCAAAGGCATTTACGTGCCCGCCTCTTTCCCCGGCACGGCCATTCGCCGGCACACCGGGACGCCGTTTATGGGTTATTCCGGCGCCTCGTACCTCTTGCAGGAAGTCTGCAACGCGCTGTTCGACACGCTGTTCAACATCCTTCCGCTCGGGACGGATCTCGACAAAGTGGCGCCGACGCCCTCACGCATCCACGAGGAGCTCTCCTGGGACGAAGCCGCAGAGCGAGCGCTTCAGGACATCCTCGAGACGGTTCCGATCGTGTCCAGAATCTCCGCCGCCAAGGCGCTGCGCGACGCTGCAGAAATGCGCGCGCGCCGGGCCGGGCAACATCGCGTCAGCATCGCGCAGGTGCAGAGCCACGCGATGGAAGGCGGCGCAAATTGATAGGGAGTGGATCTGCATCATGAAAACAACAACAAGGATTCAAACGATTCACTCGCTATCCAAGCCGTTTTGAGAACGGCATCCTAGCCGCGCAGGATGGGCGCGGAGACAAATGGAGGTGGTCGGGAAATGGCAACATCTACAGACGAGAAGGGTTCCTATTCGGGCCTTTCGGAGGCAGAGGCGAAGGAGTTTCACAAAATCTTCGTCACTAGCTTCTTGATTTTTACCGCGATTGCCATCGGAGCCCACGTGCTCGCTTGGATGTGGCGGCCTTGGCTGCCGGGTCCGAACGGATACGGCGTGCTCGAGAGTGTGCAGTCGATCACTCAAACAATGTTGGGCTGAAAGGAGCTCTTCATGTGGCGTCTTTGGCAATTGTTTGATCCACGCCAGGCACTCATTGGGTTGTTTACCTTCCTGTTTGCGCTGGCGCTCGTCATTCACTTCGTGCTGCTCAGCACGAGCCGGTTCAACTGGCTCGAGGGCCCGCACAAAGCAGCAGCGGCGGATCGTTCCGCCATGCCTGCGAAGTGACCTAGTGCGTAGTCCGTCGGGTGGACTTCGGTAAAACGTGTCCATCCGTCGGTCTCCGCAATTCTCCGCAATTCTGTTTCTGTTTCGCGAAGTCGTGAGCTGACGCACTCCTGTGCGTCGATGTTAGGTGTGGCTGTGAGTGTTCGGAGGAATCAATGGCGCTCCTGAGTTTTGAAAGGCGATATCGCGTTCGGGGCGGAACCCTCGTCGGCGGCAATCTGTTCGACTTCTGGTTTGGACCGTTTTACGTCGGCTTCTTCGGCGTCACGACGATCTTCTTCTCGTTGGTCGGCACCGCGCTGCTCGTGTGGGGCGCTTCGCTCGGGCCCACGTGGAACCTTTGGAAGATAAACATCGCTCCGCCTCCGATCGAGTACGGACTGAGCTTCGCCCCGCTTCACAACGGCGGCATCTGGCAGCTCGTCACGATCTGCGCGCTCGGTGCATTCAGCTCCTGGGCGCTACGCCAGGCTGAAATTAGCCGCAAGCTAGGCATGGGCTATCACATCCCGATCGCGTACAGCGTCGCGATCTTTGCGTACTTCACGCTCGTCGTCATCCGGCCGGTAATGCTCGGCGCTTGGGGACATGGCTTTCCGTACGGGATATTCAGTCACCTCGATTGGGTGTCGAACGTCGGCTACCAGTACTTGCACTTTCACTACAACCCGGCGCACATGATCGCCGTGAGCTTCTTCTTCACGACGACGCTCGCCCTATCGCTTCACGGTGGCCTCATCCTCTCGGCGGTCAATCCGCAGAAGGGTCACACCGTCAAGACAGCCGAATACGAAGACGCGTTCTTTCGTGACCATATTGGCTATTCGATCGGCGCGCTCGGCATCCATCGACTCGGGCTCTTTCTGGCGCTGAGCGCCGGGCTCTGGAGTGCGATTTGTATCGTAATCAGCGGGCCATTTTGGACGCGCGGCTGGCCAGAGTGGTGGAACTGGTGGCTTAGCCTTCCCGTTTGGAACTGAACTGACGGACTGGATCCAAAGCCATGGCGCAATATCAAAACATCTTCACCCAGATTCAGATCAGCGCTCCACCGGACCTCGGTCCGGAGATCGCGAACGAAGCGTTTCGCACGCGCTACGCCAAGCTGTCCCGGCTCATCGGCTGGTTCGGCAACGCGCAGGTCGGTCCCCTTTATCTGGGCTACCTGGGCACGGCGTCGCTGCTCTTCGGCTTCATCGCCATTGAGATCATCGGTCTCAACATGTGGGCTTCCGTTGGATGGAGCCCCGTGCAATTCATTCGCCAGCTTCCGTGGCTCGCGCTCGAGCCGCCGCCCCCGTCGAACGGCCTCGCCATTCCGCCCCTCGCGCAGGGTGGTTGGTGGCTCATGGCGGGCTTCTTCCTCACCACGTCGATCATCTTGTGGTGGCTGCGCACGTTTCGAAGAGCCAAGGCGCTCGGGATGGGCACCCACGTCGCGTGGGCGTTCGCGGCGGCGATCTGGCTCTATCTCGTGCTCGGCTTCATTCGTCCCATCCTCATGGGCACGTGGGGCGAGGCGGTGCCCTTTGGCATCTTCCCGCATCTCGATTGGACGGCAGCGTTCTCGATTCGATACGGCAATCTCTTTTACAACCCGTTCCACGCGCTCTCGATCGCGTTCCTCTACGGGTCGACGCTGCTCTTCGCGATGCACGGCGCGACCGTGTTGGCGCTCAGCCATCTTGGCGGTGAGCGTGAAGTGAGCCAGGTCATCGACCGCGGTACGGCGGCCGAGCGTGGCGCTCTCTTCTGGCGCTGGACGATGGGTTTCAACGCGACCTTCGAGTCGATCCATCGCTGGGCCTGGTGGTTCGCGGTGCTCTGCCCGCTGACGGGTGGCATTGGAATCCTCCTCACCGGGACCGCGGTCGACAATTGGTACCTCTGGGCGGTGAAGCACAACTTCGCGCCGGAATACAACCAGACCTACGAGTCTGTGCCGGACCCGTCGCTCCAGCCGCTTCCTGCCAACCTTCAGGTAAGGCAATCGCCCGACGCTGGCGCGAGCAACTCCGCGGCGATGGGACTCACGATCCGTGACGGTGGGGTCACTCAACCCGAAAACGAAGACTCTAACCTTCTCGCTCCTGCGCCGGATGGCGGTGCGACACGCGTCATCACGCTCTCGGACGGAGGCACGGTCATCCTGACGGGCCCCTTCGGTGATGCAGGCGTGATCGGCGACGCGGGCTCGAATGCGGCCGCAGTGGGCGATGGCGGAACAACCACGATGAACAACACAATGGATGCAGGACGAGCGAACGCAGCAGCGGACGCCGGGGCAAAGAGGGGGCGACCATGAACCTGCTCGCAAGGGCTGGCGGCGGCCTTAGTGGACTCCTTCTCGTCGCAGGCGCGGTCGCGACGTTCAAGTCGACCGCGTCGGTCGAGCGTGGCACGCCTGGAACCGGCATGCAGCTCGTCGAGAGCAAGGACCGACTCGCCGACAAGTTGAAGGCAAACGAGGTTCCCCCCGCGCTCCCGCCGGCGACAACCGACGGCGTCCTCGCGGTGAACGCGTACAAGAACGTGCAGGTCCTCGGCCACCTCTCGGCCGGCGAGATGACGCGTTTGATGACGGCGATGACGCTGTGGGTCGCACCCAATCAGGGCTGCGGCTACTGCCACGCCTCACAGCGCGACGCCAAAGGCGAGATCGTCAAGAACGAGGACGGGTATCCGCAGGCCGATCTGAACCGCATGGACTCCGACGAGCTTTATCCGAAGCGAGTCGGGCGCCGAATGCTGCAGATGACGATGCGGCTCAACGGCGACTGGAAGCTCCACGTGAAGAACACCGGAGTGACCTGTTACACGTGCCATCGCGGCAACAACGTCCCGCAAAATATCTGGTTCGACGTCCCCGAGCCCGCCGAGGTCGGAATGCTCGGCAACAAGGCCGGCCAGAACAGTCCCTCCGCGGTCGCGGGCCTGAGCTCGCTGCCCGAGACGTCGCTGCGACCGTTTCTCGGCGGCGACGACAACGTTCGCGTTCAGTCCACCGAAGCGATCGAGAGCGACAACCGTGCATCCATCAAGCAGACCGAGTGGACGTACTCGTTCATGATGCACATCTCGAGCTCGCTCGGTGTAAACTGCACGTATTGCCACAACACGCGCTCGATGGGCGCGTGGGGTGCAAGCCCGCCGCAGCGCGCACAGGCGTGGTACGGCATCCGTATGGTGCGTGAGCTGAATCGAGATTATCTCGAACCGCTCGCGAGCGACTTGCCGGCCAATCGACATGGTCCTACAGGGGATGGTCCGAAAGTGAACTGCGCCACCTGCCACGCCGGAGCTTACAAACCGCTTCTCGGGGTCAGTATGCTCGCGGATTACAAAGCCCTTGCCGAGGCGAAACCTCAGCCGAAGCGAACCGTCACGGAGCCAGTCCCGACCGAGGCGATGGCCCCTTCGTCACCGGATGGTGGGACTGGGCTCACGGCGGGGATGGATGCTTCCGCGCCCACTCTCACGGGTGATGGTGGTATGGCGCCGTCCTTGGATGCGGGTGCTCGCAAGTAGTCGCCTGCAGGCGACCGACGTCCTCAACAACGAAGAAGGAGATGGACCACGTGGAAAGCAAGAATGATCCGAAAATGATCGGGCGTCGCCGAACGCTGAAGCTCATTGGCGTTGGCGCTGCGACGAGCCTCATCGGCTTGGTGGCCGCATGCAAGAAGGACACGCCGTCCGGTGGCGGCGATACCAAGGGTGGCTCCACGGCGATGGACTGCAACACGGAGGTCGATGAAGCGTCGAAGACGATGCGCAAGACGCTCCAGTACAAGAAAGAAGCGACCGACCCGGCGAAGCGTTGCTCGGCGTGCGCTCAATACGACGCTGGCAAGTACGGCGAGTGCGGCGGCTGCAAGCTCTTCACGGGCCCCGTGCGTCCGAACGGCGGCTGTCTCAGCTTCGCACCGAAGGAAGCGGGTGCAGGCACGCCCACGTGAGCGGTCGCCTGAGCCACAGCGCAGCGACGAGCGTGCGCGTCCCCATCAAGCACTAGCGAGACGTACGTTCCTCTATGCGGATTGCCGTGCTCAAAGAGCCTGCGTCGTGGGAGAAGCGCGTCGCGATCGTGCCTGATTCGCTGAAGCGCCTCCAAGCCAAGAAGATCGACGTCATCGTCGAGCGCGGTGCAGGCGAGCGTTCCCTCGCATTCGACGCGGACTACGAAGCTGCCGGAGGGCAGCTCGCCGCGTCGGCGGGTGAGGCGATGGCAAACGCCGCCTGCGTGATGCGCGTGCGCGTCCCAACGCTCGAGGAGGCCGAGTCGCTCGCCCCAGGCAGCACCCTCATCGCGCCGATCCTTCCGCTCGTCAACCACGAGCTCGTGTCGGTCTTGGCGGCGAGAAAGGTGACCACGCTGGCGCTCGACGCGATCCCGCGGACGACCGTGGCCCAGATGATGGACGTCCTGTCGTCACAAGCCACCTGCGCGGGCTATTACGCCGTGATCTTGGCTGCGGCGGCGTTACCTCGCTTTTTTCCGATGCTCATCACCGCGGCGGGGACGATTGCTCCGGCGACCTTGCTCGTTCTCGGCGCCGGCGTCGCGGGTCTGTCCGCCATCGGTGTCGGTAAGCGCCTCGGCGCACGCGTCGAGGCCTTCGACGTGCGAAAGATCGCGAAGGAACAGGTCGAGAGCCTCGGCGCGAAGTTCGTCGAGGTCAGCTCGGAGCACGACGCCCAAACGGAGGGCGGCTACGCGACGGAGGTCTCCGAAGACTACAAGCGACGCCAGGCCGAGGCCCTCGCCAAGCATGCCGCGAAGGCGGACGCGATCGTTTGCACGGCGCTCATCCCTGGAAAGCGAGCCCCTACCCTCTTGACCGAAGAGATCGTCAAGACGATGCGGCCCGGCTCGGTCATCGTCGATCTCGCCGCCGAACAAGGCGGCAACTGCGAGCTCACCGAGCGCGGGCAGACGGTCGTCAAACATGGCGTCACGATCATCGGCGCGATCGATCACGCGAGCCACGTCGCCGTCCACGCGAGCCAGATGTGGTCGCGCAACATGGAGAAGCTCATTTTTCACATCACGAAAGATGGGGTACTCGCGCTCGATTCGAACGACGAGATCGTCCGCGGCTGCATGATCATCCGCGAAGGCGAGATCGTTCACGCAGCGACCAAGGCAGCTCGCGCCGCGAGCTCCGGAGCCACCGTGAGCGCAGCCACATGAGCGAAGACCTCATCTTTGGACTCTATATTTTCGCGCTCGCCACGTTCGTTGGCTACCAGGTCATCTCGCGGGTCCCTGCGCTGCTCCACACGCCGCTCATGAGCGGCACGAACGCGATCAGCGGCATATCGCTGGTCGGCTCGCTCGTGGCAGCGGGCTCGAAGCACGGGCTGGTCGCCAACGTCCTTGGATGTATTGCCGTCGCCGCCGCGACCATCAACGTCGTCGGCGGCTTCATGATCACCGACCGCATGCTCAAGATGTTCAAGAAGGGCCCTGGCAGCGCGCCCAAATCGAGCAGCCAAAAGCACTGACCGCATTCATGGCCGCTCAACTCGTCAACCTCGCCTACCTCGTCGCGTCCGTTCTCTTCATCTTCTGTCTGCGCGGATTATCGTCTCCCGAGCAGGGGCGACGCGGCATTCTCTTCGGCGAGCTCGGGATGCTCATCGCTGTCATCGCGACGCTCCTCAAGGCCGAGGTCGTTCGTTATGACTTCATCGTCGCTGGCCTGTTGATCGGCTCGACGATCGGAATCGCCATTAGCGCGAAGCTCCCGATGACGAAGATGCCCGAGCGCATCGCGTTCTCTCACGCGTTTGGAGGTCTCGCGACCTCACTCGTGGGCATCGCCGAGCTCCGGCGCGTTCATGAGGTCATCGAGCTTGCCCATCAGAGCGGTAGCGCAGCTCTCTCGACGGACGTGAGCCGCCTCGAGATTGGAGCGCTCGGCTTCGAGGTGTTCCTCGGCTCTTTGACCTTTACCGGAAGCATCATGGCCTTCGGAAAGCTCCAAGGCGTCATTACGGGAGCTCCTGTCACGTGGAAAGGTCAGAACTTCATGAACATCGGCGCCTTCTGCGGCGCCATCGTGCTCATTGGGTATCAGGTCGCGTTCCCGGACTCCGCGCCGATCTGGATGTTTTATGTGACGTGCGCCATTGGCTTTGCGCTTGGCATCCTCGCGGTATTGCCGATTGGCGGCGCCGATATGCCGGTCGTCATTTCGCTGCTCAACTCGTATGCAGGTTTGGCCGCGTGCGCGACGGGGTTCGCGCTCAAGAGCAATATCCTCATCATCTCCGGTGCGCTGGACGGGTCGTCCGGCTTCTTGCTTTCGCTCCTCATGAGCAAGGCGATGAATCGCTCCTTCAGCAACGTCCTCTTCGGGGCGTTTGGAACCGGGGATTCGGCGGCGCCCGCAGCAGCCGGCGGCGCGAATGGCAGGAGCTACAACGAGGCGACGATCGAAGACGCCGCCGCAGTGCTCCAAGCGTCGCAATCGGTGATCGTGATTCCTGGTTATGGAATGGCGGTCTCTCAAGCGCAACATGCCGTGCGTGATCTTGCATCGGCGCTCGAGAAGCGTGGCTGCGAGGTGCGCTATGCCATTCATCCCGTCGCAGGGCGAATGCCAGGCCACATGAACGTGCTGTTGGCAGAGGCGAATGTCCCCTACGACTCTTTGTTCGACCTCGACATGATCAACGACGACTTCGCGCGCACGGACGCCGTCCTCATCGTGGGCGCCAACGACGTCGTCAATCCCGCGGCGAAGACCGATCCGCAATCCCCCATCTACGGAATGCCGGTCTTCAACGTCGAAGCATCACGAAGCGTCCTCGTGCTCAAGCGAAGCATGAATACGGGATTCTCTGGCGTCGAGAACGAGCTCTTCTTCCATCCCAACACGATGATGGTGCTCGGCGACGCGAAGAAGACCCTGATCGGGCTCTTCAACGCGATGAAGGAAGGCCACTAATCGGCCAGGCGGAGCGTCAAGACGTCGAGCATGCACGCGAAGGCGCCGTTCGCGCCTGCCGCGAGCTCCGCCGGCGTCGTGATGGGCTCGCTCTCGAGCACGCGTAGAAACGCGGGCCACTCGTTCGAGCTCGCCTGCGCAGCGAGATAGGCCGTGGCGCACGACGCGCGGCCAGCCGTGGAGGACAACATCGTCCCCGCACGCCTCACGAGGACGCGCGCGCCGAGGGAAGACCCGACGACGACGTAGAGAGCGCCGAGCGCCGTGGTGGGGCTCGAGGCGACGACGACGCTGGACCGCGTGGTCGGCGGGTGGAGCGACAGCGACGCGAGGTCCTCGGCAAGCGCGGCGACGTGCCCTCGAACGTGTTGCCAGTGAGGGAGCGTGGCCGGCGAGGCGATGCCTTGCAGCGGCAGGAGCCGTTCGTGAAAGACGGTGAGCCGGCGCAGGTAATCGCCATAGCGCTCGACCGAGTCGAACATCTTCGCGCGCTCGACGACCGCCTCCACCTCGGCATGCAACGAAGCCGTCGCTTGCCGGAGAAACGCATGACGTGGCCCGCGGCCAGGTTTGCTGTCGGTCGCTGCTGCGCTCGCGTGGGCCGTCATGAGTCGTCTCCCTCACGCGCGGAGCCCCTCTCGCCCGACACCGGCGGCTCTGGCTCGTGCGGCTCCGGCTCGTCACGCGCGGTGCTGCTCAGCGAATGGCGAATGAGATGGCGGAGGAGCTCGGCGGATCGTCGGATCGAGGTCTCGACGCTCTCAGCTGCGCGTTCTCGACGATCGCTCCGAGCAGGTTCTTGTGCAGCAGGTCGGCCTTCGTCTCGACCCGCGCTCGGGCGAGCTGATTCTGCGCGACGACGCTCTCTTGAAAACGCTGGCGCGCGACGTCGGCGGCCTTGCGTTCGGTCATGTCCGTCACGACGACGACGAAGCCGAGCACTTGATCGGGAGCAGAGAAGACCGGATCCGCACGCAGAAATACCGGGCGCGCCGATTGTCGACTCAAGCCCAGCAGCTCCGCTTCACCACGCCATACTTGACGTCGGACGACGAGATCACGCAGCCGGCGCCGGACGACCGACGACTGCGCGAAGAGAGGCGCGAGGTCTTCGAGGTGTTCGAGATGAGGAGGCGGCGTGGGGAGCAGCTGCTCGAAGGCCTGACTGCCGAGCACGATCCGCCCTTCGGCGTTCGCGACGAGGACGGCGTGCTCGGAGCGCTCGACCTGACCTCGCACCTGATCGAGCTGATTCTGCGCGATGAGCATCGCGACCGACCGGAACTGGATGAGCACGTCGCTGACGGTCTCGCCGATCAAGCGGGCGGTGGTGAGCACGCCGATGGACCACGGCTCCGACGTCCCCTCGACGACTTGGTGCCATTTCGAGAAGGAGCGGCGCGGCGAGAGGTCCGCTGGGTTGTCGCCGACGTGCACCGGCTTGAAAGGGTTACCACCCCACGTGACCGTGCGTACCTGCTCCTGTCGAAACCAGATCAGGTACTCGCCCGGCATGTGCGAGATCGGCATCGCGACGAGACCGCTCGCGACGCCGATCATCGGCGTGAAGGTCGGCTCGTCGAGCGTGAGCGAGTACGTCGAAAACAGCTTGGTCGGTGAGGTCTGCAGCGCCTTCGTGTCGAGCCATCGGCCGAGCTGGCGCAGCTGCTCGGTGCTCGGCACTTCGCCGGTCGTGAGGACCTGGCCATCGAGCAAGAGCGCCGCGCCTGTCGCCGCGACGGGCTTGAGGATCGACTGCGACGGATCGAACAACGCCGAGCGCCAGTCGCCGTCGCGGGAGATGCCCTCCTTCATGCGTTGCTCGAGGCGTCGCACGCTGAGCTCCGCTTGAGAGAGCGCGAAGCTCTCGAGCGCCGCGATGCGGGTGCCGACCACCTCCGCGAGCAGCTCGCACACCGAGCGCATCTCGAAATGGATCTGCCGCGGCTCGTAGTGATGGCAGGAGACCAAGCCCCAGAGCTTGCCTCCGACGAGGAGCGACACCACGAGCGTCGCGCACACGCCCATGTTCTTGAGGTATTGGATGTGAATCGGCGACGTGCTCCGCATGAAGCACAGCGACATATCGAGGTCTTCGCCGGTGAGCGGTGACAGGCGCGGCGTGAGGGCGACGGGCTGGTAGTGCACGTCGACGAGCACGCGCACGCGATTGCGCTCGTAGAGACGCCGCGCGATCTGCGGGATGTCGGACGCTGGATAGCGATTTCCCAGGAAGGCTTCGAGCGTCGTCCGCTTCTCTTCGGAGAAGACCTCACCATGGCCCTCGGCGTCGAAGCGATAGACCATGACGCGGTCGTAGCCCGTCAGCTTTCGAAAGACACGGGCGGTCTCGTCGCAAAGCGCGCGAATCGATCCCGCCGTGGTGATCGGCTGAAGTGCCTTGGCGACGTCGGCGTCGAGATCCACCGATGGGCCGGCTCGCTCGAGCTCGATGACGAGGCCGCCGCCCGGCGGGCGATGGACGAGCCCGTCGTACGCGACGTCGCGTGCGTTCGCATTCACACGACAGCGGATCGGGATCGGCAAGACGTCGAGGGGGTCGCCGAGATGCGGGCCGAGTTGATCGACCAAGTCAGCCGAAATGTCTCCGAGCGGCCGGCCGAGAAGTGACGATGATGCCGATCCGATCGCGTGGCCACCGGTCCCTGCTGCGGCCTCGACCGAAGCGAGACCGAGAAAGTGCGCAGCGTTCGCGCTCTCTTGCACGATCACCAGATCCGGCTCGCGCACGAGCAGGAGCGCGCCATGTGGCTGAATCGACGCCGCGAGGTGAATCTGCTCGCGTTCGCAGTTCGATAGATCCGCTTGACCGAACGCTGGCGTGAGAACCGCTGGTTGTGACACCTCGATCAACCTCCGCTTACGTTGGGAAAACCGTTCGTCGAGTACGCGATAGTCTCCCGCGTTCGACCTCGAGGACGATGCCGCTACTTTCTCGTCGTGGACAGCTTCGCGGCGAGCGCCTCTTCGGAGATCCCCATGAGCCGCGCGACAGCGCCACGATCTCCATGGGTCGCGTTCAGCGCGGCAGCGATGCATGCTTGCTCGACCGACGAGACCGCGTTGGCCACCACCTCGTTCATCGCGGCCTTCGAGAGCTGCGTCGTGGAGTGCGCCGGCGGAGCCACCTCCTCAACGACGGGGTTCGCGGGAAGGAGCTGAACGAGAAAGACAGGGGCCCACTCCGCGACGAGCGTCGCGCGAACGAGCCAGGCGCGACTGAGCCCACGCGAGCCCAGGTTGAGGACGATCCCTGGGACGCGACCTTGCTCGTGAAGGCGCTCGAGCATCGTGCGGAACGACGGGCGCTGCGCTGGATCGATCTGCGCGAGAAAGTCCGCTTCGTTCGACACGCCGAGGGCGCGGTCCGCCGCGGCGTTGGCCTCGACGACGCGAAGATCCCCATCGATCAGCAACACGGGGTTCGTGAGCGCGTCGAAGAGAAGCCGGTAACGCGTCTCGACATCGCGAAGCTTCCACGCGTCGCGCTCCATCGAGGCCTTGGCTGCGTTGAGTCGCGCCTCCACGTCGCGGGTCGCTTCCAGGCTGTGACCAATCGCGATGAGCCCGGCGCCACCAAGCCGAACGGTCGTGTACTCGACCTCGAGCTCTCGTCCATCACCGAGGCGCTGGCGTACCCGAACGCGTGGTGTAGAGCCGCCCGTCTTGTCGTCGAGAAGCTGATGAACAAGCGCGTTTCCCTCGACCAAGGTGTCGGTCCAACGCTGGCCGACCCACTTTGCGGCGACGTCCTCGTTCGCGATCGTGGCTGACACGACGGCCCGACGGATGACCCCCGAAGGGTCAAGCCGCAGTGTGATGTCGGGTTGTACGTTGACGCTGTTTGTCAAGTGGAAGAAATTCCTTCAATATCGAACTTTAGTGCGATCGCGACGGGCGCGCGAGAGACATTTGATCTCCCTGTGAATAAGCTCCTTTGATTCATGCTCGAGCTGGCTCGGGCGCTTGCAATTGATAGGCCTTTTTGGGGAAACTAGCCGAGACGTGATGGATGAGGGGTCGGGTCTGAGCTCGAAGGGCGGTGCTCCGCCAAAAGAGGCGTCGAGCACGGATCCGCTCGGGACGGTTCGTCGCGTCGAGGAAGAGGTGAAGCAGGTTGCCGCGCCGGTGGGCGACAGTGCGCTGACCGAGGAAGACCACGCGTCTCTCCTCGAGATCGTTGGCGACGGCGACTTGCCTCGAGCGGTGCGGTTCGTTCACACGCTCATGAGCGAGCGAGGCGTCACGCGCGAGTCGCTCCTCCTCCTTCTGATCGCCCCGACCGCGCGCGCTCTTGGGGAAGAGTGGGAGCGAGGGGAGCGCTCGTTCGAGGAGATCACGCGCGCCCTCGAAGCCACCCAACAGCTCGCCGCGGTCCTCGCCCGTGAGATCACCGAAGACGAAGCCGTTGCCGCCGCCAAGCCCGACGGCGACAAACATGCGTGAGCGTCGAAGGCTTGATCGAGATCGTCGAGCGGAGCGCGTCACGACTCTTCACGATGGGAACCAGTGCCTGGTTCCCAAACCCTCCCGCTTTCAACCCTCCCGCTAGCGCGACGTGAGCGTCGCAGAAGGTCGAACATGTGCGCCGGGAACGACGCGGTGAGAAAGAGCAGCGTGAGTCGGTAGTCGGCGCCAGTGATGACGCAACGAAGCCCGAGGAGCAGGAACGCCCCCGCGAGCAGCTGCCCGAGCACATCGACGAGCGGGAGGCGACGACGACCCACGAGCGCGAAGACGACGACCTCGATCACGATCGCCGCGAGGGCGACATCGATCAGCCTGCCGCTTTCGAAGAGTTCTTTCATCGCCGGTCGTTCATCTCAGCTCACGATGTGGCGGACGCGAAGCCGAAGAGATGGGCCATGTCCTTGAAGAAGATGCGCAGGTGAGCGCCAGGCTTGGCGCGCACGAGCTCCTTGTTCATGTACGCCTGCCATGTGAGCTCTTGAACGTCCGGATCGCGACACATGCTCACGAAGCGCTCGCGACGTTTGTCGCTCGAGTACCAGAAGTACTGCATGATCCCGAGGATCCAGAAGACGCGACCATGCGCCTTCATGAAGAGCTTGCGCGCCTTCTTGAGCGCGCGGGCGTCGTTCGTCGCGAGCATCTCGAGACCGGCGACGGCTGCGAGCTGGCCGCCGATCATCGCGTAGTAGATACCCTCGCCTGAGGCAGGAGCGACGACGCCAGCGGCGTCTCCGGCGAGCAGCACGTCGCGCCCGTTGTCCCAGCGCGCGAGCGGCTTCATCGGGATCGGCGCGCCCTCACGACGGATCGTCTTCATCGTGTCGAGCCCCGACGACGCGCGCAGCGCCGCGACCGATCGTCGAAGATTGAAGCCCTTGTGCGCGCTGCCCGTCCCCACGCTGACCGTCTTGCCATGCGGAAACACCCATCCGTAGAAGTCCGGCGACGTGACCCCGTCGTACACGACGTCACAGCGCGATCCGTCGTAGGAGGCGTGCGCGTCCGCGTCGGGGGCACGCAAGATCTCGTGGTACGCGAAGACATAGCGCGGTCCCTCTTCGCAGACCTCTTGGCGTGCGACACGAGAGAGCGCGCCGTCGGCGCCGATGATGAGGCGGGCGCGAACGGAGTCCACCTCGCCGGTCGCGGCGCGGTAGTGAACGGTGGCGCCGTCCTCGTTACGCGTAATGCGCTCGAAGAGGCCTGTCCGGCGGGTCGCGCCGTTCGACGCGGCGCGTGCGCGAAGGAACTCGTCGAACACGTCGCGATCGACCATGCCGACGTAGCTCTCGCGTTCGTCCGCGCCTTCTCCGCTGCTGATCGGCATGTCCACCATGCGTTTGGTCGGAGAGACCATGCGCGCGCCTTTGATCCGCGCGCAGAGTAGGTGGGCGGGGATGTCGAAGTCACGGACGAGGCGTGGAGGGATCGCGCCACCGCACGGCTTGATGCGTCCAGCCTTGTCGAGAAGGAGGACGGAGTGGCCCGCCTTCGCGAGGTCGTTCGCCGCTGTTGCTCCGGCTGGACCGCCGCCCACCACCACCACATCGAACAGCTCGCCTTCGCTCATCGCTATTTCCTCTGTGTTGTCTGTCAGTCGTGTCGTCGATGTCGTCACCGTCAGCGTCCCGCAGCGAGAAGATGTCGGACGGCGTAGGCGCTGACCATCATCCCGAGCACGAAGAACGTCGTGCCGGTCGCGTTGTAGAGCGGCGCGCGCCTCCGAGGCTCACGCACCAGGATCGGCATCATCAACGCCTGCGCGCCGAGCAGGCCACACACAATGAACGCCTCGATCGGGCGCGCGTTGTGGAAGAGAAGCGCGATCACGACGACCTGCGGCACCGCCATCACGAAGCACGCGAGGAGCGCCGCGTTGCGGACGCCGAGCTGCACGGGCAACGATCGAACGCCGAGCGCGTGATCGCCTTCGACCGCCTTGAAGTCGTTCAGCACCATGATCCCGAACGCGCCTGCGCTGTAGAGGAGGGCGAGGATGAGGATGCGTGTGTCCGGCAACGTGCCCGCGCCGGACGCATGCGTCGTCGCGCTCAGCGCAGCGGCTCCGGTGAACCAGGGCAGCCCTTCGTAGCAAAGGCCGACCGCGGTGTTGCCCCACCAGCCATTCAGCTTCAAGCGGAGCGGCGGAGCGCTGTACGCCCACGCCAAGAGGAGGCCCACGATCGACGCGACGAAGACCCAGCGTCCGAGCGCCGCGCCAACCCCCAAGGAGACGAACGTCCAGAGGATCGCGATGTAGAGACCCCATCGGCCGGGCACACGACCCGAGGGGATGGGCCGATTCGGCTCGTTGATCGCGTCGACGTGACGGTCGAACCAGTCGTTGGCCGCTTGACTCGTCCCGCAGACAAGCGGGCCTGCCAAGAGCACCGCGCCGACGATCGAGAGCCAGTTTTGGAGGATCGGGACGCCGGCCGAGACGACGCCGCACGCGAGCGCCCACATCGGGGCAAACCACGTCACAGGCTTCAGGAGCGTGAGGATAGCCCGGGGCTCGGGAAGGCGCCGATGCTGGATATCAAACGGCTTTTTGCGGAGACCACTCTCCTCAGAGCCCTCGCTCATCGCAGCCGCCCGATGCGGGGTGGGAGCAGAAATCGACATCACCAGCCTCCACCCATGGCGTAGCAAGGTCCTGGGCAAGTGTAAATGCGAATTGACGTCTATCTGACTTGACACTGGGTCCCGCTCAAGTACCTTGGCTTGGGTCAGCGGGATCCCCGCGACCAGCTCGTTAAGGAAGAACGCCTTGAACGCACGAACGCCCACCCGGTCGCGACAGGAGCAGCCACGAGCACGCGCGCACGCTCCTCTCTACACGCCCGAGGAGCGCAGGCGTCGTGACCAGACGCCGTGGACGATCGTGCAAGGGATCCTCGCGCCCGCGCAGTTCGTCGTCTTCCTCGTGAGCCTGGTCCTTGTCGTTCGCACGCTCGCGACGGGTGACGGCGCGTTCGCGGCTTCGGTCTCTGTCGTCGTCAAGACGCTCTTCCTCTACGCGATCATGATCACGGGCGCGATCTGGGAGAAGCGTGTCTTCGGTCGCTACCTGTTCGCGCCGGCCTTCTATTGGGAAGACGTGTTCAGCATGCTCGTCATCGCGCTCCACACGGCGTACCTCGGCGCGCTGTTCACGGGCTGGCTCGGCCTGCGTGGGCAGCTCCTCCTCGCGCTCGTCGCGTTCGGCACGTACGTCATCAACGCCACCCAGTTCATCCTCAAGCTTCGCGCCGCTCGCCTCTCGAGCCCCGCGAAGAGCACGCCGGCGCTCCATCTCGGAGACGCCAACGTGAACGGAGCAGCATGAGTCTCTCCCCGTTCAGCTCCCCTCCCGTCACGCTTCAAACGCGCGCGCCGATGTCGCTGCCGGTCCTCAAGGAGCGAGGTCAGCGCGAGGTGTTCTGCGGCCTGACGGGCATCGTCTGGCTGCACCGAAAGATTCAGGACGCGTTCTTCCTCGTCGTGGGCTCGAGGACCTGTGCGCACCTCATCCAGTCCGCGGCAGGCGTGATGATCTTCGCGGAGCCACGCTTCGCGACGGCCATCCTCGAAGAGAAGGACCTCGCAGGTTTGACAGACGCGAACGAAGAGCTCGATCGCGCGGTCACGCGTTTGATCGCCCGCCGTCCAGACATCAAGCTCCTGTTCCTCGTTGGGAGCTGTCCTTCCGAGGTCATCAAGCTCGATCTCTCCCGCGCCGCGCAGCGACTCTCGCGTGCGTTCGAAGGCGTTCGCATCCTCAGCTACTCCGGCAGCGGGATCGAGACCACGTTCACGCAAGGTGAAGACGCTTGCCTCGCGTCGCTCGTGCCGGAGCTCCACGACGATCAAGCGAGCCAGACGCCGTCGCTGATGGTCGTGGGCACCCTGCCCGACGTCGTCGAAGATCAATTCGCACGCATCTTCGCGGCGCTCGGCATCCCGGTCTCCTTCTTTCCGCCACGCCGCTCGGGCGCGCTGCCGGCGATTGGGCCGCGCACGCTGTATTTGCTGGCGCAACCCTTCCTCGGCGCGACGGGACAAGCGCTCGATGAGCGTGGCCTCACGCGCATTCCAGCGCCCTTCCCGCTAGGGATCGAAGGCACGCGTGGTTGGTTCGACGCGGCTGCGCGCGCGTTTGGCGTGCCTCAAGCGAAGCTCGCCGAGGTCGTCGCGCCCGCAGAAGCACGCGGACGCGCCTCGCTCGACCAAGCGAAGAAGCATCTCGCTGGAAAGCGGATCTTCTTCTTTCCCGATTCCCAGCTCGAGGTGCCGATCGCACGCTTCCTTCATCGCGAGCTCTCGATGGAGCTCGTCGAGGTCGGGACGCCGTATCTGCATCAAGAGCACCTCCGCGCCGAGCTCGCGATGCTCCCGCCGGGCGTTCAGCTCAGCGAAGGCCAAGACGTCGAGCGCCAGCTCGATCGCTGTCGCGCGGCGAAGCCAGACATCGTCGTCTGTGGTCTCGGGCTCGCCAATCCACTCGAGGAGGAAGGCCTCACCACGAAGTGGTCCATCGAGCTCGTGTTCAGTCCCATCCATGGTTACGAGCAGGCCGGCGATCTCGCCGAGCTGTTCGCGCGTCCCCTCGTTCGACGGGGAAAGCTCGCCATTTGACGAGCAAGAGAGAACGAAGATGCAGCTCACCGTTTGGACATACGAAGGACCGCCTCACGTAGGCGCCATGCGCGTCGCCACCGCGATGCAAGACGTTCACTACGTGCTCCACGCGCCGCAGGGCGACACGTACGCCGACCTGCTCTTCACGATGATCGAGCGGCGCAAGGCGCGACCGCCGGTGACGTACACGACCTTCCAGGCGCGCGACCTCGGATGCGACACCGCCGAGCTGTTCAAGACGGCAGCGCGCGAGGCTTACGATCGCTTTCGTCCGTCGCTCATGCTCGTCGGCTCGTCGTGCACCGCCGAGCTGATCCAAGACGACCCGGCGGGCATCGCGAAGGCGATCGACTTTCCCGTTCCCGTCGTCTCGCTCGACCTCTCCTCGTATCAGCACAAGGAGAACTGGGGCGCGGCCGAGACGTTCTACCAGATCGTCCGCGCGTGCTGCGGAGCCAAGACCCCGGTCAACGGCAAGGCTGCCGCGACCAGCGTCGAGCCGAAGACGAAGTCGTGCAACCTCCTCGGCCCGACGGCGCTCGGATTCCGTCATCGCGATGACGTCACCGAGATCACGCGGCTGCTCGAACGCCTTGGCGTGCGCGTCAACGTCACCGCGCCGCTCGGCGCGGCGCCATCGGATCTCGCGCGGCTTGGCGACGCCGATTTCAACGTCGTCCTCTTCCCGGAGATCGCAGGGAGCGCCGCGCGCTGGCTCGAGAAGACGTTCGGCCAGCCGATGGTGACCACCGTCCCGATCGGGATCGGCGCCACGCGCGACTTCGTCCGTGAGGTCGCCGCGCTCGCCGGCGTCGATCCGACCCCCGTGCTCGCCGCCGAAGAGTCTCGCCTGCCCTGGTACTCGCGCTCGGTCGACTCGACCTACCTCACGAACAAGCGCGTCTTCATCTTCGGCGACGCCACCCACGTGATCGCCGCGGCGCGCGTCGCGAGCGAGGAGCTTGGCTTCACCGTCGTGGGCGTCGGCACCTACAGCCGCGAATTCGCGCGCGAGGTCCGCGCCGTCGCGAGCAAGCACGGCGTCACCGCGCTCATCACCGACGATCACCTCGCCGTCGAAGAGAGCATCGCGGCGCTGCAGCCAGATCTCGTCCTCGGAACGCAGATGGAGCGGCACATCGCCAAGCGCCTTCGTCTCCCTTGCGCCGTGATCTCGGCGCCCGTCCACGTGCAGGACTACCCGGCGCGTTACTCGCCGCAGATGGGCTTCGAGGGCGCGAACGTGATCTTCGACACGTGGGTTCATCCCTTGATGATGGGCCTCGAAGAGCACCTCCTCACGATGTTCAAGGGCGACTTCGAGTTCGCCGATGGCGCCGCGCCGTCGCATCTCTCGCACGGAGGCCACGTCGAGCCGGCCGAAGTGAGCCCGCCTCCAAGCGTCGCGGTCACTCCTGCGGACGTCGCCGCGCCGGCGCCACCTTCACCGAAGGCCGCAGCAGCGAGCCCCGGTCCTATTCGATGGACGCCGGAAGCGGAGAAGGAGCTGAAGAAGATCCCCTTCTTCGTCCGCGGCCGAGCTCGTCGCAACACGGAGCGCTTCGCCACCGAGCGATCGCTCGATCACATCACGCTCGAGACCCTCTACGACGCGAAGGCGCACCTTCGAGGTTGATCCCTTCATGATGAACGAGAAGACGCTCAGCGACGGCGGAAGGCAGGGCACCAGCGCCACGGGTGTGCGCGTGGTGATCCTCACGCTCGACAATCACATCGCGAGCGCCGTGGAGCATGCACGTGACGAGCTCCAGCGTGGTGACCTCCCTGGGCTCGATCTCCAGCTTCATACCGCCACGAGCTTCAGCGACCCGGCCAGGGTCGCGGCGTGCATCGCGGACCTCGAGCGCGCCGACATCATCTTCGCGAACATGCTCTTTCTCGAAGAGCACATTCGCGCCGTGCTCCCGACGCTCGCGGCACGTCGTGATCAGTGCGACGCGCTCGTCTGCGCGATGTCGGCCGGCGAGGTCATGCGCCAGACGCGGATGGGCGCGTTTCGGATGGATGGGACCGCGAAGGGGCCGATGGCGCTCCTCAAGAAGCTCCGTGGAGGCAAGGGCGGTCAAAAGGGCGCGCCGAGCGGCAAAGACGGCGGCGCGAAGCAGCTCGCGATGCTTCGCCGCCTCCCGCGGCTGCTCTCGTTCATCCCGGGCACGGCGCAAGAGGTCCGCACGTACCTGCTGACGCTCTCGTACTGGCTGTCGGGCTCGAGCGAGAACATCGCCGACCTCGTCCGCATGCTCGTCAATCGCTACGCGGACGGACCGCGTCGCGCGCTGCGAGGGACGCTCCTCCCCAAGCCGCCGCGCGAATATCCGGAGAACGGCATCTACCATCCGCGCCTTCCGAACAAGATGACGGAGTCGCTCGACGAGCTCCGCCAGCATTCGCCGCGCACCCATCAGGCTGCCGCGCGAGGCACCGTGGGCGTGCTCCTCATGCGCTCGTATGTGCTCGGCGGGGACTCGCGTCACTACGACCACGTCATCGAGAGCCTCGAGGCGCGTGGGCTCGACGTGATCCCGATCTTCGCGTGTGGGCTCGATGCGCGTCCCGCGATCGAGAAGTTCTTCTTCGATGCGCACGGCAAGGTCACGATCGACGCGCTGATCTCGCTCACGGGCTTCTCGCTCGTCGGTGGCCCGGCGTTCAACGACGCAAAGGCCGCCGAGGAGATGCTCGCGCGACTCGACGTCCCGTACGTCGCCGCGCAGCCGCTCGAGTTCCAGAGCATCGAGCAATGGGAGCGCTCACAAGCGGGCCTCACGCCGATCGAGGCGACGATCATGGTCGCGATCCCCGAGCTCGACGGCGCCACCAACCCGATGGTGTTCGGCGGCCGTGAAGGCGCGCGGGCCGACATGGCAGGCATCGGCGAACGCATCGATCGGCTCGCGGAGCGTGTCCTCCGTCTCGTGCGCCTCCGTCGCACGCCGCCGGCCGAGCGTAACGTCGCCGTCGTCCTCTTCAATTTCCCGCCCAACGCTGGCGCGACCGGGACGGCTGCGTATCTCTCCGTGTTCGAGTCGCTTCACAAGACGCTCGTCGCGATGAAGAGCGAGGGCTACGACGTCGGCGAGCTTCCGGCGTCGGTCGACGAGCTGCGGCAGCTCGTGCTCGAAGGCAACGCCACGCGCTACGGCACGGACGCGAATGTCGCGGCGCGCATTTCTGCGCACGATCACATTCGTCGCGAGGCGTACCTCGCGGAGATCGAGAAGCACTGGGGCCCTGCGCCCGGCCGACAGCAGAGCGACGGTAGCTCGGTGTTCGTGCTCGGCGCGCAGCTCGGACGCGTCTTCATCGGGATCCAACCTGCGTTTGGATACGAAGGCGATCCGATGCGCCTCCTCTTCGAGGCGACGTTCGCTCCGACGCATGCGTTCTCGGCCTTCTATCGCTACCTCCGCGAAGATCTCGACTCGCATGTCGTCCTTCACTTCGGGACGCATGGCGCGCTCGAGCTGATGCCCGGCAAGCAGGTCGGCCTCTCGAAGGACTGCTGGCCCGATCGCCTGATCGGCGCGCTGCCCAACCTCTATCTCTTCGCCGCCAACAACCCGTCCGAAGGCAGCATCTCTCGCCGCCGCTCGGCCGCGACGCTCCTAAGCTACCGCACGCCGCCGATCACGCAGGCGGGTTTGTATCGCGGGCTCACCACCCTTCGTGAGTCGCTCGATCACCTGAGCACGTCACCCGAGCAAGAGGGCCTGGTCGCGCATATCCAAGCGCAGGCCGTCGCGCTCGACCTCGCCGCTGCGCAGCCCGACTGGTCGGCGCTCGATCGAGAAGAGCGTGGCCGGTGGCTCGCGAAGCTCTTCGCCGATCTCAACGAGCTCGAGCAGACGCTGATCCCGACTGGCCTTCATGTCCTCGGCGACGCGATGGGAGCTTCGGATCGAACGGAGTATCTCGCCGCGATCGTCTCGCAGACCGCCTTTCCCCAACTCCCGCGCGCGGTGCTCGACGCGATCGTGCGTGGTCTCGAACCGAAGGCTGCGCTCAAGGCGGGCGGCGTCGCGGTGAACGACGATGTGCTTCGTCTCGTCGCCGATCTCGTGAAGACGAACCGCCTCCTCTCGGAGGATCACGAGATCCCCTCGCTCCTTCACGCGCTCGGTGGTGGCTTCGTTCGTCCTGCGCCCGGCGGAGACATGCTGAAGAACCCGGCGGTGCTGCCGACGGGACGTAACCTCCACGGCTTCGACCCGTTCGCGATCCCGACGGCGTTCGCGGTCTACGACGGAGCGCGACAAGCCGCTCGCCTGCTCGCGCGACATGCCGCGGAAGGTAACCCGCTCCCCGAGTCGATCGCGCTCGTCCTCTGGGGCGCCGACAACCTGAAGTCAGGTGGCGGTCCGATCGGACAGGCCCTCGCGCTCCTCGGCGCGCGACCGCGCTTCGACAGCTACGGGCGGCTGTGCGGCGCCGAGCTCGTTCCGCTCGCGGAGCTCGGCCGGCCGCGCATCGACGTGCTCGTCACGCTCTCCGGGATCTTCCGCGATCTCCTACCGCTCCAGACGAAGCTCCTCGCCGAAGCGGCGTTCCTCGCGGCATCGGCTGAAGACGAGCCGCTCGAGCACAACTTCGTCCGCAAGCACGCGCTCGCCTACCAAGCAAAGCATGGCTGCGATCTCGAGACCGCCGCGCTTCGCGTCTTCAGCAACGCAGACGGTGCGTATGGCGCGAACGTCAACCAGCTCATCGAGAGCAGCGCCTGGGAGAGCGAAGACGAGCTCGCGACGGCCTACGAGAAGCGCAAATGCTTTGCCTATGGCCGAAGTGGCAAGGCCGTGCGGCACGAAGCGCTCCTGAAGAGTGTCCTCTCGAACGTCGACCTCGCCTACCAGAACCTCGAGTCCGTCGAGCTCGGCGTCACGACGATCGACCACTACTTCGACACGCTCGGCGGGATCGGCCGCGCCGTTCGACGCGAGAAGACCGCGTGCGGCGCAGAAGCGGGCGAGGAGCTGCCGGTCTACATCGGCGATCAAACGCAAGGCGCCGAAGGACAAGTGCGGACGCTCAAGGAGCAGGTCTCGCTCGAGAGCCGCACGCGCTCGCTCAACCCGAAGTGGGCCGAGGAGATGCTGAAGCACGGCGCCGAAGGCGTGCGTCAGATCGAAGCGCAAGTCACCAACACGCTCGGATGGTCTGCGACCACGCGCCAAGTGGAGCCGTGGGTCTATCGCGAGCTAACCCAGACGTATGTGCTCGACCCCGTCATGCGCGAGCGTCTGGCCAAGCTCAATCCGAAGGCCTCACTCAAGCTCGCCAATCGGCTGATCGAAGCCAACGAGCGCCGCTACTGGCAGCCCGACGACGAGATGCTCGCCGCGCTCCAATCCGCCGGCGATGAGCTCGAAGACCGCCTCGAAGGACTCGGGGCGTCGTCGTCGACCTCCGGCATCACGACAACGACCGCCAACCACGCCTCCGTCAAGGTGGCATGAGCAAGACCCAAGCATGAACGATCTGATCCAAATCTCGAGGCGTGCGCGCTCCCCGCAAGACGGAAATGGCGAGGGCAGCGTGCAGTTCATGCCGAAGAACGACGTCGCGATCGAAGGCGCGAAGGTCTTTGCCGTCTATGGCAAGGGCGGCATCGGCAAGAGCACAACCTCCTCGAACCTCTCCGTGGCGTTCTCGAAGCTCGGCAAGCGCGTCTTGCAGATCGGCTGCGATCCGAAGCACGACTCGACGTTCACGCTCACGAAGAAGCTCCAGCCCACCGTCATCGATGTCCTCGAGTCGGTCGACTTCCACGCCGAAGAGCTTCGCCCCGAGGACTTCGTCTTCGAGGGCTACAACGGCGTGATGTGTGTCGAGGCAGGTGGGCCGCCCGCCGGCACAGGCTGCGGCGGCTACGTCGTCGGACAGACCGTGAAGCTCCTCAAAGAGCATCACCTCCTCGAGGACACCGACGTCGTCATCTTCGACGTGCTCGGAGACGTCGTGTGCGGAGGCTTCGCGGCGCCGCTCCAGCATGCGCAGCGCGCGCTCATCGTGACGGCAAACGACTTCGACTCGATCTTCGCGATGAACCGCATCATCGCGGCGATTCAGGCGAAGGCGAAGAACTACGCCGTACGCCTCGGCGGCGTCATCGCCAACCGAAGCAAAGACACCGACCAGATCGATCGCTTCAACGAGCGCGCTGGCCTGAGCAAGCTCGCGCACTTCCCCGACCTCGACGTCATTCGACGCAGCCGCCTGAAGAAGTCGACCCTCTTCGAGATGGAAGACTCCGCTGGGCTGCGCGCCGTGCAGGACGAATACATGCAGCTTGCTGCACGGCTCTGGGCAGGCACCGTCCCGCTCGAGGCTGCATCGATGAAGGACCGAGAAATCTTCGATTTTTTGGGGTACGAATGATGGCCACATCGAGCAACGCACAAAGCCACGTGGGCATCCCCGACGCGCGCAGCGCCGGAGAAGAGGCGCCGACGTCGTACGAGGCTCGCCGCCGAGAGCTTCAAGAGTACTTCGATCGCACCGCGGTCGACGCGTGGGCGCGGCTCACCTCGACGGAGCCCGTCAGCGGCATCCGCGCGACGGTGCGCGCCGGCCGCGATCGGATGCGATCGACCTTGCTTGGCTTCTTGCCGGAGGATCTCACCGGCCAGCGTGTCCTCGACGCCGGATGCGGGACGGGCTCGCTCGCGGTCGAGGCTGCGATGCGCGGCGCGTCGGTCGTCGCGATCGATCTCTCGCCGACCCTCATCAACCTCGCGCACGAGCGCTTCCTCGACGTCGTGGTCGAGAGCCCAGCGCTCCGTAGGTCGGCGGGGAGCGTCGAGTTCCTCGTCAGCGACATGTGTAACCCCGCGCTCGGCCGCTTCGACTGGGTGATCGCGATGGACTCGCTGATTCACTACCAGCCGTCGGACATGGCAGAGATGATCGTGAACCTCTCGCAGCGTGCCGACCGCGGCATGGCCTTCACGTTCGCGCCTCGCACCGCGCTGCTCGCGCTCATGCACATGGTCGGCCGCATCTTCCCGCGTGGCAATCGCGCGCCGGACCTCGAGCCGATCGCCGAGTCGACGCTTCGCGCGCTGCTCGAAGGGCATCCCGCGATGCAGCCCTTCGAGATCGCTCGCTGCGAGCACGTCGAGACGACCTTCTACATGTCAACGGCGATGGAGCTCGTGCGGCGATGATGAAGCAGCAGGGCAGCGAAGCGGCGGGCGGCGGCGGCAAGAAGTGGAGCGGCGCGCTCGGATTTTGGAAAGCGCTCGGACCTCGCCTCCTTCCGTTTGCCGACGCGGCGACCCCCGAGCTTCCGCTGCCTCGCCTGCTACGTCTCTCGCTCTTTCAAGTCTCCGTCGGGCTCGAGCTCGTCTTGCTGAACGGGACGCTCAACCGCGTCATGATCATCGAGCTCGGCATCCCGGCGTGGCTCGTCGCCGTGATGGTGGCGCTCCCGATCTTGTTCGCGCCGTTCCGCGCGCTCATCGGCTTCCGCTCCGATCACCATCGCTCGGTGCTCGGCTGGCGACGCGTGCCGTACATCTGGATGGGCACGCTCATTCAGTTCGGAGGCCTCGCGCTCCTTCCGTTCGCGCTCCTCGTGCTCTCGGGACGCGGCACGTATTCGCCGAAGCTCGTCGGCGAGATCGCCGCGGCGATCTCGTTCTTGATGATCGGCGCAGGCCTGCACACCACGCAGACGGCCGGCGTCGCGCTCGCGACCGATCTCGCGCCGAAGGAGAGCCGGCCGCGCGTCGTCGCCCTCCTCTACGTCATGCTCCTCGTCGGCATGGTCGCGGCCTCGGTGTCGTTCGGCGTGCTGCTTCGCTCCTTCGACTACGTCAAGCTGATCAAGATCGTCCAAGGCGCCGCGATGGTGACGATCACGCTCAACATCATCGCGCTCTGGAAGCAAGAGAGCCGCCGATCACGCGAGCAGGTCGCAGAAGAAGAACAAGAAGAGAAGCCGAAGCCGTTTCGAGAGTCTTTCCGTGACTTCTTGGCCGGTGGGCCCGCGAGCCGCTTGCTCGTCGCGGTCGGGCTGGGCGGCGCTGGCTTCAACATGCAAGACATCCTGCTCGAGCCGTACGGCGGAGAGCTCCTTCATCTTCCGGTCGCGGCGACGACAGGGCTCACCGCGCTCATGGCTGGCGGCACGCTCGTGGGGCTCTTCCTCGCCGCGCGATGGCTGTCACGCGGAAGCGATCCGCACAAGCTCGCGGCGCTCGGCTCGCTTACGGGCATCGCTGGCTTCTCGGCGGTGATCTTCTCGGCGCCGCTGATGTCACTGCCGCTCTTCTGCCTCGGGACGTTCGCGATCGGCTTCGGTGGAGGCTGGTTCGCGGTCGGGACGCTCACCGCGTCGATGGCCCTCTCGGCCAAAGGACAGAGCGGGCTTGCGATCGGTGCGTGGGGCGCCGTGCAAGCCACCGTCACCGGCGCAGGCATCGCGCTCGGCGGCCTTCTTCGCGACCTCCTCTCGGGTCTCGCGGTCCGCGGCGCGCTTGGTCCCGGCCTGACATCACCGGTCGTCGGCTACAGCTTCGTCTACCACCTCGAGATCGCCCTCTTGTTCGGAACGCTCATCGCGCTCGGGCCGCTGGTCCGTTCCACCAAAGACACCAAACGTCATCGCTCGGAAGAGACCAGCCGCTTTGGTCTCGCCGAGCTCCCGAGCTGATCAAGACACATGCAACGCAACGCAACGCCACGCAACGCACGAACGCAGCAAGCGGAGTAATTCCCATGTCCACGGCTCTCACTTCGAACATCGACGTCGCGCAGGTCGTTCTCTACGTCTTCTGGATCTTCTTCTTCGGCCTCATCTACTGGCTGCGAATGGAGGATCGACGTGAGGGCTACCCGCTCGAGACGGACAATCCTCGTCGCGTTGGACCTTCGAGCTTCCTCATCCCGAAGCCGAAGACGTTCCTCCTACCTCACGGCGGCAGCGTTCAGGCGCCGAGCTTCGACCGCGACGAGCGCGAGATCCTCGCGTCGCGCACGGCGGCGTCGGCGGGATCGCCGCTCGACCCCGATGACGACCCGATGGTCGGCAACGTGGGCCCGGCGGCCTTCGCGGCGCGCCGCGACGAAGTCGAGCTCACGCGAGAAGGGCACGACCTCATCGTCCCGATGCGCGTCGCCAGCGCGTTCAACGTGATGGCCGGGCCGGATCCTCGCGGATGGAAGGTCGTCGCCGCCGACGGCCATGTCGCCGGCAAGGTGAAAGACCTCTGGGTCGATCGCGCCGACGTGATGGTGCGCTACCTCGAGGTCGAGCTCGATGGCGAGGCGGGCGGCGCGAACGGCGAGACACGCCTCTTGCCGATCACGATGCTCCTCCTTCGCGGTGAGCAGAAGAAGGTCGAGGTCGCCGCGGTGAAGGCCGCGCACTTCGCGAACGTCCCGGCGATCAAAGAAGCCGATCGCGTCACGACGCTCGAGGAAGAGCGCATCTGCGCGTTCTACGCAGGTGGACGCCTCTACGCCGACCCGAAGCGCCTGGGGCCGGTCCTATGAGCTCCGAGATCGAGATCGAGACGATCCCCGGCCTCCCGCACGAGCTTCCTCCGGGTGAGCGTGTGCTCTGGCAGGGTCGCCCCGAATGGCGAGGGCTCGCTCGCCAAGCCTTCAGCGTCCGCTGGCTCGCGGTCTACTTCGGCGTCTTCACGTTCCTTCGCCTCATCGTCGCGCTCGATGAGCGAAAGGGGATCGCGATCTTCTTCGACGTCGCGTCGGCTGCGCTGCTCGGCGCCGCATGCCTTGCGCTCTTCTCCGGGATGGCATGGCTCTATGCGCGTTCGACCGTCTACACGCTGACGACACGCCGCATCGTCTTCCGCATCGGCGTGGCGCTGCCGATGACGTGGAACCTCCCCTTCAAGCAAATCGCCTCGGCGGACTTGAAGGTACGCAGCGACCGCGACGGTGACGTGATGCTGCAGCTCAAGGCACCGAACCGCGTGGCATGGCTCCATCTCTGGCCGCATGTCGCGCCTTGGAAGCTCGCGCGTGCGCAGCCCACGCTGCGCGCGATCGCCGAGCCCACGCGCGTCGCGTCGCTCCTCCGTGACGCGGTCGCGCAATGGGCGAAGGCAGAGGCGACGCCGATCGTGCTGAGCGGCCCGATCACGACCGAGCCCGCGAAGAGCAGCGACGCACACGGGCACATGGAACCTGCGGAGCAGTCGGCAGCATGAGCACCGTCCACAATCACATTCACAAGCAGACGATCCCCAAGCCCGCGCTCTGGGGAGCGTTCGCGCTCATGGTCATGACGCTCGTCCTCGCCGCGTACTCGCGACATGCGCGGCTCGAAGAGGCACGCATCACGGCGCAAACGAGCCCTCCCAACCAGGCGATCGAAGAGATTCGCGTCACGTTCGAGGATCGGGCCGACGGCGCGATCGTGGTGCGTGAAGCGGCGCCGCCGCATGCGGTCGTCAGCGTCGTCGCGCCGCAGACGAACGGGTTCGTGCGCGGAGTCCTCCGCGGCATGTTCCGCCATCGCAAGCTCGAGTCGATGAGCATGCGCGACGCTTCGTTCCGCCTCGCGCGTGAAGCCGATGGTCACCTCACGCTCACGGACGACGAGACGGGCCGGCGCGTCGACCTCGACTCGTTTGGTCCGACGAACTCCGCGTCGTTCGCGACGATCCTCTCGGCGGGCATCGAGCTTCGCCGATCCACCCGGATCTCTTCGTGATGGATGTCTTCTGCCTCGTCCGCGTGTCTCACACCTTCGAGGATCTCTCGGCGCACGTCGAGATCGAGGGTGACGGAGAGGTGACGCGGATCGGGCCGGGTGACGAGGTGCTGGTGCACGGCCCGCCGATTCACCCGCCCTACGGCGAGGTCCGCGTCGAGCGCCGGCGGGCGACGATCACGCGGGCACATTGGCTTCGCCGGATGTGGATTCGGATGACGGGGGACTTTGACTGCCTCTCTCTCCTCGATGTGAGCTTTACGGATCGGAGTACGTTATGAGCACGGTTGTCACCACGAGCGTCTCGCAGCAGAGCAAGCGCGCGGTCACGAAGGCGAAGACTGGCACGCCGAGCGCGAAGAGCGCGAAGAGCGACCTCCCCCTCGCGCAGCGCGCGAAGGCGATCAACGACACGACACGTCGCGCGACGCAGACCACGACGCTCAGCCCGCGGTTTTACACGACGGACTTCGACGCGCTCGACAAGATGGACGTCTCCCCCGTGCGCGAGGAGTGGGACGAGCTCATCGCCGAGCTCGCCGAGGATCGAAACCGCAAGCACTTCGTCCGGACGAAGGAGTGGGACCTCGACACGACGAAGATCCCCGAGCCTCTCCGTAAGGAGCTCATCGACTTCTTCGTGAGCTCGCTCACCGCGGAGTTCTCCGGCTGCGTGCTCTACGCGGAGATGCGCAAGCGCGGCTCGAACGAGGACCTCTGCAACCTGTTCAAGTACATGAGCCGTGACGAGGCCCGGCACGCTGGCTTCATCAACGACAGCCTCAAGGACTTCGGTGTCGAGATCGACATGGGGTTCCTCGTGAAGGCGAAGAAGTACACGTTCTTCAGCCCCAAGTTCATCCTCTACGCGACCTACCTGTCCGAGAAGATCGGCTACGCGCGGTACATCAAGGTGTTCCGTCACCTCGAGGCCCATCCCGAGCGCCGCTTTCATCCGATCTTCAAGTGGTTCAAGGAGTGGTGCAACGACGAGTACCGCCATGGCGAGGCCCTCGCGCTCCTCATGCGCGCGGACCCGAAGCTCCTCCGCGGCCTAAACCTGCTGTGGATCCGCTTCTTTCAGCTCGCCGTGTTCGCGACGATGTTCGTGCGCGACCACCAGCGTGTCGCCTTCCACGAGGCGCTCGGTCTCGAGCCCGAAGCCTACGGGATGGACGTCTTCCGGATCACGGTCGAGATCTCGAAGCAGATCTTCCCCGTGCTCCTCGATATCGAGAACCCCGCGTTCCTTGGCGGCCTCCGCAAGCTGCAGACCCTCGCGACGAAGATCGAGCAGACACGCCAGCGCGGCGGCGTCATCGGTGCGGCGCAGCGAGTGGGCCTTCAGGCGCTTACGGTGATGACGTTCCTCCGGCTCTACTTCTTGCCTGTCCAGAAGAACACGCTGCCTGCACGAACACGGCTCGAGCCGACCTGGTGATCGCGATGGTCGACGAGGTCACAGCGCGCGCTCCACGAGGAGAGGGATGAGCGACCGGCTCTGCGCCGTCGTCTTCGTGCTCGCTCTTTGGTGGGCGAGCACGGGCTTGGTGCTGAAGGCCGTTTGGCTCGGCCGCACCACAGAGCCTCCGCGCGCCAAAGACTCGTCCTCGTTCACGACCGCGCTGACCGTCTCGTTCTTTGGCGTGCTGGCTATCGGCGGCTTCTTCGCGCTCGTCGCGTGCCGCGATGTCGCGTCTCCGTTCGCGACGTACGTGAGCTTCGCCTCCGCGATCGCGATCTGGGGGTTTCACGAGCTCACGTTCCTCCTTGGAATCGTAACCGGCCCACGCAAGCTGCCCTGCCCGCCTCACGCACGAGGATGGGCGCGGTTTCGCTTTGCCACAGCTGCGGTGATTCACCACGAGGTTGCGCTTGCGGCGACGCTCGCCGTGATCGTCCTCGCGACACGGACGAGCGTGAACCGGATTGGAATGGAGACCTTCTTGGTCCTTTGGGCGATGCGATTGTCCGCAAAGCTCAACGTGTTCCTCGGCGTGCGGAACGTGACCGACCAGTTCGTTCCTCCTCATCTCCGCTACTTGCTCACGTACTTCCGCCGAGCACGGATGAACGTGCTCCTTCCTTTTTCGGTGCTAGGTGGAGCCCTGGTCGCCGCATTTCTCTTCGAAAGCTCTGTGTCGGCAGATGCAGAATTTGCAGTCGTTGGAAGGGCGCTTGTCGCGACAATCCTTGCCTTGGCTGTCCTCGAGCACGTGTTTCTGGCGGTCCCACTCCCTGACGCCATGCTTTGGAGTTGGCTGATCCGACGTGATGTCTCACGTCCTCGAATGGACGAAAGCGCGACAAGCGCGCCCCTCCCGGTGGACATCGCACTGCGTCAACGAAAAGAAGGTGGGTTATGAGACAATTGTTCGTTGACGACACCGCTCGCCACGGGGATATCTCGGGTGGGGAACGGGAGAGCATGGCCAAGAGCGCACACAAGCATCTGGACCGGCACTCCAGCCCGAGTGGACGGGCGAGCATGCGTCACACGACGGCGAAATTCGCCCGCGCGACGCCCGTTTGGTCCGAGCCGCTGCCGACCAACTTGCCGCCGACGGACCGAACCGATCTCCTCGAGACGATCGAAGCGCAGATCATCCCGCATCTGGTCCTCACGCATCATCGTGAGACCGAAGGCAAAGGACAGTCGGCTTCGCTTTGCGCCGATGCGCGTCCACCGCCGACGGAGCTCGAGGTGCAGCAGCTCGCCGAGATCGCGACGCAGTCCGATCTCACGAGAGCGCTCGGCATGATCGAGAAGATGGGCGTGGACGGGCTGTCGCTCGAGATCGTGCTCCTGCAGCTCGTCGCTCCCGCAGCCCGACGTCTCGGCGATGAGTGGCTCACCGACGAGCGAAGCTTCTCCGAGGTCACGATCGGGCTCAGCACGCTTCAACAGATCGTTCAGATCCTCGGCCCCAGCTTCGCGCCGAGCGCCGGCGTGCGGGGTGAGATCGTCCTCGTATCTCCTCTCTCGGAGCAGCACACGCTCGGTATCTACTTGCTCGGCGAGTTCCTTCGTCGCGAAGGCTGGGGCGTGAGGGTCGCGCCAAGTCTCTCCGAAGCCGACCTCCTTTCGATCGTCGCCGACGAGCACATCGAGATGGTCGGCATCTCGGTCGCATGCGAAGAGGCGCTGAAGGATCTCGAGCGATTCGTCGCCGTGATCCGCAAGGTGTCGCTCAACCGCGACGTCTTGGTGATGGTGGGCGGTGTGAACCCGGCGTTGCCTGCGCATGCGAAGAAGCTCGGGATCGCGTACTGCGACGATCCCCACGAGACCGCCCGGCGCCTCGAGGAGCATTCGCGTCAGGCTTTGCGCACTTGACACGTTGTATTGTACACTATCAAGTACAGGATAACCTGGTAGCGATGCGTCACAGTGCAGCGACGGGAGTGGCTCAGTCGAACACCGCGCGTATCGTCGCGGCGGCCGCTGATCTTGCGCTTTTCGTCGACAAGAAGGGCATCGTGCGCGAGGTGTCGCTCGGCGACAGCGTCGAGCCCCACAAAGGGTGGGACGGCCTCGTGGGCCGATCATGGGCCGAGACGGTCACCGTCGAGAGCCGCAACAAAGTCGAGCTCCTCCTCAAAGAGGCGCAGCAAAAAGGATCGACGAAGGCGCGCGAGATCAACCAGGAGGCCGAAGGCGTCGGCGAGGTGCCGTTTCGCTTCAAGGCCGTCTATTTGAACGACGAGCAGCGCATCGCCGCCGTTGGGCGCGACCTCCGCCCGCTCGCGAAGCTGCAGCAAGGCCTGATCAACAGCCAGCAGGCGATGGACCGCGAGTACACGCGACTCCGTCAGGCGGACACACGCTACCGCGTCCTCTTTCACGTCACGTCCGAGGGCGTGCTCGTCGCCGACGGATCGACGCACAAGATCCTCGAGGCCAATCCGGCGGCGGCTTCGCTCATCGGTGACTCCGCTGCGTCGATCCAAGGGAGCGCGCTCGAAGAGCTGTTCGATCCCAAGAGTCAGGCCGCGATCCATTCGCTCGCGATCGGCATCACCGCAGGCGCACGGCCGATCGAGACGCGCGCCTACCTGCTCGGGCAGCCCGAGCGTGAGATGACGGTCACCGCAGCCCTGTTTCGACAGGGAAACGCGATGGTCCTCCTCATCCGCTTCTGGCCCACCAAGGAGGCACGCGAGAGCAAGGGCACGTCGAAGACGCTGGCCGTCATCGAGGCGATGCCGGACGCGTTCGTCGTCGCGACGCCGGATCGACGCATCGTCACGGTGAACACCGCGTTCTGCCAGCTCGTGGACGCGAGCGCAAACCAGGTCATCGGCGAGCCGCTCGATCGATGGCTCGGACGGCCGGGCGTCGACCTCAGCATCATCCTCGCGAACCTCCGCGAGCATGGCGTCGTCAACAACTTCGCGACGATCGTTCGAAGCGACTTCGGGCCGCCGCAAGAGGCGCTGATCACGGCCGTCTCGGCGCTCGACGGCAAGTCGCCCTGCCTCGGCTTCACCATCCGCGCGGTGTCGTCCCGGCTCCCTACTGTGACGGCCAACACGGGGATGCTGCCGCGTTCGGTCGAGCAGCTCCGCGAGCTCGTCGGCCGTGTTCCGCTCAAGGATCTGGTGCGTGAGGCCGCGGATTTGGTGGAGAGGCTCTGCATCGAGGCGGCGCTCCACGTGAGCAACAACAACCGCGCCTCGGCGGCCCAGCTCCTCGGGCTCAGCCGGCAGGGCTTCTACTTGAAGCTGCATCGCCACGGCTTCTCCGACGACTCGAACGAGTAGCGCGGACGCTCACTCCTCACGAGACGGAGCCAGCGTCATTCCTGGCGCCGGCGCCTTGCGCCGCCGCGCCGGTCGCGCTTGTGTCAATCCAACTTTACAGCTCAAGTGACAATTCAACTTGACACTTTGTGGTGTCGAGCGCCATGCTCAACGTCTGCGAGGGCCGTCGCCATGCGGCGCCGCGCGCTGACGAACGAGAGAGTCATGCGAAACAACAACGACAATCTGTCTTGGTTGAGCATCGTGCGCCTGGGCCTGGTGCAGACTGCGCTCGGAGCCATCGTCGTACTCACGACGTCCACCTTGAATCGCATCATGGTCGTCGAGCTCGCGCTCCCCGCCATGATCCCTGGCGCGCTCGTCACCCTTCACCACGCGATGCAGCTGCTCCGTCCCCGGATGGGTCATGGATCGGACATCGGGCAGCGCCGCACGCCGTGGATCATCGGCGGAATGGGCGCGCTCGCCGTCGGAGGCGTCGGCGCGGCGTTCGCGACCGTCCTCATGACGACGAGCTTCGCGATCGGCATGATCGCGGGCGTCATCTCGTTTGCGTTGATCGGTTGCGGCGTGAGCGCAGCGGGGACCTCCCTCCTCGTGCTCATGGCCAAGCGCGTCGCCGCCGAGCGCCGCGCGGCCGCCGCCACGACCGTGTGGATGATGATGATCGCGGGCTTCGCGATCACCGCCACCGTCGCCGGCAAGATGCTCGATCCGTTCTCGTCGTCGCGGCTCCTGGCCGTCGCCGCGGCGGTCTCCTGCGGAGCGTGGCTCCTCTCCACCCTGGCGATCTGGGGTGTCGAAGGCAAGGCGAAGCCTGCCTCGGAAGAATGGATCACGAGCCCCGCCGCCCACGCCGAGCCCGCCGAGCCTGCGATCGAGAGGGGGTCCTCGAAATTCCTCACCGCCCTCAAGCAGGTGTGGGCCGAGCCCGACGCGCGACGCTTCACGCTCTTCATCCTCATCTCGATGCTCGCGTACAGCGCGCAGGACCTCATCCTCGAGCCGTTCGCCGGATCGATCTTCGCGTTCACGCCGGGCGCGTCGACGAAGCTCTCCGGGACCCAACACGGCGGCGTCTTTACCGGAATGCTCCTCGTCGCGGTGATGACGACTCTCTTCAAGAAGACGAAGCTCGCCTCGCTCAAAGGCTGGGTCGTCAGCGGATGCATCGCCTCGGGCTTTGCCATGCTCGGCCTCGTCATCGCGGGGACGCACGGCGGACACTGGCCGCTCAAGGCAAACGTGTTCGTGCTCGGCGTGACGAACGGCGCGTTCTCGATCGCCGCGATCGGCGCGATGATGACGCTCGCCAACCAGGGACGCAAAGCGAAGGAAGGCGTTCGAATGGGTCTCTGGGGCGCCGCGCAAGCGATCGCGTTTGGCGTCGGTGGCTTCGCCGGGACCGTCCTGGCCGACGCTGCGAAATGGGCGCTGCGATCGTCGGGCGCCGGCGCAGGAGGTGGCGCGGCCTACTCCTTCGTGTTCGCCCTCGAGGCGCTCGGCTTCTTCGTCGCGGCCTCGTTGGCGCTCCGGACGGCCTTCGAGAAGAAGCCCACCCCGAGCCTCGTGATCGACGGCCCGAGCCGGGCCGCCGGAAGCGGCAGCGTCGCAACCCTCAAGCTCGACGTCGTCCGAGCTCCGGCGGAGTGAGTGGAAGCTTCCTCCTCACGATCGAACCGGCGGCGCGCGGTCGTCATCGGCGCTGGATTTGGCGGGCTCGCCGCGGCCATCCGGCTGCGCGCGCTGCATGGCTACGACGTCGAAGTGATCGAGCGCCACGATCATGCCGGCGGCCGGGCGCGCGTGTTCTCCGATCAGGGCTTCGTCTTCGACGCCGGCCCCACCGTCATCACCGCGCCGTTCTTGTTCGAAGAGCTCTGGACGATCTGCGGCAAGCGCATGTCGGACTACGTCAAGCTCGTCCCCGTGGCGCCTTTCTACCGCATTCGTTTCAACGACGGAGAGGTGTTCGACTACTCGGGTGACGCGAAGGCGATGACCGATCAGATCCGTCGCCTCTCACCGCGAGACGTCGATGGCTACGAGCGCCTGCTCAAGATGAGCGAGGCGATCTTCTCGGTGGGCTTCGACAAGCTCGCGCACGTGCCCTTCGGCTCGTGGATGTCGATGCTGAAGATCGCGCCCGCGATGGTGCGCCTCAAGAGCTACCGCACCGTCTACGGGCTCGTGTCGCAGTACATCGAAGACGAGCGGCTTCGTCAGGTGCTCTCGTTTCATCCGTTGCTCGTCGGCGGAAACCCCTTCACCACCACGTCGATTTACACGCTCATCCCGTGGCTCGAGCGCAAATGGGGAGTGCACTTTCCGATCGGCGGCACCGGCAAGCTCGTTCGGGGCCTCGTCGACTTGATCGAAGAGGGCGGCGGACGGCTTCGCTACAACTGCACGGTCGACCGCATCCTCGTCGAGGGCGGGCGCGTTCGCGGAGTACGGCTCGAGAACGGAGGATCCGCGCGAAGCGCGGGCCGACCCCCCAACAATGAGACCGGAGAGGTCATCGAAGCGGACATCGTCGTCTCGAACGCCGACTCCGCGTGGACGTACAAGAAGCTCATCGACGTCGCGCACCGCAAGACCTGGACGGACCGGCGGCTCGCGAAGTCGCGTTACTCGATGGGGCTCTTCGTCTGGTACTTCGGGACCGATCGCCTCTACGGGGACGTCGCCCATCACACGATCTTGCTCGGACCTCGCTACCGCGAGCTGCTCACCGACATCTTCGACCGGAAGATCCTCGCGGATGATTTCAGCCTCTATTTGCATCGGCCCACCGCGACGAGCCCCGATCTCGCGCCGCCAGGCTGCGAGGCGTTCTATGTCCTCTCGCCCGTCCCGCATCTCGACGCGGACGTCGATTGGTCGACGCGCACCGAAGCGTACCGAAAGCAAATCGAGCGACATCTCGAGTCGACGATGCTGCCAGGGCTCTCGAAGCACATCGTCACCTCGCGGGTGATGACGCCCACGCACTTCGAGGACGAGCTGCTCAGCGAGCGCGGCGCGGCCTTCGGCCTCGAGCCCGTCCTCACGCAGAGCGCCTTCTTTCGCCCCCACAACAAGAGCGAGGACATCGACGGTCTCTTCCTCGTCGGCGCGGGCACACATCCAGGAGCCGGTGTACCCGGTGTGCTCTCGTCCGCGCGTGTCCTCGACTCCGTGGTGCCCCATGCCTCGTCCCTCTTCCGATCCGCGATCGTTGCCTCTTGAGTCGGTGCGCGCCGCGGACCTCGCGCGCTGCGAGGTCCTTCTTCGCGCAGGGTCGAAGACCTTCTCGCTGGCCGCTCGCTTTCTCCCGAAGCCGATCCGCGATCGGACGACGATCCTCTACGCGTTCTGCCGCACCGCCGACGATTGCGCCGATGACGATCCGAACGCGTCGCTCCGAACGATCGACGCGATGCGCGAGCGCCTTCGACGAGCTTACCTTGGCACCCCCGACGCGAACCCGGTCGATCGCGCCCTCGCTGGCTTGCTCGAGGACACGTCGATCCCGTCGAGGTTCCTCGAAGGATTGCTCGAGGGGATGGAGTGGGACGTTCGTGGCCGGCGCTACGTGACGTTCGAAGATCTCGAAGGGTATGCCGAGCGCGTGGCTGGGACCGTCGGCGCGATGATGACGTTGATCATTCTCCGCTGCAGCGCAGAGGCGAGCAGCGGCCACGATCTCATGCTCGCGCGCGCGCGCGACCTCGGCGTCGCGATGCAGCTCACGAACATCGCACGCGACGTCGGCGAAGACGCGCGGCGAGGCCGGATCTACCTCCCCGTCTCATGGCTCGAGACGAAGGGGATCGACGTGGACGCGTGGTTGAAGGAGCCCGCCGCGACCGATCCGATCCGAGCGCTGGTGAAGCACCTGATCGGAGAAGCCGACCGCCTCTACGCGCATGCCGACATCGGCGTCGCGATGCTGCCGCGCGACTGTCGCGTCTCGATCCGCGCGGCCAGGCTGCTCTACTCGGACATTCACCGCTCGATCGAGAAGAGCGGGTTCGACAGCATCTCGTCGCGCGCGTTCGTCCCGTGGTGGCGAAAGACGTGGCTGAGCCTCCACGCCACGGGCGCCATCCTGCCCGTCAGCCGGCCGCGCTTGTCGTCACGACGCGAGCCGCTGCGCGACCGTCACTCTTCTTCGGCGTGAACGAAGCCGCCCGGCGCCTTCTCACCCGTCTTGGGCAAGACCTTCACGTTCTGGTCGGCGTCGAGATCGCCTCGTCTCTCCGTGTCGTTCATCGTGTACGCGAAGAAGATACCGACGAAGAAGATGCACGAGATGAAGATGAGCGCGTTGAACTTGTTGTCGTAGCGCAAGTGCATGAAGAACGAGACGACCAGCGAAGCCTTCGTCGTCGCGATCAGGATGACGACGACGAGATTGAGCTTGCCGAGGTCGACGTAGGACTGGCCCACCGTGAGGATGGTGAGCCCGATCAACGCGAGGAAGATCAGCCCGTAGAACGGCGCCGATGAGATGTGCGCGTGGACCTGTCCATCGTCCTTTGCTGCGTGCGTCGTGGATGACATCGTTCGTTCCTTGGCGTTCCTTGGCGTTCGTAGACAGAAGCTCGAGATCTGGGGCTCAGGTCAGATCAAGTAGAGCAACGGGAAGAGATAGATCCACACGAGGTCGACGAGGTGCCAATAAAGGGCCGCGATGTCGACCGGCGTGAAGTACTCCTTCGAGAAGTCGCCGCGATTGTTGCGCATCAAGATCCAGATGAGGACGCCGATGCCGACGAGGACGTGCACGCCGTGCACGCCGGTCATCATGAAGTAGATTCCGAAGAACGTGCCGGTGTTCGCCGGGAGCGGCGGGCTGCCCGCGACGAGGTGATCGACGTGCGGGTGGAAGAAGCGGCTCGGGAGGAGGCCCGCGTGGAACTTGTGCTGGTATTCGAAGAACTTGATCACCAAGAAGCCGAACGCGCACAGGATCGTGATGATCAGGTACGTGCTCGTCTGCTTCTTCTTACCGAGCTGCGACGAGCGAACCGCCATGGCCGCGGTGAACGACGAGAACAGGAGCACGATCGTGTTCGTACCGCCCATGATCTTGTCGAGCTGATGGCTCGCGGCGCGGAACATCTCCGGGTACCAGCTTCGGTACACGCCGTACGCGACGAAGAGGCCGCTGAAGAAGAGGATCTCCTGCGCGAGGAAGACCCACATCCCGAGCTTTGCCGTGTCGAACTGCTGGGCCGGCGTCTCGAAATGGTGTGCGAGCCACTTCGGTCCGTGATGGCCGTGCGCGTCGTGACCCTCGTGGTCGTCGTGCGCTGCTGCCGCTTCACTCATCAGAGGCCTCTTTCTTGGTCGACTTCTTCGATGTCGAGCCACCGCGCAGCCCAGGGAAGAGCGGATCGTCGAAGCCCTCGTAGAGCTCGTCGTCGGTGGCGAGTTGGTAGTCGTACTGACCGCGCGTGAGGACCGGGTCCTTCACGAAGTTGAACGTGGGGGGAGGCGTCGGCGTCATCCACTCGAGCGCTGCCGAGCCCCACGGGTTACGCGGCGCCGGCTTTCCGCCCGCGAGGGACTTGATGAACATGATCGCGAGGACCACGAAGCCGAAGCCGAGGATCCACGATCCCACCGTCGAGATCTGGTGGAACGTTTGGTACTCCTCCAAGTAGTCGTAGTAGCGACGCGGCATGCCTCGTGAGCCCATGATGAACTGCACGATGAACGTCACGTTGAAGCCGATGAACACGAAGAACCAACCCACGCGGGCCCAGCCTTCGTCGTACATCTTGCCGGTGAACTTCGGCCACCAGTAGTGGAGGCCGCCGACGAAGCCCATCACCGTTCCGCCGACCATGACGTAGTGGAAGTGCGCGACGACGAAGTACGTGTCGTGCAAGTGCACGTCGACGGCGAGCATGCCGAGGAAGAGACCGGTGAGGCCGCCGATGGTGAAGAGGAAGATGAAGGACAGACCCCAGAGCATTGGGGACTGGAGCGAGATCGATCCCTTGTAGAGCGTCGCGACCCAGTTGAAGACCTTGACGCCCGAGGGGATGGCGACGAGGAACGTCAGCGCGCTGAACACCATCGTCGCGTACTCGCTCATGCCTGCCACGAAGAGGTGGTGACCCCAGACGAGGAAGCCGAGGAGCGCGAGGCCGAGCGAGCTCGCCGCGATCGCCATGTAGCCGACCGGCTCGCGGCGGGAGAACGTCGCGATGATGTCGCTGACGACCGCCATGCCCGGGACGATCATGATGTAGACGGCCGGGTGCGAGTAGAACCAGAAGAAGTGCTGGAAGAGCACGGGGTCGCCGCCGAGCCGCGGATCGAAGATGCCGAGGCCGAGGAAGCGCTCCATCGTGAGGAGAAGGAGCGTGATCGCGAGGACCGGCGTCGCGAGCACCTGGATGATCGACGTCGCGTAGAGGCCCCAGGTGAAGAGCGTGAGGCGGCGCCACGTCAGGCCGGGCGCGCGCATCTTGTGCACGGTCGCGATGAAGTTGACGCCCGTCAGGATCGACGAGAAGCCCATGATGAACGCGGCGAGCGTCATCGGGATGACCGCCGACGGTGAGCCGACGCCGCCGAGGGCCGGGTCGCTCGTGCTGTACGGCGTGTAGAACGTCCAGCCCGTGTCAACGCCGCCGTTGATCATCGAGTAGAGGCCGAAGCAGGCGCCGAACCAGTAGATGTAGAGCGAGAGGAGGTTCAGCCGCGGGAACGCGACGTCCTTCGCGCCGAGCTGGATCGGCAGGATGATGTTTCCCATCGCCGCCGGGATCGACGGGATGATGAAGAGGAACACCATGACGACGCCGTGGAGCGAGAACATCCTGTTGTAGGTGTCCGCGTCGAACAGCGTCTTGCCTCGCGTGAAGAGCTCCGCGCGAACGAGCAGCGCGAAGATGCCGCCGAGCAAGAAGGCGAGCGTCACGCTGATGAGGTACATGATGCCGATCCGCTTGTGATCGAGCGTCACGAGCCAGCTCATCAGCCCCTTCTTGTCGAGGAAGCTGGCATTCGGATCGGCTTCGTCGTGGTGCGCGCCGGTAGTCGTGGTGATCGCTGCCATGTTGTTCTCGTCGTGCTTACTAGCTGCGTGCTGCTGCGGTGTTACTTGAGGGTCTTGACGTACGCGATGAGTGCGTCGATCTGCTCGTCCTTGAAGACGAACGGAGGCATCACCACCGTGTTGTAGCCTTGGACGATCTTCGCCTGCGGACGGAGGATCGACTCGCGGATGTAGTTCTCATCCGGCGTGACGGCCGTTCCGGTCGACATCATTTCGCCGCCGGACTTCATGAACAGACCTGCGAGACGCGGGCCCGGCGACTTCGCGCCGCCGATCTGACCCGAGCCACCGACGCCGTGGCACGTCGGACACTGGTTCGCGGTGAAGATCGTCTCGCCCCACTTCTCGGGCGTGCACGGCACCGGCGGCGTTCCGCAGACCTCGGGCTTCTTGCCGAGCGTGTCGAGGAACTTCTTGTGCTCTTCGGGGGTCTCGATGAAGACCTCGCCGAGCATCGCGCTGTGGTTCGTGCCGCAGTACTCCGCGCAGAAGACGTGCGCCTTGCCGACCTTCGTGGGCGTGAACTGGATGAAGGAGTACTGCCCCGGGACCGCGTCGCGCTTCATGCGGAACTCGGGGATGTAGAAGGAGTGAAGGACGTCCTCCGACGAGATGATCATCTTGTACGGACGGTTCACCTCGAGGTGGAGGCCGCCGGGCGATCCGCCGACCGGGATCGCGGGGATGCGGTCGCCGGTGGGGTACTCGAACTCCCAGCTCCACTTCTTGCCGCGCGCGCGGATCTCGGTCGCGCCCTCGGCTGCCGTCGCGTTGCGGATGTATCCGACGAAGCCGGCGTGGAAGAGGAAGAAGATGAAGATCGTGGGCGTGATCGTCCAGAACAGCTCGAGCTTCATGAAGTGGCCGGTGGGCTCCGGACGCACGCCCTTCTTACGCTTGTACTTTCCAACGAAGTAGACGAGCGCTCCCGTGATCGCGACCGTGAAGACGACCGAGAACCAGAAGATGAAGTCGTACGCCTTGTCGATCGGCGGTGCCGTGTCGGCCATCGTCGGCGGCAACTGGAAGTGATCGGATCCGGCGGGTTGAAAGAGAAACACGCGCTCAGCCTCCTCGAACTGTGACCACATCGGTCAAGTCGCTCTGTTGCGATGATGAATCTTTGGAAAGGGCGGCCGCTTCGGTGCTGGTGGTCGCGGCATCGCCATCGCTGCTCTTCTTCTTCTTGAATTCGCGCGCCCAAAGCAGCGAGAGCACGAGGATCAACACGAGCGCAACACCACCCGCTCCGACCTGCATCACGCGCTGCGCGACGAGGACGTATTTTCCGCCCTGCGGATCGTAGTGGTAGCAGTACAAAATCAGCTTCTCGACGGTCGAGATGCTTCGACCTTCGCTCGCCTCGAGGAGGCCGAGACGGAGATCGCTGCCGGGGAACTCGAGGCCGTAGAGGTAACGCGCGAGGTGTCCGTCGGGCTTCACGATGAAGACGACCGAGGGATGACCCCACTGCTTCTGGCGCTCGTCGTACTGGTACTCGAAGCCCGCGGCGGCCGTGACCGCAGCGATCGCCTTCGCGTCTCCCGAGAGGAAGTGCCAGCCGATGTCGTCCGCGTTGTTCATCAAGACGCCGCGGCCGTAGTCGGCCATCACGCTCGCGCGCTTGGCTTGCGTCTTCTCGAGCGACTCGTTCGGATCGATCGAGATCGTGACGACGTCGTACTCTTTGCCGATCGTCCACGGGACGTCCTTGAGGCCCGCGTTCAGGTTGGTCGTGATCATCGAGCAGACGACCGGACACGTGTGATACGCGAACTGGAGGACGACGGGACGCTTGCCGTCGAAGTACTTTCCGAGCGTCACCGGGCGACCCATGTGATCGCGGAACGCCGTGTCGAGCGGAAGCGGACCGTCGAGATGCTCGGTCACGCCGACGTGCTCGAGCTCACGCGGCGTGTGCGCGATCTGCGCGCCCGCCGAGCTCGGGAAGAGCAGCGCGACGAGCACGCACGTGAAGAGGGCGATCAAGCGCACGTGCGCCCTGCCCGGCTTCTTCGTCGTGGTCGTGTGCTGCGTGTGCTTCATGATGGGTGTTCTCGGACCGGAAGCCCGATCAGTGCGCTCCGCCGCCGTGCTTCGGAAGCGGCAGACCGCCGTCGCCCTTGCCTGCAGCGCCGGCGTCACCCGCGAGCATGACGCCGCCATCGCCGGTCATCATCGCGCCGCCGTCACCGGTCACGCCGGCGTCACCCGCGGTCGTGGGCGTCGCGTCGTGCGGGACCGGCGTGGGCGCGGCCTTCGGGAGCTTGCTCCATCCGGTCATTGGGCCCATGTCTTCCGAAGGCTGCGGCGTGATCGATTCGGGGCGCGTGCCCGCGGCGACCGACTTCATCGCTTGGTCGATGTTCGCGGACGTGAGCGCGGCTTGCTCGGCCTTGTGGAGGTTGTCCCTCTCCGTCGTCGGGGCAACCTTCTCGTGCTGCGCCTCGTCCGTCATCATGCCGTAGTAGCTCTTGAAGACGAAATCGAGGCTCACGAGCGTGACGACGGTGATGACCGCAATCGTCACGATGAGCTTGAGTCTCGGCGGTGTGTTGTCGATCGCCATGGCTTGCTCTTTGTGTCCTTAGGCGTTCTGGAAGTGAAGGGCGCGCTGGAGACGGGGATCGCCAACGGGCACGAGCGAGTGTTGCGTCATGCGGTTGAAGACGAACGCCGCGTAGATGCCGCCAACGGCGAGGAGGCATGCTGCGTCGAGCCAGTGGAAGGTGAAGCCTGCCTTACCGAGGTGGAAGTTCGGCATCACGAACCAGTAGATGTCGACGACGTGCATCACGAGGAGGATCGCCGAGCCGATCTGGAGACGACCGACGTTGCGCTTGAAGTTGCGGGAGATCGTCCAGAAGAACGGCACGACGAAGTGGAACAGGATGATGGCCATGGAGACGTTGCTCCACGGGTCGAAGTCCCAACGGTTGTGATAGAAGGTCGTCTCCTCCGGAAGCGCCGCGTACCAGATCAGCATGTACTGCGAGAAGCCGACGTAGGCCCAGAAGACGAGGAAGCCGAACTGGAGCTTTCCGAGGTCGTGGTAGTGCTCGATCGTCACGGCGCCGTTGAGCGGGCCCGACGAGCGGAGCGCGAGGGTCGTGAGGATGATGACCGCGTAGCTCGAGACAACGCCACACGCGAAGATGACGACGCCGAAGATCGTCGAGAACCACGTGGGTTCGAGCGACATGATCCAGTCGAACGCCGCGAACGTGAGCGTGAGCGCGTAGAGGAACGTCATCGGCGGCGCGAACTTCTGCGCCGTGAGCGTGAGCTTCGGATCCTTGCTCTTGTCCTGCGCGACCGACCAGCCAAACATCCGCGTGGCCATGAGGATCCACACGAGGAAGTAGATGCCGACGCGCACGAGGAAGAACGTGCGGTTCAGGTAAGGCGCCTTCTTGCGAAGGATCTCCTTCTCGATGACCGCGTGGGGATCGCCCATCGGTCCGTGCGCGGCGTGACCCGCAGCGGCGCCGTGCGGAGCGTCGGCAGCCGCGGCGTGATCGCCGGGGACGCCCGCCTTCGAGCCGGGGAGATGACCGGCGACGTCGCCGGGGTGATCGGCCGCGGGCGCGTTTCCGTGCGCAGGCTCGGACGGCGCGGCGTGGTCTTGCGCGTAGGCAGGCTTGATCAGGTTGATGCCGGTGTTGTCGCCGACCTTGTGCGGCTGCTCGTGCGCGGCCGGCTCCTCGTGGTGCTCGCCGAGCCACGGGAAGAGGTGGTTCATCGAGACGAGGACCGGGATGAAGAGCGGCGCGAGCGCGATGATGCCGAGCCCGAAGAACTCCGCCGTGCGTCGAACGGTGACGCTCCATCCGGCCGACGTGAGGCGCTGGATGAGGACGAAGAAGATCGACCCGAGGCAGATCGTGAGGACGGTGATGAACGCGAAGAGCCACGAGAACGCGAAGCGTCGTGGATCCATCGTGTAGCCCACACCCGAGCCGACGAGGCCGAGCACTCCGATGCCCGCGAAGATCTTCCACGCACCGGCCCACGAGCCAGTGAGCTGCCAATCTTTCACGTTACTGCTCTTGTCCTTGGAAGCGCTCACGGCTTCTTCTCCGTTGTTGGGACTGGTGCCGGCGGCGAGGAGCCACCCGGCGCAGGCATGCTGGTTCCGCCCGGAACTGCCGTCGGCATCGCGGGACCCTGAGCTGCCATCTTCGGCTGCGCGACCTGGAGCGCGCGGACGTAGCTGACGATCGCCCAGCGATCGTCGACTTTGATCTGCATCGCGTACGGCGGCATGTTGCTCTTGCCGTTCGTGATCGTCGCGAAGAGCTGACCGTCCGGCATGTGGCGGATGCGGTCTTGGTGGAACGTGGGCGGGACGAACGCCGTCGCGCCCGACGCCACCGCGCGGCGCTTCGCGAGGCCTTCACCGCTGCCGGTGTTGTCGTGGCAGGGAGCGCAGTAGATGCCGTAACGGGCCTTGCCGCGCTCGACCATCACTTGCGCGCCGCCGCTCCGCGCGATGACCTGCGGCGGGATCGTGAGCACGTAGCCCGACTCGTCTTCGAGGCGACCGTGCGCGATCTGAGGATCGACGTCTTGGTCGTTCGCGATGACACCCTCGACGAGAGGACGCATCGTGCGGTGATCGGGGAAGAACGCCGACTCTTCTTGGACGTCGTAGCGCGGCTGGTCGTACATGTTGCGAATGCCGACGATCGGCGACTCGCGTGACGTTTGACCGCGGCAGCTCGTGAGCGCGGCGAGTGTGACAGCGCCGATCAAGACGCGGGAAGCGATCGTGGATGACATCTCAGTGTCCTCCCTCTGCTGCGGGCTCGAAGTCTGCGCCGCCCTCGTCATCGTCGTAGACGAGCTCGATCGACTTCGCGTGCGCGCTCTCGAGGAGCTTCTTCGTGGAGTCGACGCTCCACTTCGGATCGGTCGACTCGACCGAGATGAAGAACTTGTCGTCGGAGAAGCCCTTGAAGCGCTCCGAGTTGAAGATCGGGTGGTGATGCCGCGGGAGGCGGTTCAGGTGGAACATGCCGAACACGGTCGAGAGCGCCGACAAGAGGATCGTGAGCTCGAACATGATCGGGACTTGCGAGGGCAAGCTGTACGGAGGCTTGCCGCCGATGACGAGCGGGTAGTCGACGCCGTTCATCCACCACATCATCAGGAACGCGAGCGTGGTGCCCATGAGCCCGATCGGGAACACGATGAGCCCGAGCTTCGAGTCCTTGAGGCCCATCGCTGCGTCCATCCCGTGGATGGGGAACGGCGAGTGGCTGTCGAACTGCGTGTAGCCTGCATCGCGCAGCTTCTCGGCCGCGTGAAGCACCTCGCCCGGCGTATCGAACTCGGCGAGCAAGAGCGCCGGAGTCTCGTCCTGCTGCGTGTCTTTGTCGACGTGAGCCATGATGTTTACTCAGCCTCCGCATGGGCGGGAGACGCGTGAGCCTCGTCTGCGTGCTCGCCGTCACCGTGCTCGTGATGCGGGTCGGCCTCGGGCATGACGCCCTTGACCTCTGCGATCGCGATCATCGGGATCCAGCGGATGAAGAGGAGGAATGCGGTGAAGAAGAGTCCGAGCGTGCCGGCGTACGTGAAGATGTCGACCAGCGTGGGGCGGAAGTAGCCCCAGCTCGAGGGGAGGAAGTCGCGGTGGAGGGACGTCACGATGATGACGAAGCGCTCGAACCACATGCCGATGTTGATGAGGATCGACACGACGAACATGACGGGGATGCTCGTGCGGAAGCGCTTGAACCAGAACACCTGCGGCGAGAGCACGTTGCAGGAGATCATCGTCCAGTACGCCCAGGCGTACGGGCCACCTGCGCGGTTCTTGAAGACGAACCACTCGTAGTCGTTCGCGCCGTACCAGGCGATGAAGAACTCCATCGCGTACGCGTAGCCAACGAGCGATCCCGTCACGAGCATGATCTTGTTCATCAGCTCGAGGTGCTTCATCAGCACGAGGCTGCGCATGCCGTAGACCGCGCGGGTCAGCAGCATGAGCGTCATGACCATTCCGAAGCCGGAGAAGACGGCGCCGGCGACGAAGTACGGCGGGAAGATCGTCGTGTGCCAGCCCGGCATGAGCGACGTCGCGAAGTCGAAGGAGACGACGCTGTGCACGGAGAGGACGAGCGGCGTCGAGAGCGCGGCGAGGATGAGGTACGCGCGCTCGTAGTTCTGCCAGTGGCGGTTCGCGCCGCGCCAGCCGAGGGCAAGCGCTCCGTAGACGATGCGGCGGTACTTGTTCCGTGCGCGATCGCGGAGCGTCGCGAAGTCGGGGACGAGACCGACGAACCAGAAGAGGAGCGAGACCGTGAAGTAGGTCGAGACGGCGAAGATGTCCCAGATGAGCGGGCTCTTGAAGTTCGGCCAGATGCTCATCTCGTTCGGGAGCGGGAACATGTAGTACGCGTACCAAGCGCGTCCGACGTGAATGCCCGGGAAGATGAGCGCGCAGATGACGGCGAAGATCGTCATCGCTTCGGAGAAGCGGTTGATCGCGGTGCGCCACTTCTGGCGGAAGAGGAAGAGGACGGCGCTGATGAGCGTTCCGGCGTGACCGATACCGATCCACCAGACGAAGTTCGTGATGTCCCACGCCCAGTAGACCGGCGCGTTGTTTCCCCAGACACCAACGCCCGTCCAGAACAGGTAGCCGATCGCGGCGCCCATGATCCCGGTGAACGATGCTGCGATGAGGAAGCCGATCCACCAACCGCGCGGAGCTTTGTTCTCCGTGACGCGGCAGACCGTCTCGCTGATCGACTTGAAGGTGACGCCTTCGCCCGTGAGCGGGGTTTCACCAAGCGACTTGATGGGGAGATTCCAGGATGACATCTCTCTCAGGCTCCCTTGGTTCCGCCGCCATCAGCCATGGCAGGGTTCGGGTTTCTAATCTTGCCGAGGTAGGTCGTGCGCGGTCGCGTGCCGAGCTCGCTGAGGAGCCGGTAGTTGCGATCCTTCGCGCGCCACTTCGAGACCTTGCTGTTCGGGTCGTTGAGGTCACCGAACACGATGCACTCCGCGGCGCAGACCTGCTGGCAGGCGGTGACGACGTCGCCGTCTTTCATCGGCTTGCCGGTGCGCTTGCTCTTGATCTTCGCCTCTTGGATGCGCTGCACGCAGTACGTGCACTTCTCCATGACGCCGCGCATGCGCACGGTGACGTTGGGGTTGAAGTGCATCTTCTCGCTCTCCGGCACGTCGTCGTAGAAGCCGCCCGACGTGTGGTAGTTCAAGAAGTTGAAGCGACGAACCTTGTACGGGCAGTTGTTCGCGCAGTAGCGCGTGCCGATGCAGCGGTTGTACGCCATGTCGTTGAGGCCTTCGGGTGAGTGCTCCGTCGCGTTGACGGGGCAGACGTTCTCACACGGAGCCTCTTCGCACTGGACGCACGCGACCGGCTGGAAGACGACCTGCGGATCGTTCTCGTCGAGGCCGACGAAGTAGCGGTCGATGCGCAGCCAGTACATCTCGCGGCCGCGCCAGATCTGCTCTTTGCCGACGGCCGGGACGTTGTTCTCGATCTGACACGCGACGACGCAGGCGTTGCACCCCGTGCAGCTCGTGAGGTCGATGCCCATGCCCCAGCGGTGGTTGTTCTTGAAGAAGGTCTCGTCCTTCCAGTCGCCCCAGAGCGGCGGCGTGTGCGGATCGGGCGAGCCGGTCTCGCGGACGGCGATGACCTCGCCGTGCTGATCGCGATCCTTGCGCTCGTTGTCCGGGAACTGAACGAACTGCGGGTTCTTCTTGTACTGCTCGAGCGTCGCGTCGATGGCGACCGGGCGGCCTTCCATCGTGTCGTGCTCTTGCGTCTGCGAGAGCTTGTACTTCCACGTGTCCGCGTCGAACGGATCGTCCGGCCGGATACGCGCGGGGAGCGGGCTCTCGCCTGCCGCCATGCCGACCTTGCGGAGGCGCGGGCGAAGGGCGTCGAGCTCACCGTGATCGAGCACCCGCGCCTTGACGCCGGTGGCCCAGCCCATCGAGTCGCTCGTGCGGATCGGGTAGACGTCGAAGCCGTGCTTGTCGCCGTAGCGACCTGCCTTCTGGCGTCCCCAGCCGAGATGAACGGTGATCGCGTTGTCGGCCTGTCCCGGCGTGACCCACATCGGGATGTCGACGTGCATGCCGCCTTCACGCTCGAGGCGGACGACGGTGCCGCTCTCGACATTGAGCGCCTTCGCGGTGCCCGGCGAGACGAACGCGACGTTGTCCCAGGTGACCTTCGTCACCGGATCGGGCAGCTCGAGGAGCAGCGGGTTGTTCGCGTAGCGACCGTCGAGGAGCTTCGGGCACGGGGCGAACGTGACCTCGAGGCTCTGCGGCGAGAGCGCGGCCGGCGCCTTCGCCTTCGCGAGCTCGGCGGCGACCTCGGTCTGGCGCGCGTCGATCGGTCCGAAGGCGCGAGCGGCGGGGCCGAGGACGCCCGTCTTCAAGCCTTCGTTCCACGTCTTGTTGAAGAGTCCGACGTTCGAGACCGAGCCCTTCAGCGTCTGCTGCACGAGCGCGTAGCCCTTCGGCTGCGTGTCGCCAGCGATACGCGCGACGATCTCGATGTCGCTTCGTCCGCCGTAGAGCGGCGCGATGAGCGGCTGGATGAGCGACACGGTGCCGTCGACCGCGCGCGCGTCACCCCACGACTCGAGCTCGGTCGCGCGCGGGACGTACCACGCGCACACGTCGCTCGTCTCGTTGAGGATGCTCGAGACGTGCACCGTCGAGGCGACGGCCTTGATGCGCTCGGCCATCTTGAGATCGGCCGGGGCGTCGTAGATCGGGTTGCCGCCGAGGATGACGAGCGTACCGACGCCACCCTTCTCGATGTCCGTCGCGAGCTGCTTGAGGCTCGCCGTGGGATCGGCCTCGAGCGGATCGGCGACCGGGAAGTAGTTGATCGTGTGACCGACGTTTCCGAGGGCCGCGTTGATCGCGTGGACGAGCGCGTGGACACGCGCCGGCTGGCGAGAGCCGACGACGATGACGCCCTTCGCCCGTGCGCCGGCGAGATCCGCCGCGACGGCCTTCAGCCACTGCGGAGGAATGCCCGCGGCGTCGCCCTTGCCCGCGAGCGCGCCGAGCTCGACCTTGTGCGAGGCGGCGAGCTCCTTCGCGAGCGCGAGGACGTAACGCTCGACGTCTTGCGCCGGCAGGCGAAGACGATGATCGGCGTTCATGCCCGTCGTGGTGAACGCGGGCTCGACGACGTAGAGGCGGTTCATCGTGTCCGACGGACCGTTCTTGAGCTTGCGACCCTCGGCGAAGCCACGTGACGCACGCGTGCTGCCCGTCTCGGTCCCGAGGAAGTCGGAGTCGAGCGAGAGGATGACCTTCGCCTCGTGGTACGAGGGAACGACGTTGACCGCCTGGCCAAACGCGAGCTTCGCGCCTTCACGCGCGTTGCCGTCGTTCGCCGACGACCACACGTAGACCTTCGCCTGAGGAAGCTTCTGCGCGAGCGCGTCGCGCACGAGGCGGATCATCGTGGGCGAGGTCGTGGGCTCCATCAGGACGCGGAGGCGTGAGCCGCCGTCGGTCGCCGCGGTGCGGAGGATGTCGGTGAACGCCTGATCGAAGTCCGCCCACGTCGCCGGCGTGTGCTGGCCGTAGCCGCCTGCCGGCTGGCGAACGCCCTTCATCGGCGAGGTGCCGCGATCGGGATCGTAGAGGTCGTAGATGGCCGCTTGCGTCCAGAGGTCCGTCGCGCCGTTGCTCGACGGGTGGACCGGGTTGCCCTCGATCTTCGTCGGGCGGCCTTCGTGGCTCTCGACGAGGACGCCGATCGCGTCGCCGCGCGACGGCATGACCGACGCGTAGTACGTGGTGGTGCCCGGAAGGACATGCTCGGGCGCCTTCGCGTACGGCAGGATCTTCTCGACCGGCCGGCGCGCGCAGCCTTCGGCCATGAGCGCCGCCGAGGCTCCGGCGAAGAACATGAAGCCGCGGCGACCGACCGACACGCGGTCCATCGCTGCTTCCTGGTCTTTGCCCTTGCGGAGCTTCACCAGCGTTCCGTTCTTCTGCGCGGCGTTGAGCGCCTTCGCTTCGTCGAGGCCAAGCGCAAACTCGCTCTCCGCGCGCTTCTGCGCAGCGGCAGGGTTTGCCTTGTCCTCGAGGCTCTTCCAGAAAACTTTGGCTCCGTCTTCGGGCTTGTTGAAGACGTGCGGTTCGCGGCGACTCATCGATGACACCCCGAGCAGTGCTGCGGTGGGTGGACCTCCGGTGGCGTCCATCCGGCCGCCATCTCCGGCTTCCATTCCATGTTCGTGACCTGATCCTTCGGGCGGAGATTCGGCTTCGGATCGCGATGGCACTCGAGGCACCATCCCATTCCGAGCGGCTGATCCGCGCGAACGATTTCCATTTGATCGACGCGCCCGTGGCACGTCACGCATCCGACGCCGGCCGCGAGGTGAGCCGAGTGATCGAAGTAAGCGTGATCGGGGAGCTTGTGAACCTGCACCCACTCGATCGGCTTGCCCGACTCGAAGCTCGCGCGGACCGGCGCGAGACGCGCGCTGTCGGTCTTCACCATCGAGTGACAACCCATGCAGACTTGCGTCGGCGGGATCATCGCTTTGGCGGCGACCTCGACGTTGGCGTGGCAGTACCGGCAATCCATGCCCATCTGACCAGCGTGAAGCCCTGGCAGTACGGTGCCCACTCCGCCGAGGATCAGCGGGAGCTTGTTGAGCGACCGGGGAAAGATCTGCATGCGCGCAACCTGATCTCGAGCGTCAAAACCACACGAAAGGATCGGCACGTGATCACTTGCGCGAGCATGTACCGACAAAAACTAGGGAACGGCGGGGGCCCTTATAGAGGAGAGGGGCGCAGCGCTACAAGCCCCCGTTTCCACATAAACGCGCGCAAAGTTTTCGGTGGCTTGAGCCCCAAAGAGAAAGCTTTTCTTCGGCGTCTCGCTTCACTAAGTGACGAAGGCGAAATCGCCCGGCTGCAAGGGGCCGTTAGCGCGCCGCTTTGATGGCGAGCGCGTCGGCTTCGTCTTTGTGCGTCGGGCAGTCGCGCGCGAGGACGGTGATGTTCGTCCCGCCTTCGTGCGCAGGAGCGCGCAGCGTCACCGTCTTCGACGTCGCGCTGACCTGTTCGGCCGGCAGCGCGTCGTTCGTGTGCGCGCGGATCGCGACGAGCATCCCGAGATGAAACTCGAAGCGAGCTTGGGCCACGCTCGACTTCGGATCGTGCGACGTCCACTCGAGCACGGTGTCATCGCCAGCGCCGACCGCGGTCTGCCAGCTCCCCTCGCCTCCAGGCTGAAAGCGGCTCCGGACGTCACGCGGCGCCATACCGAGGCGTACGTTTGGGATCGCCTCGTTCTTGTCTTCGCGCGTGCACGCCGTACCGGCGACGACGACCGCGGCCGTAGCGAGCACCATGCACGAGATCGGGATCGGCGCGCTTCGTACGAGCAGCGCGAGCCACGCCATCTTTCGAAGCTGTCTGTCCCGACGCATGGCGAATCCGCTCACTCCTCGTAGGCCCAGCACGACACGAACGGCAAGCGGGGCCGCATTCTGCGTGAAACACCCCCAAAAAGCCCGCAAATTCTGAGGTGCGCCCCTGTCCATGGATGTCGTCGGCACCACGAACGTGCGTATCAGGTGCACAACATAGGGCCGGCAGATATCCTTTGGTTGTCATGGCGTGGCTCGTCCGCACCGTCGCTTGCCTCTCGGCGCTCGCCATCATCGGCGCGTGCGCGTCGATCGCAGGCCTGGAGGATCCCGGACCGGGCAACGCGTCCGACGGCACGACGCCGCGCCCCGCGTCCTCGTCGTCCTCGGGCTCGACCAGCGGTTCGAGCGACGCGAGCAGCAGCTCGAGCAGCGGCGCGAGCGGGAGCACGAGCTCGACGTCCTCCTCGAGCAGCAGCGGAAACCCTGCGCCCGACTCGGGCTCGGCCGACACCGGACCGCCACCGCCACCCGAAGACAGCGGCGTCCCAGGCTGCATGAAGGCGCAGAACAACGAGTCCTGCGACTCGCAGGACAAGTGCTGCAGCAACGCCTGCAACGAGCAGCACCTCTGCAAAGGCGCCTGCGAGAACAGCGGCGGAAGCTGCCCGTTTCGCTCGGCGAACGACTGCTGCGTGGGCTTCTGGTGCGGCGGACAAGCGCTGACCAAGTGCATCCCGTGCATCCCCGGCAACAGTCCGATGGGCAAGGACCCGGTCGGCGTGATGCTCGAATGGTCGTGCTGCTCTCGCTCGGGCAACTACCTCACCGGGAAGTGCAACTAGGGTCGTCGGGGGAGTCGATGCCACGTCGACTTCGTGACCGGTTCCTCTGTGCGCTCTTCGTCGCGGCTGCGTTCCTCGCATGCAGCTCCCGGTACGGCGACAGCGTCACCGATGGAGCGAAGACGGGACGGTGCTTTCCGAACGGCACGTGCAACGATGGGCTCGTCTGCGTTCAAGACGTGTGTCTCGAGCCTTCGAGCGACGCCTCCGCATCCACGTTGGACGCCCAGGCGAGCGTGGAGAAGGACGCGACCGCCGACGCTCCCAAGGACAGCGACGCGGCGCCGCCCGATGCTGGGCCCGACTGCACGAGAAAGCAGCTCGGTGACGTGTGCACCTCCGCCACCGACTGTTGCAGCGACGCGTGCGGCGAAGCCCTCAAATGCGTCGCCGGCTGCACGAAGCTCAACGCCTCTTGTGGCGCGAACGGCGGCGCCGAGTGCTGCGCCGGCACGTGGTGCGGCAGCCCCGTGACGGGGATTTCCCAGTGCATGAGCTGCGTGCCGAAAAATGGCGAGATGGGCACCAATCCGCAAGGGATGCCCGTCGAGGCGTCGTGTTGCTCTCGTTCGGGCAACCTGCTCACGAACAAGTGCGACTGACGCGCGGTCTTTCCGAAGGAAAGTCCGCGTCGAATCAGGGATCGATCATCAGCGCGGCGAAGAGGAGCACGAGGTAGAGGATCGAGATCCCGAAGAGGGACTTCGCCCAGCGTTTTCCCGTGCCTTCGCGGAGGCCGTAGCAGCCCCACGTGAAGAAGATCGCGCCGAAGATCGTGCCAGCAGCCCCACGTGAAGAAGATCGCGCGAAGAGGAGCACGAGGTAGAGGATCGAGATCCCGAAGAGGGACTTCGCCCAGCGTTTTCCCGTGCCTTCGCGGAGGCCGTAGCAGCCCCACGTGAAGAAGATCGCGCCGAAGATCGTCGCGGCGATGAGGTAGCCGTGACCGGCGATGCCGAGCGGGACGACGAGGAGGCTCGCGGCGACGACGGCGAAGATCCAGCGGATGATCGTGTGGCGTGACGCGAGCTCGCCCGTGACGTTCGGCGTGACGACGATGCCGGCGCGCGCGTAGTCGACCTTGCGGAAGAGCGCGATCGCCACGAAATGCGGGATCTGCCACAAAAATAGGATCGCGAAGAGGACAATGCCGACCGCGTCGATGCGGCCGGTGCCGGCCGTCCAGCCGAGCAGCGGCGGGATCGCGCCCGGGATCGCCCCGACGTGGAGCGCGTACTGCGAGTGCTGCTTCAGCGGTGTGTACGCGAGCACGTAGAGGAGGTTGGCGAGCACAGCGAGGAGCGCCGTGAGCGTGTTCGTGCCGAGCGCGAGGACCGGTACGGAGAGCGCCGACAGGATGACGCCAAACCAAAGGGCGACGCGTGGTGAGAGGCGCCCCGCCGGCAGCGGGCGATTCTTCGTGCGATCCATACGGCGATCGACGTCACGCTCGATGTACATGTTGAGCGCGTTCGCCCCGGAGACGATGAGCGACATGCCGAGCAGCGTGCAGAGGACCGTCGTGGCGTTCGGGCCAGGACCATCCATGTGGCCGACGCGGCTCGTCAGGAAAAGACCGCCCGCCGCGGTGATCACGACCATGAGCGTGATGCGCGGCTTCGCGAGGGCGATGAGATCGCGGACGGAAATCGCCGTCGGCGGAGATACCCCCTCGGAAAGCACGTCAGCGAGCGGTTTCTGCATGGGTGGTCGCCGCCTAATAGGGAGATAGCCCCGCGCGGTCAAGACGCTTTGACGCGGCGGCGCCCCCCCAAGGCGGGACAAGGCGGGACAAGACGGGACAAGACGGGAGGGCTCTTCAGTAAGCGCTCACCCGGCTTGCGATCCCAGGCGCCGCGGTCCTCGTTCGACATTCAGGGCGAGCGTTGAAGATGACCTACTAGACACGCGAAATTCCGGTACTCTCGACTTCTTCTCAATTCCGATCGCGCTCGCTCTGCGTCTCGTGTGCGCGCGGCCTCTCTCGAAGTGTTGAGATCAGGAAGATGGGTCCGTCGCCCCGACAATCACGCGCAGGAATTCCCTCGTTCGAGGCCAAGCTCGAGAACGAAGAGGAGGTGCTCGACTCTGTCATGTCGGCACTCTCGAAGAACGTTCTCGATCCGAACATCTGGACGGAGCTCCACGAAGCCGCCGTCAAATTCGATCGGGTCTCGGAGCTCGCCTTCGCCTACGAGTCGGCCGCGCAAGGCCGCAAGCTGAAGACGTTCTTGCCCGCGGTGCAGGCCGAGATCCTGTTTCGCGCCGCGACGTTCTTCGGCGACATCCTCGGCGACGAGTTCGGCGCGACCACCTACCTCGAGAAGGCGCTCGGCGCCTACCCCGGGCACACCGGCGCCTTCGAGCGGATCGACGCGCAGCTCACGCGCGTCGACGACAACAAGAAGCTCGCCGAGCTCTGCGTCATGGCGTCGGCGCATCGCCAGCGCCCCGAGCAGGTCGATCTGCTCCGGCGCGCGGCCGTGTTGTTCGAGCGAGCCTCGCTCGAAGACAAGGCGATCGAGACCTACCAGCACCTGGTCCGCCTCGATCCCGGCGAGCCCGAGTTCCGCAACGCGCTCGAGGCGAGGTTCGTTCGCGCGAACCGTTACCGCGACGTCGCGCGCATGTTCGAGCAAGCGCTCGGCGGAGATCCGCCGCCGCCCGTCGACGAAGCCTCGCGCATTCGGCAGAAGCTGATCGAGGTCTTCGCCAACCAGCTGAAGGAGCCCGAGCGCGCGATGCCTCACATCGAGGCGCTGCTCGAGGCCGATCCTTCGAACGCCGAAGCGCGTCGCGTCGCGATCCGCTTGCTCGAGAGCAAAGGCCTCGCCGCGCGTGCCGCCGCCGTGCTCGCCGCTGGCGCGCAGACGACGGAGGAGCGAGCGAAGTTCCTCGGCATCGAGCTCGAGCACACGCGCGGACCGCGCCGTCGCGATGTCCTCCGGCGCATCGGCATCCTCAAGCAAGACGAGCTCGGCGACGCGCAGGGCGCGTTCGAGGCGTTCGAGCAGGCGCTCGGGATCGATCCAGCCGACGACGAGCTGCGCCAGCGTTACGTGATGCTCGGCTCGCAGCTCAAAGGGCCGCTCGAAGTGGCGCGCACGTTCGCGCGCGTCTCGACCGTCGCGAAGGACGCCGGGGTTCGGTCACGCATCACCGCCGAGATGGGCGATCTCCTTCTCCGTGGTGGAGACGCGAAGCGCGCACGCACCACGCTCGCCGGCGTCTTGTCGGCGCCGAGCGCCGATCCGGGCGCCGTGCTCACCGCGGCGCGTGCGCTCGCGACGGTGTACGAGGGCGAAAACGACGTCAAAAACCTCGTCGAAGTGCTGAATCGCGTCGGCGAGCTCTCGCCCGACGCCGACGAGAAGCAACGCGCGAACGAGCGCATCGCCGAGATCTGCACGAACGATCTCGGTGACGTCGACAAAGCGATCGGCGCATGGCGCCGTCTCGTCGAGTCCCCTGCCCGCGCGCGCGCCCTCGAGGCGCTCGAGCCGCTCTACCAAGAGCGCGAGCAGTGGATCGACCTCGCCTACGTCCTCGAAGAGCGCGCTCACGACGTGCTCGAGGCTGGGGATCGCGACACCGCGCGTGCGCTCTCGTACCGCGCCGCCACCGTCCTCACGTCGAACGCGAAGGAGATCCCGAGCGCGTCGGAGGCATGGCGCCGGATGGTCGAGCACTACGGCCCCGCGCGCGACATCTACGAGCAATGGATCCCGCTCCTCGAGCAGCAGCGCCTGTGGCCCGAGCTCGCCGAGGCGCTCTCGCGCGACGCCGAGCTCGCCTCCGAGTGGGATGAGCGACCGCTCGTCCTCGCGCGCCTCGGCAACGTTTACTTGCAACGTACACGCGATACCGACGCGGCGATCGACGCGTTCAAGCGCGCGCTCGATCTCGACGCGGCAGAGAAGACGAGCCGCTCGACGCTCGAGAAGCTCCTGCTCGGCGCCGAGCATCGCTTGGCGGCGTCCGCCGTCCTCGAGCCGATCTACCGTGGCGAGAAGAACGCGCAGGGGCTCCTCCGCGTGCTCGACATCCGCGCGCAGTCATCGCCGATCGTTCACGATCGCCTCGCCGCGCTCGAAGAAGCGGCGCGCGTCGCGGAGACGGTGTCGAAGGACAAGGCCGTCGAGTTCGTCGCACGTGGCCTCGCCGAGGCGGTCGAGAGCTCCGAACCGATCCGGCCATGGGTCGAGCGTTTCCAAGCGGCCGCGACCGAGCTCGACGCGAAGCGCCGCTCCGCGTTCCTCTCGAAGGCGCTCGGCGAGCACGAGGTGAACAGCCACGAGCTGCTCGGCCTGGCGATGCTCGTTGGAGAAGAGAGCGCGAACGCCGGTGACGTCGCCGCCGCGCTCGCCGCGTACAGGCGCGCTCTGGCGTTCGAGCCGTCGTCGCCCGAGCTCATCGCGCGCGTCGACCAGCTGCTCCAGGAGCAAGGTAACCCCGAGGAGCGCGTCGTCCTCTACCGCGCGGCTCTCGAGCGCGGCGCGGATCCCGCGCGCCGGCGGCAGCTCCTTCACAACATCGGATCGATCGAGCGCTACGAGCTGCTCAATCCACAGGCCGCGATCGGCGCGTACGTCCGCGCGGTCAAGGACGATCCGTCCGACCGCGAAGCTCACTCGGCGCTCGTCGAGCTCTACACCGAGACGGAGAACTGGGACGAGCTCTGCGACCTGCTCGAGGACTACCTCGGTCACACCACGTCGCCCGAAGAGGCGCGAGGCGCACGCGCGCAGCTCGCGAAGACCGCGACGATGCACGGGCAAGGCGCCCGCGGCGCGATCCACGCCGGCGCGCTCCTGAACGATCCGCAGCTTGGCGAAGCCGAGCTCGATCTCGTCGAAGCGGTCGCGACCACGCTGGGCGATCAGGTCCTCTTGCGCGCCGTGCTCGAGCGACGCGTGCGCGAGACGACCGATCCGAAGAAGCAGATCGAGTGCCTCGATCGCCTCTCGGTGCTCGCGCAGAAGAACAACGACAGCGCGCAGGCGATCGAGCGCCTCCGGCAAGCCGCCGACGTCGCGCAGGGCATCGGCGACGACCCGCTCGCGATCAGCCTCTTCGATCGACTTCGTCAGATCAGCTCACGCGACGAGCACGCCACGTCCCAGCTCGTCGAGCTGAACGAGCGCGTCGGCAACTGGGACCGCGTGCCCGCGCTCTACTCGGTGCTGCTCGAGCTCGCGAGCGACACCGAAGCACGCGTCGCGCTCCTCCGCCGCCTCTCGAGGACGTTCGCGGATCACTTGAACGATCTCGAGCGCGCGTTCTCCGCAGCGCGGAGCGCGTTCTCGCTCGCGCCCGAAGACCGTGACGTCTTGAACGAGGCGGCGGATCTCGCGGTACGCACCGGCGCGACCGAGGACTTCGCGCTCGCGATCACCGAGGCGCTCGCCGCGACGGCTGGCGCGCCGGAGAGCACGTGGGCCGAGCTCACGCTCGCGAAGGCGCGCGTGCTCGCGACCTCCGAGGCCACGTGGGTCGAAGCGGCGTCGTCGTACCGCAACGTGCTCGAGCGCGTGCAAGACGACGCGGTCGGCGTCACGGCGTCGACCGGCCTCGAGGATCTCCTCCGCGGAATGCCGCGCAGCCAAGCGCGCACGCGCGACGTGCGCTGGCTTCATTCATGGCGCGTCGAGCACGCATCGCCCGATCAGCGCACACGCGCCCTCCTCAATTGGGCGGAGTCCGAGGAGCGCGAGCTCGGTCACGAGCAGACGGCGCTCGAGCTCTACAAGAAGGTCCTCGAGATTGACGAGTCGGATCTCGACGCGCTCGCGGCGGTGTCACGCCTGTCGCTCGCCCATGGTGACATCGAGGGCGCGCTGTCGGCGCTCCTCGCGCGCCGCGCGGCGTCCGAAGGCGTCGCGAAGAACGCGCTCGACGTCCAGATCGCGACGATCCTCGCCGATCGACCGAATCGCGCCGGTGAAGCGATCGATCGGATCGCGAGCGTCCTCGAGAGCGCACCGCAAGACCAGGCCGCGATCGAGCTCGCGGCTCGCCTGCTCTCGAACCCCGAGGTCTCCGCGCGCGCCGCGAAGGTGCTCGAAGGATCCCTCGACGCCGTCGAGGACGCCGATCAGAAGATCCGCATCTTCGATCACTTGATCGCGGGCGTCTCCGGCGGACATGGTGAGGCTGGACCACGCCGCGAGCTCTACGAGCGTTACCTCGATACGCTCGGCGAGCTCGAACGCCACGACACCGCCTACGCCGTCGCGCTGCGCGCCGTCCGCGATCTCCCGCACGAGCAAGCGCTGTGGGATCGCGCCGAGCAGATCGCGCGGCAGGTCTCGGCCGCCGAGCCCCTCGCCGACACCTACGAAGAGGTGCTGCGACCCGACGTGCCGGGCGAGACGCGGCGCAAGCCGCTCGACAAGGCCGACGCGATCGAGCTCGGCCAGCGCGCCGTCGCGTTCTACGAAGAGTGGTACGAGGACAGCGATCGCGTCATCCGCGTCCTCGAGCGCTTGCTCGAGATCGAGCCCGAGGACACCTGGGCGTTCGATCGCCTGAAGCTCATCTTCGACGCGAAGGAGCGCTGGGACGATCTGTTCTCGCTCTACGATCGCGCCGCTGCGTCGGCGGACAAAGAGCGCCGCGTCGAGCTCCTCGAAGAGGCGGCCCAGATCGCGAAAGACTTCGCGAACCATTCGCAGCGCGCGATCCGCTACTTCGAGCAGCTCCTCGAGCTCAAGCCGAACAACGCGCGCCTCACGTCGGCGCTCGAGCGCCTCTACGAGCGACATGGCTGCCACCGCGAGCTCATCACGCTCCGCGGCATTCGCCTGCTCACGCTTCCGCACGAAGAAGCGCAGAAGGAACGCGCGCGCATCGCCGCGCTCTGGATGGACGAGCTGAACGACGCCTCGAGCGCGATCATCGTCATCGAAGACATCGTCGCGCACCAGTCCGAGAACGTCGAAGGCGGCGTCGCGGTCGACGGTGGCTCGATCGACGTCACGCCGCTCCTCGAGCGCGTGCTCGCGATGGCGCCGAAGACGGCCGACATTCGCGAGACCGTCCCGCCGCCGCCCGACGGCCGGCGCGACTCGTATCTCCCCACCGCGCCGAAGCGCGGGCTCGTGCGCCAGCGCGCGGCCGCCCTCCTCAAAGAGCGCTACCTCGTCCCCGGAAAAGAGGCCGATCTCGCGCGCGTCCTCGAGGTGGAGCTCGAGGCGGTCAAGAGCGTCAAAGAGCGCATTCGCCGTCATCAGCAGATCGCCGGCATCTACGTGCAGCTCGGCAACGACGAAGCGGCGCTCGAGCACTTCGTGCAGCTCGTCTTGCTCGAGCCCGAGGTCGCCCAGCACCGCACGGAGCTCGCGACGATCGCCTCGCGCATCGGTCGCTTCGATCGCCTCGCCGAGGTGCTCGTCTCCGCCGCCGACGACTCCGCCGACGACGCGCTTCGCGTCGAGCTGCTCATGAGCGCGGGCGACGTCACCGCCGAGAAGATCGGCGACATCGAACGCGCGATCGAGCTGTTTTTCCGCATCCTCGCGATCTCTCCGATCGCGGACGCCGCGCTCCTCGAGGCGTGCCGGCATGTCGAGCCGCTCCTCGAGCGCGCCGATCGCCGCGCCGATCGCCTCGACGTCCTCGAGCGCCTCGCGATCCTCGAGCAAGAGCCCGAGGTGAAGTGGCACGTGCTCGGTGAGGCCGCGCGGCTCGCGATGGGCCTCGACGAGGACGACCGCGCGATCTGGGCCTGGGAAGGCCGCCTCGAGACGCGCCCCGGCGATCCGGAGAGCCTCGACGGCCTCGTCTTCTTGTTCGAGAAGGCGGAGCGCTGGCGACCGCTCATCGACGCGCTCAACAAGCGCGCCGCACGCGAAGATCGGGACGCCTCCGTGCGCCGAGCCGATCGCATCCGCGTCGCGACGATCCTGAGCGACAAGCTCGACGCGATCGAAGAAGCGATCGAGACGTGGCGCGACGTCGAGTCCACCTTCGGCGACTCCGACGACGGGACACGCGCTCTCGCCGCCCTCTACCGCATGACGAAGCGCTGGGAAGAGCTCGCCGAGCTCCTCACCGGCGCCGCCACGCGCGCCGCCACCGCGACCGACAAGGCCGAGACGCTGCGCGAGCTTGGTGATGTCCAGCGCGAGCAGCTCGACGAGATCTCGCTCTCGATCCGCAGCTACGAGCTATCGCTCACCACCGATCCGCGCACGGAGGGCTCACGCTCGGGCCTTCGATCGCTCCTGCGAAAGTCGGATCATCGCGCCGAGGTCGTCCGCGTCCTCCTCGCAGCCTACGTCGCGGCCGACGACTGGAAGCTGATCCTCGACCTCACCGAGCACCGCCTCAACGCGGCGCCCGATGTCCCGACGCAGATCGCCATCTTGATGGAGGCGGCGAGCATCTCCGAGCAGCGCGCGGAGGATCCCGACGCCGCGTTCACGCTCGTGCGTCGCGCGCTCTTGCTCGATCCGGGTCAAGACGAGACCGTCACGCAGATCTTCCGGCTCGCCGAGAAGACGCGCGCGTGGAGGCTCCTCGCCGAGGCGCTCCGCGAGTGCATCGACGGTCGCGACGATCAGACGTGGGCGCGTGGGCTTCGCTTCCGCATGGGCGAGGTGCTCGAGACCCAGCTCGACGAGCTTCGCGCTGCGCTCGACGCGTTCGTTCACTGCGCCAACTCCGATCCGTCGGACCTCGAGGCCGCGCGCGCGGTCATCCGCGTCGCCGGAAAGACCGGCCGCTGGGACGCCGCCGCGCGATCGCTCGTCGAGTCGACGCGTGCGAGGAACGTGCTCGAGCGTAACCTCATCGACGCGATCGAAGACGCCGCGCTGCAGTCTGCCGGATGGGACGCGATCACGTTCGCCGTCGCATCGCTCATCCACGACGGAGGAGGCCTCGCGCCGAACCTCGCGCGCGATCTCGAAGACGCCGTCGCGGTCTGGCATCGCGACCGCCGCGGAGATCCCGACGCGGCCGAGGCGGCATACGCGCGTGCGCTCTCGCACGATCCGACGAACGCTCCCCTCCTCGCCGAGCTCGCGAAGCTCCAGCGGCGCGCGAAGGGCCGGCCGCTCGTCGACAGCTTGCTCCGCCTCTCGCAGACGACCGGCGGAGACCTCGACCTCCTCGCCGAGGCGGCCGACGTCGCGGTCAACAGCGTCGGCGATCGCGCGCTCGCGAAGTCGATCTTCGATCGCCTGCTCAAGCTTGCGGCCGAGCGCTGGCTCGGGGCGACCGAGCCCAACGTGCTCACGAGCGGAACGCCACAAGACCCCGCAAATTACGTCGATCGCGCGACACGCGAGCTCGTTCGCATCCACGGTGATGACGGCGATCACGACAAGGTCGTGCAGCTCCTCACCGACACGGCACACCTGCCGTGGAAGCGCGAGAAGGCGCGCGCTCTCCGGCATGAGGCGGCGATCGTCGCGGTCGAGAAGCTCAACGCGGCCGATCGCGCCATCCAGATCTACCTCGGCCTCATCGACGAAGATCCGCACGACGCCGAGGCCGTCTCGAACATCGTCGCGCTCTACACCGCCGCCGACCGCCGCACCGAGCTCCTCGAGCTGAAGCGACGCCTCGTCGAGGCGGCCACCGAGGTCGATCCGCGCCTCACGCTTCGCCTCGAGGTCGCCGTGCTCGAGGATGGCCTCGGCAACGTCGAGAAGGCGATCACCTCGCTCAAAGAGAACCTCGGCGAGTCGGCACGTCACGAGCCGACGGTGAAGATGCTCTCCACGCTCTTCACGCGCGAGAACCAGATCACGGAGCTCGAGAGCCTGCTCGCCTCGCAAGCGCAGCTGCACGAAGACGCCTCGAACAAGAGCACCGCCGCCGACTTCTTCGCGCGCGCGGCCGAGGTCGCCGAGAAGAAGATGACGGATCTGCCACGTGCGATCGGTCACCTTCGCCGCGTCGTCGCGCTCGAAGAGCGTGCACCTGCGTTCGACGCGCTCGCTCGTCTCTCCACCGTCACGAAGGCCTTCGATGACGCCGCAGGCTACTTGGATCGACTGCGCGAGCTCGTGGACGGCCCCGAGCGCGCCGCCGTCGCGCTTCGTCTCGCTGACGCGCTCGTCTCCGCGGGACGAAAGCCCGAGGCGCGCGAGCGTCTCGAGTCCGAGATCGCGCGCGATCCCGAGGCCGACAAGGTCCGCGTTCGCCTCGCCGAGACCTACCGCGGCGCGCAAGATTGGCCCGCGCTCGCGGCGCTCCTCACCGAAGGCGCGCACTATGCGCCTGACAAGGCGACCCGACTGTCACGACTGCGCGAAGCCGCCGAGCTGCATCGCTCGAAGACGGGCGAGCCCGAGAAGGCGATCCCGCTCCTCGAGCAAGCCAGCGACCTCTCGCCCGACGAAAACGCGGTGAAGCTCGCGCTCGCCGACGCGCTCGGCGCCGCGAGCCGCTTCGAAGAGGCGCGCACGCTGCTCCGTACGCTCGTCGAGGCCTTCGGTGGCCGGCGCCCGAAGGACCGCGCGCCCGTACACTACCACCTCGCGCGCCTCGATCTCGCCGTCGGCGATCGCGCACGTGCGCTCGTCGAGCTCGACGCCGCCACGCGCATCGATCCGGCCAACCCCGAGATCCTCCGCGCCCTCGCCGAGCTCGCACGTGATGACGGCCAGCTCGATCGCGCCGAGCGCTCGTACCGCGCCCTCCTCACCGTTCTCCGCCGCCAAGAAGACGCGACCGACGAGACGCCGATCACGCGCTCCGAGGCGATGTTCGAGCTGTCGCAGATCGCGCTTCGCCAAGGCGACGAAGAACGCGCGAAGGAGATCCTCGAGAGCGCGTTCGAGCTCGCGACCGAGAGCAACGTCGAGGCACGTCGCCTCGAAGCCGCGCTCCGCCGTGTTGGGGATCACCAGAACCTCGCCCGTGCGCTCAGCACGCGCCTCGAGCGTGGCAACGCCGACGACGAGGCCGCGCTCCGTACCGAGCTCGGTGGCCTCTACGACGAGCACCTCAATCGCAAGGAGGAGGCTCTCGAGATGATCCTCCGCGCGATCGATCTCGAGCCGACGAACGAAGCCGCGCACGACGCCGCGTTCCGCCTCGCCTCGGGCACGGGCAAGGTCCCCGCCTACGAAGCGCGCGTCAGGAACCTCGCCGAGACGTACGCCGACAAGGACGGCGAGCTCGCCGGCATGCTGTACCTCCGGCTCGCGCGCATGGCCGAGACGGAGCGCAAAGACGACAAAGAGGCCGCGACCCTCTACGAGAAGGCCGTCACCGTTCGACCGCAGGATCGCGACCTCCTCACCGCGCTCGCGGGCGTCTACGAACGCCTCGGCGACGACGCAGGTCAGGCTCGCATGCTCGGGATGCGCGTCGCGCTCGACACCGACGCAGGCGGCGCATCACCGGACGCGCTCTATCGGCTCGCTCAGCTTCGCTTCCGTTCGGACGACGTCGACGCCGCGTGCGATGCGTTCGAGCAAGCGTTCGAGGCCGATCCAAACCCCGATCGCGCCGAAGAGCTCCTGCGTGCTGCGTCCGACGCGCACCCGAAGTCCGAGCGCATCATCGACATCTACGAACGCCTCGCGCGCGCCGATGGCCGCGAGCGGTCACTCGTCGACGCGCTCACCCGCCGGTGGTCTCTCCCTGGCGCCGGCACCGAGCCGATGAAGGAGGCCGTCGAGATCGCCGAGAAGCTCGAAGACGCCGAGCTGGCCGAAGGGCTCCTTCGTCGCTACCTCGAGCGCGAGCACGACGATCGCGAAGGCCGCGTGTGGGCGCTCGCGCTGCTCGCATGGCGCTGCGAAGAGTCGGGTCGCGTGCGCGAGGCCGCCGTCCTCAAGCGTGAGGCCGCCGAGCTCGCCGAGCCCGAGGCCGCGAGGCGCTTCCTCTTCGAGGTCGCCGGGCTCGCGTCGGGTCCGCTCGACGATCTCCGCCTCGCCTCGTCGATCTACGAAGAGCTCCATGAGAAGGAGCCCCAAGATCGCGACGCCTGGGAGCTCCTGCTCGACGTGTATCGACGCCTCGACGACTTCTCGAAGCTCGTCGCGCTCGTCGCGCGCGTCGTGGAGTTCGTCGACGATCCGAACGAGCGATCGAAGCTGCGCCTCGAGCGCGTGAAGATCCAGATGCAGAAGCTGAAGCTCTCCGACGAAGACGCGGCCCAAGAGCTGCGCGACATCGTCGACGAGAATCCGTCTTCGGTCGACGCAGCTCTTCTCCTCGTGAGCATCTACGAGCGCGGCGGGCGCGAAGAAGAGCTCGCCGAGCTCCTCAGCAAGCAGCTCGACGCCGCAAAGGACCGCCAAGACGCCGAGGCCGTCGCCTCCCTCTCTCGCCGTCTCGGGCAGCTGCTCGAGAAGCGCGATCGATCGCAAGCACGAGACATCTACTACGCAGCGCTCGACTGGGATCCGCAAGCCCGCGAGATCCTGGTCACGCTCGAGCGCATGCACGATGAAGACGCCGACATCGAGGCGCGCTCCGACGTGATGGAGCGCCGCCTGGCGATCGAGCTCGGTGATGCAGCGGAGAGCCTCGCGCTTTCGTTGCATGATACACGCAAGGCGCTCGACGACAACGAAGGGGCCCTCCGCGCCCTCGAGCTCGGCTACAAGAACGCACCGCGCAGCATGCAGCTGCGCGATCGGCTCGAGATCGTCTACCGCGACACGAACGAGCCGCAAAAGCTCGCCGAGCTCTTCGTCGCGGACGCGCACAGCCGCCAAGACACGAAAGAGAAGGCCCATCGCCTTCGTGAGGCGGCGCGTATCTACGTCGACTCCCTCTCCGATCCCGAGGCCGCCGCGAACGTGCTCCGGGAGGCACGCGCTGCCGATCCGACCGATGGCATCCTACTCCTCGAGCTCGTCGACACGCTCTCGGCGTCGGGTGAGCTGAAGAGCGCGGTCTCCGAGATCACGAGCGCGCTCGAGACGATCGCCGAAGACGATCCGCTCCGCGCCGACCTCGTCGGGCGCCGCGCGCTGTTCCGTAGCCGCCTCAACGAAATGGACGGGGCACTTCAAGACTTCGAGGAGGCCGTCGGCAAAGGCAAGCAAGACCTCCGTGCGTACCTCGCCGAGCATCTCGGCAAGATGGCGGTGCAAGCGGCTGGTCGTGGCGACGTCGCGCTCTGGCGCATGCATCGCCTCCGCATCGCAAACCTCCGCCTCGAGATCGGCGACATCGAGGAGGCGCGCAACGTCCTCACCGAGCTGCTCAAGACGGACAGCAAGGATCGCGCGACGCTCCGCGCGATCGCGCACGTCGACGAGCTCGAGGAGCGTTGGGACACGGCGAGCGCGACGTATCGCCGTCTCGTCGGCCTCGAAGACGGCGAAGGGATCGTGACCGCCGCGCTGAAGCTCCTCGAGACCTGCGAGAAGGCCGGTCGCCTCGCCGACGCGCGCGGCGGCCTCGAGCGCGCACGCCTCGCGGCGCCCGAGAACGTCGAGCTTCGCGAGCGGCTCGCGTGGCTCTACGAGCAGCTTGGCGCGCTGAAGGAGCTCGCCGAGCTCGTGCTCGAAGAGGCGCGTGCCGTCGGAGACGTCGCCCCGCGCTTCGAAGGGCTCGTCCGCGCAGGCCAGCTCTTCCTCGAGGCCGCGACGGATCCGAACGCGACCCAACAGATGGACATGACCGCCGCGATCGTCCCGCTCGAAGAGGCGCATGCGCTTCGACCGAACGATCTCGACTGCGCGGCGCTCCTCTCCGACGCATACGTCAGCGGAGGTCGTCTCGACGAGGCGCAGGAGCTTCTCCTTCGCACGATCGGCACGTTCAAGGGACGTCGCGCGCGCGAGCTCTCGGCGCTGTTCCACCGCCTCGCCCGCATCGCCGAGATCCTCGGTGACCGCGCGGCCGAGCTTCAGCACCTCACGACTGCGCTCGACATGGACGCGCAGAACGGCGTCGTCGCCTCCGAGCTCGCCTACCTCGCGATGGAGGTCGGCAACCTCGACATCGCGCAGCGCGCGCTACGACAGGTCACGATGTTGAAGGTGCCCGCGCCGCTCCCGAAGGCGCTCGCCTACCAACACCTCGGCGAGATCGCCCGACAGCAGGGCGACACACGCCGCGCGATGATGCTGCTCAAGCGCGCGATCGACGACGATCCGACGCTCGAGAACGCGCGCCTGCTTCTCGATCAGCTCCAAGCGGAGTC